>JBKQNE010000286.1:0-6136 GCA_052146355.1 Binataceae bacterium (SeqCode) | reverse complement strand
CTGTGCCCGCAACCAGTGCTCCAATTCGGCTCGATCTGCTCCGCTTATTTCCACCCAGCATTTCTTTACGCCCATGCTGAATAGACGAACAAACGCTACATTTACTTCAGAGACATAACACTAGATGGACGTTTTTTTGAGCTGGTCGGGTGTTCGCAGCAAGCACGTAGCAAAGGCGTTAAGAACCTGGTTACGCTGCGTACTCCAACCCCTCCGGCCCTGGATGTCGGAGGAGGACATTCCCGCTGGCGCTCGCTGGAATCCTAACATCGCCAACCACCTTCAGGTGGCTGGGTTCGGCATCATCTGTCTAACACCAGAAAATCTCGGCGAGCCCTGGATTCTTTTCGAGGCTGGAGCCTTGGCCAAGGCCATCGATACCTCGTTTGTATGCCCTTACCTGCTCGAACTCGAACCGGCTGACGTCCCAAATCCGTTGGGGCAATTTCAAGCAAAAAAGGCAGACAAAGCTGACACTCTCGATCTGGTTCGTAGTCTAAACTTGAAACTCCTCTCTCTCGCTCCCGGAGCTGCACTTTCCGACACAGAACTAGAAACGTCTTTCGATCGATGGTGGCAGGACCTTGAAGATCAACTTCAAGCTACTCCCAATCCTGAATCCGCAGTTCCCGCGCGTCGAGATCAGCGCGAGGTCCTCGATGACCTTCTCACCCTCACGCGTCAGATCAGCAGACAGCTGACAACAGTCGCTTCGATCTACCCGACAACCGACCGTGCCCTCGATGCTTTCCGGACCCACATTCGCAGCAGGCGCGCTGCTCTTGCAGGCTTCATGGAACAAGGAGCAAGCCTCACACTCTTTGGTGACATGCTTATCGTAATTCCCCGAAACGACATCTACGTCCGCTATCTTGCCGACAACCGGACACTCTTGGCGGAGCTTGCATCAGAATTCTTCGGCTACCCAATCCGCGCCCACATCGCTCCTTCTCAGCGGACCGCTTAGTCCACCATATGCTTCTAGATCAACCGCAGTTGCAGATTCGGGGCGCTGTCTTTCTCGAGAAGCTCCCGCCCGTCGTTTTTCACGCTGTTCACGAGCGGCGACGCAGGCCGCATCAACAGAAGATCGGCTGCCGCCGGCCTTAGCAGGCGCTTCAGTGAGAGCGGATCCTGCTCTCGCGTGTTCATCCAATCTTCCGCCGCCCGTTCGTCGAGCACTACCGGCATGCGATCGTGAACTTCGGAGATCACTGCATTCGCAGCGCAGGTCACGATGGTGAAGGTCGTCTCGCTCCGATCCTTTTCCGGGTGCCAGGATTCATACAGTCCGGCGAACAGGAGCAGTCCGCCCGCGCGTGGATAAATCCATAACGGCTGCCGTTTGGCCTTGGGCCCCGTCCACTCGTAGAACCCGTCAGCCGGAACGACGCAACGGCGCTGCGAGAATGCTTCGCAAAACGTCGTGCGCTGCTCAAGCGTCTCGGACTTCGCGTTGATGCATTGACTGGCCCGGTTTCTATCTTTCGCCCATCGATTAACCAAACCCCACCTCGCAGGCTGCGCCTGTCGGCGCTCGAACTCGGAAGTAACGATGAAGTGTTGATCGGTCGGCGCGATATTGAAGCGCGGTCGGTAGTCACGCAGGTCGTTCTCGTTCACACCAAGGAGTTCAGCGACCTCCCGCCTATCTTGACGCGTCAGGGTGAAACGGCCGCACATGGTTGATCACTATACGAGTTAGGACTGTCTCACATGTTTCGTGCATCGCTCAAGGAAGCTCACGAATAACATGCGCTGGATCCTTGTCTTCGAGCGGTGCAACGAATTTGGAATGTCTCAAGTGACCGCCGCTGCGCACATCGCGCGCGGCCCGCGGCCATAGACCCGAGCTTGCCGAGATGATCGAGCACGCACCGGCGTTCACTCGCATCGAGATCGCGCGCGCTGTTCTTGCCCGCCGGCGGCGCAAACGATTTGGTCAGATTCCGCAGCATCGTCCGGTAGGTCGCATCATCAAGGCGAAGAAACTTCTTCGCGAGATGAATCTTCGCCAACTCCGCGCGCCGCTTCGAGTCGGACTTCCCGCAGCCTCCTTGGCGGATTCGGGGCCCATCGGCGATAATCGGCCCCGATGAATCAGGTCGGCGCGCGATGGTGGAATAGCTATGAAGGCAAGCCGCGGACCAATGCCGTCCGGGCCGGTGTCATCAAGTACCTCGCGCAATGCGATCTGAAAGAGAAGGGTTGTCGCAGGCGCGCCGTGCTTCAGATCGAGTGCCTGGAACACGTGGGCATCGCGTTCTGGCGCAAAGACCTTTGCGAGACGCACGCCAAGCAGATCCTCGCCAAGGCGGAACCGCTCGGAATTACAATTTTTCGCGATTAGAGCTGATGCACGAGGCGCAGATGGTCGAACAGTTCCTTGCGGCAGCGCTCGTGCTCGGCCGGCGCATTCGATCGCATCGCGAATCGCTTCTCCGGCTTGCAGGCGGTGCAGACGAACGCCCAATCCTTCTGCCCCTCGACGCGGTAGTAAGGCCGAAAACGCCGGATCAAAACGTGGTCCGCCATCGCGAATAAAGATAGCATCAGCGCCATGCTGGCGGACCCGTGCGGCTATTCCGCGAAAACGAATTGAGCGACGATTCTCAGCACATACCCGCTACGGTGGCCGTACGAATCCAACAGCCGGAGACGGAGCATTGTGTGCGCGTTCGAGATTCTGAAAATTGGCTAGAATCCGCACCCCGCAGCCCCGCCGAGATGACGCTCAAGAACCGTCTGCGGGCCCTTCTCAAAGACTAATCTGCGACCTTCACGGTTTCCGTCTCGATAATCCCTAGCATCGCGTGGATCGGCCGCGGTTGAGAAGTCCGTTGGCTATCGTAGTCCGGATCGTTTTTGCGATTCTCACCGGGTTGTTTTCGCCTCTTGCTGCGTAAGAGGTGATCAAGCCTTTGTACCACGAGGAGTTCCATTCCTTCATGTCCACGGCGATAAGGGTAATCTCCCTCCGAGCGCTCGATTCTAAGACCCGAACGCCGAGACTCCTTGTGCAGGCAGGTGGCGACGATCAGAGGAGCCTGCGCTATTGTTCTGACACGGGATCTACTCGTGCAGTACCGTCGGCACGCAAACGAATCCTAATCTGCGGACGATCATTCCGGAGCGTCGGATCACGAAATCCCGATAGAGTTCCGTCCTCTTCAACGCCGAGAAACACGGGCGATTCCTCCGCGACCCACTTCAACGTGAGCATTCGCCGCCCAAACTCTTGGTCGGCCGAGACTTCAATTGGATAACCAGGTTCGTCACCCAACTGGTCAACTGCGAATGGCTTGAGCCGCTCTCCTTCTGCTCCACGAAGGCTTTCCGAAGCTACGCCAGGAACGGCAAGCCAACCCCTTGACCAGCGCTGGGCATAGAAAGACGCTACCGCCCGGCGGTTTCCAGCTTCGTCCCGAAGTTCAAACAGCATCCTTTTCCGCATCGCAGCCTCTCCCCGCATCCATTTCTATCGTCTCAGACTATACCATTCAGAAGCGTGCCATGGGTGCGTCGGCCGCTGCCGATGGGCTGCTCATTATTGGACTGATATCACTTCTGAAACCGAGACCACGCAGCTGGACTGTGTATGGGTATTTCAGGAGCGCTCATCGCAGGTTTCTCAAAAAGGCTTCCGCGCACGGATGAAGGCGCTCATGAACTTACCCTCGGCCGCCTTCGCAATCTTCTCCAGGTCCTCGTTGCCAGCGAGAATCGTCTGCGCATCAGCTGCGGTGTAGATCCGGGTTGGTTCAATTTCGATCTGTTCAAACCCGGCCGCTGCCAGGTTCGATCGGTAGTTGGTTTCCTGAAGGGCGCCGGCAATGCAACCAGCCCAAAGCTCAAGACGCTTCTGAATCTCGGGCGGCATTTCGCTTCGCACCACAACATCGGAGACCGCGAAGCGTCCACCGGGTTTAAGCACGCGGAAGGCTTCCCGAAGAACTCGAGCCTTGTCCACCGACAAATTGATGACGCAGTTAGAGACGATCACGTCCACCGAATTGTCCGGCAGAGGGATGTTCTCGATTTCGCCCTTGAGGAACTCCACGTTATCCACTCCGGCCTTGCGCTGATTTTCGCGCGCAAGCGCGAGCATTTCGTCGGTCATGTCGAGCCCATAGGCCTTGCCGGTCGGGCCGACCCGGCGCGCGGAAAGCAGCACATCGATGCCGCCGCCCGATCCAAGGTCGAGTACAGTTTCGCCAGGTTTCAGTTCCGCTAGCGCGGTTGGATTTCCACAGCCTAGTGACGCCGCGACCGCATCGGTCGGCAGCCCGGCGGTTTCTTCATCGCGATATAGGTTGGACGTGATGGGATCGCTCGAGCAGCTTGTGGTTCCGCAGCACAAAGCATTACCCGCGCCCTGACGAACGCGATCTGCCTCGCGCGCATAGCGCTCCCGGACTTGTTCTTTGATTGATGCCTGATCATCCATTGTTCTCATCTCCGTGACATATCGGTGTCGTCCTGAGCGGCTCTCTGCGCCAGCCCGCGTCTCGATTTGCCATTCAAGTTAGCCTCGGCTTGAGCGAATCTGGTGAGCATCTCGGAGCAGCAGTCTTCGGTCAGAAAGCGAATCAGGCTGGCGGCCTCCTGCCAGTTGACGGCGTAACAGATGAAACGGCCGCAGCGTTCGGCAGTCAGCAAGCGTGAGCGTGCCAGGGTATCGAGATGATGGGAAAGGGTGGACCCCGGCATCTTGAGGCGTCGCTTGATGTCATCGACGCAGCTGCCTTCAGGCCCGGCGCGCACCAACAGACGGAAAATCTCAAGGCGATCTTCCTGCCCCAGCGCCGCGAACTGCTCGACCCGCTTCTGCAACATTCCGATCGTTCTAGTAACATAGAAATATCAGACGCGCAAGAGAAGACACAGGACCGCAGCCATCGCTGTCGTGTGGACGCAAAGGTGGTCAGTCAGAGGAGGGCAGAGGTTTGGCCTCTTTGAGTTTCATTGGCTCGCCCTCCAGACGACCGGGCCGGTGATTGGCTGATTGATATCCATGGTATCGGTTCCTTGACTTCGCTCTGCGATATCTTTATAAATATAGAATCATGAAGAAGTCAACCGTAATCGCGGCGCTCGGCGCCCTGGCGCAAGAGACCCGGCTCGACATCTTTCGCCTGCTGGTGCAGAAGGGCCCCGAAGGTTTGCCGGCCGGCGAAATCGGAACGCGACTTGGGCAGCCCTCGCCAACGATGTCATTTCATCTGAATCAGCTAAGGTTCGCGGGCCTGGTCACCCCACGGCGCGAAAGCCGATCGATAATTTACAGCGCAAATTTCAAGGCGATGAGCGATGTGCTCGCGTACCTGACGGAAAACTGCTGCGGCGGCCGACCGGAGTTATGCGCTTCCCCCGCAGACGTCGCGAGCGGCACGCCGGGATACGCGCCTCAGCAGACAGCAACATCAACGAAACACAACAGGAGGGTATCGTAATGAAACGGTTTCACGTCCATGTCCACGTCGCCGATCTAGATTCGTCAGTGCGCTTCTACTCGACACTGTTCGGCGCCACGCCGGCGGTTATCAAGCCCGACTACGCGAAATGGATGCTCGATGATCCGCGCGTCAACTTTGCAATCACCTCGGGAGCCTCGAAGCCTGAAATCGACCATCTGGGTCTCCAGGTGGAGTCGAGCGATGACCTTGCGACTATCGCAGGCCGCCTTAGCGATGCGGGCGAGTCAGTACGCAAACAGGAGAACGCCACCTGCTGCTATGCGCGCGGCGACAAAGGATGGGTCTCCGACCCGAGCGGCATTTCTTGGGAAACGTTTCACACCTTTGGTGAAAGCACCGTGTACGGCAACGACGTGACGCCGCGTCTCGAACTTGCCAAGCAGCAGCCATCGGAGTCGTGCTGTGCTCCGTCCGCGCCCGCGGCCACCGCATGCTGCGGAGCATCAAAAGCGCCGTAGCACTGAGCTATAGCGAGCGAGAGGATCAATCTGAAGAAAGCGAATTTTCGTCTTCTTCGTGGCGTATCACCAAGGGCTCCGTTTGATGCGGCACGAGTCCCAGGGTCGCTTTGCACGATTCTGCCGACGAACCGGCAGCCACCGTTTCGACTTGCTTGAGCTGATCGTTCGCGGTTGCGAGAAGGTTCGCGGGTAACGCCC
>JBKQNE010000285.1:0-37265 GCA_052146355.1 Binataceae bacterium (SeqCode) | reverse complement strand
CCGCATCTTCTCGTCCATGGAACAGACCTCTCGCCACGGCATCCGCTGCTTCCTCCTGCCATGACTTCTAATCTGTTACCCATGTTGCCGGTCTATTTTGTTACCGATCTTGCCGGTCCGTACCCCTTGGTTTTCTCCCCCAGACCGGGGGAGAACGGCGCCCATCTTTTTGGGCGCAAAGAGAGGGTCACTATTCAGCGGGCGCATTAGCGCTCGCGATTCACAAACCTTGTCGGTGCAAGTGACATAACCCTTGCAGGCGCGCCGACAGCGGACCTTACGCTTCCGCGCAAAAAAAGCTCACCGGCCTGTGAGGGGAAGGGGTTCAGTCGCGACGGTCTAATCGATCCGCATGATGCCGCGGCGTGGTTCCGCCGTGCCGAATGTTTCCTGCGTTACCGGCACTCCCATTTCCGTGAGCACCGCCCGATGCTGCATCAGCGGCGTGCGCAGCAACCGTTCCTCAATCGGCTTGAGCTTCTCGAAGCTTTCCACCCGCAGCACCCGTTCAACAAACGCTGCCGTTCGGGGCCAGCGCGCGGCGTCCACCTGAAATCGCGAGAATGCCGCATTGCGGAAGAAGCACGCGATGCTGATGTCGGCGATGGAAATGCCCTTAAAGATGAAGCCCTCGACCGGTACCTGCGTCTCCAGGTAATCGAGAATTGGTGGCATATCCTCCCGAAGGGTCTTCGCAACGACTGCCTTATCCGTTTGTTCACCCCACACCGCCGGTTTGATCGCGACCTGGTTGAACAGTCGCCAAATGAATACTTCGCCCATGCGCGAATCGGCATATTCTTCGAGCCAGCGGGCGCGCGCGCGGTCAACGACGCCGGCGGGATAGAGCATCGGCTCCGGATAACGGTCTTCGAGGTATTGGCAGACGACGGAAGAGTCGGCCAGAGCGATTTCACCATCGATGAGGACCGGAATGCGCCGCACCGGACTTATGCGTGAGAAACGATCGTTGCCGGAAAAAGGAACGATAGGATCGATTTCGTACGGAATGCCTTTCAGGTCGAGAACCACCAGCACTTTGCGGACGTAGGGTGATAGAGGACTCCCAATAATCTGCGTTCGATGTTCCACCGTGTTTCCTTGTTGCAGTCGTCTATTTCTTCATCATCGCAGCCAGCGCAGCCTGCTGTTCGCCGAGCGTTCCTTTAGTGGACGGACGCTCCTGGACTTGCCGCCACCAGGCGGCCAGTTTGGGGCGGCCTTCCAGCGGGCTTTGAGCGCCGAACTGCGGCAGGATGCTGACCATAAAGAAGATCGTCGGCGTTAATGCGGCGTCGGCCATGGTGAACGCGTCACCGGCCGCCCAGGGACTGCCGATCATTACCTCGAGTTGATCGAGCCGGTTGCCGATCTCCGCGATCTTTTCCTGAACGAAAGCGTCTTCGAGCTTCTTGCCGAATAGCTGCGGCAACAATGCACGCAGCGGCGGATCCAGATACAGATCGTTCAAGCGGCTGAATGCGCGCACTCTGGCGCGTCCTTCCGCATCTTTGGGCAACAGCGGTTTCTCCGGAAATTTGTCTTCGAGGTATTCGTTGATGATCTCCGATTCCGCGATTACCTGCCCGCCGTCGAGCTGAAGCGCCGGAATTTTTCCGAGCGGATTCAGCTTTTTGTACTCCGGCGAACTCGTCCCACCCGGAGGACTCACCATCTCGACATCCAACCCTTTCTCGCGAATCACGATGCGGGTTTTCGATGCAAAGTTACTCAGGTCGCGACTGTACAGCTTCATATTGCCCATCCTCATGGAACATATTTTTCATTCGTCCGCTGAAGGATAAGGTCGCAAAGAGGCATCGTCCATTGGCAATGTTGACTTTTTTGATATCGTTCTTGCCATGAAAGTCGATGTGCTGGCTCTCGATGGCGTCTTTGACACGGGTTTGGCCACAGTGCTCGATGCCTTCGGCACCGCGAACGAATTGGCCGAGCTCTTCGGGCTAACCTCTTTGCGTTTCGAGGTAAGTATCGTCGGGGTTCGAGAAACCGTGCGGACTGCACAGGGGTTGAGCGTGCCGGTGGTTCCCGTTACCGGCCGGGATGCCCCGGATTTGGCGGTCGTCCCTGCCCTCGGCTACAAAATGCCAGCTCCTCTCCTGGCAGCACTGGCTCGGCAGGACGTGAATGACGCGGGCCATGTTCTGCGGCGATGGGCGGACCAACGCGCCACGATCGCAGCCGCCTGTATCGGTACGTTCGTTCTTGCCGAATCAGCGTTGCTGGATGGTCAGGACGCAACCACGACCTGGTGGCTGGCGCCGCTGTTTCGGCAGCGCTATCCGAAGGTGCGCCTCGACGAATCGCGCATCATCATTCCGTCTGGTCAATTGGTGACAGCCGGCGCGGCGCTGAGTCATCTCGATATGGCACTGTGGTTGATCAGGCAGGCCAGTCCCGATCTTGCCGCTATGACCACGAAGTACCTCGTGGTCGATACTCGGCCATCGCAAGCCGCCTATATGATCCCGAGCCATCTTGCCCATGCGGATCCCGTAGTTGAACGCTTCGAACGATGGGCGCGCGAACGGCTCGCGGAAGGATTCTCATTGGATGACGCCGCGCGTGCGACGGCTACTAGCACACGCACGCTTGCCCGCCGCATGCAGAAGGTTTTGGGAAAATCCCCGCTGTCATATTTCCAGGATTTACGAACAGAACTCGCCGTGCATCTTCTGAAAACGAGCGCTGAGAGTGTGGACGAAATCGCATCCAAGGTTGGCTATGCGGACGGCGTCGCTTTGCGCGTACTCCTGCGCCGCCGCCTCGGACACGGCGTGCGCGAGCTGCGCTCACACCAGTGATGCGAGCGTTCAAGAATCGAACTGCCGCATGAAGCGCCGCCAGATTTGGCGCGCCATCGTGTCGTACTCAATCATCGCCTGGACCATCGTGCGCAGCGGCCGCTGCGGCATCAGCTCCTCCGGCAGCAGCGGGTCCAGGTTGATGTGGCGGATCACGTCGCGCCCAAGCACCATCGTCTCGCCTGCCGCCGTCGCCAGCGGCAGCCGTTCGACGCGGCGCGTACTAGCCGCCATCGCGCGCGTCAGAGCCTCGTACGATGCGAGCAGCCCTTGCATGTCCCACAAGCCCATCGCGTCACCGCGCGCTCTCTCGTCCAGCTCACGCATCTCCGCGACCATCGCGTCGCGATGAAGCCCCAGCGCGCCGAGTTCGTCGCGCAACTCCGCGATCGAAAGCCGCAAGTTCGCCGGGCGCAGCCAAAGACCCGGCCGCAATTCCCGAAAACCGCGCAGCCGTATCGCGCGCTGATGACGGCGCAGCGCTGCCCGATCGCTGCGCGCGATCGGCGCATCGTAGATGCACACCCATCCGCCCGACCACGCTTGCGTCAGGCTCGCGATGTTGCGCCACTTGCGCACTTCCTTGCGCATCGCGTCGCCGGACGGCGCGAGCCGATAGAGCCCGCGCCCCGTGTTCAGCGCAAGCTCGTCCTCGACCAGGCGCGTCAGCGCCATCCGGATGCTCTGCTCTGAAAATCCGAGCGCGGCTGCCGTGTCGACCACGACGCGCGCCGGCATCTCGCCCGGCGATCGGTTGGACAGGAAGTCGATCACCAGCTCCTTGGCGGTCAGGGCGCGCGGAGCTTCATAACTGGAATTTGCATTCCCGGTCATTTCTTGTTATGTTCCCGGTCAGCCCTGATACTTCCGCCGGCCGCTGGGCCGGGAAGATTGGAGGATAGCATGTTCGCAGCCCGCGACATTTTTACTCCGGACGAACTCCTGATGCTCAAGCGCAAATCCGATCTGCGCGGCGCGTGGATGGTCTTTCACGCGTGGGCGGTGATCTTCGCCGCAATGGCGATGTTCGTGTGGTGGCCGAATCCGGCCACGTTCCTGCTCGCGGTTGTGATAATCGGCGCGCGCCAGCTCGGCCTTGCCATCCTCGCGCACGATGCCGCGCACGGGTTGCTCTTCAACAGCATGCGCCTCAACGATTTTGCGGGCTCGTGGCTCACCGACAATCTGCTGCTCGCGGACCTGTATGCCTATCGCGCGTACCACATCATTCATCATCGATTCACGCAGCAGAAGAACGACCCTGACCTGGGACTCTCGGCGCCGTTTCCGATTACGCGCGAGAGCCTCAAGCGCAAAATTATCCGCGATCTGACCGGACAGACCGCATACAAGCAGCGAGTCGCGCTGATTCGGCGCTCATTCGGAAAACCCGGCGAGCCGTGGGGCATCAGGCTCGGCAAAGGATGGGATCGGCTTCGCGGCGGCATTATCTCCAATGCGGTCCTCTTCGCGATTCTCGCGCTGACCGGTCATTGGTGGCTCTATCCCGCTTTGTGGATGGTTCCGTACTTTACCTTCTTCTCGATGGTCGAGCGGTTTCGCAGTATCGCCGAACATTCGATGGTCACCGACAACGACGACCCGTTCCGCAACACGCGTACCACTTATGCCAACTGGTTTGCGCGCGCGTTCATCGCGCCCTATTTCGTGAACTTCCATCTCGAGCATCACCTCGTAATGGCGGTGCCGAATTACAATCAGCCGAAGATGCACGCGATGCTGCTGGCTAAGGGCTACGGCCCGCGCATGGAGATCAAGCCCGGCTACCGCGCCGTTCTCTCGCTGGCATCGTCCAAGCCGGCCGGCTCCGCGATGCAAGCGGCAGCTTAGAAACAGGAATCCGCAGATTACGCAGATTTCACGGATTTGATCTTTCTGAATCCGCGAAATCCGCGGATTCGTCTTATCTTTCGGAATCTGCTCCAACTGAAACTTGCTTGAACGGCGGCGGCTGGCGCGCCATGCTGTCGTCTGTCCTCATATGGCAAGCAATCTGTCCCGCGAAAAATTGCTCTTCTATGCCGCTGCGGGAGGGCTCGGAGGCCTTGCCGCATGGGGCGCCGCTGAGCCGTTCCTCGGCATTCACTACGTCTATGCCCGCGATCTTCTGCTGGGCGCTCTAATCGGCTTTTTTATCGGCGCTTTTCTCGCCAGCATCGAGGCGCTGAGTGTCGGCCAATGGCGCCAGGCAGCCCGCGGCATCCGCAGCGGCGGAGTAATCGGAGCCTTTGGCGGCGCTCTTGGACTCCTGGTCGGCGAGGTCGCGTTCGACTTCCTGGGCGGATTCAATGGCCGCATCCTGGGATGGTCTGTCCTCGGCATCCTGGTCGGCCTCGGCGTCAATTGGGCGTCGCGATCGAATGCGCGCCGGCGCAACGGCGCTGTCGGCGGATTGGTCGGCGGCGCGCTGGGAGGATTCTTCTACCAGAGCCTCACGACGACCTTTCCGCAGGCGTTCGGCCGCGCGATCGCGATCGTCGTTTTGGGCGCGCTCATCGGATTTTTCATCGGATTGGTTGGCGAGCTGCTGAAACGCGGATGGCTGATGGTCGTGCGGTCTGCCAGCCGCAACGCGCGTGAAGGGCGGGAATATCCGCTCAACAAGGCGGTTACGATTGTCGGCCGCGCCGAGGAATGCGACATCGGACTGTTCGGCGACAAAGCCGTACTGGGCCATCACGCGATCATCCGCCAGGAGGGCCGTGTCTATTACATCAGTCCGACCGGTGGCGGCCAGGTGATGGTGAATCGGCAGCCGATCGGCGGGCGTCATCCGCTGAAGAGCGGCGATCGAGTCGAAGTCGGTGGCACGCTGTTCCTGTTCCGCGAACGGACGCAGGCCGCCGCACAGAATTAGGAATTCCCCCAATGAAAGCTCCCGCCGCCCAGCGTGTCGTTGTCGCCGTGGCGATCTTGTTCACGATGGCGGGATGCGCGACCACGACCGGCGAGCCGACGGTCGGGAGCTCGGTCCAAACGCTCGAGTACTACCCGTTCCAGGTGAAGGGCTATCAGGGCAGTTATCCAACCCGCACCGCTCTGGTACTCGTGTCGGAGGACGATCGCGATTTCAGCGGCACCGGAGCGGCGGATCACGCGCCGTTGGATGGAAAACCCGCCATCGGCGCGACCATCGGACAGGATGGGCAGCTCATTCAGCGGCTCTATGCGGATCCGCTGGGGCCGACCGTCCAGAAAGCGATCGCTGGCGCGGCGCAGGAAGCGGGGATGATCGCGCAGGCGGCGGACTATACCGACTACACGCCGAGCAAAGTGAAGGGCGAAGACTACGTCATCGCTAGCCAGATCAAGCGATGTTGGGTGAACAAACGCCGGGGACCCGATGGCAGATACGGTCCCGTATGGAGCACCGCGGCCGACTTCGCGGTCACCGTGATCGTTTTCAAGCCCCCCTTCAGCATCCCGTTCTGGCAGGGGACCCTTCAATCAACCTACAACGACCCCCCGGTCGGCAGCTTCGGACTCGGTCCTGAAGATGAAGCCGGAATCTACGATGAACCCGGCGAAGTCCTGTCGGTCGCGATGACGCGCGCGGTCGCCGGGATTTTCCAGCGCAACGAGTTTCGCACCCTTGTGATGCAGGACCAGATTCGTCCGCCGCAGTGAAAACATCACTATATTTCAGGTACTTAGACGAATTCAGGTCCGATCTTTAATCCGTGGTATCCGCGCAATTCGGGCGTTCTCATATGCTTAATGATTTCCCGCTTTGCTCGCCCAGGGCCTTCCATTAGCCTCAATGGAAGCAACAGTGGGTCTCCATAAGGCTTGCTTGCACCCTGCTTACTAGGAGTTGATCACGCGATGGGTCTTAATCCGGAGCCGACTGTTGTTCTGACACCGCTAGGCCGGCCTGCCGAGATCAAGTACCCGCCCTGCGCGCTTGCGATCTTTGGCGGCGCCGGCGCGCTCAGCCATCGCAAGCTCCTTCCCGCGCTCTACAATCTCGGGCTCGATGGCGAATTGCCGGAGCACGCCGCGATCGTCAGCTTCTCGATGGAGGAGTTCGACGACGATAGCTACCGCGCCTTTGCGCGCGACGCGATCCAGAAAAATTCCCGCCGCCCGATCCGCGAAGACGAATGGAACCGGTTCGCCCGCATGCTCAGCTTCGTGCGCGGCCGCTTCAATGAAGCCGCAGACTACCAGACCCTGCGCACGCATCTGGAAAAGACCGATCACGACTTCGGCACCGCCGGAAACCGCATCTACTATTTCGCCATCCCGCCCAACTTCATCGAAACCTGCGCGACCGGACTGCGCGATGCGAAGATGATCCATCCGCCCAACGGCGACGGAACCTTCACGCGCGTCGTGGTCGAAAAACCAATCGGCCACGACCTCGCGAGCGCCACCGCCATCAACGATCGCATCGCGATGCACTTCCACGAGAGCCAGATTTTCCGAATCGACCATTACCTGGGCAAGGAGACCGTGGAAAACCTGATGGTCCTGCGGTTCGCCAACGCGATTTTCGAGCCGCTGTGGACCTCGCGCTTTATCGATCACGTGCAGATTACCGTTGCGGAAGAAGAAGGCGTCGGCGCGCGCGCCGCATACTACGAGACCGCCGGCGCCCTGCGCGACATGGTGCAAAGCCACATCCTCCAGGTCCTGAGCATAATCGCGATGGAACCGCCGCGGAGCACGGCGGCCGATTCGGTCCGCGACGCGAAGCTCGACGTACTGCAATCAATCCGTCCGTTCAGCGACGAGGAGATAGAAAAGTTCGTGGTGCGTGGCCAATACAGCGCGGGCCTGGTGGCCGGCGCGCCGGCCCGCGCCTATCGCGAAGAAGAGAACGTCGCGCCCGATTCCCGCATCGAGACTTTCGTCGCGCTCAAGTGCTGGATCGACAACTGGCGATGGGCTGGCGTGCCGTTTTACCTGCGCACCGGAAAGCGGCTCCCCAAGCGCACGAGCGAGATCGCAATTTACTTCAAGTCGGTGCCGCGCATCCTTTACAACTCCAACCCCCGCGCCCATCTCGCGCCCAACATGCTGACCATTCGCATCCAGCCCGATGAAGGCCTGTCGGTCCACATCGTGTCCAAGGTTCCCGGCGCGCAGGTGCGCCTCCAGCAGGTCGCGGTGGATTTTCACTACGCGACCACCACGCCCGAGGCTTACGAGACCCTCCTGCGCGACATCATCCTCGGCGATCAGACCCTGTTCATGCGGCGCGATTCGGTCGAGACCTCCTGGCAGCTCGTCGATCCCATTCTCGGCATGTGGCTCGAGTCACCCGACGATCCACCGATTTATTCCGCCGGTTCGTGGGGACCGCTGGAGGCCGCCCTGATGATGGCGGCCGACGGCCGCTCCTGGCGCGCTCTGTAGGGCGCCCGCACTATGCTCGCGGCGCGCCGCCCGACGTTGTGCTATTGTTTCAGAAGGATCGGCGATGGTACGGAAGTCACACAAGGGGAGCGATGCACAACTGGAAGAAAAACGAGCTGCTGGCTGCTCCTGCTTACTCTCCAGCAGAAGCCGCTAGAATCCTGAGTGTCAATTACACGACGCTAATGTACTGGATTGCCGGGCGTCGTTATCATTCGGCGCTCATCAAACTGGCTTCGAGCACTCCGCCAGAATTGTCTTTCGTAAACTTGATTGAATGTCATGCTCTAAAGGCGCTTACCGTTCGGTATAAGCTTCGGATGCAAAAGGTACGGAACGGTCTCGAAACGCTCAGAAAGACGTTCAATTCTGAACATCCCCTCCTTGATGAGCGCTTCAGGACTGATGGCGTCGATCTTTTCCTTCAAGAATCGCCACATAGTGCTCCCGTCAATCTGTCAAAAGGGGGGCAGCTTACTCTCAAGGAAATCATGGACGTGTATCTTGAGCGAATAGCCTGGAACGCTGACGGTCTCGTCAAGTATTATCCGTTTGTTTACAAAGAGCGGCCAAACGAGCCGAAGATTATTTCGATGACGCCAATGATCTCTTTCGGAAAATCGGTAATCGACGGAACAGGAATTTCCACCGCCGTTATCGCTTCTCGCTTCGCAGCGAGAGAAGACCCTAACGCGCTTGCAAAAGAATATGGCCGAAGCGAGAAGGAAATCTGGGAAGCGATCCGGTGGGAAGGGGAGTACCGCAAGACCGCCGCATGACTACCAGACCACGCTATATCTGGACGAGAACCTTTGTGACTGCCTCAAGATTTTAGAGGTCCTCAAAGACGAATCGTTTCCGTTTGAACGCCATCTAGCGGACTTTCCGCGCGGCACCTTGGACGAACACTGGCTGTCCCTTCCCGGAGAGAAAGGCTGGGCCGTGCTGACCAAGGATAAGGCTCAGCGATACAGCCCCCTGGAGAAGGCGAAGATCATCAAACATAAATTGAAAATATTTGCCTTTTCATCAGGAAATCTCAGCGGCGAGGACATGGCCGCTTTACTCAAGGAGAATCTGCGACGCTTGGATCGATTCGCACGAAAGAATCCTGCCCCGTTTGTTGCTTCCATCAACAAGACCGGAATCAGCAATCGCGCCCTATAGCCGCGCGCCAAGAGACTCGTCTGCTCTGGCGACGCCTCGATCTTTCTCGAAATACCCGCCACGCCGGCGACCCGATGAAGATTTCGCTTGCTATCTGTGGCGCTTGTGTGAAAGTTGCTTTCCCAATCATCTTTCGGTAGCGGAAGATGCAGACGGGCGCGAGCCGTTGAAACTGGGCACTTCGATGGCTCATTTTGGGGGAAGGCTTCTATGCGTGGAACGACTCTGACGCGGCACGCGCTGACGCGACAGGGGATCAGAGTTGCGGCTGGCGACCTGGCCCTGATCCTCGGACGTATCGAGATACTCGCCGAGCGAATTTCCAGGGAACTCGCGCGCGCCTCAATCAATGGGCGGCTCGGCTACACGGGCGAAACCAATGTCCAGGGCGAGAACGTAAAGAAGCTCGACGAATGGACTCACGAAGTAATTCTCGAAGCGTTCGAGCGCGGCCATCCCGTGTGCAGCCTGGTCTCCGAAGAGATGGAGAAGGCGCATCACAACCCTGCCAACTGCCGTGAAAACAGTTACGTCCTGCTCTATGATCCCCTCGATGGTTCCTCGAACACCGACGTCAATGCGGCGCTGGGGACGATTTTCTCGGTCCGCAAGCGGCCGAAAAACCACGGCACCGGAATCGACGACATCTTGCGGCCCGGCGACGAGCAGGTCATCGCGGGCTACATCCTCTACGGTCCCAGCACCCAGCTCGTTTATACTGCGGGTGCGGGCGTCGACATTTTTACCTTCGACCAGAGCGTCGATGAGTTCATTCTGTGGCGCGAGAACGTGAAGATGCCGCAACGCGGCAGCACCTATGCGGTTAACCAGGGCAACATCACCAAGTTTCATCCGAACGCGCGCAAGTTCATCGAGCATCTCACCAGCCGCAAGGACAAATCGACCAGCTACTCGCTGCGCTACTCGGGCGCCTTCGCCGCGGATTTCCATCGCTGCATGCTCGAAGGCGGACTCTACATGTACCCCGGTGAAGTTACCGCCGAGGGCAAGACCAAAGGCAAGCTGCGGTTGATGTATGAACTGGCGCCTCTGTCATTCATCGCGGAACAGGCTGGCGGCAAGGGCTCGATCGGCAAGGGCCGCGTGCTCGATGTGGTCCCGTCCGAAATCCATCAGCGCCAACCCGTCTATATCGGCAGCGCCGACGAAATCGATCTCGCGGAGCGGATGCAAGTCGAAGGCTGAGCCGCGTAGAGGCCCCCGATGCCGCGGCTAGTCCTCGCAGGTGATATCGGGGGCACCAAGACCCTGCTCGGCATCTTTCGCGAGGAAGATCGCGACCTCATCCTGGTTCGCGAGCTGCGCTACCCCACCGCGCAATTCCCATCGCTGGAGAGTATCTGCGCCGAGTTCCTGCGCAGCGGGCCGGAGGTCGATATCGCCGCCGCATGCTTCGGCGTTCCCGGTCCGGTGATCGGTGGAACAGCGACACCGAGCAACATCCGCTGGCAGATTTCCGACAAGGCGATGTCGAGTGCGCTCGGCGGCGTGCAGGTCGCGCTGATCAATGATCTCGGCGCGAGCGCCTATGGTGTCATCCATCTGCCGGACACCGACTCGGTGGTGATCAATCCCGGCGCCAGCCTGATGCACGGCAATATCGCGCTGATCGCGGCGGGCACCGGGCTCGGCGAGGCGGCGCTGCTGGCGGGCAAGGGCGAGCGCTACCATCTGATCGGATCCGAGGGCGGCCACGCGAGCTTTGCGCCCGTGGGTGACGAGCAAATCGAACTGTTGCGATTTCTCGAACACCAGTTCGGCCACGTGAGCTGGGAGCGCGTGCTGTCGGGCCCGGGGCAGGTCAATATCTACCGCTTTCTGCGCAGCCGAAGCGCCGAGCCCGAGCCCGAATGGTTGACCGCCGCTCTGGCTGGCGAAGATCCCGCGCGCGCCATCACCGAGGCCGGGCTTTCCTCGCGCGACAGCGTATGCGCTCACGCCGTCGAGATGTTTTGCGCTATGTACGGTGCAGAGGCCGGCAATCTCGCGCTGAAGATGCTGGCGCTCGGCGGAGTGTTTCTATGCGGCGGCATCGCGCCGAAAATCCTGCCCGCCCTCAAAACCGGCGCCTTCATGCGCGGGTTTACCGGCAAAGGAAGACTCGCAACAATGCTCAAGCAGATAGAGGTGCGGGTAGTGACGAATCCCGACGTGGCCCTGATGGGCGCGGCGCATTCGGCGCTCGCAATGTTATAAGCAAAATTACGGCGCCCCGCGGGGCCGATCGAAGGAGAGTCTTATGACCAAGCGCGTGAGGGAAATTCTCAGTTGGTACGATTCTGAGAATGCTGGTGTGAGAAGCAACCTTGCCCGGCTGATGAACCACGGCAAGCTGGCTGGTACAGGCAAGTTCGTGATTCTGCCCGTCGACCAGGGCTTCGAGCATGGTCCGGCGCGCAGCTTCGCCGTCAATCCCCCGGCCTACGATCCTCGCTACCATTTCCAGCTCGCACTCGACGCGGGCTGCAACGCCTACGCCGCGCCGCTGGGCTTCCTCGAAGCGGGCGCCGCCGAGTATGCCGGCGAACTTCCGCTCATTCTCAAGCTGAACAATCATGACGTCCTGCACGACGAGAAAGATCCCATTTCCGCCGTCACCGGAGGCGTCAAGGATGCGCTCAAGCTCGGATGCGCCGCGGTCGGCTTCACGATCTATCCCGGCTCGGCGAATGAAAAGGCGATGTACCAGGAGCTGCGCGAAATTACCGCCGAAGCGAAAGCGCACGGCCTGGCCGTGGTCGTGTGGTCGTATCCGCGCGGATCCTCCATTTCCAAACAGGGAGAGACGGGCCTCGACGTGGTCGCCTATGCGGCGCAAATCGCCGCGCAACTCGGCGCCAACATCATCAAGGTCAAGCCGCCCACCGCGCATATCGAGCAGCCGGAGGCCAAGAAGGCCTACGATGCGGCCAAGGTGCAGCTCGAGCCGCTCTCCGCACGCGTCAAGCACATAATCCAGGCGGCCTTCGATGGCCGGCGCATCGTGATTTTCTCCGGCGGCCCGCGCGAGAGCGACGATCAGCTGCTGAGCGACGTGCGCGAAATTCACGCCGGCGGCGGCTTCGGTTCGATCATCGGGCGCAACTCGTTCCAGCGGCCCAAGGAAGCGGCGCTCAAACTGCTCGGCACGATCATGGACATTTACAAGAGCTGAGATTTTCCGGCGAGGCCGGCAATCATGGACTATCGCGAATATCAGCATCTCGTGTTCGAGCGGAAGGGCGACGGCATTCTGCTCATCACGATCAATCGGCCCGACGTTCTCAATGCGACCAACAATCGGCTGCATTGGGAGTTGAGCCACGTCTGGCTCGATATCGCCGAAGATGCGGACACCAACGTGATCGTCGTGACGGGCGCCGGCCGTGCGTTCTCGGCCGGCGGCGACCTCGCGATGATCGAGGCGATGATGGGAAACGCCGCGAATATCGGGCAGGCGTGGAAGGAAGCCGGCGATATCGTCTACAACATGATCAATCTCGACAAGCCGATCATCTCCGCGATTAACGGCGTAGCCGTCGGCGCCGGGCTCGCGGTGGCGCTGATGGCCGACATCAGCATCGCATCAGAGGCGATGCGCATCACCGACGGCCATCTGCGGCTGGGCGTCGGCGCCGGCGATCATGCGGTAATCATCTGGCCCCTGCTGTGCGGGATGGCCAAGGCGAAGTACTACTTGATGACGGCGGATTTCATCGACGGGCGCGAGGCGGAGCGAATCGGACTGGTGAGCCTATGCGTGCCAGGCGACAAGCTGATGGACAAGGCGATGGAAGTTGCGCGCAAACTCGCTCTGGGCCCACAGCAGGCCGTGCGATTCACCAAGCGCTCACTGAACAACTGGCTGCGCGCCGCCGGGCCGGCCTTCGATGCATCACTCGCGATGGAGATGCTCGGGTTTTTCAGCGCCGATGTCCGCGAGGGAGCCGCCGCCGTGCGCGAAAAGCGCCAGCCGAAGTTCCCCGGCACCGGCTCCCGGTAGGTTTCCAGGCCCCGGGAGGCCCGGAATTACCCGGGAAATGGGTTCAGAGACGGTCTTTTGTTAGACCCATCGTTTCTGGAATACTGCACGCTGCGGCCGGGATAGGGACGGCCTCAAAACGGAGGGGATAGAGTCATGAGGAAATTTGCGATTGCGACGGCTTCTGCGATGTTGGGGATTGCAGTGGCGTTTTCGGCCGCGATACCCGCGTACGCCGCGAACAAGGTCGATTGTGACGCCGTAATGCAGGAACTCGGGCAAGGCAAGAAGGCCGCGGATGTGGCGACGGATCTGAGTATTTCAAAATCCAGCGTCTACCGCTGCAAGCGGCACGCTAAGGAAGCTGCCAAAGCCGCGACCAAGACCCAGAGGATGACCGATCGTTCCGACGCCGCGGCTGCAGCCTCCGCCGCAGCTGCCGCATCGCCGGCTACCACGCCGTAAGTATTGCTGATGGGCGCGTTCCGCGGGCATCGCTCGCGGAACGCACCTTTTTCGGCAGCGCCGCCGAAAAATTCAGTCCTGGTTCGGGGCCTGCGATGGCAAAGTGTGAGCTGTGCGAACTGCGTGAATACACGCGGCGCTACGGTCAGTTCGTCCATCCGTTCAAATTCACGATCCTCGATTGCGATTCGTGCGACACTCCCATGGTCGTGCTCGGGGACCATCGCGCTAATGCCGGCGATGACGAACGAAACTTCATGATCGAAGCATTGTCCGTCGTGGCACGCGCGAAATATGGCGAAGACAAATTCGTAATCGATGGTGTCATGCGCCAGATCCCCGATCATTGCCATATCCATGCCCGGCCGATTATCCGCTGGCAGGATTAGACTATCTCGACGGGCGCGGGCTTCATTGCAGCCTGCGCGAGCCAAAACCCGCCTTGTGGAGTCTCGTTTCGCCCGCTTGGTAACCGGCGCGACCTATGGTATATGCGCGCCGGTATGCAGTGTCTGCCAGGGGACGGCAGCGCTGCCCTCCGGGAGAAAGGCGGGGGCCTGACTTTCGGGGGTCTGTCAGGAGGTACGGGGGACATGACTATCGGTACGGTTAAGTGGTTTAGCCCTAAGAAGGGCTACGGTTTCATCACGATGGAAGATGGACAGGAAGTTTTCGTCCACTATAGCGCCATCGACGGCAACGGCTTCCGCTCTCTCGAACAGGGCGAGAAAGTGCAGTTTGAAGTCGCGCAGGGACCCAAAGGACTGCAGGCTTCGGCCGTGAGCCGCGCCTAGCGCGCGCTCAGCTCACCATTACCAAAGGGGCGTCAGTTCCGATCACCAGATCGGCGTCGCACACGACTGCGCCGAATTCGCATTCGATGCGCCGCGCGCCGTCGCGTCTTCAACCGCGGCAATCGGGTTGACATTCGCGCCGGTCGCGCTATCCCATGTCCGAAGGCGCAGCGTGGGCTCGAACCAATCGTCTGAGGGATTCATCTCATGAGTGATGCATTGCCGCTGGCAACCAGGATCAGATTTGGCGTAATGGCCGCCGCGACCGATCGCGAGCAGGCACGCCAGAGTATCGATGCGATCGCAGGATGGGGCTACGAGGTCGTGTGGATCGGAGATCACGTCGCCTTCACCGGACCGATCAGCGATCCGTTGCTGCAACTCACTTATTTTTCCGCACTGCGGCCGGAGCTTACCTACGGCACCAGCATCTATCTCCTCCCGCTGCGGCATCCCACGCCCGTCGCAAAGATGGTCGCGACGCTGGACCGCCTGATGGGCGCGGGACACTTCATTTTCGGCATCGGCGTGGGCGGCGAGTTTCCGCCCGAGTTCGAGGCGTGCGGCGTACCGGTCAAAGAGCGCGGCGGCCGCGCGACCGAGGCTATCCAGGTGATCAAGCGGCTGTGGACGGAAACGAGCGTCGAGCATCGCGGACGTTACTTCAATTTCGGCGCGGTGAAGATGGAACCGAAGCCCGCCACTCCGGGCGGCCCGCCGATCTGGGTCGGCGGACGTGCGGAAGCCGCGCTCAAGCGCGCTGCCCGCTACGGCGACGGATGGATGCCGTATGTGGTGACGCCCAAGCGAATCGCGGACGGGTTGGAATTCATCGCGCGCGAAGCGGACAAGGCGGGCCGCAAAATCGATCGCTTCGGAACCTCCCTGCATGCTTTCGTGACGCTCGGCAAATCATACGAGGCGGCGCTCGATGTAGCCGCGGAGCATCTTAGCAAACGCTACGCGATGGACTTTCGCGAGCCGGCAAAAAAGTACGCGGTCATCGGAACGCCCACCGACGTAGCAACGCGGCTCGGCGAATTCATCAAAGCCGGAGCCCGCGACATCGGCGTAGACGCAATCTGCCACCCGCGCGACCGCGACGCACTATTGGAACAATTCGCAAAGGAAGTAATTCCACTAGTGCGCAAAAGCTGAAAACGCCTTCTCCCCCCGGAGAAGGTGGCGCGCCGCGCGCCGGATGAGGGTCGGATGAAGCGCAACCCACCGACGAATTCCCATCAGAACCTCGCACTCATGGAAGAGGGGCGTCCGTGAAGCGCTCGATCAGATCTATCGCAGTCATTTTCAATTCCAGCTGCGCGATCCTCGGCCTGACGATTTTCGCGGTGAACGCCTTCGCCCAGCAATCCACCAACAGCGCTTCTATCGCTCCCGCTATTTCATCTCCTCAATCCGGCACCGTGATAACCGCTGCGAACTCAACAAGCTACGCTCGCTTTCTTCCCCCAGGCGCTGATCTCGCCATCAAGTATGGACTCGTGATGCGGGTTATTCCGGCAAAGAGACTCGATTGGTCGGAGGGGTTCACCGCGGAAACCGAAAAGTATTCCGGACAGGTTGGGCTCGACAAGGACGACTACATAACCAACTACGTCGCAGGCATGCCTTTTCCCACCGTCAGTACGGATGATCCGAAGGCAGCTGCAAAGATCGCGTACAACTGGCACATGGGCCCATTTATGCCAGACGACTTTTCGCTGGAACCATGGGGTAGCTTCGCCTACTCAACCACGGGCGCTCCTAATTCTTTCGTGCCCGATGAAGAAGAAAGTTATGTTTGCAACCGTTTCAGCTTCCTGCGTTTTGCCCATCGGACAGAGGTTGACCCACGGCCGACCTTGGGTGCGAACGAAGAAGGAGCTGAGTGGAAAGCTAGATCTGAAGGATGGGCGGGCGGTCCCACCGTCAGCCCAAACCCAAATGCCAGGGGGGTTGTTGTCCGCTATCTCGATCCGCGCAAGCAAGACGTCTCCTATGCAAATCAAGGCGTGGGTCGATGGGAAGTTGTAGCGGCTCCAAACGAACAGTGCAGAGGCTGCCACCAGCCCTTTTGGGCGTATGCGCTTCCAAAGACCGAAAACTATTCGTACCGTCTGCTCGGAACCGCGACCATGCTTGCATGCCTTACCGCCGATCAGGAGCCCGCCGGGATCGTTCAGCACGATAAAACGCTGAGTTTCACCGAAGAACCGTTTCAGCTGCGCAATGCGTACATTATCGAGATGATCCCTAAAAGCGATCAGAAGCTTCGAACCGTCGTGTATATCGATACTGAAGCCTACGTTTGGATAGGCGCCGAATTCTTTGCTCGAAATGAAGAGACTGAAGTCGCATTTCCATTCTGGCGGTCATATCCATCCTCCTCAGGTGGATATCTCTTCGACTTGGCGGGCGAGTTCTACGTTCCACTCGATCAACTGACCTCGTCACACTCGCCTTTCGTCCACGCGAATACCGCGCCCAGATTGTTCTTTCGTTCGTTGGCGCCGGCTCACGGCGGCTTTTCTCAAAAGATCAATACCGGCACGCTGTCGGAGGAGCTATTCGATCGATACATGTTCAACCGCGAATGACCCGCCGGATGAGGGTCGGATGAAGCGCAACCCACCGACGAATCCTATGACTCTTACGAAAGTGCGCCAGCTGCGTAAGGACCAGACCGATCCCGAGAAAAAGCTCTGCGAGTACTACGCGATCGGCGACTGGCAGGGGTCAAATTCCGCCGTCAGGTTCCTATCGGACCATATTTCGCCGACTTCTGCTGCATCGGCAGGAAGTTGATCATCGAGCTGGATGGCGTTTATCACGCAGAGACCGGTGAACATGACCTGAGGCGCGAGGGCTTCCTCCGCACCAAAGGATTCGAAATCCTCCGTTTCCCATGCGCGGACCTCAGCAGAAATCGATCGAATGTTCTCGAGCGTATCTTGCTCGCACTGAACGCCGAGTAACCCCTCGCCCGCGTTCGCGACCTGGGCGCGAACGCAAGCCGGGAAAGGGTGGCTCGCGAAGCGAGACGGGTGAGGGTCAGTCGCTTCCACACGAATATCCGCGATGAATCCGCCGACCCTCATCCGGCGCGCAGCGCGCCACCTTCTCCCGGCAGGAGAAGGACTTTTCCTGTGCTTCGATCGTTTTCTGCTACTTACCGCTCGATTTCACCCACGCGCGCTCCCAGCGGCCGTCGTGGATGCGCGGCCACACCGGCTTGCGGAACGGTCGTTTGAATCCCTCGGCCGGGTAGCCCATCGGTATCAGCGCGATTAACTGATACAGGTCCGGCACTCCCAGCAATGCTTTCGTTTCCGCTTCGTGCGGCGACAGCATGGTGGTCATCGCGGTGCCAACCCCAAGCGCCCGCGCCGCCAGCATCATCAATTCGATCGCCGGAAACACCGAACCGTACGTCGCGCCGAAGTTGGTCAGATCCTCGGCACTGCCGCGCGGCACGCGCATCTTCGGGCGATCGAGAAACACGATCGCGTGCGCGGGAACGATCGCCAGCGATGCCGCGAATTCATCGCCCAACCGCAGCGCCTTTTGCGCGCGTGGCGAAAGCGTGGTGCGCCCGCGGATAATCGCGGTGTCTTTGTATGGTATCCATGCCAGCTCGTAGAGCCGCTGGATTTCCTTGCGCGCGGCCGCGTCGCGCACGATGACGAATTCCCAGGGCTGCGCGTTCGAGCCCGAAGGCGCCATATTCGCGGTTTCAAGAATGCGTTCCAGCACCGCCTGATCGAGCGGCCGATCCGAAAAGCGCCTGACGGTGGGCATGGTGGTAGCGACTTCAAAGAAATCCATGGTGTCGTTCCTCAAACCAGTTCGAGCGGGAATTCGCGGCGCGCTTCGACGCGTCCGATGATCGCCGCGTCGGCGCATCCCGCGCCGTGGAGATCGGCCAGCATCGCGATCGAGTCCGCTTCCGGCACCGCGATCAGCAGTCCGCCTGAGGTCTGCGGATCGAATGCGAGCACAGTCAGCTCGTCGGAGACCTCATCGGAAATTTTCACGTGCGGCTGGTAGTACTCGCGATTGCGGGTTCCTCCCCCCGGGATCATTCCGGCGCGCACCTGTTCCAGCACTCCCTGCAGCAGCGGCAGGTCCGATTCCTCGAAGACCATCGTGATGCCGCTGCCCTCGGCCATCTTGAACGCGTGGCCCATCAGGCCGAACCCTGTTATGTCGGTCGCCGCGTGCGTGTCGTACTTGAGCATCACGGCGGCGGCCGAGGCGTTCAGCATCATCATCGAATTGACCGCGGCGGTGTAGTGCTCCTCGCCGAGCGCATCGCGCTTGAACGCGGTCATCAGCACCCCGGTGCCGAGCGCCTTGGTGAGGAGCAGTACATCGCCCGCGCGCGCGCCGACGTTGCGGATAATCCGGCGCGGATCGATCACGCCCGTCACCGCCATCCCGAACTTCACTTCCTCGTCGGCAACACTATGCCCTCCGACCACCACAGCGCCGGCTTCGCGCGTTTTGTCGGAGCCGCCCCGCAAAATCTCGGCGAGCATCTCGCCGGGCAGGCCCGATTGCGGCCAGCACACGATATTGAGCGCGCTGACCGGCCGGCCTCCCATCGCATAGACGTCGGAGAGCGCATTGGCGGCGGAAATCTGGCCGTACGTGTAGGGATCGTCGACCACCGGCGTGAAGAAATCCACCGTGCTCACGATCGCCAAATCGTCGCGCAGACGAAACACTCCTGCGTCGTCGCCGGTGGATATTCCGACCAGCAAATCAGGATGGCCTGGCAGTTCCAGCCGGGCCAGTACTTCCGCAAGGTCCGCCGGACCGAGCTTGCCGGCTCAACCCGCGGCTTTGCACCGCGCCGTGAGCCGCACCAGTTCGGAACGCGACGGATTGCTGTCTTTTGCGTTCACCATAATGTCGTATCTTCGCCGATTAATGCCGCCAAGTCAGCCGGTGCGCGAACGCAGCCGGCGATTGTCACCCACGCGGATCGTGACGCCGCTGTGGTCGAAATGGTCGAGCAGCGCGATCGCGAACTTGCGCGAGGCGCTCAGCAGATCGCGATAGGTGGCGGCCGTGATCTCGGGATTCGTCTTCAGATGCTCGACCAGGCGCGCGCGCGCCGCATCGAATGCGGCCCGGCCAAAGTAGAGATCGCTCGCGATCTTCACGACTCTGCCCTCGCGCTCCATCGCGGCCAACACCGTCCGCAGTTGCGCCGTCGCCGCAGGCGCCAGTTTCAATTCCAGCGCCAGTTGTTTCAGGTCGGGCGGCTGAAACTCCGCGCGAACCAAAGCGGCCTCGATACGGTCACCAAGCTCGCCCGCATCGCCTCCCAGTTTGACCTTGTGGCTCCTAAGGCGCAGCGCGCTTTCCTCGCGAACGATATCGGTTTCCCGCGCGATTCGGTCGACGATCGTATGGAACGAGCGCGCGCTGACTTCATATGGAAGCCGCGTGCGCATCGATTCCATTTCGAGCCCCGCCGCCAGCGGCGCGGCCTTGTGATGAGCCTCGAGCGCGGCGAGCGTGAAGCGCTTGAGCTGCTCCCATTTGCTCCGCGTGGTGTAGCCCTCTTCATCGCCCATCGAGAGTTTCACGAACCTCTCATCGCGGAGCACACCCTCTATTTCGGCGACAGGCTGATTCAGCAGATGCGCCAGGCGATGCGCCGACACCGCGAGGCTCTCCTGGAGATTGATCAGCGCCTCCACGGCGTCCGCTCCCGATGAGTCCCGAATCGTCATGAGGTTCTGCCGGTAGGCGTCGAGCGGCTTGCGCGAACGGCGCCCCAGCGCGTTCAACACTATTCCGCCGCCGAGCGTGCGCACGTTGGTCTCGTCGCGAATTACGAAGCGGTCGCCGCCAAGCGCGACCGCCGGTTCGTCGATCACGATTTGCGCCAGGCCGCGCTCCTTCGGTGCGAGCGCTACGCGATCTTCGAGCATGATCACGCGGCCGAGCAGCTCGCTGGTTCCGATAAAGAACCGGATACGCGAATTGTTCTTGAGCGGACGCTTCGCTGCCGGCCGGATTTCGAGCCACACGTCCAGCCGCGAGGTCGTGAAGTCCAGGCGCTCATCGGCGAGCACATCGCCGCGCTTCAGCTCCATCCGCTCCGGCCCGGTCAGGTTGAGCGCGACGCGCTGGCAGCGTCCGGCCTTCTCGACCGATTCCGAATGGACCTGGATCGCGCGAACCTTCACTTCGTCGCCGCCCGGCAATACGCGCAGCTTCTGGCCAACCCGCACCTCGGAGCCCATCGCGGTGCCGGTCACCACGGTGCCGTGGCCTTTGATCACGAACGCGCGGTCCAATGGCAGGCGGAAAACTCCCGTGGCACGCCGCGCCTCGAAGCCCTCCAGCTGCCGCGCGATTTCCGCGCGCAGATCGTCCAGGCCCGCGCCCGTCACCGATGACACTTCGATCATCGGCGCGCCTTCGAGCCGCGTGCCGTCCGCCAGCAGCTCAATTTCCTCGCGTACTTCGCGCAGCCTCGTCGCATCGGCGAGGTCCGCCTTGGTGATCACAAAGATGCCGCGGCTGGTCCCGAGCAGATGCAGGATGTCGAGATGCTCCTCGCTTTGCGGCATTACGCCGTCGTCGGCGGCGATCGTGAACAGCACCAGGTCGATTCCATGCGCGCCCGCCAGCATGTTGCGGATGAAGCGTTCGTGGCCCGGCACGTCGACGACGCCGGCGCGGGTCCCGTCCGGCAGCGTGAAGTAGGCGAAGCCGAGATCGATCGAGATGCCTCGTTCCTGCTCTTCCTTGAGACGATCGGTCTCCTGTCCCGTGAGCGCGCGGATGAGCGCGGTCTTGCCGTGGTCGATATGCCCTGCCGTGCCGATAATCGCGTGCGTGACGTGCGAAGCCATTGCTGGCGAAAGCTTACACCGGCTTGCGCGACCGCCGTAACCCGTCAAACCGCGCGACAAACCCATCGCCAAGTATCTTTTTCACCGCCCGGGCGGTCATATGAGACGAGAGCTGGGGCAAAAGAGGGCGGTCCGAATGGAAGACAGTCGATCATCCGATGAATTGCAGGCGGAGTTGAGGCGCGCGTGGGGTCGCTTTCTCGATGTGGTCGAGCCGTCGCGGCCGGGATTGCATCGCTATTGTCGGCGGATGGCGGGCAATGTCTGGGAAGCTGAAGATTTGATGCAGGAGACGCTGCTGCGGGCGTTCGGGACTATCGGGAGACGCGATCTCGCGGAAATCGGCAATCCGCGAGCATATCTGTTTCGGATCGCGACCAATCTCTGGATCGACCAGGTGGGGCGTCGTCGTGCAGATTCCGCGGACCTGGATACCTTCGCTTCTTCGGAGCCCGGCCCTGAACAAACGGCCGCGACCCGCGAGGCGGGCGCGGCACTGATCGAATTCGCGAGACCCCAGGAACGCGCGGCGGTGGTCCTCAAGGATGTGTTCGATTTCACGCTCGAAGAAATAGCCAGTCTGCTGTCGACCACGATCGGCGCCGTCAAGTCCGCCCTTCATCGCGGACGCGCTCGTCTACAGGCGCCTCTATCAAACTCATCGCATGGCCGCCGCGCGCCCTCGACAGAACTCGTCGATCATTTCGTCGAGGCTTTCAACGCGCGCGACATACCGAGGCTTACCGAACTCTTACTCCAAAACGTCACGCTGGAAGTGCAGGGGGTTGGTGGCGAGCGCGGACACGAGCGCCTGATGAACGAGAAGGACGGATGGTTTCCGAACACGATGTACGGTCACGACCGCGATGAAGGCGGCATCCGAAGGGCGGAGCGGAGACTCTACCGCGGCGAGCCAATCATCGTTCACTGGCGGCGTCGAGATGAATCGGAGGCGATCGAGGAAGTCGACCGTCTCGAAGAAGAAGATGGCCGCGTAGCCAGGATTCGCGACTACAGCTATTGCCCGGAAACGCTGAGCGAAGTCGCCGCGGAGCTCGGTCTGCCCGTACGCACGCACGGTTATCGCCATCAATTCATCTAAAGCGCATTCTTGCCGGTTGACTTCAGTCTCTCGCAAAGAGCGGTTGCAGCACGGTTCTATGTAACTTGACTGTTACGTAACAATAGTGTTACATACAGAGCATGACGATGTTCGAGGTGCTCGCTGATCCCATTCGCATGAAGATCGTGGAGCTGCTCGCGGAGCGCGATCTCGCCGCGGGCAACATCGCCGAGCGATTCCCGGTTTCGCGCCCCGCCGTGTCGCGCCATCTGCGCGTGCTGCGGCAATCGCGATTGGTCAGGTCCCGCGGTGTGGCCCAGAAGCGCCTTTACACGCTGAACCCCGATGCGCTCGACCAGGTCGACCGATGGGTCGAACAATGCCGCCGCGTATGGAACAGGCGCCTCGATGCCCTGGGGCGGCATCTCGATTCGATCGCGGCAGCACAGAAAGCCAAAGCATCGAAGAAATGAGGGCGTGAACGTTTTCTTAGTATCTTTTCGTGATGTGCCGGCGTCGTAACAGTATGAAGGAGAAAAATCGCCGATCTGCGCATTTCACGGGCGCGATGTCGATCGGGAGGCAGGCCGATCGACCTAAGGGTAAGAGGGGATCCTTCACATGACTCGGTACGAGCGACGCCGGCACATCAATCAGAACGCGCGAGTAATCGATCTGCCTGTCTGCGCTTCGGACCGCGATTATCCGGAGCAACCACGGGTGGTCTTGCTTCAGGATCGGCGGCCGATGCTGCGCCGATTGTCGGCGCTCATCGGCCGCTGGATTCGCAACTATCTTGAGTTTTATGGGCAACTGGGGGTGCCGTTACCCGGTCCATTTTTCGGCGCTGCCACTTTCTACTCGAATCCCGTTCTCTACCGCCAACTCGCAGCTCGCGCGCGTGATGCCGGACTGGCCAAGGGAAATGTTGGACCGCTCGCAACCGGAGCGGTGAGCCGCGACGACCGAATAAAGGAATCGTCGTTGGCCCGAATGAGAAGAACCGCGTGATTCCGTTGCGCTACAACGTTCGCAGCCTGATGGTGCGCAGGACGACCTCAGTCATGACCGCGCTCGCCGTGGCATTCGTCGTGATGATCCTGACGCTTCTTCTCGGGTTCGTCGGCGGCCTGAAACGGACGATGCTTCTGTCCGGTACGCCGGGCAATTGGATCGTGTTGAGCCAGGGTGTGACCTCGGAATCCAATAGCCATGTTACCCAGGAGCAATACGAAATTCTGCGAAGTCGGCCCGAACTCGCCGTCGATTCCGCGGGCGCGGCACTAATCTCGCCTGAAGAAGTGACCGATTTCATTCTCGATGCGGACCACGCCGCCGATCGGGCGACGCCCTACGTGCGTGGCGTCGCACCGATCGCTTATCGCGTGCATCGCCACATGCGGCTGCTCAGCGGACGATGGCCGATGCAGGGCACGGCCGAAATGATTGTCGGCCGCAAGCTGGCCGTCCAGCATCCCGATCTGGCGCCTTCCAGGGAGGTCCGCTTCGGAAGCCGCAATTGGGCGATTGTTGGCGTCTTCGCCGATGACGACAGCGTGCGGGAATCTGAAATCTGGACCGACCTGGCAACCCTTCGTCAGGAAGTGGGCGAGACCAGCGGATTTAACGTGATCTTTGTGACTCTCAAACCCGGCACGTCCGCGGCTTTCGAGCGAACTTTGGCCGGCAGCGCGCGATTATCGATCGACGCAAAGCCCGAGACTCAATTTTATTCAGATGGCGCTCAGCTCGCTGACCAACTCCGCGGCTTGAGCCTCGTGTTTGCCTCTATTCTCGCGGCCGGAGCGGTCTTCGGCGGCATGAACGCGATGTATTCCGCGATCGCGCGGCGCACCCGAGAGATTGGCGTGATGCGCGCGGTGGGTTTCGGGCACCGCGGATTGCTGACCAGTTTCATGACGGAGAACCTGATCCTGGCTCTCGCAGGCGGAGTCGCAGGGGAGTTGCTGACCGTTGCGGTCGCCTATCTGACCGGTCTCCAAAGCCGCTTGATGAATGTCGGCCAATTCATCTTTTCGTTTGCGTTTTCGCCGGCCGTGTTCGCTGGCGGTCTCGCGTTTGCTCTCCTGATTGGAATTATCGGCGGATTGCCTCCAGCCTGCCGAGCCGTGCGCATCCGCGTGCTCGAAGCCTTGCACGAGGCCTGAGCGATGGTTGCGAAGATCGTACTGCGTAACATGCGCCGTAATTCGCGGCGGACCGCCCTGACCTCCGCGACTATCGCGCTGACGACATTTCTTTTCGCGATGCTGGTCTCGATTCCCGCGTCGATGGACCGTTTAATCGCCGATGCATCGACTACTCTGAGGCTGATCGTCAACAATCGGACCCGCGGATACGAAGGCGCGACGCCCGCGCGTTACTGCCGCGAAATCGAACAAATCCCGGGCGTGATCGCGTGCGCGCCTTTCAATGGGATGATGGCCACTTATCGCGATGCGCGCGAGCCGTTTGTGGCGATGGCCGCGGGTCCGGAGCTGACGCGGGTCTTTCCCGACTACGATTTGCCGGTGCGCGATGCGATCGCATGTGCAGCCGATCGGCGTTGCGGAATCGCGGGAGCGCTGCTCGCCAGAAAGTACGGATGGCGCGTGGGCCAGCAGGTGATGCTTCGGGACACGGGCGCCGGCCACATGGAACTCAATTTTGTGATTGGCGGCATTACTCAGTCGCGTCGTTATCCCAACAACTTTACCTTCAGTCGCGAGTATCTGGAGGAGGCGCGCAAGGCGAGAGGTATCGATGACCACGACCTGGCCGCGTTCCTGATCATTCGCGTGGCGCATGTTGCCGACATGGCTCCGATCGCTCGCCGAATCGATGAGACCTATCGCAACTCCGGCTACGAAACTCGAACGATGACGGAAAGCGAGATGATCGCCGGCGGCCTTTCGCAAATAGGCAACGTCCGCGGAATAATCGCCGCGCTCTGCGCGGTGGTGGTGGCGACCGTGATGCTGCTTGCCGCCAACGCGATGGCGATGATGGTGAGGGAAAGGATCAGCGAAGTGGCAGTGATGCGTGCGCTCGGCTTTTCGCGCATTTCCGTTGCTGAATTGCTGATCGGCGAGTCGCTCGCGATTTGCCTGCTCGGTGCGACCGTCGGGACGGCTCTGGCGCTATGGGTCTTCGGCGCGGGCGTCGACGCAGGTGCGGTTCTGGGCGGCGTCGGCTCCCTTTTCGTTGATACCAACGATGCGGCGCTGGCGATGGGCGCGGCCCTGCTGGTCGCACTGGGCAGCGTTGCGATACCGCTTCTTGGTGCCCTGCGAATCTCTCCCGCGCTGGCGTTTCGCAAGGTCGTATGAGTGATCGAAGCAGATCCCGCAGTATCCTCGCGGCCGGCCTTCGCGTCATAAGGCCGGGAGTGCTTGATGTGCGGGGGTTGCGACCGCCGTTGGGTTCTATCGCATTGATGAGAAATTAGGGGAGCAGGAAAAATGAATGAGGCAATCAGACGGCTGGAGCTCGGCGAATTCGTCGATCGCAACACGATGCGTTTCGTGCGCGAATATCCTCATCCCATCGAACGCGTTTGGGCGGCGCTGATCGAGCCACGGCAACTCAGCGAATGGCTGATGACCTGCACGATGCTCGAGCCGCGTGCGGGCGGCAAGTACGCCTTCTGCGCGCCCGGCGGCAGTGAGACGTTTCACGGCCGTCTCAGCGAATTCGAACCGCCGCGCGTGATCAACTTCAGCGGCGTATGGCGGTTTGCGCTCAGCGCGATAGAAGGCGGATGCCGCCTCGCGCTGGAAATGAAGCGCACGCCGGAAGGATGGAATCCGTCGTGGCTGGCCGGCAATCAGATGCGGTTCGAGATCCTGCGCTCGCTTCTCGATGGCGACGTCGCCACGGTGGAAAGAATCCGGCAATCCGAAGGATGGTCGTGCTTTTTTGCGCCATACGAATTTCACGTCCAGCGCAACATCACCGGCGGAGCGCCGGTCATCTACCGCATTCATTTCGCACAGAATGATGCCGCACTCGCCGCCGACGCGAAGCCCGTCCTCGAGAAGGTGGTAAAAGTTCTGAAGGACTCTCCCGTTCTTCCATGCGCAATCGTCGGCTATTGCGATGAAGACTGCTCGGAAGACGAGGCGCTGAAGCTGTCGCAGGAGCGAGCCGCCGCCGCGTCGCATTATCTGCAGCAGGCAGGTATCGGGTCCGAACGGATAAGGACGGTCGGCTCGGGAAATTTCCATCGGATCGTTTCGCCCGACACGCAGGCCGCGCGCGCATACAACCGCCGCGTCGATCTGCGTCCGATTTACTAGGGACGCATGCACGTATCGTTTTGCGCGGCTCGATCGTTTCCTCAATAGAAGCGTCCCGCACAGAGTTACTAAGTTCGAATTTCGTCACGTGGCAAGAGGATTTTTTCTCCAGGTGTTTTTCGTCGGTGGCACATCTCTTCCGGAAGATCACTCAACCATCGTCCGAAAGTGGTGTCATTCCGAGGTTCTTTTCCGAGGAATCCCGTGAGTGTGAGAACCTTTGAACTCGATCGCCGAGACAGCCTCTTTTGGGTTGCAGGCGCAAGTCCGCATCGAGGAGCGAGCGCATGAAATTCGCCGAAGACCTTACCGATCCCATCAAAAAGGCATGGCATCAGTTTATCGAACGGACCGAACCGCTGCGGCCCGACCTGTATCGCTATTGTCGCTCTCTCACCGGCTCAGTCTGGGACGCGGAAGACCTGGTGCAGGACACGCTGATGCGCGCCTTTGCGCGGTTGTCCGAGGCCTCGCATCCGATCGACAACGCGCGCGCTTATATGTTTCGCATCGCGAGCAACCTGTGGATCGACAGGTTCCGCGGCACGCGCGAGTTTGCAACCGCCGATCTGCCCGAAACGCCTCAGCCCGAGGTTCCCCGATTGCGTGAAATTCGCGATGCCGCCGAGCATCTCGTCAGCCATCTGCCGCCGATGGAGCGGTCCGTCGTGCTGCTCAAAGACGTCTTCGATTTCACGCTGGACGAGACCGCGACTGCCCTCGATACCACCGTCGGCGCCGTCAAGGCCGCGCTTCATCGCGGGCGCGGGAAGTTGAAAACGCCTCCCTCTGAGCCGAAAGCCGCTCCCCGCCGTGCCGGCAGCCCTAGCCCGGAACTGCTCGACCAATTCGTCGATGCGTTCAACGCGCGCGACTTGAAAGGTTTGGCAGCCATGATGCGAGAAGACGCGACGGTCGAGGTCGTCGGCATGGGAGTCGAGTACGGCAGGGACGCGATCGGGCGAGAGAACCAGAAAGGATCCCTCTACGTCAGCATTGTTTTGAGCACAGACAATCCGCGGGCCGAGCGTCGCGAATACCTCCGCGAGCCGATTATCCTGTCGTGGGTGACCCAGGAAGGCAGACCGGTCGTGAACGACGTGCTCAGGTTCCAGGAACGCGAAAGCATGGTCTCCCGCTTCAACTATTACTACTTCTGTCCCGAGACGCTGTCCGAGATCGCAAAATCACTGGGCGTCCCGGTCATGACCAACGGCTACAAGTACGACCTGGAGTAGGTCGTTCTCTGGCGTTAGCCCGCGCTGAGCTACTAATTCTGAGTTTCGTCGCGTGGCGCGACGATTTTGCCTCCAGCTGTCGTTCGCCCTGGGTGTCATCCTGAGCGAAGTGAGCAACGCGAACGAAGTCGAGATGGCTTTCTGGCCTCCGGACAGGTTCGCGCAAGCGAACCCGGTACCGGTTCCCCGTTCGCGAAGCGCTCCCTTTGCAATGCCATGCTGATCTGGACCAGCATTGCCAGGATGCTGCAAGACAGCACATTCCGTCATCCCGACCGGAGGCTGCCGGAGCGGAGGGATCGCGGCGCGTCCTCGCGCCGCAACTACAGCTCTCTCAGGCAGCAGCCGAACTCGCTCAAGCCAGCCGCCCTCCGCCCCTCGCCCGCGCACGCGAAGCGTCCGCCTGAAAAAGCGGCCCGCCTCCAGAAGCCTTGCGGAGGGCAGGGAGAGGGTCAGGGTTCTGCTTTCGGCTGACCCGCGCCAATTGGCACGGATTCCGAATCAATCCGCGAAATCTGCGCAATCTGCGGATTCTCCGGCCGTCCGATCAACCCATCTGCTTCGTGTACATCGCGAGGTCAAAGTAGTCGCGCCACAGCTCGATCTTGCCACCGTGCACTTCGAACACGCCCGCGACCGGCAATTCGATCTTCTTGCCGCCGCCCAGGTCGAAAATATCGACGCGCTCGTTGAAGACGGTGTTGCCGGTGGAGGCGCTGCGCAAAATCTTGAACTCGAGTCCCTTCGCCATCGGCAGAAACGAATTGATCACCGCCTTGATGGCGTCCTTGCCCTTCGCGCCCGGGCCCATCGGCACGTTCTGATATTCGGCGTCATCGGTGAAGTAGCCGAGTATCTCATCAAGGTTGCGGCGGCTCCACGCTTTGCAGAAGCTGTCGACGATTTCGTGGCTGGTCTCGGCCATGGTTCCATCCTCCCTGAGCGGGCCTATTCGTGATCGAGGTAGAAGCGATCCTCGTCCTTGTTATAGCCGAAGAGTTCCGCAAATCGCCCCCAGTTTACAACCGTCACGAACAGCCGCTCCGGCTTTTCGGTGGGCAGCAGCATCGCCAGATGCTCCAGTATGATCTCCTTGGAAAGCGATCGGTCTTCCTGCCCGTGGAGCAGCCGGATCAGGTAGCTGAACAACCCGAGCTTCTTCAATATCTCGCGCAGCTTCAGCTTGCGCGTGTTGATGTCGCTTTCCAGGAATTCCTTGCCGAACGGCTCCAGCACCACGTCGCCCGCCGGCGTGGAGACGAAGCCCATGATTTCGGCGGCCTTCATTACCTTGAGCAGGTCGCCGAAGTTGAATTGCAGCTCGCGCGCAATCTTGTACCCGTCTTCGCGGCCGCCGCGATCGTCCAGAAATTCGAGCAGGCCGAAAATCCACGTGAGCTGGCAATCGGGAATCGGGGTGATGTTCGCCGGAGGCATCAGCCGCGCTCCTCGATCAGCGAGAAGATCTTGTCGGTCAACGCGTTGAACGGTTCCGATCGCCGATCGCGCGGGCGCGGCAGGTCGATCTTTAGATCTGCCACCACCCGGCCGGGATTCGAGGCGAGCACGAGCACGCGGTCGGCCAGCTCGACCGCTTCCTCGATTATGTGGGTCACGATGATAATCGTGCGCACCGACATGTCCGGCGCCTGCCAGATGTCCAGCACTTCCTCGCGCAGCGTGATCGCGGTCAGGGCATCGAGCGCGGAGAACGGCTCGTCCATCAGCAGCACTCTCGGCTCGACGGCGAGCGCGCGCGCGAAACCGACGCGCTGTTTCATGCCGCCCGAAAGCTCGCGCGGATACGCCTCTTCGAAACCATCCAGACCGACCTTGTCGATATAAATTCCCGCGCGCTTCTCGCGCGCCTGCGGATCGAGACCGCGCGCCTCCAGCCCCATCTCAACGTTGGCCTTGACCGAGAGCCACGGCAGCAGCGCGAACGATTGGAAGACCAGCGCGCACTCCAGATTGATCCCGTCGACCTGCCTGCCCTTGTAGAGCACCTGTCCTGAGGTGAGCGGAACGATACCGTTGATGATACGGAGCAGCGTCGATTTGCCGCATCCCGATGGTCCCACGAGCGCTACAAACTCCCCCTCTTCGATCGTGCAACTGATGTCCCTGAGTACGCTGAGCGTGCCCTTGGGCTGCACGAAGCTCTTGGAGACGTTATGCAGTTCCAGCAGGGCCATGGGTCGGGAGGTTCGGAGTCGTTCATGGAGGCTTCCGTGGGATCAGTAATCGAGCCGATAGCGTTCTGTCGCCGTGTTGTACAGCCGCCGCCAGACCAGGCGGTTCAAGATTATCACCACCAGCACCATCGAGAGCAGGCTCAGCAATATCATCGTGCCGTTGCCGGTTGGCGAGAAGGTCGCATCGTCGAGCAGCGCGCCAAGCCCGGTCACTTGGTAGACGCGCCCCCGATAGGGGAAATACTCGGACAGGATCAGCGCGTTCCATCCCCCGCCCCATGCGGTGAGACTGCCCGTGATCAGCGATGGCATCAGCGCCGGAACCACCAGCTTGCGCCAGGTCGCGAAGCGCGAGAGTCCGAATGCGCGCGCCGCCTCCTTGAGATCCTCGGGCACCTGGTTCACGCCCGCCAGCAGGTTGAACAGCAGGTACCACTGCATGCCGGTCAGAGTTAGCAGAATCGACGCGAGGTTCATTCCGCCGGTGAGGCGGATCACCAGCAGCACGATCAACGGGAACAGCGCTGTCGCCGGAATCGCGCCGGCAATTTCCGCAACCGGCGCCAAAATACGATTGAAACGCGGGCTTTCGCTTGCCCACAGCGCGCACGGCAGCGTCCACGCGAGCGAGAGTGCATACGCGATAATCAGCCGTACCAGCGAGGCGAGCGTGGCGACCGGAATCTCCCTGGCATTCGATGGCCACGGCTTGAGCAGCGCGCGCACCAGTGCGAACAGCCCTGCGCCCACTGCCCATGCCGAAAAGACCACCAGCGACGCCACGATGAAAATGCGCATGAAGTGGGTGGTCCGCTTGGTGACCGGGTTCGATGCCATCGGCGCGCGCGAGATCGCGTCGAGCAGCCGCCCTCCCGCGCGCCACGGCGGCGTCAGGATCGCGCGCAGCGCACGCATCACGGTGGGCCCGATTCCGCCCAGTACGTCGAGCATCCCCAGCGAATGCGCCGGTCCCGACGATGCGGAAAATTCATAACGAAATTTCTCGGACCACGTCGTCAGCGGCTGCCATACGATCGCATCCATCAGCACGATCACCGCGAGCAGCGTGAGAAGTCCCGCCACGATATCGATCGCGCGGCCGTGGTCCGCCGCTTCCATCAAAAAGCTGCCGATTCCAGGCAGTCGATAGTTCGCCGGACCCACGGTGATAATTTCGCACGCGGTCAGGTAGTACCATCCCGACACCCACGAAAGAATCGAGTTGTAAACCAGCTTCGGCACGCAGGCCGGCATCAGCAGATGCTTGAAGCGAAGCCATCCTGAGACGCCGAATGCCTCCAGCGCTTCCGCCGATTCACCCGGAATAGTTTTTACCGATTCATAAATGCCGAGCGTCATGTTCCACGCCTGGCTGGTGAAGATCAGAAAAATCACCGCCATCTCCACGCCGAGGCGGCCGTGCGCCAGCGCGACGAAGAAGAAGATCGCGGCTGGAAAGAACCCAACCACCGGCACCGACTGCGCGATATCGACGATGGGAATCAGCACGCGCTCCCACATGCCTCCGCCCCCCGCCGCCATCCCGTAAACAATCGAAAAAATCAGCGCCAGGATGTACGCGGCGAGCATCCGGTAGAACGAGCAGAAGGCGTAGTAGGGCAGATGGCGGATCGCGACGGGGAAGCGCGGCGGATGGTGGTAGAGCGTGGCGGCGCGCTGCTGATAGGCGAAAAACAGCGCGATAATCGCAGCCAGTATGATGAAGGAGATGAGACCGCCGCCTAATCGGCGCGCCGAGGTTGTGGGCTGGGCTTCATCCATCGCAAGAATCCCTCAGCATAGTACGGTGTTTGTTATCCTCAAGCCCTTAACGCGCTATTCACAGGTTTGCCGTTACTTCGCCTGCGCCGCGAGATTTATCGTTATGCGAAGGAGGTGAATTGCGTGGCGCGGCTCGCTTTGCGATAAAGGGCGGGTACGTTTTTTCGCGCGGGCCTGAGCGGCCCATTCCGCCTTTCGGTCCTAGGAGCCCACATGGACGCGGTAGTCAATTTCCTCACACCCCTCGATCTTCACCCGGTGGTCGATCACTTCACTGTGGCGCTGCTGATCGTCGGCGTGCTCATCGATCTCGTCGCGAGCCTTTTTCCGTCGCGCGCCTGGATGCGCTACATGGCGTTGACCCTGATGATCCTGGGCGCGATCGCCGCGGGCTCCTCGTATGCCACCGGCGATATGGAGGCCGACCGCGTCTGGAAGCAGCTCGGCGACCCGGCCAAGGCTGTTCTGCAACGGCATGCGATGTTGGCGCAATATGTCGCGATCGCGTTCGGAGTCCTCGCGCTGTGGCGAATCCTGATCGAGGCCACCGCTGCTTTCGCCCGCACGCGCGGCATGTATCTGATCGTCGCCATCATTGCGGCGGGCGTGCTCGGCTACGTCGGTCATCTGGGCGGAGTATTGGTCTACACCTACGGCACGGGAACCAAACTGATGGAGTCACAGCCAAGTCCGAGCGCAAGCGAAACTCCCGCGTCGCTGCCGACTCCGAGCGGGCCCCTGCCCACGGTTTCAGTTCCAACCCCACTGCCGACCGAGGCCGCACCCGCACCATCCTCGGCGCCATCCCTATCTGCTCCTGCCGCCTCGGCCAAACCCTCCAGTTCGGCAACCGCGCTGCCGTCCGCTTCCCCAACCGCCTCCGGAGTGTGACCCTAATGATCGATAAACGGCGGCCTTCTCCCGCCGGGAGAAGGTGGCGCGCTGCGCGCCGGATGAGGGTCGGTAGATTCATCGCAAATATTCGAATGGCGGTCGACCGTGTTTTCTGGTCCCCCTTCCCGTGCGGGAAGGGGTTAGGGGTTAGGTCGATTGCTGGGATTCCGAGTCCCGCGCAGCAGCGATGAGGCAATCATGGAACCAAGCGCATCGGCCAAAGAATCACTCAACGTCGCGGATCGTCTCTTCAAAGCAATCGAGCAAGGCGATGTAACCGCGATCCGCAACATCTACGCGCCGCACACGAAAATCTGGCACAACTTCGACAACATCGCGCAGAGCGTCGACGAGAATCTCGCCGTGCTCAAATGGGTCGTCGAGCATATCGGCGAGATCGCCTACACCGAAATTCACCGCCAGCCGACTCCCACCGGCTTCGTGCAGCAGCACGTGCTGCGCGGCAAACTCAAATCGAACGGCACGCAGATCGCAATTCCGGCCTGCATCGTATGTACGGTCGAGAACGGCCGCATCACGCGGCTCGACGAATACCTGGATTCAGCACAAACGGCGGCGCTTAGAGGTTAATCGCGAAGTCGCCTCGAGCGACCGGCCGCAACACAAGGAGTCTTTTCGATGGATAAACGGACTGGCTTTGGCGTCTTTCTGGCGCCGCACCATCCGATCGGCGAGCACCCCACCCTCCAGTTTCAACGCGATCTGGAGCTTGCCGCGTGGCTCGACCAACTGCACTTCGATGAGTTCTGGGTCGGCGAGCATCACTCCGGTGGATGGGAAACCATCGCGTCGCCGGAGATGTTCCTCGTCGCGGCTGCCGAGCGCACGAAGCGCATTCGTCTCGGCACCGGCGTCGTGTCGATTCCGTATCATCATCCCTTCAACGTCGCGCAGCGCATCGTGCAGCTCGATCATCTGAGCCACGGGCGCGCGATGCTGGGCGTCGGCCCGGGGGCATTGCCCTCCGATGCGGTCATGCTCGGGATCGATCCGATGACCCAGCGCGATCGCATGGATGAAGGCCTCGGCGTGATCCTGCGCCTGCTCAACTCCGAAGAACCATTCACCTACAAGGGTTCGTGGTTCGAGCTGAACGACGCGGCGCTCCAGCTTCGTCCGCTCCAGGAAAAAATTCCCGTCGCCGCCGCGTCGACAATTTCGCCGTCCGGCATGAAGTGCGCGGGCAAATACGGCATCGGCGTGCTGTCGGTCGCCTCGTATTCAGAGGAGGGCTTGCAGGCGCTCCCGACGCAGTGGAACTTCGGCGAGACCTCGGCCAAGGAACACGGCCAGAAGATCGATCGCAACGAATGGCGAATCGTGGTGCCGTTCCATCTGGCGGAATCCAAGGAGCAGGCGCTGCGCGAAGTCGGCGCCGGGCTCAAGCGATGGCAGAACGAATACATCGTGGGAATTCTCGGCACTCCGCAGCGCGCACCGTTCGCGGACGGCTACGAAGCTGCCAAGCGGATGACGGAATTTGGCGGCGCGATCATCGGCACCCCCGATGATGCGATCGACAAACTCGATCGGTTGCAGAAGCTGTCCGGCGGCTTCGGCACCATTCTCTGCTTCGCGCACGACTGGGCGAACCGCGAGCAGACCCTGCGCAGCTACGAGATGATCGCGCGCTACGTGATGCCGCGATGCCAGGGACTAATCCGCCCAATCCAGAATTCAGCCGACCGGGTCCAAGCGAACAAACAGGAGCTGATGCAAAAAGCCAGCGGCGCAATCCTGAAAGCAATCCACGACTACAACGCGGTTCATCCGCGCCAGAAGTAACCAAGGTTTCTGGTATCGCAAGGCGCTCGCCGGCCAAAAGCGCCGAGCGCCTTTTTTTCGATTCCCTCCTTCTCAGGAGACCTTCGCAGGACTGCCCAACGGCGCCCGACGCCACAGGCTGTCATCCTGAGCGAGGAGCAACGCGACGAAGTCGAAGGATCTCGGACAGGTTCGCGAACGCGAACCCGGTACCGGTTCCTCGTTCGCGAAGCGCCCCTTCCGCAACGATCCCGCTTGCAACCCACCCGATGCAATGGGACTCTCCCACATCGCCCATGAAAATTCCCTGCGATCGGCGCCCGATGAGCGTGCCGCGCGACCGCCGACCGCTACACCTACTAGCTGAATCATGATGCTAAAGATCCTGGCCGTACTGTCGCTTGGCCTGATGTGTGGCAGCGAGCTTAATGTCGCGGCTTTCGCCCATCCCACGCTCAACCGACAATCACTGGAAGTACACATCCCAATGCGTTCGTCGTTCGCTGCGTTGTTTGGACAGGTGATGCCGTTTTGGATGGGAGCCTCGACCCTGCTTAATCTTCTATTACTGCTGCCTTTCGAGCATCTGAACAGCCGTGCGTGGCGGTTCGCTGCAGTAGCTGCCGCTATCCAAGTCGTCGCCGTCCTGTTTTCGCTTGTCGGTCCGGTGCCCATCAACAACCGGATAGTCAAATGGACATCGGACGCCCTTCCTGACGACTGGAAAGCACAGGAGCATCGTTGGGATCTCTACCACTGGATAAGAACCTGCGGACTGGTTGTAGCGTTCGCCATTCTTGTCCTGAGCGTTGGTGTCCGATAGTCGCAGTTCACCAAAAGAACATGAACACGATCAAATTTCTCTGGACAATTGCAGTGACCATAATCGGAGGCGGAACAATAATCGTGTTCTTAACGGTGATCGCCCTCCGCGTCCTCCAGATAATTCACACCCGCAACAAAGGCAGAGAGTAATCCCAGCCAACCCCCCTCAACGCGGACGCTCCACCTGGATCGCGATCGCAGAAAGAACAAGAGAGCCTTCGTGTCATCCCGACTGGAGGCTGCCGGGTCAGCCGAGGCCGGGCGAAGCTGGCCGAAGCCCTGAGCGAAGTCGAATGGGGGAGGGCTCGCGGCGCGTCCCCGCGCCGCAACCACAACTCTCTCGGGCAACAGCCGATTGCGTGGCGAGAAGATTTTGTCTTCAGCTGCCGTCGGAAAGCGGTGTCATTCCGAGGTTCTTTTCCGAGAGCCCGTCCTGAGGAGCCGCAGGCGACGAATGGAAATCCCGTGGGTGTGAGAACCTTTGAACTCGATCGCCGAGACAGCCTCTTTGGGTTGCGGGCGCAAGCCTGCGCTGCAGAGCAGCGCGACGGATAGACCAGCGGTTAGGTTAATCCCAGTCTATCCACACACGCGGTTTGAGCTTCCCTCCGCCCGCGCCATAGAATCCCGCGCACAAGGAAAGCTACGATGCCGAATCTCGCCGGAGCGCGCCGGCGATACGCGCGCAAGCTCCGCCGCAAAGCCCATCTCCGCTCGCGGCTTCTCGTGCGAGCCTTCGCCGAGGTGCCGCGCGAGCATTTCCTGGGCCCTGGCCCCTGGAAGATCCTCGATCTGCGCCGAGGGGCGCGGAGACGAATCCGCAACCACAGGACGCCGCGAACTTTCCTCGACTTCTACCGAACCACGCCCGACTCCCGTCCGCGCCACCTCTACGACGACGTGCTGGTAGGCATTTTTCCGGAACGAATGCTCAACAACGGGTAACCCAGCGGACTCGCGCTATGGTTCGATGCGCTCGAACTGAAACGCGGTGACCGCGTGATGCACGTAGGCAGCGGCACCGGCTATTACAGCGCGATCCTCGCGCACGTCGTGGGCCCGAAAGGGCGCGTCATCGCCGTGGAAATAGACGCGGACCTCGCGCCGCGCTCCCGCGCCAATCTCGCGCATCTGAAGAACGTCGACGCGGTCCAGGCCGACGGCACCAAATACGATCCCGACGAAGTCGATGCAATCTTCATCAACGCCGGCGCCAACCATCCCTGCCCGCTCTGGCTGGACCGCCTCTCGCAAAACGGGCGTCTAGTCTTTCCGCTGGTGGCTTCCGATCGCACTCGAGGCTTCGGCGGGTTGATGATCAAAATCATCCGCGCCGGCGCCGCCTACAGCGCATCGGTAGTTTCGGAAGTCGGCATCTTTCCCTGTGTAGGCGCCATCGACCGCGACGAAAACGTGCTCGTGCGTGAAACCCTCGACCGCGGCGGCCACCAATCGATCCGTTCTCTACGCCGCGACACCCACGCCCCCGCCTCGACCTGCTGGCTCCACAGCACCACTTTCTGCCTCTCCACCGCCATGCAGTAGCTACAAGCTTGATCGCGTGGAACATCCTCGGCGCGTGAAAAATCGCAGCGAAATGAGCGACCGGAGACATAGGTAACACTTTAGACCGGCAACATAGGTAACACTTTTTCGTAGTTTTGCTGGGAGGAGAGCGTGGGGGGCTGCCCCCCC
>JBKQNE010000284.1:0-28850 GCA_052146355.1 Binataceae bacterium (SeqCode) | reverse complement strand
GGAGAGATGGTTAACACCTGATCGGACTGATCATTTACACCTCGGCGTGGGAGGAAAGCGATGCCGAGGATGGGAGGATCAGCAGTGGCGATCAGGTTTGAATTGGTCAAGTTAGCGGAGCAGGACGAGCCTCAGCGAGGCGACGAAATCTAATGCTGCGGGGCGGCGGATGAGGCGGCTGGGTCTTTCAGCCGGCCGGTTTCATCGCGCTGGTAGCGTGATGCGGCGATCCGCTTGTATTGCCGATCGGCAAGCCACGCGTAGCCGGGTACGTACCATAGATAGGCGAACCACGATCTGATGCCGTTCTGGCGGCGCAGAATTTCATTGACGGCGCGTGCGCCGCGATAGACCCGGCCGGTGTCATCGATGGCGTGTAATTCCTCGAGCAGGTTCTCGAGCTTCAAATCGGGAAAGCGGGCACGCGCCGCCTCTTCGTTCAGATCGAGCGGCTCCATCTGGCCCGAATTGTCAAAGCGGCAGAGGCCGTTCACGCCCGACGTGCACATCTCGCACGAGCCGTCATAAAGCAACGCGAGTTTTCCCGGCGATGCCTTACCTGTGCTGTGAGCTGATTGCGCCATTCCTCAGCGAGGCGAGAAGCGAGGATTTCCCGTGAGCCGCCGCAGCTTGACGCTTTCCGTATAGATCCGCCATTCGTAGCCGTCGATCAGCGACTGCCATCCCGCTTCGACCGTGTTGGCCGACTTTGCAAACGTGGTCCAGAAGATGTGGCCATCGGAGAATTTCTTGACCGATACGACTTCCGCTTCGGTCGATTCTCCCGTCGCATGCGTGTAGGTCTCGGTCACGCGAACCGTGTCCAAAAACGGGAAGTACTTGAGTAGCGCCTTGCGCAGCGCGACGTCAAGCGCGTGAACGACGCCGACGCCGGAGGCGGCCTCGGTCTCCTCCACATTGCCGATTCGGATCACGAGCGTCGCGTCGATGGTCGCCTTGCCTTCGAACAAATCGTCGATGACGCGGCGGCGGATAATCTGGAATGGCGCCACGTAGTCGCGCGAGGTCCGCAGTTCAGCGAGCTCGCGTGAAGCCTGCGGCGCTTCCGCTTCGTAGAAATCGCCTTGTCTGTTCGCAGTCATTTCCAACGGTAATTATCGTAAGGGAGTAAAATCCTTTCAAGGCAAGATGCTGTTACGATGTTATTGACTTATCGCGTGCGGCGAGAAACCGAAGCGGGGCGGGAGGAATCGCGAAGTGGGTCCTGTCGATAGTCGTGCGACCAAAAGGGGTGAACGGCGCGGGCGGGCCGGTGCGGTCGCGGCGATCGCCGCGCTCCTGGCGCTCGTAAGCTCAAGCCCCTCGCGCGCGAACGAAGTCCGGGTTCCTGTCACGATCGACTACGTGACGCTGTCGGAGGCGCTCCGGCATGCGGTCTATACGGCGCCTGGCGGCCGCGCCGCGCTATGGAACGGCTCCGACGACTGCCAGTTCCTTTATGCGGAGAATCCGGTCTTCTCTCGCGCCGATGCGCGCGTGAAACTGGAAACCACCACCAGCCTTGGTCTCGGTGTTCAAATCGCCGGGCAATGCGTCAGCCCGCTCAACTGGGGCGGCATCGTCGAAGCCGAATCCTCTCCATACGTGGCAACCGGCCTCAGGCTGATGCTCCGAATCGAGGAGATGAATCTCTACGACCAACAGCATCAGAAGACCCTGATTGCGGGCAAAGGGTTCGATCTGATCAAGCAGTACCTGATTCCGCGCATCGAGACTTTCTCGTACGACCTGAATCCTTCGATTCAACAGCTGGCAATGCTGGCCGAGGCCGCGTCGACTCCCACTGTCGCCGACCGGATTCGCAACGCGATCGCGACAACACGCGCCGATCCCGCCGTCGCCGCGCAGGATGATGGGGTGAAGATCAGTCTGATAATCACGGTTCCCGACGTGCCGGCGCCTGCTGCCAGCGCCACGTCCGGCGAGCCGACGCCGGAGGAATTGCAGGCGTTCCAGGAGCAGCTCGATCAGTGGGATGCGTTCCTGGTGTTCGCTATCAAGCACCTCGGCGTGGCTGGCGGCGACAAACAATTTCGCGATGACTTGCTGCAAATCCTGCTCGACAGCCGCTATCGGCTCGTGCAGGCGCTCGGCAAGCCTCCGTCGGCAGCGGGGCCGGACCCGGTGCGAATATTGTTTCTCGACACGTGGCAGAAGCTTGGGACCGCAGTGCGGTCTGCCGCCCAGCGCGGCCAATTGGGTTCCCGCGCGCTGGAGTTCCTCTCATTCATTTCCGCCGGCGACGCGCTGTTCGCACTGGACCAGGCGGCGCCGGCGCTGGGGATGCGAATATCGGCCGCGGATCTGCGCCAACTCGCGCACATCATGGCGCCCGATGCGACCGGCGACCCGTTGCAGTTCAACTTCGCGGAAGATCCCGCGCTGAAGAGCCTGTTCGGTCCGCCGGGTGCGCCGCTGTCCAGTCCTCCCGAAAGCACGCCGGTCCAGTCGCCCACCGCTCAAGCGACGGCAACAGCTGCGCCGCCATCGCCAACTCCAACTCCGGCTACGAGCACGGCGGTGCCGTCTTCGACTTCCACGCCTGCCGCGGATGCTTCGCAGGCGAGCCGATGGTTGCGCTTTCCGTTGTGGCTGATCGAACCGGCGGATGCGTGTGCGGCCGAGACCGAGCAAATTGTGCCGCAGTTGAAGGAAGTGGCCACGCGCCTTCGGAAGATCGTCGTCGCGCCAGACAATGCCGATGGATACCGCGGTGACGTCGAGCGGCTGCTGGAATTGAGCACGGACCGCCAGCTCCGGGATTCATCGCTCGACTCGCGCTATCAACCGACATTTCGGCTTTTGGTGAAGAGTGCGGCCTGGCAGGAGAGCTGCTGGCGGCAGTTCGTGCGCCGCGGCGACCGCGTCACGTGGCTGGAAAGCTCAACCGGCGATATCGGGCTGATGCAAGTGAACAAATACGTGTGGCGTGGGTTCTACGATATCGAGAAGCTCAAATGGGACGTGTTGTACAACGCCGGCGCCGGCACCGAAATTTTGATGGAGCTGACCCAGCGGGTGCTCACGAAGCCACACTCCGACCCGGTTCGCTTCGACACGCTCGCGCTGTCGCGATCGGTGTATGCCGCATATAACGGCGGTCCCGATGCGTACAACCGATGGCGCCGCCTGCGTGAACAGTCGCCGGCGCGAGAAATCGACGCGGCGTTTCTGGAGAAGTATCACGCCATCGAACGCGGCCAGGCGATAGACATCCTCTCGTGCGCCGCCCAGTGGGGCGACTAGGTACGGTGAGTCCCCTCATCGGGTAACATCCAGGCCGGAATTTCCGCTTTTGGCAGCCTTGCTTTCGTTTCTACGATGCTACGGAAGGCAGTGGTTGAGTGCGGGGACGCTTCCGTAGAGCTGGCGGGTCAGGACACGCGGCACGCCGGCCGGCGCGCCGACGTAGATTTGCGCGCCGGTGAGCTTGTTGGCATTCGCGCGCGAGCAGTTCTTAAAGAAAGATTTCTGGCAGGGGTAGGGACCGACGATTTGATAGCCGGTCGTGGCCGTGGCCGGGTCCGCCACGGTGATCGGGCACGAGCAAATGATCTGGCTTTCGCTAAGGGGCTGGCTGAAACCCGGAAACGATTTGCCCTGGGTGCTGGTGAAGCACACACCCCCATCGCATTGCGCGTAAGCACCACTGGAAGTGCTGGCCGGGCAGGTGTAGAGCGCCTGGCTTCCATCGGGGGCGAGGACGGAGTCGGGCAGACTGAACGTGCTCACCATGTAGCCGTTATCCACCCCTTCGGCATTCACCGTACAGACGTTCTGGCCGTTGCCGAACGAGTCGGCCAGGCTGATGCTGTCGCCCGATTCCACATCGCAGACGCAGTAGGCGAGACCGTCCATCACAAAACAGCTTGAGGCGGCGCAAAGCGCGTAAGTTTGATTCGAGCAGACTACAAACTTGGACGAAAATGAGCCGAAGGTAGAGTCCCCGGCGTAAGCCTGGCTGCCAGGCGCGAACGCAGCGCCGATCAGCAGGATAGCGATAAAAAACTTCTTCATCTCTAATTTTCCAGTCAAAGGACTCAGCCTGGCCGCACACTACATGGCGAGGCCGCCGTCTACGTTGATCACCGCTCCTGTGATGTAGCTGGCCGCGTCGGACAGCAGGAACGCCGCAGTCGGCGCGATATCTTCGACCTTGCCGAAGCGGCCCAGCGGGATCATATCGAGCGCCAGCTTCTTATTCGCTTCCGGCAGCGCCGCCGTCATGTCGGTCTCGACAAAGCCGAGCGCGAGCGCATTGACGCGAACGCCCAGCCGCCCGACTTCCTTGGCGAGCGACTTGGTCAGGCCGATCAGTCCCGCTTTGGCCGCCGAGTAATTTGTCTGGCCAGGCAGCCCGATCAAGCCGCTTACGGAAGTGATATTGAGAATCGAGCCGCGCTTCGCCTTCATCATCATGAACACCGCCGCGCGCGCGAGGTTAAAGGCTCCCGTCAGGTTGGTGCGGATGACCTCGGACCAATCTTCTTCCGACATCATCACGATAACTTTGTCGCGCGTCAGTCCGGCGTTGTTCACCAGTCCGTCGATGGCGCCGAATTCCTTCTTGACTGCATTTACCATTTCGCGAACCGACTTCAGGTCGCCGACGTCGCACTTGAACGCGAGCGCTTTCACGCCGAGCTGCTCGATTTCGGCCTTCAGCTCCTCGGCCTGCGCGTCGCTCTTGACGAAGTTGAACGCCACGTTGGCACCGCGCCGCGCACACTCCAACGCGATGGCGCGTCCGATTCCCCGGGTAGCGCCGGTAACGATTATTCCCTTGCCTTCGAGGTCCTTCACTTCGGTCTCCGCTGCGACCTGCTATGGTTCCGGCCGCGCCACTTCGCGTTCGACTATCGATCGATATTGCCCGATATAGGCCAGGTAATTGTAGCCGAAGCGCCGTTCCAGTTCGCCGTCATACGCGGGTTTTTCTCCGCCCAGCGTCGCGACGATCCATCCGTACAGCATCCACTCCTCGGAGCGCGGCGCTTTGCGCAAGTTGTCGCGCCGCACCATCACCTGCATCGGCGGCATCTGCGTGACCGCGGCCAGCAGCGGAATCAACTCGCTTTCGTTGTTCGCGAGTTCATCGCGCGCGAAAAGGTTGACGGAAAAGATGAGCATGGCGCCGAGAGTCGCCTCGACCGTTTCGGGAGAAGCGTTTCTCGCGTACGCAGAAAAGGGGCCCTGCGGGGAAAGCGCAAATGCCAGGAACTCGATGTTCGCGTCGAGCAATGTCGAGAAAAATCCCACGGCACGCGGCGACCCCGCGGCCTGAAGCCGCGCGCTCATCCTGGCCAGCGCAGGGCGCCCGATGCGGCGCATGAAACGGCGCCGGGTCGGCGAGAGCCAGTTAAGGATGGCCGCGAGCATCGTCGCGACGCTTTAACACATTGCGCGCGCGCGCAAAAAGAAAGGCCGCCCTGGAAGGACGGCCCTTCGGCAGAATCTTGCGATAGTTGCTCAGGCGCTGAACGATGAGCCGCATCCGCAGGTGCGCGATGCGCGGGGATTGTCGAAACGAAAGCCCGCCCCGTGCAATCCCTCGACATAGTCGAGCGTCGTGCCCGCCAGGTATGGCAGCGAGAAATCGTCGACCAGTACGCGAACGCCGCCCAGGTCTACGACGCGGTCGCCATCCTTCTGGCCATCGAAGTTCATCTGATATTGAAACCCGGAGCATCCTCCGCCGACCACGGCGATGCGCAGGCCTTTGTCGTCGCCCAAGCCTTCCTTCACGTGCATCTTGCGCACCATCTCGACCGCTTTCGGCGTAAGCTTCACGTCGGGAAGAGAAGCAGTATCGATCTTTTCGGTAACTTCAGTCTCGTGCTGATGGAGTCCTTCGGACATCTCGCCCTCCGAGCAATTGCGCTAGACCAGTAAGTAACGGTCTCTGACTAGAACCTAAATACTACCAAATCTGGAGTCAACGGGTCCACTATTAGGGACGCCCTTAGTCTCTGAAAATGCTACATTTTTTGCACAAGTGCAAAAGGTCGAGGACAAAATTGAGCGAATTGCCCGAGAAGCCGGTTTCGCGCTCGTAGGCTTCGCTCGGATTGAACGGCTTCGGGAGCGGGAGGAGCCGTACTCGCGATGGTTGGGCGAAGGGCGGCACGGCGCGATGGCTTACCTCGCCCGCGAGCCTGAGTGGCGACTGGACCCGCGCGCAATCGATGGTCGTTTTCGCTCGGTGGTGAGCCTCGGATGGTCGTACGCAGCGCCCGTGGCGCCGCAGCTAGATTGGAAGGCGGAGCTGCGCGGCCGAATTGCCGCGTACGCGCTGGGCCCTGACTATCACGACCACGTTCTCAAGGCTGCGCGCACGGTCGCCGCGGCGATCGAGTTGATGCGGCCCGGAGCGGTGACGCGTGCCTACGTCGACACCGGCCCGGTGTTCGAGCGCGAATGGGCGGCGCGATCGGGTCTCGGATGGTTCGGCAGGAACACGATGATGCTGACGCGCGAGCGGGGTTCCTATTTTTTTCTCGCCGAGATTTTTACCGATGTTGAGTTCGGGGCGAACGACGTTCCGTATCGCGATCATTGCGGCACGTGCCGGCGATGCCTCGATCTGTGTCCGACGCATGCGCTCGAAGACGGGTACGTGATGGAGCCGCGCGTATGCATCTCCTACCTGACGATCGAAAATCGCGGCGCGATCGCGCGCGAGCTGCGGCCGAAGATCGGCATGTGGCTCTTTGGATGCGACATCTGCCAGGAGGTTTGTCCGTGGAACGAGGCGCCTGAAAAGGGCGACCGCGACTTGATGCCGTATTTGCCGGATCTGATGGCGCTTGATGATGCCGCGTTCAGCCGTCGCTTCACGAAAAGCGCGGTGAAGCGCGCGAAGCGCCGCGGACTGCTGCGCAATGCCGCCGTAGTGCTCGGCAACACCGGAAATCGCGCAGCGGTGCCCGCGCTCGCACGAGTGATGGAGCAGGAGCCGGAAGCCTTGGTTCGATCTCACGCCGCCTGGGCACTCGGGCAACTCGGCGGAGCGCCCGCGCTCCGCGCGTTGGAACGAGCGCGCGGACGGGAGACGGACTCATCGGTCGTTGAGGAAGTCGACGCAGCGCTCGCTCTGACGCCGGCGTAGTGGATCCGATACGCGAGTGACCGTTGAAGGATCGCATCCCACCGAAAAACGGTGGTCGCCCGCGACCGTACGCTTCACAAGCTGGTGAAGGAAAAGACCGCGGGCGCTTGTCAAACGCTGCGCGCAAGTAAAGACTGTCATCTGATGAACGACGCGCGCCGCGAATTCTCGCTACTTGCCTCGCGCGAGCCGGTTCCGCTGGCTCGTGGCGCCCTCCTTATCGCCAAGGAGGAATATCCGGACCTCGATATCGAAGGCTGCATCGACCAGCTCGCCGAGCTTGCGAAGGAAGCGGAACCCATCGTCAGAGCCGGGGACGATACTGTCGAGCGCGTGCAGCTCCTCTCGCATTTCCTGTTCGAGCAGAAGGGCTTCGAAGGCAACAAAGAAGGTTACAGCGACCCGCGCAATTCCTTTCTGAATGAAGTGCTCAAGCGCCGGCTCGGTATTCCGATAACGCTTTCAATCGTCTACCTCGAAGTCGGCCGCCGCCTTGGACTTAATCTTTACGGCGTTTCGTTCCCGACCCGTTTTCTCGTCAAAGCGGTCGACGAGCGCGGCGAGCTTCTGATCGATCCTTTTTCCGATGGCATCATCCTGAGTCTCGATGAAATCAAGGCTCGCCTTGCGCAGATTTACAAGCAGCCGGTCGAGGTGCATCCCACGATGCTCAAGAGCGCAGGCCATCGGCACATCCTGGTGCGGGTGCTGCGCAATCTCAAAGGCATCTACGCGCAGGCATCCGACTGGGCACGCGCGCTGGGGGCGCTCGATCGCATCCTGATGCTGGACCCGCGCTCACTCGACGAACTGGCGGAACGCGGCGAAATCTACGAGCGGCTGGAGTGCTTCAAGGCGGCGCTCGATGATTTTCAGAGCTTCCTGTCGCTTGCGCCGGAGCATCCCGCCGCCGAAGTCGCGCGCGATGCCGTGCTGCGACTGGTGCGTCAGGTCGCGCTTATCAATTGAGGCGCGGCGCGCGGGCGTCCCACTCTCCATGAGCGCATTACCGAAACCGGGTAATTTCTTCGAGGCCAGCGAGGCCGGCGCCGCCGACCACGAACTCCATCGCAAGCTCGAGAATGCAAGCACGCGGCACCTGGACCATTTCGCGCACACGCGCGCCGAGTTTACCGCCTACGAGGACGAGAAGACCGCATCGCGGCGCATCAAGGAAGATTCGATCGCGCGGCTCGATGAACTGCTGCTGGCGCTGATCGGAAAGCTCAAGGAGCGCGGATGCGTCGTGTTTGTCGCCGCCACCGCCGAGGAGGCGCGCGACTATATCGTCGACGTCGCGCGCAGGAACGGTTCGAAGCTGGTCGTCAAAGGCAAATCGATGACGACCGAGGAGATCGCCCTGAATCCCGCGCTCGAGAAGGCCGGGATCGAAGTGCTGGAGACTGATCTCGGCGAGTACATCGTTCAGCTTCGCAACGAACCGCCCTCGCACATCATCACGCCCGCGATTCATCTTTCCAAAGAAGATATCGGCCAGCTGTTCCACGAGAAGTTCGGCATCCCATACACGCCCGAGCCGGAGCGCCTGACCGCGGAAGCGCGGACGCGCCTGCGCGACAGTTTTCTGCGTGCGGACTTCGGCGTAACCGGGGTCAATTTCGCAATCGCGGAGACGGGCACGCTGGTTGTGGTCGAGAATGAAGGCAACGGCCGGATGTCGTCGACGATGCCAGATATATTCGTGGCGGTGATGGGACTCGAAAAGGTCATTCCCCGGCTCTCCGACGTTTCGCACTTTCTCGAAATTCTGGCGCGCACGGGGACCGGCCAGAAGATCAGTACCTACACGAATTTTATCAGCGGCCCGCGCCGCGACGGGGAAGTCGACGGCCCGCGCGAGATGCACGTCGTCATTCTCGACAACGGACGTAGCGCGATGCTTGCCGACCCGGTTCTGCGCGAAGCGCTCTATTGCATCCGCTGCGGCGCGTGCCTGAACGTATGCCCGGTCTACCGGCATATCGGAGGACACGCGTATCGCTCGCCGTACCCGGGGCCGATCGGATCGATCGTCAGTCCGAATCTGATAGGCGCCGGCGCGGCGCATCTGCCGTTTGCTTCAACCTTGTGCGGCGCGTGCAAGGACATCTGTCCCGTCAAGATCGACATCCCGCGAATTCTTCTCCATCTCAGATGGAAAGAAGCGTCGAGCAGCAATCCGCCCCAATGGCCGCGCGCGGCGGAGACGGCGCGATCGGGCGCGCGGCGCTTCGCGCGGATGGCGCGTCATCCTCGCCTGATTCGGATATTCGGCCGGCTGGGCGCGATGGCGTTGAGGCCGTTCGCGCGTGACGGATGGATCCGCAAGATGCCTCCGCCGTTCGCGAACTGGACGAAGATTCGCGATTTTCCGCTGCCGCGTCCGCGCCGCAGCAAGACCGTAGCGGGCGAGGATTCCTGATCATGGCGGACCTGCAAGCGATTGTCGCGCGAGTGAAGGACGCCCTCGCGTCGGGAGCAGCGCCCGCGAACCATTCAGCTCCTGCGTCCGCAGCGCCGGCGGCAATCGTTGCAAATGGTAATCGGGCGGAGCTGGTGAGCAGCTTCGGGCGCGAACTCCAGGCGGTCGGCGGCCGGATGATCGGTCCCGTAGCGCCGGGGGAAGTCGCCGGCCACATCGTGGAGATAGCGCGGGAGCGCAGCGCGAAACTCGTCGCTGTGGGGCAAGGTATCGCGAGCGATATGGATGCGATCGCGCAGGCTCTGCAAGCATCGGGCATTACTGCTGTGCGCACCGGGCGGGTCGATTCCGCGACACGCGCGGCGATGCGCGAACAGCTTGCGCACGCCGATGCGGGAGTCGCGGAAGCCGATTATGCGATCGCATCGACCGGCACGCTTGCCGTCCTTTCGGACGAGGGCCGCCCATCTGCGCTCACGCTGCTGCCGCCGAACAGCATCGTCGTCGTGCGAATCGATCGCATGGTGCCCGACCTTGCGGCGGCGATGGCGGCGTTCGGTCCGGCCGCGCTGGAAGCGCATCGTATGACGCTGATCACCGGGCCGAGCCGCACCGCGGATATCGAGAAACGAATCGTGATGGGCGTGCATGGTCCCAAATCGCTCGACGTGATCGTGGTGTGGCCGCGGGATGACTGAAGTCCAGCTTTTCTCCACCTGCCTGGCGGAAGAATTTTTTCCCGAGGTCTATGACGCTGCCGCGACCGTGCTGGAGGGGCTGCGCCTGCGCGTGCGCCCGCTGAAAAGCGCGTTCTGTTGCGGCCAGGTCGCATTCAACGAGGGCTTTCGCGACGATGCGGTCGAGCTTGCGCGCCGGTTTCTCGCGGCGTGCCGGCCGGACACGCCCATAGTCGTGCCGTCGGGCTCCTGCACCAGCATGGTGCGCATCTTCTATTCCGATCTGCTCGCGAACGACGAGGCTTTGCGCGCAAAGGCCGAAGCTATTCGCCCGTGGGTCTACGAATTCTCGCAGTTCATCGTGAGCGTCATGAAGGTCAAGTACCTCGGCGCGCGTTACGAGCGCGCGGTGGCGTACCATCCGTCGTGCCACCTGATGCGCGAGCTGAACGTGCGCGAAGAGCCGATGACGCTGCTCAGCGCCGTCAACGGAATCCGGCTGATGGAAGTGGGCAAGCGCGAGGAGTGTTGCGGCTTCGGCGGATTATTCTCAGTCAAGTTTCCGCACATCTCGGGCGCGATGCTCGAGGACAAGCTCAAGGCAATTCAAGCGAGTGGGGCCGAGGTGGTGGTGTCGAACGATTGCGGATGCCTGATGCAAATCGGCGGCGGGCTCCACCGCGCCGGCGCGAAAATCGAAGTGCATCACCTGGCCGAGGTGCTCGCGGCCCGCTGAGCCAGAAACGAAATCCGCAGATTACGCAGATTTACGCCGATTCCAAAATCAATCTGTGAAATCTGCGCAATCTGCGGATTCCGTCTGTTTTTCGTTCTCTTTAATTAATGGCGCTCGTGGACGTACGTGCCGGGGGCCGGTTCGCTGGGGTTGTAGCCACCGCCGCCCAACGCTTTAGGGGCGGGCCGGTCTTCGCCCGAGCGGGCGCTTAACCACTTGAGCCAGTGATCCCACCACGAACCCTTGTTCTCGGTGGCGCCCTTGAACCACACGTCGGGATCTTCCGGCAGGCGCTGATTGATGTAGAAGCGAGACTTCAGATTGCCCGGCGGATTCACGAGGCTCTGGATATGTCCGCTGGAGCCGAGCACGAACTCCGACTTGCCCCCGAACAACCGCGTCGCGCGGTAGCATGCGCGCCATGCGCAGATGTGATCGGTCATGCCGGCGACCAGGTAGAGGTCGTTCTTCGCGGTGCGCAAATTTATCGGCGTGCCGAGCACATTGACTTCGGCGCCCGTCACCAGCGGATTGCGCAGAAACAAATCGAGAAATCCTTCGTGCAATTTGGCGGGCAGCGACGTCGAGTCGCTGTTCCAGAACAGGATGTCGAAAGGCGCCGGCTGCTGACCCATCAGGTAGTTGTTCACCCAGTAGTTCCAGACCAAATCGTTGGGCCTGAGCCACGCGAAAACCCGCGCCATGTCGCCGCCGTCGAGAATGCCCTTGCGCTTGGAGCGCTTGATCGCTGCGTGAATCGCATCCTCGGTGGCGAACATCCCGACCATCGAGTGCGCCTGCGTGTCGAGCATCGTCACCAGCAGCGTCATCGCGTTCACGCGCGGATCGTGCGCGGCGTTCAGATGGCCGAGCAGCAGCGAGGAGGTGATACCGCCCGCGCAAATGCCGACGACGTTGCAGTCGGGACTTTCCGTGATCGCGCACGCCGCATCGATCGCTTCCTTGCAGGTGGTGATGTACTCGTCGACGCCCCAATCGCGATTGGCCGGCGTCGGGTTGCGCCAGCTGATCGTAAAGACCTGGATGCCGCGCTTGACCGCATACTCGATAAAGCTGCGGCCGGGCGCGAGATCCATGATGTAGAACTTGTTGATCTGCGGCGGGATGAGCAGCAGCGGGCGATGGAAAACGCGCTCGGTGGTCGGTGCGTACTGGATCACCTCGCAGAGCGGATTTCGATAGACCACGGCGCCGGGCGAAACCGAGATGTTGCGGCCGATCTCGAAGGGACGCTTGTCCACCTGCGATGGCATCGCGCCGTTGGTGAACAGGTCGACGACGAAGTTGCGCAGTCCCGACAGCAGGCTCATGCCTGCCGTGTCGAACACGCGCTTGAGCGCGGCGGGGTTTCCGGTCAGGCGGTTGGTGGGCGCCAGCGCTTCGGTAAGCAGTGTCACGATAAAGCGCGCCTGCTCCGCGTCTTTCCAGTCGCCGAAGTCGTCGTCGCCGACGAGATCGTGCATCGCGATGCGCCACGCCAGATAGGACTGCATCAGGCGATGGTACAGCGGATGTTCTTTCCACGCGGGGTCATTGAAGCGCTTGTCGGTCGCATCGGGCTCGATATCGGAAAGGCCGGCGGCGATCTGCGCCAATTCGACCGATAGCTCCCCGGTGCGCGACACGAGCGCGCGCGGATTACCGGCCAGATGCCCCAGAAAGCGCGCGGCCGTCGCGATCATCTGGGCCGCATCGACGCCGACGAACGGATTTGCGCCGAGAATCGCGTTGATAGCCGGATGTTCTTCTTCGGGAATCGTGTGCAGCGGTTTAACCTTGGCAGCGGCGCCATCCATAAGAATCCCTCCGGGCGAGAATAAGCCAGAATGAGCCGTAGCAGACGGCTCGCCGCCAGAGCAAGGCTGCGGGCACTGGTTCAGTTTGAACTCGCTAGTACGGATAGTCCATCGCGGTCTCGGTAGGTTTCGGCACTGCGTTTGAGCGTTCGCGTGGCCCAAGCAGGATGACTGCGATGGCGAGCAACACTATCGCAAGAACTAATAGTTTGAGTCCTACGTGGGTCATTTCCGAATGAGCCGTAGCAGACGCTTCTCCGGCAGAGCAAGGCTGCGCCTGCGGAGGCTACGGAGACGGCGCGGGGGCAAGCGCCCAGACGACATAGTGGGGAGTTCGCAGAATCGGGCGATAGCCGTTCTGCGCCAGCATCTCGGGCGGCACGCGCACCAGCGGCAGAAGCTGAATCGGCGAATCCGACACGACGACCTTCACCTTCCGTCCCGTAATCGCGTCTCTGATTTGATCGGTCCAGTAATGTGCGGTGTCCCCGATCAGTGAAAAGAAATCCGCATTGCCCAGCCGCGAGCGAGTCGCGAAGAATCCGTCGCGCTCGTATTCAGCTTCCGCTTCGCGATAAATCCCGTAGGTTTCTGGATAACGAATCAGCTCGGGGCGATTCGCTTCAAAGCAAATGAAAGAAGGCGCGATGATATTGTCGTCGGAGCTGGAAGCGCCGCGAATCGCGCTTGCGATTTCAGCGATCTCGTCGCGCGGCACGAAACCGAAACCGTAGATACTGTCGTGGAGCCAGTTTTCATTGACCAGCGGCGTGATCGCGACCAGGCAGATCAGAATAAACAAGCCGCCGCCGACCACCCATGCCCAATCAACGCGCTCAGGCATCTCCTTTGTGACCAGGTTTCCCAGAGCATCCAAGAGCCGGATCGCTCCCAGGCCCGCGATGATCGCGATAAAAGGCAGCGCCTCCAGGTAGTTGTGCCCCCACGAGGTCGGACTCAGCAGGCCGAAGAAGATGTACTCCGCGGCGGCCAGAGCGACGATCAGGATGGTGGCTCCCTTCCATTCGCGTGCGGCGCATATCCGAACGACACCGAGGACCAGCAGCGGCGCCAGGATGTCGAGAATCCATCGCGGATACATCGCGATCGCGCCCGCCGTATCGCGCCCCTTCATGAAATGGAAGAAGAACGTCTGGAAGACGGACGCGAAGCCATAGCGCCAGTAGCAGAAGGCGGAGAGTGCGGCGATCAGTACCGCGATGCCGGCGGCGATTGCGATCGCTTTCAGAATGGAGCGTTGGAATATCGCGATGTATCCGATAATCACGGCGGCGGGAATGACTGCCGTCAGCTTTATCGCGCAGGCCAGGAAGAGCAGCGCCGTAATCCAGCCGACGCGCCGCGATGTCTCCATACCGTCGTCATCGAGCGTGAAAATTGCGGCGGCGACCACGAGCGGCGCCACGAAGCATTCGCGCTCGTAGATGTGGTAGCGAAAGACGAGCGAGGCGAAACCATATAGAATCGCCGACGCGATTGCGGCCGGACGCCCGGCGACACGCCGTCCCAGCGCGAACACGAGGAGGCTGGTTGCGTAAATCGCGGCTTCGTTCAGAAACTCGAACGAGACATGGCTGGCGCCGAACAACCTGATATATGCGCCGGCGGTCCATTCGAGGACCGGAAAGTGCTGATGGACAAAATCCAGATACGGGCGCATCCCGGCCGAGACGAGATAGGCGCTTTCCAGGTAGAAATCGTCCTCGACCCACACCTCCGGATAAAAGAGCCGCACGAGACGCGGCAGCAGCAACACCATCGCGAGCGCGATACCGATTGGCGCCGCAGCCTCGATGGCGGGAGCCTTATGCGATGAGCGCCGCGTCACCTAAGCGAACCTCGCCGCCGGCCACGGCGCTCGCCGGCGAGCGTTTCGGCGCGCGCGATGCGATCGCTCTCGCGATAGTGCTGGCGGTCGCGTTCATCTTGATGGCGCGCGCAGGTTCGCGCAGAGGCATCGAGTTGATGCCGTGGCCCGACGGACTCGAGTATGCCGCGCAGGCCGTGAACCTGAACGATGGACGTGGGCCGGTTATGCATTTCGGCGGTTATTCTTACCCGTCGCGGTACACGGAAGGCTATCCGCTGATTTTAGCCGCCGCCCTGCCGATTGTCGGCCACGACATCGCGCGGCTCTACACTCTCACGATCGCGATGGGTCTGCTCGCAATCGTGGCGATCTATCTGCTTGCGCTCAAGCTGTTCGGACGCCCGAGCGCGATTGTCGCCGCGGTGATGCTCGCGCTGTCTCCCGTATTCATCACCTACTCGACGCTGGTCCTGAGCGACGTTCCGACATTGGCGGTAACGCTGCTGGCCGCGCACGCGCTCGTCAGTGCCACGGAAGAGGAGGGCGCCGCCGCGCGCCTCCCGGCATTTTACGCATCGTGGGCCATCTTTGGGCTGATAGCGGGGTTTGCGGCGATCATCCGGCCGACGAATGCGACGATCGTCGCGGGAATCGTGCTGGGACTGGTCCTGGTTCCGCCTTCGATCGACGAATTTCGCCAGTTTGCGATCGCCGGAGCCGCATTCATCGCCGGATTTGTCGTGATGCCGCTGCTGCAGATGCATTCGAATTCAATTTATCTCGGCGGCGCCTTTCAGAGCGGCTACGCGTGGTGGGTGCCAGAGGTCTATGGCTCGGCGGGTCGCACTTTCAGCGCGCAGTACCTGTTCGGCCCGACCATGCCGCGAAATCCTCATGGCAACTTCCCGATATACGTCACCACGCTGCTCGGAATTGATGGTCTGCTCGGCGATCAGGGTGATCCGCGCTATCTCCTCTATCCATTTGCGGCCGCGGTCTTTGCCGCGGTTGGGATCGTTGCGGTTTTTCGGCAGAAGGAGAATCGGCTCGCACGCCGTGCCGTCGTCTTCGGACTCGGCTTTCTGGGTGCGCTGGTCGCCGTTTACCTCTTCTATCTGTTCACCGAGATCGCGTTCATTCTGCCCGCGGCGTTCGTGCTGTTCGTTGCGGCCGGCTACGGTGCCGTCGTCGCGAATCGATCGATGCGCCAGACGTTCGCCGCGCGCCGCCGTTCCACTTCCGCGACAATTACCGCGGTGTGTGTTGCGGTTCTGGATCTGATGCTGGTGATTTCCCTGACGACCGAGTTATCGGTCCGGCTCAACGCCGAACCGAGGGAGTCGACGATGGTGCCGGCGCTGGCGGAGGTCGAGACCACGATCGGTCCGTCCGCTCTCGTAGTCAGCAACATCTCGCTTCAGTTTCTCGAGTTGTATCTCCCTGATGACGCACGGGACTTCGTCGGCCTGAATTCGCTCGACCCGGGAGAGGACTTCACCGACTACCATCTCAATCGCCTGTACACGAAACGCGCCGCCGGATGGGCGGGCGCGCTGCCCCAGGTCCTGTTCGACGGCGATGCGATGACGCCCGCGGTTGAGAGCGCGCTGATTGCGAACGCGCGCAAGCCGGGCGGTGCGTACCTATTGCTGTGCGCGCCGGAGAGCCAGGACTACGCAGACGTTCTCAGAAGCGAAGTCGACAAAATGAACGCGGCGTTCGCGCTGGAACCGATCATCCAGAATCGCACCATCGCGCTGTATAGGATCACGGCGAGATGACGAAGCTTCTGTCGGAGACTGGCCGCGTGAGGGAAAAGGACATGGGCTGCCGGCTGTGGACGCGCGAAACATTTGTGGATGCGCGAGCTTTTTAGACGTTGATACGTAATGCGGCGCCGCGTAGGCTCCCGCAAATGCCCGCTACCGGCTCAGCATATTCATCGTTTTTCTTGCTGCCACCGCACCGCTCCACGAAAGTGGCGCGACCGCCTACTTCGAGTAACAGATCGTCAAAATTGACCGAAGCGGAGGAAGGTCGAAGAATTTTTTACAAAACAAACCCAAATTATCCTTTATTTAATAAGACTTATTTGGGTTTGCCTAAAATTTAGGCACGAGGTGCGCCATGCTACGCGATCACGTTTGAGGCGGTCCGCCCCATCGCCGCCGCGTGAATGTATACGCAGGCCATACAGTTGCGCCAAGCAGCAGCGCGATAATGAAGTCACGCTTTCCGTCGCTCGCCGAAATCGCCAGCCCAAAAGTCGCCAGCCACGTCAGCAGCGGCAGCGCAACCGTCAGCGCCAGGCCGAGCTTTCCGCCGCCTATCGTGAACAAGCCGGTCCGATCCGGCGCCGAGCGCCTCAGCTTGACCAGCGCGGCCATCTCCAGCGCCAGTGCTGCCATGTAGAAGAAGACGTCGAGCACCACCAGTGCGAGAAAGCCGAGCGGCACCAGCAGCGTAAAGACCACGCAGCACAGCACGATCGATCTGCGCGGCGTCGATGTGACCGCCCAGACTTCGCGGAGCGCCGGGGGCAGGTAGCCCTCGCGCGCCAGCACGAACGGCATCCGCGACGCCCACAGCATCGCGGCCTCGAAGACCGCGAACGACATCAAACCTCCGCCAATCGCGATGGCGCCGCCCAGCACGTGCCCGCCGAGCAGATAGCCCACGTGCGAGAACCATCCTTCCTGCCAGTCGCCGCCGCTGCCGCCGACGCCGCTGAGAGAGACCATCAGCGGCAGGACGTAGCCCGCAACGATTATTGGCAGAGCGATCGCGATCGCGCGGCCGTAGTTGTGGCGCGGATTTTCAATTTCGGCGGAGACCACGCTCAAATTTTCCCATCCCGCGAAATTCCAGATGATGACGGTAAGGCCCGCTCCCAGCGCGCCCGACGGATCGGTGCCGAAGAGCGATGCAGTGGGCATTTGGAAATGGACGATACGCCCGAAGCCGATCGCGATGAGCGCGACGAACGGCAGGATCAGCGCCCCGGTCAGCACCATCGAGGCCTCCCCGACCGGCCGCACGCCGGCGAGGTTGAGCAATCCCGACAGCCAGACCAGCCCGGCGCCGATGACAATCTGCGTCAGCGGACTCAGCGGCATCACGTATGAGAGGTAGGCGGCGAACAGCACCGGATAAATCGCCATATCAACGGCGGTATACAACACCGTCAGATATGCTTCGGCGAATCCGGCGAAAGGACCCAGCGCCTCCTTCACCCAGAAATAGAACCCGCCTTCGAGCGGCATGAGCGCGGTGAGTTCCGCCGCCATCAGAGCGGTCGGCAGGCTCAGCGTCAGCGGCACGACCAGGCACAGCAGTATCGCGAGCTTCGGGCCCGCAAAGCGGACTGCATCCTCAAGCCCATACGGGCCGCCGCTGACGACCAGATACATCACGCAGACCAGCGACAGCAGGCCCAGCCGGCGGCTGGGGGCAAAGGTGCTTACCCGCGGCGGCGGGACGCCGGAACCTGCGTGCGGTGATGTGGGATTGATCGGCAAAAGCGCTCTGTAGACTGGCTGTAACCGACGGATGCGAGGCTGGCAAGCGGCAGCACCCTGGCCGCGAAGTTAACTGTCGATTCCAAGGGCGCAAAGCATATAATGGGAAGATGCATTCAGGCTCGGTCGAGCGCACTATCGAAGTCCGCTCCCTTGATGGTCCCCGGAAGTGCTGTTAGGTCTTAACGGGAGTCGGTCTGACCTTTCCGATCATTTAATGAAATTTTCCACCAAATGCCTGCTTACCACGCTGGCAGTAATTTCTATCGCATTCCTGGGCTGTGCCACGAAGGGCCATAGCCAGGATCCGTCACAAACCGCGAGCGCAGGCGAGCCCAATCCTTTTGGCGGCGCTCCCACCGTTGAGATTCCATCCGACGCCAAAGCGATGGGCGCGTTCCTGATTGCGGAAACCGCCTCGAATGATGGTGATCGCGAGGCGGCGCTGAAGGGTTACGAAGACGCCGTTCGCTATGACCCGACGAACTCTTCGCTGCGAGTGCGCCTGGCGACGTTGTATGTCCGTGATGGGCGCCTCAAGGAAGCGCTCGAAGAGACGAACGAAGCGCTGAAGGTAAATCCCGATTCAGTCGACGCGCGCCTGCTGGCGGCCGGAATCAGCTCGGCGCTGGGCGACGATGCGACCGCGGAAAAATACTATAAGGAAGTCCTTCAGCTAAGCCCCAAGAACCAGGAAGCCTATCTCTATCTCGGCACGCTCTACGCGAAGCGCGGCGACTACGCCGAAGCGGAGAAGACCTTCCAGAACCTGATCGCGCTCGACCCCTCTTCGTTCCTCGGCTACTACTACGCCGGCCGCGTGATGGTTGCAGCCAAGAAGTACGACGAGGCGGACCATTACTATCAGCAGGCGCTCGAGCGGAACCCGGAACAGGAGCTGGTGCTGCTCGACCTGGCGACGCTGAGAATCCTGCAAAACAAGCCCGAAGAAGCCGTCGCCTATTACAAGAAGATCATCCAGATCAATCCGAACAACGAGCTGGCCCGCAAACGGCTCGCCGAAATCTACGTCGGCCAGAAGAAGTACGATGAGGCGCTCGGCGAGCTGAAGCAGCTCGAGGGCATCGAGACCAATCCGACCGACACCCGCACCAAAATAGGGCTCCTGTATTTTCAGCACGGCGACTACGACCAGGCCGCCACCCAGTTCAACCTGGTGCTGGGGACCGAGCCCAACAATGCGCGGGTGCGCTTCTACCTGGGCACGGTCTACATGGAGCTCAACGAGTACGACCGCGCGGTCGACGAGTTCAACAAAATTCCCGACAACGACGATCATTACGTCGACTCGCGCATCCAGCTTGCGATCATCTACGACAAGCAGGAGCACTACGACGATTCGATCAACGCGCTGAATGCGGCGTTGAAGCAGAAACCCAACGACACCGAGCTGATGGGATTTCTGCGCGACGTGTACTCGGAGAAAAAAGACTATCCCGCGGCCATCGCCATCGCGCGCAACATGGTCGCGATCGATCCCAAGAATGACGATTTCCACTTCAAGCTGGGCGCGCTGCTCGACCTCGACAAACAGCGAGATGCGGGCATGGCCGAGATGAAGAAGGCCATCGAGCTGAATCCGAAGAACGCGCAGGCCCTCAACTACCTCGGCTACACCTACGCTGAGGAAGGCAAGAACCTCGAAGAGGCCGAGAAGCTTATCAAACGCGCGCTGGACGTTCAGCCCGAGGACGGGTTCTACATCGACAGCCTCGGCTGGGTTTATTACCAGAAGGGCGAGTACAAAAAGGCGGTCGAAGAACTGGAGCGCGCGGTAACTCTGGCGGGTAGCGACCCTACCATCACCGAGCATCTCGGCGACGCGTACCGCAAGGTCGGCAAGGTGCGCGAGGCGACGCACGAGTACAGCGACGCGCTCAAGAAAGCGCAGGAAACCGACCAGATCGCGCGGCTCAAGGACAAGTTGCAAGTCCTCGAGAATGCGCAGAACACGGTGCACTGAGAGATCGCTCCGGAACGCGATGCGAGCGCTCGGCGGCCTGCTTGCGATAGTCGTGTCGTCGATGGTCTTGGCCGCGTGCGCCGCGGTTTCGCCCGGTGAAATCTCCGCGCCGGCAGACGTATCCGCGCGGGTTCACGAACTCACCCAAAAGATCGCCGAGCGCGAGCTGTCGCTGCAGTCGCTGCAGACCGAAGCGATAATGGCGTACTCGTCGCGCGACAATCATCCGCCGAAAGTCAAAGAGCAAATTGCGGTGCAGCGCCCCGACAGCATCAGGGTCGAGGCGATGTGGGCATTCAGCGTTCCGTTTATCCTTGCTTCCAGCGGGAAGCGGATGACGATTTTCGAACCGTCCAAAAACAAGCTCATCCACATCGCCGCGACCGCCGATACCCTCAATCAGTTCATCCAGATTCCGATGGCGCCGGGAGATGTGGTCACGCTGCTGCTCGGCATCGCGCCGGATTCATCGACCCTGGCCGCCCGCAAACCGGACTCGATCGACAACGAAGGCGAGATGACGGTCGCATCCTGGAGCATCGAGAAATCGATGAGCCGCGAGCTGGGTTTCCAGGACAATCAGCTCGTGATGGTGCGGCTGCGCGACGGCACCGGAGCGGTGGAGTACGAAGTCCGGTACAGCGACTATCACGACATCGACGCGGGCCTGATGTTTCCCTACGGCGTCGACGCGACTTTTCCGATCGCGCAAAGCCACATTTCATTCCGCTACAAGCGGCCGATCATCAACGGCGCCGTGCCGGCATCAACGTTCGAGCTTTCAGCACCGGCAGCCGAGCAGGCGAACCTGGGCAATGCGAACCAGTAGAGCCGCGGTTTTGGCAGCGGTGCTGGCCTTGGCGGCATCGGCATGCCACGTGAATCGGCCAAAGATCGATCACGCTGGCGAGCAGATTCTTTACGACGCCGAACCAGGCGATCCTCGCACGTTCAATCCAATTCTCTCCAACGACGAGTCGTCGTCGCAAATGACGGCCAACCTTTTCGAAGGGCTGTTAAGAGTGAATCCGCTTACGACGCTGCCTGAACCTGGATTGGCAGAGAGCTGGGACATTTCCAAGGATCAGAAGGTCGTCACCTTTCATCTTCGTCATGACGTTAAGTGGTTCGACGGGCAGCCAGTGACCGCTCGCGACGTCCTGTTCACGATGAAAGTGATCTACGACCCAAAAATTCCGACCAGCATCCGCTCGATAATGTCGGTGTATGGGCAGTCGATACAAACAGCTGCATTAGACGATTACACGGTGGCGATGACCTTGCCGCGTCCCTTCGCTCCGATTCTCTATTCAGCGGGCATTCCGATCATGCCCGAGCACGTTCTCAAGGCCGCGTACGAATCGGGAACCTTCAATCAGACCTGGGGGATCAACACGCCCCCCGATCAACTGATTGGCGACGGGGCTTACAAGATGACACGTTACGTGCCGAGCCAGTCGGTGCAATATGCGAGAAATCCGGTCTATTGGATGAAGGATGAGCAGGGCGGACAGCTCCCGCGGCTGCACGGCCAGATAATGATGATCGTACAGGATTTCAACGCTGCCTACCTGCGATTCATCGCGGGACAGACCGATACCTTCGACCATCCTCGTGCCGGAGAAATCATTGACCTACGGGACCAGCAGCAGAAACTCGGCATCACGGTAAAAGACATCGGCATCGACAACGGCTCATTGTTCTTCTGCTTTAATCGCAACCCCCGTCACTTCGTGAAGAATGGCGTCGCGAGTCCGAAGATGGCTTGGTTTACAGACCTCAACTTCCTGCGCGCGATGGCGCACGCGATCGACAAGGAAGGCATCATCAATCTTTGCTGGCACGGATTTGCCGTGCCAGCCGTTGCCGAAATTTCACCGTCGGACAAGGTTTTTCACAACCCGAATCTCAAAGACTACGACTACGACCTGGCTGAAGCGGCCCGCCTGCTGGAAGCCGGTGGTTATCATCTCGTGTCTCCGGGCGTGCGCGTGGACTCGAAGGGGAATCGGCTCGAATTCAACCTCATCACCAATTCGGAAAATTCTCAACGCGGCCAGATGTGCGCGATCTTCAAGCAAGACCTCGAGAGTCTGGGTATAAAAGTGAACTTCCGGCCGCTGGACTTTATTACCCTTATCGAGCGGATGGACGACAATTTCGATTGGGACTGTATCCTGATGGGCTTCGGCGCGACGCCCGATCCCAATGGCGGCGCTAATTTCTATAAATCGTCAGGCGATTTGCATCTGTGGAACCCCGCCCAAGCGAAGCCCGCGACCGAATGGGAAGCGAGAATTGATCAGCTGGTCGACGAGGGTGCCGGAGAAATGGATACGCTGAAACGCGTCCCGTACTACTGGGAGATACAGCAGATTCTGCATGACCAGCTCGCGGTGATCGAAACCGTCCGGCAGGTCCGCTACAACGCATGGAAAAACACCCTCGAAAACTACCAGCCCACTGTGTGGGGTCTCTACAAACCCGAATGGATTCAGTTCAAACCCGAATGAGCGTCTGCCTCGGCGCTTCGCGCCAGTTCTGATGGGACGGTTTCTCATCCGCCGGCTCGTCAACATGATCCCGCTGCTGATCGGGATCACGTTTCTGTCCTTTCTCGTCATGGCGTTGGTTCCGGGCGACTTTTTCACCAGCCTCAAGATGAACCCGCAGATCTCGCCGCTGGTCATCAAGCAGATGGAAGCGGAGTTCGGCCTCGATCAGCCTTTGCTGGTTCGATACTTCAAGTGGCTCTGGTCGGTGATGCATCTCGACCTTGGCGTCTCACTCGCTTACCACGTGAACGTGACCTCGCTGATCGCATCGCGCGCGGTCAACACGATTATTCTCTCCGCCGCCGCGATGCTGTTTTCGTGGGTACTGGCAATTCCGATTGGAATAGTCGTGGCCGTCAACCAGAACTCGATCTGGGATCGCATCCTGTCGTTCCTTGCCTTCTTCGGAATGTCGGTGCCCAATTTCTTTTTGGCGTTTCTCGCGATGTATTTCGCGGTCCAAACCGGATGGTTCCCGATCGGCGGGACCTTCTCGATCGACTACGCGTCACTGGATGCGTGGAGCAAAGTCGCCGACCGGATCAATCACCTGATCCTGCCGGTGTTCGTCCTGGGCGTCGCCGGGATGGCCGGGCTGATGCGGCTGATGCGCTCACAGATTCTCGAAATCAAAAATTCCGAGTTCGTCCGCACCGCGCGCGCCAAGGGACTGCCCGAGCGCATGGTGATCTACAAGCACGTGCTCCGCAACGCGCTGAACCCGTTCATCACGATGGCTGGCTATTCGCTGGGTGATCTGCTCGGCGGTGCCGCGCTGGTCGAGGCGGTGATGAACCTGCAAGGGCTGGGACTGCTGCTGCTCGACGCGGTTCGTTCGCTCGATATTTACCTGGTGATGGGATCGGTGCTGATGGGCACGGTCCTGCTGCTCGTCGGCAACCTGTTGGCGGACGTGGCGCTGGTCGCGGTCGATCCGCGGGTCGATTTCTCCTCGGCGGGGTCGCAATGAACGCACCTGCCGCCCCTGCACTCGCCCTTCCCGAAGGCGTCCGATTTGCGGGGCTGCGCCGCGAATGGCGGTACGCATCGTGGACCGTCCGTTTCTCCGCGCTCTGCTTGCTGTTCTTCTATGCGCTCGCGATCGTGTCGCCGTTCTTCGCGCCCTACGACCCGGCCTATCAGAACCGCGCGATGCCGGATTGCCCGCCCATGGGATTTCATCTGGCGGCGCCCGGCGAATGGTCGCAGGGAATTTTCTTCGCGTATCCGATGCGGATGGTCGACCCCGTCGAGCGGCACTTTGCGCCCGACCTCTCGCGCCGACTGTACATCCACATTCTCTCCGGCGGCCATCTGTTCACCACCGATTCGCCCAGGGATCCGTTTTATCTGATGGGCAGCGACGCACTGGGCCGCGACCTTTTCTCGCGCATCGTTTATGGCGCCCGCGTTAGCATGTTCGTGGGGCTTATCGGCGTTGCGATTAGCTTTTCACTGGGAATCACGGTCGGCGCCTTGTCGGGTTACGTCGGCGGCCTCGTCGACAACCTCATCATGCGATGGTCCGAGATCGAGATGTCGCTGCCGTCGTTTTATTTTCTGCTTGCACTCGCGGCGATCATCCCGCCGGGGCTTAGCACCGTAGTAACTTTCTTTCTGATCGTCGCGATCATGAGCTTCATAAGCTGGGCGGGCTTCGCGAGGATAATTCGCGGGATGGCTGCTTCCGTCCGCGGATTGCCATACGTGCAGGCGGTGCAGGCGCTGGGCGGCTCGCGATGGCGCATCATCCGCCGCCACATCATTCCGTCGGTGATGGGCTATGCGATCGTCGCCGCGACCCTGTCGATTCCCGGTTTCATACTCGGAGAGAGCGCTCTCTCGCTGCTGGGGTTGGGCATCCAGGAACCGGCGTCATCGTGGGGAAACCTGCTCGCCGCGGCCGAAGACGTGCAGAACCTCAGGCACTACCCGTGGATTCTGATTCCGGGCATCTTCATTTTTCTGGCGGTGATGTCGTTCAACTTTCTTGGCGATCATCTGCGCGATCGCCTGGATCCGTCGCACGCGGGTTGAGCGATCGTGGAGTGCCCCCGGTGTCGCGCCCGCGCAGCGCAGCCTGCGGCACTCGACGACATGCGCTCAGGTGCTGGCGGCGATCCGCATTTCGCGATTCATTCGCAGAACAAAACAGTCTGCGCCAGGTATTTCTTCAATTCTGGCCGTTCCAACTGGTGGCATGTGGATTGCTCACATCTCTTAGAGGCAAACAACATGGAAGCCACCCAGGTTTCGACCCCGATGACGCTCTGCTGCGGGCAGTTGCCCGAGCTTGAGGTTCCGATGATCAACGCGATGGTGTCGTGTCTGGGCATCGAACACCGAAAGTTGGACGACCTCAATATGCAGTTGGCTTTCGCCGCCACCAGGCTCGCCAGCGATCCGGATGCTGTTACAGCGAATCAACGCGCTCTCCAGGTCTGGGACCAGATACGGCACGATCTATGGTCGCACCTGCAAATCGAAGACGAGTTGGTGTTCTCGTGGGGCGAGGCCCATCAGGCGATTTCGGATACGTTGCTCGACAGCCTTAAGAGCGAACGTCAAGAGATGCGCAAGTTGATGGCCGCTCTGCGTGAACCGCATACGGTCGGGGACCGCAGCAGCTTCGCGCATACACTGCTGGCTCTGGCCCGGACGCTGGACTCCCACGTCGAGCACTATGATGGTGAAGTCCTGCCCTCGATACTCCGAGCACTTTTCCCGAGATAGCACGCCCTTGGCCCGCGCGGGACAACCTGCCGACCCTGTCCGACGGTGAGGTGTCTGGGGACGTTTCTGCCCCGTCTGGTTCGCGCTGTCCGCGCGATGCTACCCTGAGTGCGCAGTGGCCCCTTTGCTCGAAGTGAAATCGCTCCATACCTCGTTTTTTACCGATGCGGGTGAAGTGCGCGCGGTCGATGGCGTCAGCTTTTCCGTCGAGCCGGGCAAATTGATGGGGCTGGTCGGCGAATCGGGCTCGGGCAAGACCGCCACCGTGCTGTCGATCATGCGATTGCTGCCGGAGTCGGCCGGAATTACCGGCGGCGAAGTCCTGTTCGAAGGCCACGACCTGTTGAAGCTTCCGGAGCCGGAGATGCGCGCGGTTCGCGGCGCGCGGATCGCGATGATCTTCCAGGAGCCGATGACCTCGCTGAACCCGGTCTTCACGATTGGCAGCCAGGTGGGCGAGGCGATTCGGCTCCATCAGAAGACCAGCCGCGGCGAAACACGCGACCGCGTAATCGAAGCGCTCAGGATGGTCGGTATCGCGGACCCGGAGCGGCGCATCGACGACTACCCGCATCGGCTCTCCGGCGGGATGCGCCAGCGGGTGATGATCGCGATGGCGCTGTCGTGCAATCCGCGCCTGCTGATTGCCGATGAGCCGACCACCGCGCTCGACGTGACTATCCAGGCGCAGATTCTCGATCTCATCCGCGAATTGCAGGAACGGCTCAAGCTCGCGGTCATTCTCGTGACGCACGACCTCGGCATTGTCAATGAATATGCCGATGACGTCACGATTCTGTACGCCGCGCGCGTGATGGAACAGGCGACGGCCGCCGATCTGTTCCGCAATCCGCTGAACCCGTACACGAAAGGATTGCTGGAATCGATTCCGGGCATCGATGGCAAACCGCGCCATCGCCTGCAGGCGATTCCGGGCACGATACCGAGCGCGCTCAGGCCGCCGAGCGGATGCAGGTTTCATCCGCGCTGCCCCATCGCGATACCGGCGTGCGCCGCAACTGATCCACCGTTGCAAACGAAAGCATCAGGTCATCATGTCGCCTGTATCCGCGTCTGAAAATATCGTTGCCGCGCCGATGACGGACGCGCTCATCCGCGTGGAAGATCTCTGGAAGGAATTTCCCGCGGGCAGCGACGGACTCCTTGCGCGCACGAAGCTGACCTTGAAGGCGGTCGCCGGCGTCAATTTCGAAATCCGCCGTGGCGAGACATTGGGACTCGTGGGCGAATCGGGATCGGGCAAATCCACGCTGGGCCGCCTGATCCTGCGGCTGCTCGAGCCGACGCGCGGCAAAGTGTGGTTCGATGGACGCGACCTTTCGACGCTCACGCGCACCGAGTTGCGCGGACTCCGGCGCGAGATGCAACTGGTATTTCAGGACCCGTATGCATCACTGAACCCGCGCATGAAGGTGCGCGCGATCGTCGGCGAGGGAATTGAGATTCACAATCTCGCGCGCGGCCGCGAAAAAGAGGAGCGCATCGTTGCGCTGCTCGAGATGGTCGGGATGGCCGCGGATGCGATGAACCGCTACCCGCACGAGTTTTCCGGCGGACAGCGGCAGCGAATCGGAATTGCGCGCGCGCTGGCGGTCAATCCGCGTTTCGTCGTGCTCGATGAGCCGGTATCGGCGCTCGACGTCTCGATTCAGGCGCAGATAATCAATCTGCTTCAGGATCTCCAGGAGCGGCTGAACCTGACCTATCTGTTCATCGCGCACGATTTGCGGGTCGTCGAGCACATCAGCCGCCGCGTCGCGATCATGTATTTAGGCAAGATTGTCGAAATCGCTTCCCGCGAGGAAATCTACGCTAATCCGCGCCATCCCTACACGCGGGCATTGCTCTCGGCGATTCCGGTAATCGATCAAACGGCGAAACCAGAGCGAATCAAACTCCCCGGCGAGATGCCCAGTCCGGTAAATCCGCCCTCCGGATGCGCTTTTCATCCGCGATGCCCTTACGCGGAGGATAGGTGTAGAGTAACGGAACCGGCGCTTCTGAAGGGCCACGGCGAACATTTAGTTGCCTGTCACGTGTTCCCTGCGCCATAAATGAGGCAGGATTAGCTGCCCATGGATCGTAACGGGCATACAGGGGATCATGAGGAACTGCGGCCACCGCCGCAGATTCCTGAAGCGCCTGCCACAGCATGGGTGGAGGAACGCACTCGGGTCGCGGTCGCGCGTAATATCAACGTCTCCGGCCGGCTAATCTTCCACGAACCGGTAACGATCGAGGGTCGCTTCCGCGGCGAGGTTTCGTCGGAGGAGTTGGTCGTTATCGCCGAGGGCGGGACGATCGAAGGCAAGGTGCGGGCGCCGCGGCTGTTGATCTTGGGCGAACTGCGCGGCGATGTGATCGCATCGAAGCGCGTGGTCCTGGGACCGCGCGCGCGCGTGCACGGCAATATCGAGGCGGAGAACCTGACGATCAGCGAGGGCGCGCACTTCTTCGGGCACGTCCACATGATGAAGAAGTCCAAGCCGTAGCGGGCTTCTCAAACACAACTTCGTAGCGGCGCTTTCGCCGCAGCTCCATCATCATCGCGCAGGCGAGAACGCCTTATTCGAACGGGACCGGTGTCGGATTGCCGTTGGGAAGGCGCGGGTCGCGGATCGGCAACGGCACTGTAGCCGATCGACAATCAGGTTTCATGCGGCGCGAGGTGTAGCCCCGCTGCAGTACCGCTACAGGAAACCTTTGCAAAACCGCCGAGCGGCGCCTGATGGCAGTGAGTGTCATCCTGAGCGAAGTGAGCAACGCGAACGAAGTCGAAGGATCTCGGACAGGTTCGCGCAAGCGAACCCGGTACCGGTTCCGCATTCGCGGAGCGCTCGTTAGTCTTGCAATGCTCTCGCTACGAGCCCGGCCGATTTACTAGGCCTGGGTGTCCAGGCGCGCCGCTTTGCCTTGGCGCTTGCGCAGGTAGTAGAGGCGAGCCCGGCGCACGCGGCCGTGGCTCAGGACCTGAATCTTGTCGAGGCGCTGGGAATGGACCGGAAAGATTCGCTCGACGCCGACGCCGTATGAAACCTTGCGGACCGTGAATGTCGCGCGGTTTCCGCCACGATTGATCCGGATTACCACGCCTTCGAACGACTGAATCCGTTCCTTTTCGCCTTCGCGGACCTTTACCTGGAGACGAACCGTATCGCCGACGCGAAAACTGGGGAGATCGCTGCGCAGGCCTCGGTCTTCGAGCTTTTTGATAACGCTATTCATGGGAGTATAGGACCTAGGGTCGAGTCGTCCAACTTACCCAAAGCCTGCCGCCGAGACAAGCTAGCGACCTCCCCGTGTCTTAGTTCAGCGATTATGTCCGCCTTTAATGGTTCAGCGATTGTGTCCGCTTTGCATAGGTTAAGGTTGTGCCACAAGAGCTTTCTGACCGGCTCTCCTATCGCCGTCTGGAGAGCCGGACAGA
>JBKQNE010000283.1:0-22219 GCA_052146355.1 Binataceae bacterium (SeqCode) | reverse complement strand
GCGCCGACCTCGACCAACTCGTCAAAAAGATCGACGCTGCCCCCAACTTGCTCCGTCCTGCCGCCTAATGTCATACGTTGCCAAACTTATGAACCGAACTACTTAGTCGGCTTCGGTGTTTTGGTTGGGGTCGGCGTCCTGGTCGGTTTCGGCTTTGGCGTTTTGGTCGGGGTCGGTGTTTTGGTTGGGGTCGGCGTCGCGGTTGCGGTAGGGGTGGCCGTTGCGGTGCGGGTTGGCGTCGCGGTCGCGGTGGAAGTAGCCGATGCGGTCGCGGTGGCCGTTGCCGTTGCGGTCCGGGTCGGCGTCGCCGTTGCAGTAGAAGTGGCCGTTGCGGTCGCGGTCGCCGTTGCAGTCGAGGTCGCCGTTGCGGTGGCAGTCGCCGTCGGCGTTGCCGTCCTCGTGGCGGTCGCAGCCGCGGTCGGTGTTGCCGCGGGCGTGGCGGTTGTCGTCGCCGTTGCGGTTGCCGTCGGCGTTGGCGAGCTCGCGGTTCCCACCGCGAAGAGCGTCGCGTTGTTGATGGCGTAGACCGTGCCGTCTGCTCCGATCACCGTCGGCGTATATGCTTCGCCCAGACCCGGGGTGAGCGTCACGCTCTGCGACAACGTATTGCTCGTCAGATCCCATCGGTAGAGCTTCCCATCCTCGCTGTTGGCCATGATGGCTTTGGTCGCCGGGTCGACCGCCGCCGAGTTGATACACCATTCCTTGACGCCCGCCAGCGGCGGATTCGGCGTCGGCCCAAGCATCGTCAGAACTTCCTGCATAACTGTGACGCCCGTGATCGGATCGATCTCCGTGGAATCCGGATCGAGGATCGCAATCTTGTTCTGCCCGTCTCCCCCAACGTTCGCGTAGTTGTTGTACTTCGTCATCAGCAGGTAGCTGGACGTGCCGCTGTAGGATGCCACCAGCGACGACGGAACCACCGATGCGGTATCGTCCCAGCCAAAAGCGCCCGGTATTTTCGAATGCGACAGCGTGCTGTCGAAATGCAACAGCCAGCCCCGGTCGTGGTTCTCCGGAAAGGGGTTCTCCAACACTCCGAAATACACATCGCCGTCCGGCCCGACCGTCGGTGAGGCCGATCCGCTGTCGCTCACCCACGACTCGTCGCCCGATTCCGGATCTGTCAGCCGCGCGCTCGCTTTCGGGGCGAGCGTTGTGCTGTCCAGCGCCACGATGTAACCCGCCGATCCGTTGCTGACGGCCAGGTAGACCGTGCTCCCATCCGCACTCAGGGCCGGAGCGCAATTCTGCACCACTTGCGTGATCGACGGGTCGTTGGCCGCGGTAGCAGCCGCAATCCATGTGCCCGTCCCCGCCGCGTTGATTCGCGCGATCCCGCTGCTCAACGACAAGGGCGTGGCGCCGATCACCTGAAAACCGAAGAAAATGTCTCCGGCAGCATCACTGGTAATCGGCGTGTTGATCATGACGTTCGCGTTGTAGGAACTCTGATTTGCTGAGTAGTTCGCACTTCCGTAGAAGACGAGTTGACCTTCGGTCCCCGCGGCCGAGTCTGGCGAATCCCGAAAATAGACTGTGCCGCCGGCCCCGGGAAAATAAAGTCGCGGCGCCGAACTCATCGCTGGCCCAAACACGGGCGTCCAATTGTGCGGCGGCAGAATATAGTCCGTCGGCAAGCTCCAGATCAGGCTGCCGCTGGTTCCACTGAGCGCCTCCACTTCAAACCCGCCCTGCGCACCAGTTTTCACCGGCACGATCACCGTATTTGCGGCCGTCACCATCGGAGACCCGTAATGAATCAGCAGTTCGCTCCCGGAGTATTGGGGATCCAGATCCACCGGCGTCTGCCAATGAATCTGGCTCAGTGACTGCGATGCGTTCGGAGACTGCGCGGAGTGCTGGGGATCCAGTGCAAAGTTGCTCCACGGTTCGGCCATGCCGAGCGCCGCTCCGGCCACCAGGAGTGTGCCGAGCACTGCCCCAAGGGATTGCCACCAGGTCACAGTGGCGCGTTCGGCGCGCTTCATTGGCAAATCCCGCTGGACAATCTGGTCAACATCGCTGTCTCTCTTCTACTAGGGCGCGCTCGATCTAGCGATTGTAAAACTTTGACGCGCACGCGAAGCGTCCGACTGAACGCGAAGCGTCCGCCTGAAAAAGCGGGAGGAGGGTACGGGCGAGGGTGCTGCTTGCCGCGCCCGCCCTTATGGAGTGGCGCTCGCGTCCCGCTGGCGGTGCGAAGCACAGTTTGAAAACAACTTTCACCACCAAGGCACCAACTAAAGATCGGCATTCATCCAAAAATAGGTGGCGCGGGCGAGGGGCGAGTGTCGCCACCCGGAGAGGAGGGCATCTTCTCTGGAGTAGGGCCGGCGGCTCGCCGGCCTGACACCGGCACATCGCCAATCACCGCCTGGTCGATTAGTCACCAAAGCCCAAAGTGTTGTGGCGCGGAAAAGCGTCCGCGAAGCGCTCCTCACATTCTGTCATCCCGACCGGAGGCTGCCGGAGTGGAGGGATCGCGGCGCGTCCTCGCGCCGCAACCACAGCTCTCTCGGGTCGCAGCCGAGCGCTAAAGAATTGTGCAAATGAGGCACGTGTAACTTCCGCGCACGTTCCCGGGTTCGGTGGTCGCGCGCCGCAGAATTCACAATTTCGAAATTGACAGAAAATCGAAGACGTGGCGAATCAGCGGCGACTGGTCGCTCCATGGGATGTTCACTGTCACGTGGTTTACGAGCCAGCACACCGACAATCCGACCTTCGAGCTGACCTTGTCGCTGGAACGACAATTCGGGCAGACTCGCGACTTGTTCGTGGAGTACGCCGGCGATTATCCCGACCATGCGAGGCCCGCTCAGATTCTCGATGGCGGCGGCTCCTGGTGGGTGACGAGACTTCAAAGGTCGACTTTCACGTTGGCTTCGGCTTGAACAGCAGTTCGCCAAATCACTTCTTCGGCGTCGGATATTCATTTCGCCTCGATGGACTCTTCGGAGGACCGATTGCAAATTCACCATGATGTTGTCGCCTTGGGAAAAGCATTCGCGGTGGCATTCGCCGTGGGGCTCGACGTGTTGGCGATCTCCGTGGGCGTCGGTGTCGCACGGCTCTCTTTCGACGCGAGTCTGCGCTTGGGATTGGCGTTCGCCGGGTCCGAGATCGCGATGCAGATGATCGGGTATGCGCTCGGCGTGGGTGCGGGTCGTTTGCTCGGCGCCATCGCCGCCTACGTGGGCTTCGCGCTGCTGGGCTTCATCGGATTCGTGATGATTCGAAAATCCTTTCGGCATCCCGCCGAAGAAACCTTCGATGTGACCAGGGGAATCGGCCTTCTGCTGACTTCTTTGTCAATCAGCCTCGATTCCCTCGGCGTCGGAATCGCGCTCCCGGCCGTGGCGGTGCCGCTCGTGCCGTTGCTGATTCTTGTGTCGATCACCACGACCGTGTTCACCTTTATCGGCTTGGAATTTGGCGCGCGTCTTGGCGAACGGTACGAGCGGGGTGCTGAACGCGCAGCCGGCACGATGCTCGTGGTGCTAGCCGTCCTATTCGCGATCGAGCGGCTCCGGCTTTTCTAACTTACCCGTCTGGTTCCCCTTCCTTCTCAGTATTTCCGCCCCTCGCCCGCTCGGTTGCGGGAGAGGGTAAGGGTGAGGGTGCTGCTTTCTGCGCGCTTGGCTAGACGGTGGTCAGCGACGTCGCGGTGTCAGGCCGGCGAGCCGCCGGCCCTACTCCAGATAAAGATTGCGCCTTCTCCGAGTGGCGGCGGGCGGCCCGCCCGCCCCAGCCGTTCCATCAACAAGTTCAATCCGTGAAATCTGCGGATTCCTGATTCCGGCCTTGGTTATGTTGTCATCCCGACCGGAGGCTGCCGAAGCGGAGGGATCGCGGCGCGTCCTCGCGCCGCGACTACAGCTCTCTCAGGTAACAGCAGAACTCGCTCAGCGCAGACGCCGCGACAGCCTCTTTGGGTTGCGGGCGCAAGCTCGCGCTGCGGACCAACGGGACGAAGGATCCTCTTCGCGCAAGCGAACCCGTGTTCGCGAAGCGCTCCTTTTGCAACGCTCTCCTGGCTGGCACTCGATCCCAAATTCGAGGTATCGAGCGAAAATCGCTGCACGGCGGCATTCAGATCCACTCGTCGTTCAGCTTCTCCACATCCAAAATAGGATATAAAGTGCTGGCGTTACCACGCACGTGGCGTTAGGTTCGGCTACTCACAGATTTGTCCCGCTTCCATCGAGCGGGGTCTTCAACCGGAGGGGCATACTGAGATGAAACATGTGAACGGACACAAAGTCAGTGCGCGGAAAACGCTGCGAGCCTCTGCGCCCTATGCGGCGCTTGCGATCGCTGTGCTGTCGGCCGCGGCCTTGTGGGGATGTGGAACCGCGAGCACTCAGGCCCCCGTCGCGCTGACGCAGGAGACCTCTTCCGGGCAGACCGTCCCGTCCGCGGCGAGCGATTTTCTCGGCAGTGATGCGTCTCTGCTTCAGCCCGGCAGTGAAGGGCAGGCCGCCTACCGCTACATCGCTCCGAACGTGCAATGGAGCACCTATACCAACGTGCTCATTCAGCCCGTGCAGTACTGGGATTCAGCCGATTCCAGCGTGTCGCAGCAAGATCAGCAGATGCTGACCGCGTACCTGTACAACGTTCTCAAGCAGAGCGCGGCAAGGAATTTCACCATCGTCGATCAGCCGGGACCCGCAACCATCTCGATACAGACCGCGATCATCAACGCGACTGCTGCGACTCCCGGCTTGCGGAGCATCTCCGTGGTCATTCCCCAGGCGCGCATTCTCAACTACGGGCAATCGCTCGCGACCGGTCACGCTGCCTTTTCGGGCTCGGTCGAAGTGGCGGTCAAGTTTACAGACGCAGTCAGCGGTCAGCTTCTCGGCGAATTCGTCGACAAGCGGCAGGGCGGAATGGCGGTCAGTCAGGCGGCCCAGTTGGAATGGGGCGATGCGGAGAGCGCGATGGATGCCTGGGGAAAAATGGTTACGGATCGCGCGGCGGAGCTCGGCGCCGGCCATCCACAGGCCGCCAGCCCATCCACATCAGGCAGCTGAACGATTTTTGCTCGCAACTGAAGGAGTTTTGCGCGGATTAGGCGCGCTAAACTTTTTCAGACTTTGAAGTGAAACGCGGGAGCATATACGCTTTTGCGTATGGTCTTCACGGCATCTCCGGCCGTTTTTCCTGCCGGTATAGCCCCACTTCTCAAAAAAGCGCGGCAGCCGCTTCCTGATCACAAAAGAACCATCCGAGCCGACCGCATCAGCGGCGGCTCCGGATTTATTTTTTACAAAACAAACCCAAATAAGGCGCGAAAACACTCGATTTATTTGGGTTTGCCTAAAATCTAATCACGAGCCCTCAGGAGCCCGTTTTTTGCGAAACGAACCAAAACGATCCGTAACCACCCGAAATTCATCTCGGACAGCGACACGATATCCCGTTGAAAAACGCACCACATCTCGGCTTGCATCGGCTCACGCGGGCTTACGCCACTTTCCCGCACGCCGAACGCCCGCAAACGTGCCTTCCACTTCGTGAGCCCTTCGGCGCGAACGCGCACAGGCAACAGCTGGTACGAGGCGGTTTAATCTTCATTGATTTGTCAATGCTTGTCTATGATTACTATATTTAACATGGGATCATCTAAACCTAGACGTGACGGATGCCTGACATACCCAAACCTGTACTCGTAACCGAACCATCGCTGAGCCCATCAGCGGTGGCTGCAAAATCGTCTGTCGAAGCAGGTTCCGCAGACCTGACGGTTCCAGCCCCTTCTGAGGCTACGCTCGAACTCGCCTTCGGCCAGACGGCCGCTCGGGGCCCACGGATGGCCCGTTATGGATTTCTGGTAACCGTCCTTCTCGCGGCCGCGGTGGTCATAATCAACTTGGCAGTCGAGCGGCCCTATCGTGATGCCGTTATGACCTTCTACGGCCTCGAGCTGCTGCCACTCGAGGTCGCGTTCTTTGCGGCCAGTTTCACGCAATGGTTCCACGATCGCTGGGAAGCGATCGTCCTTGTCAACGCTGTCGTGCTGCTGAGCGGGATCACGCATCTGACTCTCTCGACCGAGATCTTTCCGACCGCGATTCTGGCCTTCCTGTTGCTCCAGGTCGGCACCGCCGCGTTCCTGCCCTGGCGCCCTTCCCATCAGCTCTGGATCGGCGCAGGGACGCTCGCGAGCCTCGCTATCTATACCGCGTTTGCGGCGCACCCCGACCCGGAGATCGTGATGTATTGGTGCGTGCTGATTGTCGGCGCGATCGTCGGCCAGGTCGCTTGCGCCGCAGCGTATGGCTATCGGCGCGAGCTTGATCGACGGCTTCGCTCGGTGGCCGAGGGACGCGAGCGTCTGGCGGTGGAAGTCCGCACGCGCGAGGAAATGATCGACCGGCTTCGGGAAACTCAGCAACAGCTCCTTGTCAGTCGCGAAGCCGCCCTTGCCGCCTATCGAGCCAGGTCGGAGTTCCTTTCCTCCATGTCGCACGAGATTCGCACCCCGATGAACTCGGTGCTCGGAATGGCCGAGTTGCTCGGAGACACTCACCTCAACGCCGAGCAGCAGCGCTATCTGAGTCTGATCCAGAGCAACGGCGCGATGTTGCTGGAGTTGATCAACTCCATCCTGGATCTCGCGCGCATGGAATCGGGAGATCTGAGCATGGTTGCCGGCAATTTCGATCTCCACGATTTGGTCGAGAAGCTTGCCGACGCGCTCGCGGTGACTGCCTTCGAGAAGCAGCTCGAGCTGGTCGTGCGTTTGCGGCCGGGCACGCCGCGGCGCGTCGTAGGCGATTCGCTCAGGCTTCGGCAGATTCTGACCAATCTGATCGGCAACGCGATCAAGTTCACCGAACACGGGCAAGTTGTGGTGACAGTGGAGCCGGAGCGGAGCTCATCGGGACTGCTGCGGTTCTCCGTCGCGGACACGGGCATCGGCATTCCGCCCGACAAATTGAAAACGATTTTCGAGCCATTCACGCAGGTGGATTCGTCGAGCGCCCGCCGCTACACCGGCTCGGGTCTGGGCCTGGCGATCGTCACGCGCCTCGTCTCGTTGATGGGCGGCAGGGTGAGCGTCGAGAGCAAAGCGGGAATCGGCAGCACCTTCAGTTTCACCACCCGCCTTGATCGTCTCCCTTCGCCGGTCGAAGCGAACGGCTCTGCCGTTTCGCTTGCCGGCGTTGCCGTGCTTGTCGTCGACGATAACCGGGAAGCGCGCGATGCGCTGTGCGAAACGCTGAGCGCACTGGGCGCCAGGGTCGATCAGTGCGCGTCCGGACATGAAGCGATCAGCCGGTTCGAAACAGGCGCGTCGGCGGTAGATCTGATTGTCCTGCTGGATGGCACCCTCCCGGATTTCACGCTTCCCAATTTGATGGATGCGATTGCGGCGTCGCCGATCGATTCCGCGCGCATCATCATGATGATGCGGACGACTGACCTGACGGAGCATCTCGCGAAGCTGCGAACTGCCGGCCTGAGCTCGTATGTGACCAAGCCGGTCAAGCGCGACGACCTGTTAAGCACCATTCGCGCAATCGTGGCGCCAAAATCCGCCGCGCAGCAGCCTGCTCATGAAGCGGCCGCTGTCTCCGCCGAAACGCCGCCAATTTCTTCGGCGCGGCTGCTAATCGCTGACGATATCGCTGCGAATCGCGCGCTGGTGCATGGTCTGCTCAAGCACATGCCATTTCAGATCGACGACGCCGTCGACGGCCTCGATGCCGTCGCCAAGGTCACGGCCATCCGCTATGACGCGGTGTTGATGGACATGCAGATGCCGGTTCTCGACGGCTATGGCGCCGCGACTGCCATACGAACCTGGGAACGAGAGCAGGGCCGCGACCGCGTTCCAATAATCGCGCTCACCGCGTCCGCGCTCGAGGCCGACATCGAACGCGCCGTCGATGCCGGATGCGACCTGCATCTCGCCAAGCCGGTCAGAGGCAAGGATCTTGTGGAACTGCTTCGAAAAGAACTTGCCAAAAGGCCAAATGAGGCTTCAGCAGAGGCGGCCACGGAAAGAGGGCATTGACGGCGTAGCTGCGGCTGCGAGCCTTGCTAAGTGCGAGCCTTGCTAAGAATGACGGAAAACCTTCGAGAAAATCTAGGAAAAACGGCCCTTCCGTTACTGGATTTCAGCGGTGTGTCTTTCTGGCTCATCCACCTGTCAACTGTTGCTTACCATGATTATATTAAGCAGGGCTGTCTCTAGACCCAGATATCGCAGATGCAAGTGAAATCTCCACCATTCATTGAGCCGAACGGCGTGCTCATGGCGCCCGAGGCGGCTCATGGAGACTCCCCAGCGCCGTCACCAGTCGAACACGAAACGGTCGAGCTGGCTCTGGGCCAGATCGCTGCCGAGAGTCGCGGCCCCCGGATGGTCCGCTACGGACTACTTGTGGTTCTCATCGTCGCGCTGACAGGCATCACGCGTAATACGCTTGAAGCGCGACCCTTTCGGCAAATCGGCCTGATCTTCTACTACGGTGAGTTTCTGCTGGCCTTCGCGCTCCTCGTAGCCAGCTTCTCGGACTGGTTCCATCGTCGATGGGAGGCGATCGTTCTCTTCACCGGCTGGCTGCTGATAGCTGCTATGACCGCTGCCAGCGTGAAGGCCGGAAACTTTTCGCCGGCGGTATTGGGCATGCTCCTGTTGCAGCTCGGTACCGCTGCCTTCTTCCCCTGGCGGCCGTCGCGCCAGCTCTGGTTCAATGCCGCAACGCTGGCGAGCGTGGCGGTGTTTACGGCGCTTTCCTCGCGCGACGATCCGGCGCTGGTCGCGTACTGGGTTTCGATGCTGGCCGGCGCTGTCGTCGCGCAGGTGGCGTGCGTTGCCTCGTATCGCTATCGGCTCGAACTCGATCGGCGCCTGCGATTCGTATTCGAGGGGCGCGAGCGTCTGGCGGCGGAAGTTCGTGAGCGCGAAAAGATAATCGCGCAGCTTCGTGAAACCCAGCAGGAACTGGTGATGAGCCGCGAGGCCGCGCTGGCCGCATCGCGCGCTCGGTCGGAATTCCTGTCCTCCATGTCACACGAAATCCGCACCCCGATGAATTCGGTGCTGGGAATGTCGGAACTGCTGGGCGAGACCGAGCTCAACGCCGAGCAGCGGCGCTACCTGGACTTGATCCAAAGCAACGGCGCGATGCTGCTGGAATTGATCAATTCGATTCTCGATCTGGCGCGAATGGAATCGGGCCGCTTGAGCGTCGCCGCCAACGAATTCGACTTGCGTGAGATGGTCGAGCAGGTCCTCGATGCGCTTGCGGTGACGGCATCCGAAAAAGACCTCGAACTCGTCGCGCGCTTGAAGCGGGGCACCCCGCGCCGCGTGCTCGCCGACTCGCTCAGGTTACGCCAGGTCCTGACCAATCTCATCGGCAACGCGATCAAGTTCACCGAGCACGGACAGGTGGTCGTCACCGTCGAACCCGATTCGCGGCCAGGCGTGGCGCAGTCGCTTCGGTTCTCAGTGGCCGACACCGGCATCGGCATCCCGCGCGAAAAGCTGAAGATGATCTTCGAGCCTTTCACGCAGGCGGACTCATCCAGCGCGCGCGGCTACGGCGGTTCCGGCTTGGGTCTCGCGATCGTCACCCGTCTGGTCGCATTGATGGGCGGCGAACTAGCGGTCGACAGCGAAGCCGGTAGAGGCAGCACCTTTAGTTTTACGATTCGCTTCGAGCCGCCTTCGGCCGCCGCCCCTGGAGAAATGCCGCCGCCGTCGCTCGCGGGCGTTTCGATCCTGGTCGTCGACGACAACGAACAAGCGCGCAACGCTTTGTGCGAGATGATGGTTCCGCTCGGCGCTCGTGTGAATCAATCCGCGTCCGGACCCGAGATGATAGGCCTGCTCGAGAAGGAGGCCGGCGCAGCAACAAGATACACGGCAATCCTTCTGGATGCCTCATTGCCGGGGTCTACGCTTCCCGCTCTGATCGAGGCGGTGGCGGCTCCAGCTGTCGATACCTCACGCATTGTCATGATGCTGCGAACGGCCGACCTGACACAGAACCTCGCGAAGTTGCGATCGGCGCGACTCAACTCCTATGTGACCAAGCCGGTCAAGTTCGCGGATCTGATCGCCGCCGTTTCCGCGGTCGCCGGAATCTCGTTCCCGGCGTCGCAACCATCGCCGCTAATCGCCGCCGCGCCGGTGCAACCCGAAAGCATGCCGCACGCCCGTGTGCTGATCGCCGACGATGTCGCGGTAAATCGCGCGCTCGTCCACGACATGCTCAGGCAAATGCCATTCGAGATCGATGACGCCGTGGATGGACAGGACGCGGTGTCCAAGGTTAAATCCTGCAACTACGACGTGGTGCTGATGGACATGCAGATGCCGACGCTCGACGGCTACGATGCCACCATCGCGATCCGGAAATGGGAACGAGAGCAGGGTCGCGAACGCGTTCCGATAATCGCGCTCACGGCATCTGCCCTGGAGACCGACATCAATCGCGCGGTCGAAGCCGGATGCGACCTGCACCTCTCAAAGCCCTTCCGGCGAATCAATCTTCTGAAGCTGCTCGGCGATCAGCTCGGCAAGGCGCAAGCGCGATCGTCACTGAAATCAGTATCGGCCGCCTAGCTTGGTGTGATCCCAGCTCACGGTTTTCTTCGGGATCACTTTCAGCACAACTCGCTTGGTTACGGTCGTTGTCGGCGTGGGTTGACTCGGTGTTGAGTCACCGGTATCTCTCTGTCGAATCGCATTGAGCGTCGCCACGACGGCAGCCGGGTCCTCTATGATTTCGCATTCCCCGCGAATCATCACGCCGCGCAGGTCGGAGTACTTGCGCCCCGACTCGGCCATCACCGCCACCTTGGGGCTGCGCCTGATGTTCACGACCTTCTGCGCCTTGCCGTATGAGGTCATCAGGATCGCGCCGTCTTGCGCGATGAAGTTCATCGCCACGACGTGCGGAAATCCTTCCTTGTCCAGGCTGGCAAGGGCGACCTTGCGGGTATCGCGAAGAAACGCAGCCTGTTCTTCGGGAGTCAGTTTGATTTCGTTGCGCCTCTTCATTTCGGCTCCATTCAGGTGAAATCAAAATCCATCAGTTGTGATCCGGTGTCGGCTCAGGCGTTGCCGGTGAGGCGCAGCAGTCTGCGGGCGTTGGTCGCGAGAATCTTTTCCTCGTCGGCGGCGTCGAGGCCGAGCGCGCGAACTTCTTCGACCGGATGCGCGAGGCCGGCCGGGAGCGGATAGTCGCTGCCGACGACGAAGCCGTCGGCGCCGCGCGTCTTGACCAGATGCGCCAGCATCGCACGGTTGTGCGCGATGATATCGAAGTGAAATTGCGACACGTAGGTCGAAGGCGGGCGCGGGATCGCGTCGCGGCATTCCGGCACCAGCCGGTATCCCATGTCGAGGCGGCCAATCAGCGAGTGCAGTGCGCCACCGGCGTGATACAGCACGATGCGCAGGTTCGGATGCCGTTCCAGCACGCCGCCGTAAATCAGCAGCGCGGCGGCGAGGCCGGTATCGTAGAGATTGCCAACCAGATTGCCCAGAAAGTAGCGCGCGAGAGCGCCAGACGGAGCAGCCTCGAAGGGGTGGATGCAGACGACCATTTGCAGCGCTTCGGCCGTAGCCCAAAAGACCTCGAAGTCCGGTTCGTCGAGCTGCCGTTCGACCACCTTGGGAGGAATCTCGACGCCGCGCAGTCCCAGATTCGCCGCGCGTTCCATCTCCCGCGCTGCCGCCGCCGGGTTCTGCATCGGCACCGAAGCGAGCGGGACGAAACGCTCGGGGGTTTTGGCGGCGAGCGCTGCGAGCGCATCATTGTTGACCTGCGCGATCGCCAGACCGAGATCGGTCGCGACTTCGGGATACATCAGGAACGGGACGCACGACACCGCCTGCGTCGTAATGCCTTCAAGTTCCATGTCCGTCAGGCGCGCCGCTGCGTTGGAGATTGGCCCGTCGATCGGGCGCATCGCCTTTTCCTGGATCAGAAAAAACCTGCGCCCATCACGCTCGACTATTTTCGTCGCGAAATGCCCGCCTTCACGCGCCAGAAAATCGATCACTTCGGGTGCGATGAAGTGATTGTGCATGTCGATTACATTCATCGCGGACTCTCGATGAGCATGCGCGGGCAGATGGGCCGTTGCTTAGAGGATGAAGCTTATCTTGCCGTGAGGGCGCAGTGCCTCGATGTCAAGAATGACGCGCCGCGCGCGAATCTTGAGATGCCCGTGCTCGCGAGCGAGCCGGTATTCGTAGTGACCGATGTAGGTGTCCACCGATTCGTATCGCATCCGATATACGGCGAAGTTGGCGCTGGCGAGAAAGTTGTCGCCGTCGCTGCCGAGCACGCGCACATTGGTGATCAGCCGGCGGGTGCGCGAGTGCGGATTCTCCGCCCATGCCGACTTGCCCTGCAATTGCTTGACGCGCGACCGGATACGCACGATGTCGTCGGCGACGATGAAGAGCGTGTTGCGCGAGTCGCCTTCCGGAACGTCGGTGGGCGGCACCTCGTAGATCGCATCGTCGGTCAGCAGCTCGAGCCACTCTTCGAGGCGCCACTCATCGAGCAGCGCGGCCTCCTTGTATAGAAGGTCCTCGACTTCGGCGCGTGTCGGCAGATCGGTCGAGCTCATGCCGCTCTCCGCGCGCGACGGACCGTGGGCTCGGTCATCAGCTGGTTCCATCGCCTCCAGAACGCACGCATCTGCGATTCGTCGGTGATCGACGGCTTCTCGCGATGCATTCCGCGCGACATGTCCGACCATCCCACTTCGCGGTTGGCGAAGCCGCGCTGGCACGTCTCCAACATCTCGACGTCGTCGGGTGTCGCGAAGCCGCCGGGGCCAAGGAAGGTAAGGAAGTTGTCGAGCCGCATCGCGGAGTCTTCCGCACTTTCTTCAGCGGGCGCGAGCGACCAGGCATTCACTTCCATGTAGTCGGGAGAGACCGGGTAAAACGTGCGTACCGTGATCGCCATGATGTCGTTGATGACAAGGTTCGGGAAAATGCCGAGGTTACGGCTCGTCTCGCAAATTCGCCGCGACCGTTCGACTCCGAATCGTTCATCGAAGCGGCGCCGCAGCTCCTCGAAGTGCGCCTTGCGATGCTCCCCGAACGGCGGGACCCAGTGCGCGATCGGCCGTCCCCAGGCGCTCTCATATTCAACGACCGCGTGTCCGTTGCCAAGATCGACCGCCATTTGATGCGATGGTTTGGCGACGTCGCGGCTTTTCATGTCGACGCCGATGTCGCTGAGAAAACTGAAATAGCGCTGATGGGTTGGCATGCCGTGATAGCCGTCGTAGCTGTTCTCGACCAGCAGCTTCCAGTTGGCGCGCGCGCTGTATGATTGCTGTCCGGCGACGATCTTCATGCCGAGCTCGGACTGATCGCAGACCAGGTCGAGATATTCGCGGGCGCCGCCCAGATAGTCATAAAGGTTCCCGGCGTCGCGATCGAAGCAGATGAACACAAAGCCGCGATAACTCTCGACGCGCGGCGGAGTTCCCAACGCACGTTCTTCGCGGCTGAACCCCGCACTGTATGAATCTTCACCCGGCACGCCCACCAGCGCGCCACGCGAATTAAACGTCCACGCATGGTAGGGGCATTGAAACGTCTTCGCGTTGCCGGACTTCTGCCGGCAGACCAGGGCCCCCCGATGGGTGCAGGTGTTGAGTAGGACGCGCACCACGCCATCATCGCCGCGCACCAGTATGACGGGTCTGCCCATTACGTTGCGCGATCGATAGTCGCCGGGGTGGGGCACTTCCGATTCATGGCCGGCGTAGATCCAGCATTTCTCGAAAATACGTCTGCGCTCGTTCTCTAGACATTCCGGGTCGGTGAACGCGCGGCGATTAACGCGGAACAATCCGGCTGCCTGATCATCGATGACGTAGTTGATGTTTGATTCGTCCATCAGAGTTCTCCCCCGATTAGCGTTGCGACGGATTCCACGCCCAATAGCGCGCGATCGCGCCGGCATCGACGCGCAGATCCGTCCCCGTGATCATTTCCGAATCATCCGATGCCAGAAATACCGCAGCTTTGGCGTAGTCTCGCGGACTCGGCAATTTCTGCATCGGCACTCCCGAGCGAAACGGTTCCATCATTTCTCGTAGTCGCGCGGCATCAGGCGCTTTGCGGCCCCATCGCTTACCCCGCTCAATCGATTCGGTCAGATCGGTCGCGGTCGGCGTCAGGCTGTTGACGCGGATGCCGTGCGAGACCAGTTCCATCGCGGCCGAGCGCGTGAAGTTCAGAAGACCGCTCTTACCCGTGCAGTAGGCGATATTGTTCGGCTCGCCCTGGTGGCCCGCCGTCGAAATTATGTTGATGATGCTCCCGCGGCGGCCGCCTTGAATCATCGACTGCGCTGCATACTTGGTGAACAAAAAGGCCCCGCCAAGGATGACGGCAAGCTGCGCTTGCCATTCGGCCAGTGGCATCTCGATCACGCCTTTGCGATTGAAGAAGGCGGCGTTGTTCACCAGGATGTCGATACCGCCGAAGTGCTTGCGCGCTTCATCAACAGCGGTGCGAACCTGCGATTCATCGGTTACGTCGCACGTAATCGCGAGCGCCCGGCCGCCTGCGCCCGTTATCGATCGCGCGCAATCCGTCCCGTTGTCAGCGCGGGAGTCGACGCACACAACCGCGGCGCCCTCGGCCGCCAACCCTTCGGCGATACCACCGCCGATATTGGGGCTGGTGCCGGTTACGATCGCAATTTTACCTTCGAGTTTCATCGCGGGCCGCGCTCACGCCACCATGAAGCACTTGGACGAATTGAAGATCCATGTGTCGATGAACTCGGTTTCCTTAGGTTTGCGGCCGAGTTCGGAAAGCGCCCCGGTCAGGCACATCCAATTGAGCAGCTCCTGCTGTCCGCTGTCTTCGACCGCCGCTGCCGAGTAGTTGCGCCATTCGTCATAGCGTCCCGCACGCAACGCATCGTAGAGCCGCCGGTCGGCGGGCGTATCCGGATACAGGAAATGATTTTTCGCAGTGAGAAACGCGTGCGACCATCCCGATGACGCCATCAAAGCAACGCGCCATGGACTATCGGCGAGAATCCGCGCCGTTGCGGCGCCCAAATCGAAAAGCCGCCGCGGCGTCGGGGCAGGGGGATCGAGATCGGCCTCGCTGGGCGGATTTTCGAACACCGGAAGACCGCCCCGCTGCGCGATGACGCGTCGACCGTAGCAATTGATCGCGAACGGAATGATCGGATACGGGAAGCCCTTGCGATCGTAATCGAGATAGAAGATCGCGTTCGCAAAGGCGTGCCCGAGCGCATGATGGAGGGGCTTGTAGGAGTATGCCGCATCGAAGCCCGCGTCGATGAGGCGACTTGCAAGGTATTTCGCCGCTGCGACGTTGCCTTCGACGCGAAATTTCTTGTCAGCCGGTTCGTTCCAGACGTTTTTCGCCGGCGGACCAAATTCGAACGCCGGGTGCGCGTAGATGCAGTAGGGCGGAACAATCTCTTCGCGAAAGTTTTCGTACTGGTCGTCGCCCCAGATGACAATGAAGTCGGGCTTGAACGCATCGAGCGCGCTGCGAACCTTATGCAGCCACGTCACGTGCCGCTCTCGATGGCGCCCGGCGGCCGCAGTGCCCTCGTCGTTGCCCCATTCCTCGCGCATCGCGGCGGGCCATCCGCTGGGCGTCCGGTATTGCTCCGGCAGGCGCGGGTTCTGCAGCATTCGCTTCAGAATCCACGACATCGTCTCGTCGCGGCCGGCCAGTGGAGGATAGTGAGTTATTCCGACGGCAAGAATTTCTCCCACGGTTGTTCCTCCCTATTCTCCGATGATGACTTTCTGCTCGCGCAGGCTGGATATCTGATTCGCGGAGTACCCGAGCACGCTGGACAGGATTTCCGCGCCATCGGCGCCGAGCGCCGGCACGTGGTTGCGGGCGTGTGCAGCACTGTCCTCGAACTTGAACGCCGGGTTCGGCACGCGCATCGCGCCCGCGCCATCATCGATCATTTCAAAACTGCCGCGTTCCGCCATATGGGGCAGGCCGATCGCCTCGCGCACGCTGTAGTAGCGCGAGCAGGGCACGCCGGCGGCATCGAGAATCGATTCGCACTCCGCTGCGGTTCGCGTCGAAGCCCATTCGCCGACCAGCCCCATTAGTTCGTTCCAGTTCTTCAGACGGCTGTTGATCGTTGCGAAGCGTGGATCGTTGATCCATTCGGGATGTCCCGCCGCGCGGGCCATCGCTTCGAAGTTGTTCGGCTTGACGAACGCGATCATCACGAATCCGTCTTTGGCCCGCGTCGGAGGAAAACCCCGGGCCTGCTTGCTGACGGGGAATTGCGCTTCCTGGAATTCATAGATGAGCATTCCCAGCATCGCGTCCATCATCGCGAGGTCGATAAATTCGCCGCGCCCGGTCCGCTCCCGACGATACAAGGCGGCCTGGATTGCGCCAAACGCGGTGGTGCCGCCGAGCACGTCGCCCACGTAGATGCCGGTGCACAGTGGATGGTCGAGGCCATCCTGGTACGACAGATTGACGGTGTCGTATCCACTGGCCGCGTGCAGGATCGGCGCGTAGGCGCTCCTGCCGGCCCATGGCCCGCGCTGGCCGAACCCCGAGATGGCGCAGTAGATGATGCGCGGATTGCTCGCGCGAAGCGTGTCGTAATCCAGTCCGAGCCGCCGCATGACGCCGGGGCGCGAATTCTCGACCACGATATCGCTGCGGTCCGCCAGTTCCCGCATCAACGCCGCGGCGCGCGGCTGTTTCAGATTCACGGCGAGGCTCTTCTTGCCGCAGTTAAGATGGGCGAAGTATGCGCTCTTGCCATCGCGCATCGGAGGCTGCGTGCGAATGTAATCACCCTCGGGCGGCTCTACCTTGATAACCTCGGCGCCGAGATCCGCGAGCAGCCTCGTGCAATAAGGGCCCGACACGATCGTCGTAAAGTCGAGCACGCGCACGCCGCCCAGGATCTCGTTATCCATTGGCGGCCTCGGCGCGGTCTTTTTCCTTCAGCAGCGACAGATAGTAGCGATTGAGGCGCTCCAGATGCTGTTGCATCTCGGTCACGGCCGCATCGCTTTCACCCGCCTCAAAATGTTTCATAAAGCGGCGGCGAGAGGGCACTACCCAGCGATTTTGCGTTTGGCCGATCGCGCGGATGAAGTGCTGCATCACGTCGATGAGCGCCTCCATCACGATGACCATCACCGGATTCTTAGTGGCGCGCGCGAGTATGCGGTGAAACTCGAGATGAATGGCGGCCTGCTCGTAAAAGTCGATCTTGTCGCGGGCGGCGACCTCCGCCGCGGCAACGTTCGCCCTGAGCGCGGCGATGTCTTCAGGCGTTGCACGCTCGCAGGCCGTGCGGACCGCGATCGATTCGATCATCACGCGAGCCTCGGTCAGATGCTCCGGCTGGATGGCGCCGAGATGGAACATGTCGCGCAACCCGGTGATAATCGCGTCCCCCGTGCTCTCGCGCACGAAAGCGCCGCCGGTCGCGCCCTTCTGGAGGCGAAGCAGGCCCGCATTTTCCAGCGAGCGCAGTGCCTCGCGGAGCGTGTTGCGCGACACGCCGAACTGCACGGCCAGGGCACGCTCGGGCGGCAGCCGATCGCCGGCGCGCAGCCGGCGGTCCGATACCTCTTTGCGAATTTGATCCGCAATTTCCTCGAAGGCACGCGGGGTCCGGATACGCTTGAATTCGACGCGGCGGGGCGTCGCGGCGCGCGCGAAGTCTGCGCGCTTGACATTCGTGTCTCGCCTATGCTCCATTGGTTGAACCATTGTCATACTGAACCGACGCTCCAGAAATGTCAAGCTCGATTGGCCATCAGGCGCAAGCCATCCGGACCGCAAAGTCATGAAGGCAATTTTCGTTGTGCCCGGAGCCGATGGCGGCGTTTACGAATATCGCCAGATTTCCACGCCCGTTCCCGGCGCCGGCGAAGTCCTGGTTCGCGTGCGCGCAACTGGAACCAATCGCGGTGAACTGCTTGCACGGCCGCTGCTGCGGTCGAGCAATCCCGCTTTGCGCGCGATGCGCGCCGGTAGCGAATTCGCGGGCGAAGTGGCAGCGCTCGGCGAAGGCGTGAGCGGATGGAAGCAGGGCGATCGCGTGATGGGCCGTGCGCCCGGCTCCTACGCCGAATTCACGGTCGCCGACCATCGCGCCTTGATGCGCATCCCGGACGGCCTGTCGTGGGCCGAGGCTGCCGCGATTCCCAACGTCTTTGTTACGGCGCATGACGCAATCGTAACGGTGGCGCAGCTTAAGGCCGGCGAATCGCTGATGGTAACGGCGGCTTCGTCGGGTGTCGGAACGGCGGCCCTTCAGATCGCACACTTCCTCGGCGCCAATCCGGTCCTCGCGACGACTCGATCAGACGCGAAAAGCAATGCGCTGCTAGCGCTGGGGGCGCATCAGGTCGTCACCGTCAGCAATGCCGGATGGGTCGATGCAGCCCTCGCCGCCACGGGAAAACGCGGTGTCGACGTCATAATCGATAACGTCGGCGGACCGATGCTCGCCGACAATATTCGCGCGCTGGCGATCAAAGGCCGCCTGGTGAGCGTCGGACGCAACGCCGGCAACGTCGGCGAATGCAATCTCGACGAGGTGGCGCGCAAGCGCGCAAGTATCATCGGAGCTACGTTCCGCACCCGCTCTCCGCAGGAGGCGCTTGCGTGCAGCGAACGATTCGCCGCGCATCTGCTGCAGGCGTTCAGCACGGGTGCGCTGAAGCCGGTGCTGGATCGGACCTTCCCCTTCGAGCATATCGCGGACGCGCATCGTTACATGCTGAGCGATGCGCAGACCGGCAAAATCGTTCTGACCATGGCGTAGAAAGAACTCGAATTCCCGAACGGAGGAATGAGCATTGATCTCTTTTGAACTGACCGAGGAACAGAAACTTGCTCAATCTATGGTCCAGGAGCTGGCCGCCGCCTCGCTCCGGCCCGCCGCGCGCGGGGCCGACGACCGGGAGGAAATTCCGTCGTCAATCCTCGATGAGATGTGGTCGACCGGAATCGTCCAATCCCAGGCCGACGCCGACGCTTCGTCCGCCACTCTCAACGCACTCCTGTTCGAAGAACTGGCCGTCGCCGATGCCGCATTCGCGATCGCAGCGGCGGCGCCAACCGGATTTGTGAGTGCGATCGCGACTCAAGGCTCGGCGGCGCAGAAGAAAAATCTGCTCCCCCTGTTTGCGACCGACAAATACCGCTGCGCCGGCGTGGCCGTCATGGAACCCGACTTCGCCTTCGATGTGTCTGCGATTCGCACGACAGCGGTCAAAACGCGAGACGGCTATCGGCTCAATGGCATCAAGGGGCCAATTCCGCTTGCCGGTCGATGCAGCCATTTCCTGGTCATCGCGCGATGCGACGACGGGCTCGAAGTATTCGTTGTCGACCGAAATTCCAAAGGCGTGGTTATCGGCGGCAAGAAACCGAATATCGGTTTGCGCGCGCTGGAGACGGCGACGGTGAGTTTCGAGAATGTCGAATTGCCGGCGAGCGCGAGGCTCGGCGAGGCGGCAGGATGCGATGTTCAGCGCATCATCGATTCCGCGCGCACTGCGCTCGCCGCGATTATGACCGGAATCAGCCGTGCAGTGATGGAATTCGTCATCCCGTATACGAAAGAACGCGTCGTTCATGGCGCGGCACTCGCCCAAAAACAGGTTATAGCGTTTCGTCTCGCGGATATGCGGATAGAAACCGACGCGATGCGATGGATGACATGGAAGGCAGCCTCGATTCTGGAGAAGGGTAGCGATGCGACCAGGCAGGCGCAACTCGCTTACACCTACGCCGTCGAGCAGGCGATGTGGATCGCAGATGAAGGCGTGCAGATGCTCGGTGGCCACGGCTATCTGCGCGATAACCCGGTCGAGATGTGGTATCGCGATGCGCGTTCGGTGTCGGTGCTCGAAGGCGCGGTCGGCGTTTAACCTGGCGACGCAACGAACAAGGAAAACACGATGATAGATTTTGATCTGACTCCCAGGGATCAGGAGATTCTGAAGTTCACCCACGACCAGGCGGAGATCGGCCGCCGCTACGCCAGTTACTACGACAAACACGAGGACGAACTCCCGCCCGAACAGTTTCCCGAGGCGGCCAAGCTGTCCAGCCCGGTACGGCTTGCCGAGGAAGGGGTAAACGGGAGCAGCGGTCCGCGAATCCTTCATTCGCTCGTGATGCTGGAGACGTTCTGGGGCGGACTCGCATTGCATCGCAGCAAGTGGGGACTCGGCAACACGGTGCTCCAGACGGTTGCGACGCCGGAACAGATCGAGAAATGGAAGAACCACACGATCTCGATTGCGATCACCGAGCCCGGCGCCGGATCGGACCCCGCCAATATTCGCACCACCGCGACCTTCGATCGCGAAACCGGCGAATGGATACTCAACGGCGAAAAGATTTTCATCTCGCAGGCGCAATCGGCTGATGCTGCGATGGTCTTTTCACGATTCATCGCGCCCGATGGAACCCGCGGCCTGACGACGTTCCTGGTGGAGAAGGACACACCGGGTTTCACGGTCGGACCGCAGCTGAAAAAGCTCGGCATCCGCTCGCATGACACCTGCAACCTGCTGTTCGAGAATTGCCGCATCCCGGAGTTCAACCACATCAAGGGCGATTTCAAATCCACCATGTCGGTCTTCAACGACTCGCGCCCGATGGTCGGGGCGATGGCATTGGGGGTGGCGCGCGCGGCACTCGATTTTACGCGCGAAAAACTCGCCGAGCGCGACATCACGATCGATTATCGCGGAGGAGCGCGAAGCCGCAGCGCCGTCGCCGATCGCTTGCTTCGGCTGGAAGCCACCTACGAAGCCGCGTTGCTGACCGTGCTGCGCTCCAAATGGCTGGAGCAGCAAAACGTACCGCCCAAGGTCGAAGCTTCGATCGCGAAGGCAGCCGGCGGCAAGGCCGCGAGAAAAATCACGCAGGGATGCATCGATATTCTCGGACCTGCGGCGCTCTCGGAAGACCATCCGCTGGATCGCTTTTTCCGCGACGGCCGCATCTTCGACATCTACGAAGGCGCGGGCGAAATCCAGCGCCTAATCATCGCGCGATCGATCCTCGGGTACACCAATAAGGATTTGCGCTAGATCATCTCATCGATCAGCCTTGCCGAATGTGCGCTTATCTGCGAAGTCTGCGGACTGTTCGATGCCGCGTAGAGGTGAACCATGAAAATTGGATTGTTGATGCCATTCACCGGATACACTGCGAATCCCGCGGCTTTCGCGCGCACGGCGGAGGCGTTGGGCTTCGAGTCGATTTGGATTCCCGAGCATCCGATCCTGCCGGTGAATCCGAAAACCCCGTTCCCTTCCACTAAAGGTCCCATTCCAGACGTATACGCGCACATGTGCGATCCTTTCGTCGCGCTCAGCATGGCCGCCGCCGTAACCACCAAGCTGAAAGTTGCCACTGGAATCTGCCTGGTCCCCGAACGCAACGCGATCGTCACGGCGAAGGAAGTGGCCACGCTAGACGCTTTCTCCGGTGGCAGATTTCTGTTCGGTATCGGCGCGGGATGGTTGCGCGAGGAATCGGAACTGCTCGGCGTCGATTTTCCGCGGCGATGGACGCAGACCGCGGAATATATCGCCGCGATGCGCGAGCTTTGGTCCAAGCCCGAGGCGTCGTTCGATGGCAAGTACGTCAAGTTCGGTCCCGTGCGCTCCAACCCGAAACCCATACAGCAACCTGGACCTCCGGTTCTAATCGGCAGCCTCGACAAGAATGCGCTCAAGCGCGTTGCAAAATGGGCCGACGGATGGTGTCCGATCGGAGTTCGTCACGGCTATCTGAAGAAGCAGCTCGAAGAGCTGCGTCGCGAATGCGACGCAGTCGATCGCGATTTCGGGAAACTGGACATCACGGCGATGGGCTTCATCCAGGGCGATCGCGCGGGCGTGCAAGAGGGACTCGATAAGTATCGCGACGCCGGTGCGCATCGATTCGTAATCGGCGTGCAGACACAGCTAAAGCCCGACAAATACGAAGCCGAGCTGACGCGGCTTGCATCGTTGTACGTTTGATTCGAAACCCTGCCCCTGTGCGGGGGGAGACATCGGCTCGGTACGGACCGGCAAGATCGGTAACAAAATAGACCGGCAACATGGGTAACAGATTAGAAGTCATGGCAGGAGGAAGCAGCGGATGCCGTGGCGAGAGGTCTGTTCCATGGACGAGAAGATGCGG
>JBKQNE010000282.1:0-38315 GCA_052146355.1 Binataceae bacterium (SeqCode) | reverse complement strand
GTTCACCCGCGCGCCTCGTCTTACACACTATGTCTTTAGCGGCCCGCCGCTGCTGCGAGGCCGTCCTGATATGACTTTGCGCTGGAACTCAGCTTCGGCATCACGTGCTTGCCGATGAGATCGATGGTCTGCATAACCTTGTCATGGGGAACCGCGCCCACCTGCACCAGCATCAGCAGCATGTCGATGCCGGTCGACTCGTAAATCTTCGCGACGCGGAGGCAGTCTTCCGGATCGCCCACCATGACCGCGCCGGTCTCGATGCGTTTCTCGAGATCATCCATCGAGAGGCGATAGTCTCCGCTCGCAACCGCCAGCTCCGCCATCTTCTTGTAGTACTCGTAGCCCTTCACTTCCTGCTTAGCGAACGGGGTGAAAAGGTCGGCTGCTTTGCGGGTCGTGAAGTCGATCGCCTCCTTGGCGATTTCCTTGGCTTCAGCGCGGGTAGGCGCGCATACGCACACGGTCGCGGCGGCGGTGCGATCATTCACGAATGCGCCAACCGGCTCGCAATTGCGGACTGCGTCCTTATAGGTCTTGACCAGCCCGCCAAGGATGCTGGCGTCGGCGATTCCAAATCCGAGCGCGCCGATTCCCTTGCGTCCCGCGACCTCCCAGGTCGAAGGCTGCGTGGCTGCCACCCACATCGGCGGATGCGGCTTCTGCACTGGTTTCGGAAGGATTTCTCGCTCGGGCATCTTGAAGTACTTGCCGTCCCAACTGAACGTCTCCTGCGTCCACATTTTCGGAATCGCGGCGACTGCTTCTTCCCACATCGGACGCGAGTCTTCCGGGTTCACCTGAAAGCCGCCGAGTTCCTGCTCGGTGATCGATCGACCGGAGCCGAACTCGACGCGGCCGTTGGACATGATGTCCAGCACCGCGATTCGCTCCGCGACACGCACCGGATGGTTAAATGGAATCGGCAGCAGGCAGATGCCGTGCCCCAGGCGGATGCGGCTGGTAACCTGGCTGAGCGCGCCGTACCAGACCTCGGGCGCCGACGAATAGGACCATTCGCTCAGGAAGTGATGCTCCACGGTCCAGACCGAGTGATAACCCAAGCGGTCGGCAAGTTTCACCTGCTCAGTCGCCTGATGATAGATGTCGTACATGAAGCCTTCGTAGTGAGGGCGGCTTCGCTGAATTTCGTACTGCAGTGCAAATTCCATCTGTGTCTCCTCTGACCGCTATCCCGCGGCGGGCAATCGTTATCTAGGCCGATGCGCGAGCAGGCGAAGCGACGGCGGTCACGCATCCGCCAGTCTCCCAGGAATGGATTTCCGGCAGCACGTCGCGGCCGAGCAGTTCGATCGATCGCATGACGCGCGCGTGGGGAATTGCGCCGTATTGCAAGAAGAACAAAAGCTGGTCCGCTCCGGTCTCACGATAGCGGCGTGCGACCCGCAACGCTTCGCTGGGCGCCCCGATCGCGATCAGATCGTTGTCCTTCAGAAAGTGATAGTAGTCGCGGGTTATCTGCGCCGGATCGAAGCGTGACGCGCTGCTCAGATATTTGTACGAATCGTTGCCCGACGCGGCGTGCGCGACAGTCGAAACCAGCTCGAAGCCTTTGCGCACGTACCAGAGGACGGCTTCGCGCGCGATTTCCTCGGTTTCGCGCGCATCGTCGCCGAACAACCCCATGATGTTCATCGACACCTGGTTGTTGATCGTCAGCCCGACCGGATGTGCATGCGCAATACCGTCGCGGTAGAGCTGGATGCGGCTTTTCACCTCGTCCAGCTCGACGCCGAGCGTAAAGCAGAGCACGCCCAGTCCGCGCTCGGCCGCAAGTTTAAACGTGTCCGGGTTAGTGGAAGCAACCCAGATTGGAGGATGCGGCTTCTGAATTGGCTTGGGGATGATCGACACGGGCGGATCGACCGTCCAGTATTGCCCGTGCATCGCAAACGGGTCTTCGCGCCACATTCGCGGAATCGCCTCGACTGCCTCGGCCCATCGCGGCCGCGTCTCCTCGGGCCTGACGCCGAAGCCGAGCAACTCGTCCATCGTCGTCGCGCGGCCGGTGCCGAACTCAACGCGGCCGTTGGACATGATATCGAGCACGGCGATCCGCTCCGCGACTCGAACGGGATGGTTGAACGGAAGCACCACGACGCCGTGGCCAATCCGGATATTTTTGGTCCGCTGGCTCACGCAGGCAAGAAACACTTCGGGAGCGGAGCAGTAGGAAAACTCGTTCAGGAAGTGATGCTCGACAGTCCAGACCGAATCGAACCCCAGCCGGTCGGCCAGCTCGATCTGCTCCATCGTCTCCCAAAAGACGCGATATTCGTGCCCTTCGCTGTGGGGCTCGATCGATTCGATTTCATAGATGAGCCCCGCCTTCATTTCGCGGCGCTCCATTGAAGGAGAAATTCGCGCGCCTGACGGCGAAATGATTTACGCAGCTCGAATCTTGTGCCGTGCAGATACCAGAGAAGCTGATGGCCGACCAATGCGCTCCAGACCTGTGTGGCAGCCCAATCAACCTCCAGGCTCGAAGCGAATACTCCCAGCCGTTTGCCGAGTTCGAGCATCTCACCCAAATACTGCAACTGTCGCTTGTTCGCCTTGCGCATCGCGCGCAGGACTCGCGGACCGATCTTGTGCGACTCGAGCGTGATGATCATCAGCAGCCGCGACACCCATGGGTTGGTCACGTTCAGTTCCGCCGAGGTTTCGAAAACTTTGAGAAAATAATCCCGAAAGGCCGCGGGGGTATCGACGGGTCCGGCGTATTCGAACGCCTTGTTCCATTCCTGGAGCACCCGCTCCGACACCGCAAGAAAGAAGTCTTCCTTGTCGGTAAAATGCCAATAGAGAGCGCCCTTGGTCACGCCCGCCGCGCGCGCGATGCGCGCGAGCGAGGTTCCGCGATAGCCGTACGATGCGAACAGGTCCATCGCGGCATTGATGAGCACCTGATCGAGCGTGCCGCGCCTGCGGGGAACCGCCGCAACACTCGCCGCCTGCCGTCTTGCCGAGGTAATCATTAAACGAGCGGTATGCTCAGTCAGATGAGGGTGCGGCGTCAAGGGCGCCGCATCCAAGCCCCTCCGACGAACAAAGCTCGAAGCCTGTCGGGTCTACGAAAGGTGATGACGAGAAAAGCCGGTCAGTAGGCCACAGGGCGCGGGAAAGGCGGGACGCGCCTTGTCCCTGAGCAGGTCTTCCCAACGCCCGGCCTGGATCAGTTGCGGCTGTCGGCGCCCTTCATGTTGCGCTCCAAACACCAGCGATCGATGACTTCAGCGTTGAAACGCCAATCCGTCCCGATCCGGAACCCCGGGAGTTCACCGCGGCGCAACAGTTTGTAGATCGTCGAGGGATGCACGCGCAGGTACTCCGAAAGTTCCTTCACTGTCATTACTCGTGGGAGGCTGTACTTAGCTTCAGTAGCCATTTTCTCTCCGCTCGCGGCTGGTGCGTCGCCATTGCGTCAAGATGGAGCGATGTTTTCCCCGCTAGCCCTATCGCACCAACTGCTCTCTTTCGCTCACCTTGACTATATTTGAAGGTCTCAGAACACAGGTGGAGGGTCAAGAGAAATCTTACGGGAGATAAACGCGGAAAAAACACAGGATCTGTGCGGTCTTTTTCGCAGGGCTGCTTCCTGGCTAGTCGTGGTTATTCTACCGCCGACAACGCCATTACTGTTAAGCTGCGCATTCTTGATATTCGGAATTTATGACGCTGATTCGAATACTCAGATGCGCCGTGCTCGCGGCCGCGATGCTCGCGATGTCGTCAGCCGCTCTGCGGGCCGACGACGCTGATTCGGCACCGGTGCTCACCAGCCCCGCTTTCGCATCGGGTGCTGCGATACCGGTCCAATACTCCTGCACGGACGGAGATCAATCGCCGGCGCTCAGCTGGAGTGGCGGTCCAGCCGATGTGCGCTCCTTCGCGCTGATTGTCGAGGATCCCGACGCACCATCCGGTACCTTCGTTCATTGGGTGATCTTCAACCTGCCCGGCAGCGCAACCGACATACCGGCGGGCGTGCCTGCGACTCCATCGCTGCCCGATGGAAGCACGCAAGGAACGAACAGCTTCGGCACCGTCGGCTACCGGGGGCCTTGCCCTCCGCCCGGCCTGACGCATCATTATCACTTCATCTTGTTCGCGCTCGATTCGACGCTCCGCGTCGATTCGCAGGCGGACGCAAAGGCGGTGCGATCGGCTGTGAGCGGTCATATCAAGGCAACGGCGGAACTGATCGGCACTTTCAGCCGCTGATACGCGGCTATATCATTCACGCGGTTTCACTATGAGAAAAACCTACAAGATCATCGGCGCGCTAGTCGTCATCGTGGTGGTCGCGTATGCAGGCTGGCGCGTCTATCAAGCGCGGCGCGCAGCCAAAGCGGGAATACTGAGCGAGAATATCGTTCACGATGGGAACGTGTGGACCGCCGACTTCACCGCGATGATCCCTGCGCCCGCAGACTCCGTATACGACGCAGTGCGCGACGTGGAGAAGAGCCACTCCGCCGAGATTCGCAGCATCAAAGTGATTTCCGAGACCGCCGACAGCAAGACGGTCGAAATTCAAATGGACACGCCCGGTGGCCAGCCCGTCACGGCCCAGATGGTCTTCCAGTACGATCCGGGCAACAAGCGCATCTCATTTCAGATGGTCGGCAATCCCGCGTTCGACATGCACGCCGAATACAAGTTCGACGTCGACGGCTTGTCGACGCTGATCACCTACCATCAGACAACCAAGATGGCGCAATCGCTCCCGGTGCCTGATGAAGTCGTCAAACAGATAATTCGCAGCGTGTTCATCGCACAGCTCGAAGGGTTGAAAAAAGCGCTTAACATCGCACCGGCCGACCAGCCGGAGGATTCGAACGACGAACCCTGACCGCGTCACAATGAGCGAAGTCGACGATCACTTCCGCGTGGGCATCGAGCTGTTCAATCGCGGCGAATTCTTCGAAGCGCACGAGGAAATGGAAGAAGCAATGAACCTGCTCGGCGACGACACCAGCGACTGGGACTTCTACCTGGGCTTGCTGCGCGCGGCGGTCGCGAATCACAAGCTCTCGCAAGGGGAAACCTCGAGCGCGATTCTGCATCTGCGCGCGGCCGTTAAATTCCTCGCGCCCTACTCCGATCGCCATCGAGCACTGAAGCTTCGCGAATTTCGCAGCGCGCTTTCGGCCGAGCTATCACGACTGGAGACGCTGCCAGCCGGATCGCCCCCCGCCATATCGCCGCCGCGCATCGAGCTGGCCGCCTGAGGCCGCGATGAATCGGGTTGCCGCCGAGTTCGTCGCGTCGGCATCGACGCTCGACAATTGCCCGCGGTGGAACCGCGCAGAGATCGCGATCGTGGGCCGATCGAACGTCGGCAAGAGTTCGCTTCTGAACGCGCTCACGGCCACGCCGAGGCTGGCTCGAACCAGCCGAACGCCGGGCCGGACCCAGGCGCTCAATTTCTTCGCGATGGGTGAATCGATGGCGCTGGTCGATCTGCCCGGATTCGGTTACGCGAAAATGCCGCAGGCGTTGGCAGCGAAAATCGCAATCATGATGCGCGAATATCTGGAGCAGCGGGCGAATCTGGCAGGTGTGGTGCTGCTGGTGGATTCGCGGCGCGGGCCGCAGCGGGAGGAAATCGATCTGGCCGCGGCGACGCGGGCGCGCGGACTTGCCTTGATCGTTGCCGCGACCAAATGCGACAAGCTCAAACGATCCGAACGCGCCGCCGCAATCGAAAAGATGAAAGCGCTCGAGGCGGAACCGATTCTCTGTTCGTCCGTGACTGCCGAGAATATCGACGTCCTTCGACGCCGGATTTCCGCCGTGCCTCATCGAGATGGACGACGCTGATCGCGATGGCTCCCGAAGTAAGCGCAATTATTCCAGCGTTCAATCGCCGGGCTATGCTCATCGAGGCAATTGAATCCGCGTTCGCGCAGCGCGATGCGCGATTCGAATTGATCGTCGTGGACGATGGCTCGACCGACGGCACCGCCGACGCGATCGGGCGGATGATGCCGCGGTCACCCGTGCCGATGCGCATCATCCGAACCGAAAATCGCGGCGTGGCGGCGGCTCGAAACGCAGCCGCGCGGTTGTCAGAGGCTCCGCTGATTGCGTTTCTGGACTCCGACGATCTGTGGGCGCCCACCAAACTGGCGCGCCAGCTCGCCTATATGAGCGAACATCCGGAGTCTGAAATTTCGCAGTGCAACGAGTTGTGGATGCGCGATGGGCGCCGCGTGAACCCGGGCCTGCGGCATCTCAAACGCGCGGGCGACATTTTTCTGGATTCATTGCGGACCTGCCTGATAAGCCCCTCGGCGGTAATCATGCGGACGAGTCTGTTCAGGAGCGCCGGCGGCTTCGATGAGACGATGCTTGCAGCAGAAGACTACGACCTCTGGCTGCGGGTCCTGCTCACTCATCAGGTTGGGCTGCTCGATGAAGCTCTCGTCACCCGTCGCGCCGGCCACGTTGCACAGCTTTCGGCCTCAATACCGGCCATCGATCGCTTCCGCATTCTCGCGCTCGCCAAACTGCTCGCGGATGCCGATCTCGCCGGTACGAGACGCGCCGCTACCGCCGAAGTCCTGGTGGAGAAATGCCGAATCTACGCGAAGGGTCTTCGCCAGCGCGATCGTATCGATGAGGCGCAGTTCTTCGATCGACTCGCCGATACAATTTCGGAAACTTCGGACGAAACGAGTTCTCGTTCGATCAGCTCGTTGGTCCCACAGATAAGGCAACTGGTCTCCCGTCCGGTCCCCCTTCCCGTGCGGGAAGAAGTCAGGGGTTAGATGCCCGATCTCGATGATGAAATTCGGGAGCTTGCGGCTCGCCGTCATCTTCCCGATTCCCATCTGGAGCGATGGTTGAATCTCGATGAAGCAAGCCGCGCGGCGATTCTCGAAGTCGCGCGCACGCTCAAGTTGCGCACCGGACAATTGGTGACTGCTCTCGATCTGCTCGACGAAATCTCCGTGCGTGAGAAGACCGATATCGCCGCCTTGCTCTCGCGCCCCGCCCTACGCCGCCCGCTTGGTGGCCGTGGCTCTGCCCCCGAACGCGCGCGTGCCTTTCTGGATGAGCTTCGTGCCATTCGCTTTCCGCGGCTGCGCGAAACGACGGCGCACCTGGAATCGGCCATCGCGGCGCTACGTCTGCCACGCGGAATCGCGATACTCTTGCCCCGCGACCTTTCCTCTGATGAGCTGACGATTCAACTCACGGCGTCCGGGACTCGCGAACTAAACAGGCTCGTTGATGCGCTTGCGGAACGAAAGACGGAACTCGGGCGGCTAATCTCAATCCTGGCCGGTAGCGATGAAGTTTGAAATTGATGCCCTGACAATCGAAGAGGCAGCGCGCGGCTCGGCGCTGGCAGCGCGTCTCGTGGCAGCCATCGCGCCGTCGGTTCCGGTTAGCTATGTCGGGGACGGGCGAGAAGCCTCGCGCGCCATTCCCGGCGCCGACCCTTTCGGCGCGGGCAAGCGGCAAATAGTAGTGATGAGGCGCCGGACGCCGTTCCTCATGGCCTGTCCCGCCGGCTCGGCCAAGTTCGCCTGCTGCGGATATCTGGTTCTTGTGCTGGCGTCGAACTGCCCGATGGATTGCAGCTACTGTTTTCTCCAGGAACACCTCGCCAACAACCCGGCGTTTCAGATTTATTCCAACTACGCGGACTCCTTCGAAGAGCTCGATCGGCTGGCGCAGTCCGCGCCGGGCCGTCACTTCCGCGTCGGCACCGGAGAACTCGCCGACTCGCTGGCGCTGGACAGTATGACGGGGCTTTCGCTCGACCTGATCGAATTTGTTCGCACGCGCGAGCATCTTACGCTCGAGTTGAAGACCAAGACCGATGAGATAGAGAACCTCCTGAAGATCGACCCGTGCGGACGCGTGCTGGTGTCGTGGACACTCTCGCCGAATTCGGTCTGGAAGTCTTCTGAGCATCGCACCGCGTCACCGGCGGAACGAATCGCCGCCGCGCGCGCGCTTTCGGATGCCGGCTATCGGATAGGGTTTCACTTCGATCCGATAATCGCTTTTGAGAATGCCGAGCGCGACTACGCGGAACTGATCGATGAGCTTCTGGCGGCGATTCCGGCCGGGCGCATCGCGTTGGTGAGCATGGGCGCGCTGCGGATGACGCCGGCGCTGCGCAGTGCGGGGCGTCGGCGATTTCCGAATGATCCGATGCTGCTGGGCGAGGAAGTGCTCGGGCCCGACGGCCGCCTGCGCGCCTTTGCCGCATTACGCATCCGCCTGTACCGGACATTGCAGGAACGCTTTGCGCGTGCTGGTGCCGAAATCCCTTCCTACCTGTGCATGGAGACCGGCGCGGTCCACGAAAAGGTCTTTGGCACAGCGCCCGCGAACCCGGCTACAATCGGCGAACGGCTCGCGCTTGGATAGGACCTCGATAAAATGACTCAGCGAAAACCGGCTCGGCCCGGCGCCAAGGCTCGCCACCGCACCGCGATCGCCTCAAGCAACGGGAAAATTTCGCTGCAGGCGGCGGACCGGCCGATCGGAGTCTTCGATTCCGGAATTGGCGGGCTGACGGTTTTGCGCGCGCTGGTCGAAGCGCTCCCCAATGAAGAGTTCATCTACCTAGGCGACACCGCGCGGCTGCCCTATGGCACCAAGACCAATGAAGTGATCATCCGGTACTCGCGCGAGAATACGGAGTTCCTGCTGGCCAAGGGAATCAAGATGCTGGTGGTCGCGTGCAACACCTCGAGCGCGGTGGCGCTGGAGACGATCGCGCGCGACACGATGGTCCCTGTCATCGGCGTTATTGAGCCGGGCGCGCGCGCAGCCGTCAAAGCATCGCGCAGCGGCAAAATCGGCGTAATCGCCACCGAGGCGACGGTAGGTTCCGGCGCCTACACGAAAACCATCCAGAAGCTCCTGCCTCGCGCCGAAATCTATACGAGAGCCTGCCCGCTCCTGGTGCCGCTGGTAGAGGAAGGATGGACTGATAACGAGGTGGCGGAGCGCACCGTTTCCTATTACCTGGAAAGCCTGAAGCAAAGCGGCATCGATACGCTGCTGCTGGGCTGCACTCACTATCCGCTGCTGAGCGATGTGTTCCGGCGAGTGCTGGGGAGCGGCGTCCGGGTGGTCGATTCCGCCACGGCGACGGCCACCGCGGTGCGCGAGCGCCTGCGCGCGCTCAAGCTGGTTCGACGCGCGGGAGAAGGCAGACAGAGTTTTTTCGTGACCGAAAGCCCCGAGCGTTTCGTGCGGGTCGGCCGGCGTTTCTTCGGCCCCGAGGTCGAATCCGCCGTCAGAATCGAGCGTTAACCGCCCTCCCCTGTACTAACGGATCAGGATAAAATACCGAGCAGCTTAACCACGGAGACCTTTGTGCGCCCGGCCTCGCTCCGGCACGAGGCGCGCGCGTAACCCCGGCACATTTACGATGGCATCAGCTCTGTCAGGAATCGGACGAAAAATCTTCGGCTCGCGAAATGATCGCGAGTTGAAGCGCATGCGCCCCGACGTCGAAGCGATAAACCGTCTCGAACCCGAGATGGAAAAGAAGAACCAGGACCAGCTGCGCGAGCGAATCGCCGAGATGAAGCAGCAGATCAGCGCGATCGAAGAGCGCGAGCAGCGCGAAGACGCCCTGCAGGAGGCCCTGCCTGAAGTCTTCGCGATGGTCCGGGAGGCGGCCAAGCGGACGCTGGGCCAGCGGCACTTCGACGTTCAGCTTCTCGGCGGCATGATGCTGCACCAGGGAAAAATCGCCGAGATGAAGACCGGCGAGGGCAAGACCCTGGTCGCGACCTTGCCGGCCGTCCTCAACGCGCTCAGCGGGCGCGGCGTCCACGTCGTCACGGTCAACGACTACCTGGCCAAGCGCGACGCGGAATGGATGGGCCAGATTTACAATTACCTTGGCCTCACCGTCGGCGTCGTCGTTCACGGACTCACCGACCAGCAGCGCAAGGCTTCATACGGCGCCGACATCACGTACGGGCAGAACAACGAGTTCGGCTTCGACTACCTGCGCGACAACATGAAGTACAACCTCGAAGAGTACGTCCAGCGCGAGCACAATTTCGCGATCGTGGACGAGGTTGATTCGATCCTGATCGATGAAGCCCGCACGCCGCTAATTATTTCGGGCGCGTCGGAGGAATCGACCGACACCTATTACGTCGTCGACCGGGTAATCCCGCGGCTTCACAAGGAAGAGCATTACACGATCGATGAAAAGCTGCGCACGGTCGCGCTGAGCGAGGAAGGCGTGACGAAAGTCGAGCAGCTTCTCGGCGTGGAAAACCTTTACGACCCGCGCAACATCCTGCTGCTCCATCACACCAACCAGGGCCTGCGCGCGCATACGCTTTTCAAACGCGATGTCGACTACGTCGTCAAAGACGGCGAAGTCATCATCGTCGATGAATTCACCGGGCGCTTGATGCCCGGCAGACGCTGGAGCGACGGGCTGCATCAGGCAGTCGAGGCGAAGGAAAACGTCAAGATCGAGTCGGAGAACCAGACGCTGGCGACGATCACGTTCCAGAACTACTTCCGGATGTACAAAAAGCTCTCCGGAATGACTGGTACGGCCGACACGGAAGCGCACGAGTTCCACGAGATCTACAAGCTCGAAGTCGCGGTGATGCCGACCAACATGCCGATGATCCGCATCGACAATCACGACCTGGTCTACAAGACCGAGGACGAGAAGTTCGACGCGGCGATCGAGGAAATAAAGGAATGCAACGAGCGCGGCCAGCCGGTGCTGGTCGGCACCGTGTCGATCGAAAAGTCGGAGCGAGTCGCCGAGAAGCTGAAAAAGACCGGCGTCAAGCATTTCGTGCTCAATGCCAAGAATCATGAGCGCGAAGCCGAGATCGTCGCGCAGGCGGGCCGCCACGGTGCGGTGACCATCTCCACCAACATGGCGGGCCGCGGCACCGATATCGTGCTTGGCGGTAATCCCGAGTTCATGGCCGCCGCCGAGGTTGGCACCAAAGAGCCGACCGACCCGAACTTCCAGGCCGCGATAGCGAAGTACAAGGCACAATGCGCGGCCGAGCGCGAAAAAGTGCTGGCGGCGGGCGGTCTGCACATCCTGGGCACGGAACGCCACGAATCCCGGCGCATCGACAATCAGCTGCGCGGCCGCTCGGGCCGCCAGGGCGACCCCGGTTCATCGCGATTCTACATGTCGCTCGAAGACGACTTGCTGCGCATCTTCGGCGCCGACCGCCTGAAGGGGCTGATGGGACGAATCGGGATGGAAGACGGTGTCCCGATCGAGCATCGATGGATCAGCCGCGCGATCGAGAACGCGCAGAAGAAGGTCGAGTCGCACAACTTCGACATCCGCAAGCATCTCCTCGAATACGACGACGTCATGAACAAGCAGCGCGAGGTGGTCTATGGCCGCCGCCGCGAGCTGCTTTCGGGCGCGTCGCTCAAGGACGACGTGCTCGACATGTGCGGCCAGCTCATCGAGGACATCGTCGCCGCGCACGGCGACGCCGAAATCGATCCCAAGGAATGGGACTGGAAGGCGATCAGCGACGCGTTTTTTCAGCAGTTCAAATTCCATCCGGGCTTTGCCGCGGAAAACGGCGCGCTCGATGGCGGTACTATCGAATCGCGCGAAGATCTGATCGAGTCGGCCGATGATCGCGTGCGCAAGCTCTACGACCAGCGCGAAGCGGAGTTCACCGAGCCGGTCATGCGGCAGATCGAGAAGATCGTGATGCTGCAAACGCTCGACTCTTTGTGGAAAGACCATCTGCTCGCGATGGACCATATGAAGGAAGGCATCGGGCTGCGCGGCTATGCGCAACAGAACCCGCTGGTCGAGTATCAAAAGGAAGGGTTCACGATGTTCGAAGCGTTGATGGCGACGATGCAGAAAGATGTCGTCGAGAAATGCTTCTCCGTGCAGGTGACCCGCCAGCAGGACGTGCAGCAGATGCAGGAGCAGCCCAAGCCGCAGAAGGTGGTGATGAGCCACGGCGGCGAGGCGCAGGATGCAGGCGCGCAGACCGTCAAGCGCGATGCGGAAAAAGTCGGCCGCAACGATCCGTGCCCATGCGGCTCCGGCAAGAAATACAAGCGCTGCCACGGCAAGTAGTTCCGCGCGGGCCGACATCCGCTGATTGCGCAGCCTCCCAATAAGAACGTAATGCGACTTCACTTCGGGACCAACCGTTTCAATTTTGGGGATCCCGTGCGGCTCATTCGCTCCTGCCAGGACACGGAGTCCGCGGGCTTCGATCATCTCTGGTTCCCCGACAGCCAACTCCACTGTGGAGACGTCTTCGTTAACCTGCTGACCGCCCTTCAACACACAGAGCGGGCCAGCGTCGGTACATTGATTGTCAACCCGGTAACACGCCATCCGAGCGTGATCGCCTCCAGCATCGCGGCCGTGGATTCGTATGCGCCGGGCCGCGTCAAGCTGGGCATCGCAGCGGGCGACACCGCGGTCCTGCAGGTCGGTCTGCATCCGGCGCGCCTGGCCGAGATGGAGCGGGCGGTGGCCGCAATCCGCGGACTGCTGACCGGCGCGGCTATCGAATTCGGTGGCAACCGGCCCGCGCGTCTCGATCGGCCGCGCGCGGTGCCGGTCATCGTGGCGAGCGGCGGACCGAAGGCGCTACGGATGGCGGGTGCGAAGGCAGACGGCGCAGTGATCCGCGTCGGCGCGGACCCTGAATTGATCCAGTGGAGCTACGACGAGTTTTGCGCGGGCGCACGAGCCGCGGGACGCGACCCGGACTCGCTGTTCGTGGCGGTGCACCTTCATACCGTCATAAGCGACGACAAGGAGTTGCTGAACGCGCGCGGGCGCGTGATGGCGGCGGGTTACTACGAAGTGAACCGGCGGCTGTGGGACCGGCTCGGCCTGAAATGGCCGTGCGCACCAGTCGAAAAAATCCTCGAACAAGTGTGGCCGGACTTCCATCACGCCGTGGACATGGAACTCGCGGCGCGGATGATTTCTGAGATTCCGCTGGAAGTCGCTCGCCGTTTCTGCCTGATGGGCAGCGCTGCCGAGGTGCGCGAGCAACTGGAGCGCCTGGTCACGCGCTTGCCCTGGATACAGCACGTCACGCTGCAACCGAATCTCCCCGGCCCGGCATTCATCGCCGGCTGCGCCCGCGAGGTGATTCCCGCTTTTCGTTGAACGCGCCCGACGCATGGAGCTCTTTTTTCTGGATCTGTTCAGCAACTCGTAACCTGCGGATTCATTTGCTCTTTCATATTCCCTGCGTATAGTTCCGGCGACGGAGGATTCCGATGAAGGTCGATCTCGCACCTGCCCGCGTGCCGGGCTTTCGTTTCGCCGGCGTCAGCGCCGGTCTCAAGACGGCAGTCGGCGCGAAAGACCTCGGTCTGATTGTCGCTGACTATCCCTGCCCCGCCGCCGCGGTTCACAGCGCGAACAAAGTCAAAGCTGCGCCCGTGTACGTGACGATGGATCGGCTGCGCGCGGGCAAGCTGCAAGCGGTCGTCGCCAACTCGGGATGCGCAAACAGCTTTACGGGCAAAGCCGGGCTGAAACTGGCGAAGGACTCCTGCACGCTGACAGCAAAGGAACTCGGAATTGCACCGGCGCTGGTGACACCCTCGTCGACTGGCGTCATCGGCCATCTGTACGATCTCGGGAAATTCGGCGCCGGCGTGAGGGCCGCGGTCGCATCGCTCTCCGCCGACGGGATGGCGGATTACGCGCGCGCGATCATGACGACCGACACGCGGCCAAAGACGGCATCGATGACCGTCAAGCTTGGCGGCAAGACGGCAACGGTCGCGGGAGTAGCCAAGGGCGTGGGGATGATCTCACCGCACATGGCGACGATGCTCGCGTATCTCGTCACCGACGCCGTCGCCACCGCATCGCAACTCAAAGCGGCGCTGAAAGCCGCTCTGCCGCACAGCTTCAACGCGATCACTGTCGATGGCGACATGTCCACCAACGACACCGTCATCCTGATGGCGAGCGGCGCAGCCGGAAACGGCGCGCTCAAGGGGCGCGACCTGGATGCATTCAATGACGCGATTGCGAGCGTATCGGCGGCGCTCGCGCGGGAGTTGGTGCGCGACGGCGAGGGTGCGACCAAGCTGGTGACGGTCAACGTCATCGGAGCGCGGTCGGCGGTCGACGCCGAGCGATGCGCCCGGCAAATTTCCAATTCGCCGCTGGTCAAGACGGCGTTCTTCGGATGCGACCCTAACGTGGGACGTATTTTGATGGCCGCTGGATCATCGGGCGCGGCGGTCGAATCGGACAAGCTGGTGCTTCATATCGATGGAATCAAAGTAGCGGCGCGTGGCGCGCTGCTCGTCGATGCGTTGCCGGCCGCGGCGGAAAAGATGCGCGCGCCTGAATTTGATGTGCGCCTCGATCTGCGGCTGGGCCGCGCCAGCGCATCGATTCTGACCTGCGACCTGAGCTGCGACTACGTGAAGATCAACGCCGAATACACGACGTAAAAAGCCCAGAGAAGAATCCGCAGATTTCGCAGATTTCCAGGCAGATTTTTGAATCTGTGGAATCTGCGTAATCTGCGGATTTCCGGTTTCAGCGCTAGCGGTGCTGCTCTCGGCTCAGCTCGAGAACAGAGGGAGGAATTTGTCTCGATATGTCCAAGCGAGGAACAGTTCCAGCGCCGTAACTACCAATCCCGGTCCTATTCCGGCGGGCGCAAACATCAGATGGAACGCGAGAATGTTCAGAATTACCGGGGCGAGAATGAGCAGCGCCACGGGGACGGCAACCCCGATCAGAAGCAGCACGCCGCCCAACGTCTGCGCCCCGAAAATGAGTGGCAGCATATAGTTGGTCGCATAGAGCGCCTTGAAAAAGTCGGCCGGGGGACCGCTCATCGGCGGCTGCGGTAGAAAATGGAGAAAGCCGTTCAACCCGAACACGAGGAAGATTAAGCCGAGCAGAAGCCTGGGAATGAGCCGTGCGACTTTCATGGCGCCCCCTATCGCTGGAGATTCGCGATGGTCCGAAATACCGCAGCGACGCGATAAGCGCAATACGCTGTTTGCTGGCGCTGCCTTCCCTCCATAGAATTACGCGCACAGCGGAGGTGAGTTCATCGTGGCCAATTTCGTCAAAGTCGCATCGCGCGCCGACATCCCCGACGGCAGCGGCAAGCTGGTCGAAGCCGAAGGCAAGAAGATCGCGCTTTTCAACGCGGGCGGAAAGTTCTACGCGATAGGCAACGAATGCAAACATCGCGGCGGCCCGCTCGCCGAAGGCGACCTCGACGGCACTCATGTCACCTGCCCGTGGCACGGATGGGAATACGACATCACGACCGGAGAGAATCTGGACGATCCGAACGTCAAGGTCGGATGTTTCGCGGTTAAGGTCGAGGGGGACGATATTCTGGTCGAGGCTTGAGGATGGCAACGGACGGAAAGGTCGCGCTTCGCGAACGGGGAAACCGGTACCGGCTTCGCTTGCGCGAAGGGGATCCTTCGTCCCGTCGGTCCTCAGGACGCCTCGCTAGCTCGTCGCTTCGTTCGCGTTGCTCTCTTCGCTCAGGATGACACGCTGTGCCACAGGCGCTGTTCGGCTGTTTTGCAAACGTCTCCTGAGGGCGCAGCGAAACGGGCGCCGCGGATCCGAGATTTCTCGATCCACGAACATCCACTCGGTCCGGTTCAGAACGTGGTTTTAGCGTGAAGCGGGGCGGGCTCTCATGATTAAATTTTAGGCAAACCCAAAAAAACCTAACGAAATTAAGGATAAATTGGGTTTGTTTTGTAAAAAAATCTTTTGGCTTTCCTCCGGTTCGGTCAACTCTGATGGTCTCTCGCTGCAAGAAGCGGCCGCGCAACTTCGTGGAGCGGCGCGATGGTGGCAAGAAAAAAGGATGAATTTGCTGAGCCGGTAGCGGCCATGTGCGGAAGCCTACGCGTTCCCGCATTACACATCAAGTTTAGTTGTCCACAGTCGGCAGCCCATCCACATTTCCCTCTGGCGGCCAAGGAATGCCGCGCGAGATCACGTTCGTCGCTTGCGGTTCGTCAGCGCGGGCTTGCGCAGGCAGAACAAAGAGGCTGTATCGGCGATCGAGTTCAAAGGTTCTTACACCCACGGGATTCCTCGGAAAAGAACCTCGGAATGTCACTACTTTTCGACGGTAGTTGGAAAACGCGTTCGAACAGGCAGGCGGTTACATCGCCTATGTCCGCAATCCCGCTAACGGTTATCTTTCGCAGTCCGTGCCCTTAGGTGCCGGGTGCGGCAACGAATTCACCGTCGTCACCCGCTAGTTTGCCTTGGCGTCCGGCAGCGGCCGTTACCTTTGCGCTATCGCGCGGCGAACATTCGGCCGGCGCCGTAGGTCACTGCCGCGGCGACAATTCCGGTCAGCATGCTCTCCAGTCCGCTGCGCAGCCACGATCGGCTGGTGATGATCGTTTTGGCCGCGCCTACTCCAAACAGCACGAGCACCGTTACGATCGCGGAGGCGACCACGCCGCGCGCGGGCGGAATGAACAGATAGGGAAACACCGGCACGGCGGCGCCGAGCAGATACGCGATGCCGGTCGTGAGTCCCGATCTCAGCGGTGTGTCGAACGACTCGCTCGCAAAGCCCAGTTCCTCGCGCATCATCACGTTGGCCCATCGTTCGGGATCCGAGGTGATGTGCGCGACGATCCGGTCGAGCAGTTCGCCGGTAAATCCCTTGCTCTTATAGATCGTGCTGATTTCCTCGCGCTCGCGGTCCGGCCACTTGCGGATTTCCTCGCGTTCGCGTTCGATCTCGCTCTGGTGAAACTCGACTTCAGACCGCGCCGAAATGAACGCCGCCAGTCCCATCGAGACCGTGCCGCCCAGCATCTCCGCAAGTCCCGCCATCGTGACGATGCTCGATGAGCTGAAAGCGCCGGCGAGGCCCGAAGTGACCGCGAAAGACGCCACGAGGCCGTCGTTCAGTCCCAGCATCACATCGCGCACCCAGGGACCACCGGCGGCGTGAACCTCTTCCGTATGATGATCGTACTCGCGTTTGCGAATCGTTATGCCCATCGCAATGGACTCCGAAATCAGCCCGTCCCCGAGGGCGCGCGCGACTCGGCGAACGCCGCCTCGGCGGTCTTTTGCCGGCGCGAATGTCGCTGATCGATTCGCGCGCGCAGTGCGAGAACCTGCGCGGTCAGCTTGCGCGCTTCCGCGCGTTCCGGCCGGCCTCCGAGGTATGCATACAGAAACGCGAGACGCGCTGCGCGGCACATGAATCGCCCGATGCTGCGATCGAGATGCACCAGATTGCGCATCCGATGCTCCCAATCGACGTTGCGCATCTGGCGGAAGTCTTCGAGGTCGAGGAACCAGACCCGAAAGCCGCCGTCCTCTCCGTCGGCAACCATTACGTTGGTCTCCTGCAGGTCGCGCGTGTAGAGCCGCGCATCATGGATACGGCGCACCTCGTGCGCGACCGTGTCGAGGATGCGCCGGCGCCGGCGCGCATCGCGGCCCTTCACTCCACCGGGCCCGAGCGCGAAACGGCTCAGCGTGTCGGCGCCTACAATCGCCTCGCTGATGACGTACGACGCGCGGACGGCACCGCGGCTCCGAAACTCCGCTGCGGCAAGAATCTGCGGATGAGGAATTCCGGCCGCTTCAAGCATGGCAGCCCCCGCAACTGCGCGTGCGGCCGGCGATGGAATTATCGGCGTTGTAACGCCGCGCAGCCACGAATCGGTCTGTGATTTCTTGATGAAGACCGGGGCGCCATCCGGCAACTCAAGGATGCCGGCGAGCGTGCGTCCCTCCGACTTAACGGCCTTGAATTCAGGCGCCGCAATCAAGTCCTCGGCGCGCTCCGCGAGCTGACGAGATCGCGGCTTGCGCGCGTAGAGCACGTGCATGCGCATCGTGAGGGAAAGACTATCGGTTTCCCGTGCGCTGCGCGATTGCAGTCGGCCGCAGCCCGATTACGGCTAGGGGATTACGCCGCAAGCGATGCGTCCGCCTCCGCCGCCCAGCGGCTTGGGCTCATCGGAAAAGTTGTCCGGACCTTCATGAATCATGACGGAGTGGCCGCTGACTTCCTTGAGGGTGAGGCGCGGCGCGAGCACGGGCAGAGTAGCCTTGCCTACGTCGTTCACGATCAAGGGCGGCAGGTCTCCCGCGTGCCCATCCAGGTAGGGACCGAGATGTTTCTTGGTATTCGCAGGATCGTAATGGCCGCCTGCCGCGAAGCCGGCAGCCTGCTTTCCTTCGTGTTCCGCGGGTCCGCACGCCGGTTTCTCGTGGATATGAAAACCGTGAACTCCAGGCGTCAGGCCGGATAGGTCGGGCGAGACCATCAGCCCCCATTTGCTGTCCGAGAAAGTTACGGTGCCGATCGCCGGGCCAACGCCAGTCGCGGTGATCGAATTTACCGTAGCGACGCTTTGCGCGTGCGCCGTGGCCGTCATCGACATTACGAACGAGCAGATGACTAGCAATCCTGCGATCGTGCCGCCTGTGATCAGTCTGGTCTTGCTCATGTTGGCGTCCCCTTCTCCGGTCGTGGCTCCCGCCCGCCGGCATCGCGATGCGCCCGGAACTGCGGCGCTGGTTGATTTGAGCCAGTTATCCGTTGAACTTGCGGGTCAGCTTTCGCCATTCGGCGTCGTCGATTCCGGCGCGATAGGGAATGTAGAAGCCAACCCGGTCCAGCAACCCATCGTAGCGCGCCATCACCTTCTCGGCGATATCGTCGTAGTTCCCCACGACCGCGTAAGTATCGAGCATTTCGTCGGTGATCTCCTGGGCCATCCCGCCCCAATCGCCCTTGGCGGCCTTTTCGTTGAGGCGCGCCGACACGTCGCCCCATCCGTGCATATCCAACACGACCTTATAGGTCCGCGTCGAGGCGTAAAATGCGATCTGCTGGCGCACGCCGGCTTTCGCGCGCTCGATTTCCTCCTTGTTCTTGCCCACGATCACGAAGGCGGTCGTGCCGATCGCGAAATCCTTGCGCGAGCGCCCCGCCTTCTTGAGCCCCTCGTCAACGTGAGGAAGAACGAACTCGCGCAGATACTTGGGCGAATTGAACGGATGCGCGTGCAGTCCTTCGCACAGCTCTCCGGCCAGACGCAGGATGTATTCGTTGACGCCGGCGATCCAAATGGGAATGTTCGGGTAGTTGTGTTTCGGTGGCGTGAAAAACGGCGTCATCAGCGAGAAATTATAGTACTTGCCTTCAAACTTGAGCCGGGTGCCGCCTTCCGCCCAGCATTTGAAAATCGCGCGCAGCGACAGGAGGTACTCGCGCAGGCGCGGGACAGGAGCCTCCCATTTAACGCTGAAGCGCCGCTCGTTGTGGCCTTTCACCTGAGTCCCAAGACCCAGGATAAAGCGCCCATCGGACATGCCGGCGAGATCCCACGCCGTGTAGGCCATCGCCATCGGGCTGCGCGGAAACGCGATCGCGACTGACGGACCCATCTTGATGCGCTTGGTGTGTTCCGCGACCAACGCCAGCGGAAGAAAGCCATCGTTACCTGCTTCCGCGGTCCAGATCGCATCGAAGCCCGCCTCTTCCGCCGCTTTGGCGGCGGAAGGCACATCGCGCAGATTGCGCGTGGAAAGACCGGTGTCGAGTTTCATAGTCACCCCCGCTCCTGAAGCGCGAGGCCCAGGCGCGGGCGGATCGTAACAGAGCTTGCGCGCCGCTGAAAAGCCTAAACGGCAGCGCTTCGCGCGCGCACCACGGCTAGTGCGCGTGCGGGAAAGTCAGTGATTATTCCGTCGACGCCGCAATCGAGGAGTTCATTCATTTCGCGCTCGTCGTTGATGGTCCACACGTGGACCTCGACCCCGAGCTGGTGCGCGAATGCGACCAGCTCAGGCGTGACGAGCTGCCAGGTTCCGTATTGCGGCGGAATTTGTGTCGCGGCGCCGAGCGCCTCGTAGCCTGGCCGATTTCCCGCCATCGCCTGGAGCAGCTCCGCGACGTCCGTGTAGGGAAAGTTAGTCGGTACTTTTGGCGCGAGCTTGCGAAGTTCCCTGACGGGCTCGTCCTGCTCGCTGGTGAGCATGACCCTGCGGCGCGCGCCCGCGCGATCGACCGTCTCGAGAAGCCGGGCGACCAAACTGGGCACGGTCTGCTTGATCTCGACGACGACGTTCGTGGTCGTAAATGCAGCAAGCACGTCGGCAAGGCGCGGAACTTTAACTCCGCGTCCGCGAAACGGAAACGTGGCACCACCGTCGACCGTAAATGCATACCCGGCATCGGCTGCCTGGATCTCCACCCGCGTCATTTGCGCGATCAGCCCCTCGCGATCGCATGCGCGGGCGAGATTCCCATCGTGCGAGACGACGATCTCGCCGTCGCTAGTCATGTGGACATCGAGTTCCAGATATAGCGCGCCGGCATCCACCGCCCGCTCGAAGGAGACCATCGTGTTCTCGGGACGCTCTCCGGCGGCGCCGCGATGACCGATTACGCGCGGGCGCGAGGGCGCGAAGAAATCAGTATCGAATTCCCGGCTCACAACGAATTGTCTCCGTGCGAGGAACGTGTGGCGCGAATGATTAGCGAAAAAAAGCGGCGCGGGCGAGGCTACATCGCGCTGTCGCCGGCGCCTGTGCCGACGTTCATGACGCGGCTTATCAGGTGATGGCCGTGATGACGGGAAAGCTTGTGGGCGACCCCTTCGACCGTGAGATGATCGCCAGGCATGAAGCGGCTTCCCAAATCAGGCAGCTTGGCAAGCGCCATCTCGTAGCGCTGCCGGATATTGTCGAACAGCGCCCGCATCTTCGGCGACACCTGGTGGTTCACGCCGAGCTTTTCGGTCAGCGGATTAACGAAATTGCCTTCCTTCTCGAGCGCGAAATGGAGATGCGGTCCGGTCGACAGTCCGGTGGAACCGACAAATCCGATCACCTGGCCCATATGAACCCACGCATCAGGACGGATGTCGGGGCTGATGCGGGAGAGATGCCCGTAGATGCTGGTCATGCCGCGCTGATGCTCGATGCGAATCGCGTTGCCGAGTTCCCCGGCCCATCCCGCCTGCTCGACCTTGCCATCGGCCACGGCTTTCACGGGAGTACCGTACTGTGCGACGAGATCGACTCCTACGTGCGGCCGATAGACGTGAAGCAGCGGATGATAGCGATGGAACGTGAAGCCCGACGAGATGTATTGGAAATTGAGCGGGAAGCGGAGGAACTGCGGGCCAAGCGCGTGGCCCTGCTCATCATAGAGATGCGCCGTGCCGTGCTCGTCGCGAAAGGCATAGGCGCTAAGCGTGCGCGAACCGAACCGGATCTGCGCCGCCTCGACATCACCCACCAGATGATAGGTGCCGTCGCGGCTTATTTTCTCCTGGTAGATAACTTTCACGCCGGAGCCGGGCTTCAGCTGATCGAGCGCATGTTTGTCGCTGAATGCGTCCTCGAGCGATTCGACCACCGGCGACGGAACGCCGTGCTTGGCAGCGGCGCGCTTGAAGTCTTCCTTGACTTCGAACGCCATCTGCACCGGCTTGATGTAATACTCGATGGGCAGGGCGGTCGCCTTGATCACCATGTTGCCCAGGTTGACGACGACCACCGACGTCTTCAGATCGACGTCATATTTGAGGCCGCGAAGCTCGCCGGTTTCAGGATCCTTATAGAGCGTGAGAGGATGATCGCGATGAAGGAGGCGGGTGGCGGCGACGTCCTGAAAAATGAGGCTCCAACGCTTCGCCTCGTCAGGCTCGATACCGGCATCCTGGAGATACGCGCCGACCGATGCCGAGTGATCCAGCGTAAGGCTGATCGTTATGGATGTTGGTGCGGGAGTGGCATTTTCCGGCTCTTCGGCGACCGACGCTTCCTGTCGGCCCGCGAAGAGCGCCCCGTCTATTGGTGGTCCAAACCGAGTTTCTGGACTAAAGAACAGGTGCAACGCTGCGATCGTTGCCAGCGCACCAACCACCAAAGCCGTCAGGGCACGCGGTAGGCCCTCCCTGCTTCTCCCCCGAGAACGCATCGCGCGTAAAACTAAGTCATTCGTCCTATGAAAGCAACTATGTGCGACAATTTCTTTATATCCGCATGACGCTCGATGGCGCTGCATGTCGTCATTTGATAACTTTACGTGGTCTTTATTATGGCTATTCTGGCTATTGACTTCGGACGGCGGCGGATAGGCCTTGCGATCGCAGACTCGACCGATTCGCCTGCCTATCCCTTAGGCACACTGGAGCGTACCTCGCTCCGGAGGGACCTCGAACAAATAGCTGCTCGCATCGACGCGCGAGGGGTGACTCAGCTGGTTGTTGGACTGCCAGTCAACATGGATGGGAGCGAGGGACCGTCGGCACGCGGGGCACGAAGTTTCGGCGCGAAGCTCGGGGATCATCTACAACTAAAGGTGGAGTATTGCGACGAGAGGTTGACCAGCTTCGAGGCGCGCGAGCGGCTGAGCGGAGAAGGCGGGTTGCGGCGGCGCAAGGCCGCAATCGATGCCGTGGCTGCGACCATCATCCTCGAAGAATGGCTCGCGACGCGGCGAAATTCGTCATAATTATTCCGAGGGCTGATGAAGGCGGCAGCGTCGCTCGATGCGGAGACTCAGGGCTGCAATCGTTTTGCTTATCGTACTGGGATGCGCGGCCGGCGCATTCGCGGCATTTGAATTCTACTGGCTTACGCCGCCGGAGCCTTTTGCGGCGCCGCGCGACGTCGCGATCGAAAAGGGCGAGTCGTTTCGCACGGTGGCCCGCAAGCTGGCCGCCGCAGAGGTCGTCCGAAGCGCGACCGCGATGCTCCTTTATGGCGAATTCACCGGAGATGCGCGGCGGATCAAACCGGGAGACTACGAGTTCAAGGGCGGAGAGCGTATCCCGGAAGTGATGCATCACCTGGTCGCCGGCGACTTTGTGGTCGTCACGGTTGTGATTCCAGAAGGCCTGACGGTACATCAGATTGCAGAGGGGCTCGAAGCCGCGGGCCTGGTATGCCAGGACAATTTCGAAGACGCCGCCCGCGGAGGCACCGTCGTACGCGCCCTTGGCCTGATGCCGCTGGGAGCGGAGGGGTATTTGTTCCCCGCGACGTACCGGTTCTCTCCGAGGGTTTCGGCGGACGAGATTCTGATCGCGATGCTCGCGCGATTTTATCGCGTCCTGACACCGCAGGTGGAAAACCGGATGTTCGAGCTGGGACTGACCGCGCGCCAGATGGTCACGATGGCATCGATAGTCGAGAAGGAGGCCAAAGCGCCCGGCGAACGGCCGCTCATCGCGGGGGTTTTCTACAATCGGCTTCGCGTGGGAATGCCGCTTCAATCGGATCCAACCGCTGAGTACAATCTCGATGGAACGTCGGCCGCGGCTGCAGTGCGGACTCCCAGCGCATTCAATACCTACGAACGTGCGGGGCTTCCGCCCGGACCGATCGCAAACCCGGGTCTTAGTTCGATCGAAGCGGCGCTGTATCCGGAGCGTTCGGACTTCCTGTATTTCGTGGCGCGCGACGACGGAACCCATGTCTTTTCCAAGTCGTTTAATGAGCACAAGCGGGCGATCATAACGACCAGCAAATCATCGCCTTCCAACCACGCGCGAACCCTCGCCGCACACCGTACCGAATAGGTTATAATCCAGCGTCGTGCCAAATCCGGTTGAGATCCTTGGCCGCACCAGCCATCGCATTGCGCAGGTCGCGGCCGCCCGAACGCTGGCGTATGCGTTCCTGCCGATCGCGGTCGCGGTAGCGCTCGCGGCTTCGCTAAATTCGCTCGGGCGGCTGACCTGGGAGCGATGGGGATACGTGCTCAGTGGGGAAAGCGCGCGCATGCTTGGCGAGGCGCTGATCGCGGTCGCGGCTCTCACGCTGATCATAGGGGTCGCGATGGCGATCCGCTCATATTTGCGCGCGCGCGATTTCATCGGCGCGGCCGAGCAGGTCGATGAAGCGGTGGGCGGCCATCAGCAGATTCTGACCCTCGCTACGCTGGCTGATCCGGCGGCGCCCGATAGTGTTAAGGCGCTTAGGAGCCCTCTTTTCCCCATCCTGTGGCAGAGCGCGATCCGGTTTCTGGAGCCGTTCGACGCGAAGCGGGCATTTCCCTTCGCACTGGGGCGGCCGCTGGCACGATCGTCGGTCTTCGCAGTCGCGGTGGCATTCGCGATGATCCTCGCCACGCTCGGCCTGGTCCGTCCTCCGTCGCCGTTGCAAACCGAAGCGACAAGGCTGCGCGAACTCGCCGCCGAGATTGAGAAGTCATCCACGAGCCCTTCGGATATCGCGCTCGCGAAAAGCGTCCGCGATGCCGCCGACGCGCTCGACAATCCGAAGCTTCCGCCCGAGGAAAAGGTCAAGCGGCTCCAGGAAGTGATGCACGAGGTGGAGTCGCACAAGGACGAGAAACAGGGCGGCGGCAAAGAAAAGGGCGAAGGAGCAGGCGGCGGGTCTTCCGCCCAGAACTCCAAGGGCGAAGGCAAGGGAGCAGGCGAAGCGCAGAGCGCGGGGAATTCAAACAAACCGGGAAGCGGCGCCGGACAGAACGGGGAAAGCAAAGGCTCGGGGCCAAACGACAAGGGTAATCAGCAGGGTAAGGACAGCTCTATCGAGATACAGAAGGAACTGACCAAGGCCGAGGCCCAAATCGAAAGCGGAAGCCCGGACAAACAGAATCCGATGCCGCAGGCGGGCGGTGACAAGGATCAAGGCAACGCGCCGAAACCCGGCAACAATCCGAACGAAAAAGGCGGCGGCAACGAACCGAAGCCGAACGAGCCGGGCAACGCTCCAACGCAGGGCGCGCGAGGCGACCAGAATCTTCCGCAACGCGGAAGCAGCCAGCCGTCGCGCAGCGACCAGGGTTCCAATCAGGGCGATACGCATCTGGGAGAGTTCCCGACTCCCACCAAAACACAGCGCTTCCTCAAGCCGGGCGAAAAAGGCGATGCGCTCAATATCCACGATGCGCGCTACGTGATGTTCCGGCTGCCGAATGCGGTTGCGGTCGGCTCGGGAGGAACGACGGTGCTCGATCCGAACCGGACCAAGTCAAGCACGCCATACACCAACGCACCGCTTAAAGAGACGAGCAACGACGCGCCCCCGGACGAGCGGCAGCTTGTTCCCCCGCGCTATCGCGATCTGATTCACTAGGAAGGTTAGAGCTAAGGAGACGGAATGGGAGCGGCACCGCAAACATCGCCGGATCAGCGCGTAGCTGAGTTCCGAAGAGTTTTTGAACGCGCAGAGCAGGAAGTATCGCGCGTAATCGTTGGCCATCAGGACGTAATCAGAAAATTGCTGACCGCGCTGTTTTGCGGCGGTCATGTTCTTATCGAAGGCGTCCCGGGGCTCGGCAAAACGCTGATGTGCAAAACGGCGGCCGACGCACTCGGCCTCAGCTTCAAGCGCATCCAGTTCACGCCCGACCTCATGCCCTCGGACATCATCGGCACACAGGTCCTGACCGAGTTCGAAGGACGGCGCGAATTTCAATTCAAACCCGGTCCGATCTTCGCGCACATGGTGCTGGGCGACGAAGTCAACCGCGCGACGCCGAAGACGCAATCGGCCGTGCTCGAGGCGATGGAGGAGCGGCAGGTCACGGTCTTCGGCGAAACCTACAAGCTTCCGCCGCCCTACATCGTGCTCGCCACGCAGAATCCAATCGAATTGGAGGGAACTTACCCGTTGCCGGAAGCGCAAATGGATCGGTTCCTGTTCAAGGTCATCATGACTTCGCCCAAGCCGGAGGAGCTGCGCGAAATCATGAAGCGCACCACCGGCGTCGACAATCGCAAGTCGCAATCCATTTTTGACGAGAGGGTCGCTGCCCAGGCGATCGAAACGTTAAAAGCCCTGGTGCGTGAAGTGATGGTAGGCGAGCCGCTCGAACGTTACATCATCGGGATCATCGGCGCGTGCAGTCCCTCGATTGCGGGCGCGATTCCCGAGGTCGCGCAGTACCTGCGTTTCGGCCCGAGTCCGCGCGGCGCGCAGGCTTTGATGCTATGCGCCAAGGTGAACGCGCTGCTCCAGGGCCGGGTGGCAGTCAGCTACGAAGATATCGACGACGCGATGGTGCCGTGCCTGCGCCATCGCCTGCTCCGCAACTTCCAGGCCGAGGCGGAGAACGTGACGACCGAATCGATCCTCGAACAGGTGCAGAAGCGTCTGAAGCGCCCGCGCGGCTAGGCGATGTTCGATCTTCCCGAGGAGTTCACGCCCCAGTTTCTCGCCCGGCTCGAGGAACTGCGCTTCCGCACCCGCCGCCAGTATCCCGGCATGAGCAAGGGCGCTCACCTCTCGCCCAAGCGCGGCTCCTCGCTCGAATTCAACGACTATCGGCACTACGCGCCCGGCGATGACTTTCGGCACATCGACTGGGGGCTCTACGGGCGCACCGACAAGTACTACATCAAGCTGTTCAAGGAAGAAGAAGACCTGCTCACGTACATCTTTCTCGACGCGAGCGCATCGATGATGTATCCCGCGGCCGATCACAAATTCGAGCGCGCGGTCGCGATCACACTGGCGCTGGCCTACGTGGCATTGTCGTCGGGAGACCGCGTGATGATTCGGGTGCTGGGGGGAACAGGAGAGCGGCCGGCGCCCGCGTTCGTCCATGGACGGTATCGAATCGTGGAGCTATCCAACCGATTACGCACCGTCGTCCCCGGCGGACAGTACGACTTCGCCCAGACGCTGGCGCGCGAGATGCTCTCGCTTCGCCACGCGGGCAAGGTCTTCGTGGTTTCGGACTTCCTGATGATGCTCAATTCGATCACCAAGGGGCTCGGGCTCTTCCTGGCCGCATCGATGGATCTCACGGCGGTGCAGATTCTCGGCGGGCGCGAAATGGAAGGACACGGCCTCGACGGCGACGTCGAAATAGTCGATTCCGAATCCGGCGAGCGGCTGCGCGTTGCGCTCGGCGCCCGCGAGCGCGAGCAGTACAAGCAGACCATGCTGCGGCTGACGCGTGAGATTCGATCGTTCTGCCTGAAGCGCGGGCTGCACTACGCACTTCATGTAACCGACCAGCCATTCCAATCGTTCTTTTTGCGCGCGGTTAGCGACCTCGGGCTCGCCCACTGAAACCATGGGACTGTTGTATCCCGGAGCGCTGATATTTTTCGTAATCGTGCCCGTGCTGGTGCTCGCGTATCTTGCCCGGGAGCGACCCTCGCGGGTCACGGTTTCTAGCGTGCTGGCGTTCCGCGCGCTGCGCGGCCTGCGTAAGGAACGATTCGGCGGGCGACCGCGCTTCGACTGGATGTTCCTCGTCGAGTTGTTCCTGCTTTCGCTCGCCGTGATCGCGATGGCGGGTCCGTACATCATCCGCCGGAGCAGTCCGATCGCCGTGGTCATAGACAATTCGGCGGCGATGCAGGCGAAGCTCGAAACGGGAGCCACCCGCTTCGAAGAGGCGATTGACAAGGTCGAACGAAAGCTCGCCTCCACCGACGATAACGGCAAAATAACCATTTTCTCGACTGCCCCCGCGCCGCATCGCATCGCGCCGCCGTTCGACTCGATTGCCGAGGCTTTGATTGCGCTTCGGCGCCTCCAGCCGAGCGACGCGCCCAACGACGGCAACTCGGTCGCAGCGCTGCTCAGTGCGCTGACCTCCGAAGGCCGTTTCAGCAAGGTGATCTTCGCCGGCAGCCAGGCGATCGCTCCGCCGGTGCCGGCGTCGATCGATTCAATCCTGGTCGATGACGCCATACCCAATCTGGCGCTCGGATCGTTCGGCCTCCGGCGCGAGATTTTTGGCGAGGAAGCGTTGCACGCGCAGCTTACGGTCGCCAATTTCTCTTCTCAGTCAAAGCCGGTCGAAGTCGTCATCGAGGGCGACGGGCGCAAACTCGGCGATGCGCACGAAACGCTGGCGGCCGGAGAAACCGGTTCGCTCGAATTTCCCGCGCTGCCGCCCGCGCGCAGCTATAGCGCGACGTTGAACCCCGACGATGCGTTCCCGCTCGACAACGTCGCTTACGCGACCGGCGGATCGGTGAAAGCGGTGGCGATTCTCTTCATCAGTCCAACACCGGGCGACGGCGCGGGGCTAGATTCGATTCCCGGCGTCGCGGTCAAGACGGTCGCGCCCGGCTCGTTCTCACCCGAGGAATTCAAGAACGCCGACCTCGCCATTTTTGAATACGCCGCGCCCAAGGAACTCCCCGCGGTAAACACGTTGATGGTCATGCCGCCACCCGGAGACCCTGTCTTCGATTTCTCGGTGACATCGGCGGCGGGAATTCAGATCGCGGGATGGCGCAATACTGACCAGCTTACCGACTCGGTCAACTTTCGCATGCTCAATTTCGGGCAGGGCGAATTTTTGGGCGCGCATCCATGGATGTCCTCCGTCGTGTCGGGACAAGGCGGCGGGCTCCTGATGCGCGGTGAGCGCCAGGGCCATCGCTACGTGGCGACAGGGTTCAATCCGTTCCCGTATCTCGGCCGGCGCAACCTGCCGATGTCCATTCTTACGCTGAACATCCTGAGCTACCTCGCCGGACTCGGCGCCAACAGCGGCGGTTATCACACCGGAGAGCCATGGCTCGTCCCGGCCGGGGTGGAAACGGTGACGTTGCCCTCCGGAAAGAAGATCAAAGCGACGCCCGGCACGCTGTTCACGGAAGTCGGCGCGCAAGGAATTTACGAACTCTCGGGGCCCGACGTTCCGCCGACTCCGCGCGCGGTCAATCTCGACAACATGGCGGTGTCGGATTTTCAGAACACTCCCCAGCTCAAGGTGGAGACACGAAGCTCGTCGACCTCCGGCCAGTGGTTCATCGAGAAGGCTTCTGTTAGCGCCTGGGTGTTGATGGCAATCCTCGCCCTGGGCGCGCTCGAAGCGATCATCGTCTATCGCAGGCGGCGCCGCCCGCTCGAGGCCTGAGCATGGACCTGCGGGCGCTTATCGCCGATCTCTCGTTCGCGCGGCCCGCCGCGCTTTATCTGCTCGTCATTCCTGCAGTGGTACTGGCGTGGGCGCTGATTAACGCGCGCGAGTGGGTGAAAATTTGGGCGCCCTTGATGCGCGCGGCGGCGCTGGCGCTGTTCGTGCTCGCGATAGCAAATCCGGAAAAGGTGATGCACTTCGAGGGCGCCGCGCAGCCCGCAGTGATCGATGCATCGGCAAGCATCACGCCGGAAATGCGGGCATGGACGACGCATCTGCTCAAGGACGATCTGAAACTGCGCTCGGGAGATCCCGCCTTCATCTTCGCGACTTCAACGATCGCCCGATCCGTCGGGGACGCGGAGTCCGACTTCGCGTCGTCGGCCTGCGATGGCTGCGGACCAGACCACACCAACCTTGAGGGCGCGCTGGCGCATCTCGCGACCGACCCGACCGCCGAAGGCGGTCCAGCAGTCCTGGTGACCGACGGATGGGAAAACGTGGGCGACTCGTTGCGCGCGGTGAACGCGCTGTACGCCGCGCGAATCCGCTTGGACATCTTCACGCCGCCAGGCGCGACTTCGATTCCCAACGTCGCGATGACCGAACTGACGCTGCCACCCGCGCTCGAAAAGGCGGAGCCGTTCGCGCTCGGCGTGACGATGGACAATTTCAACGACCGGCCGGTGAGCGGCACGATTTCGGTGTATCGGGGCGATGCGCTCACCAGCGAGCGCAAGGTCACGCTGGGACGGGGGGCAGAGCGCTTTGACTTTCCGGTGCGCAACGAGACGACCGGGCTCGCATCGTACCGGGCGACGTTCAAAGCCGACGACGCGAGCCTCGACAAATATCTCGAGGATGACTCTCTGCAGGGATGGGTCGGAGTCGGCGCGCAACGCAAAGTTCTCATTCTCACCGACACCGCGCACGACGCGTCGTACCTTGAGACGGTCGCGCAGCGGCGCGGCTTCGACCCGGCGGTCGTGACGGTTGGGTCCGGTGAATGGAGCGGGAGCCTGACCGGCTACGATGCGGTCTTCCTGAACAACCTCGCGGAAGATCGCGTTTCAGCCGCGGCTCAGAACGCGCTGGTCAACTATGTCGAGCGGGGCGGCTCGCTTGCGATGATCGGCGGCGACTCCAGCTTCGGCCTCGGGCAATGGCAAACGAGTCCGCTTGCCAAGGCGATGCCCGTCATCATGAAACCGCCCGAGCGCAAGGAACGAACGCGCGCTCTGATCCTGATAATCGACAAGTCGGGCTCGATGGGCCGGAACGACAAGCTGACTTACGCGAAAGCCGCGGCGGAGACGGTAACGAAGACGCTCAAGGACACCGACCTCGTGTCTGTGATTGGGTTCGACTCGCAGCCGTTCGTGGTCGTACCGCTGGAAACGCTTGCGAAGAGCCGCCCGTACCTCAATCAGATGATCAACCGGCTTGTCGCGCACGGAACTACCTACATGCTGCCGGCTTTGCAGGAGGCCGAGCGCACGCTGGCCGCCAGCGGCGCGCAGTTTCAGCACGTCGTGATTCTCACCGACGGCGAAACGGGAGGCACGCCGGCGATGTACTACGACATCGTCTCCCGGATGCATCGTGAAGGCGGCGCCACGATCTCGACCATCGCGATCGGAAACGAAGCCAACATCAATCTACTGCAATCGATCAGCGAGTATGGCGGCGGCGCGTTTTATCAGACCGACAGCCCCAAGAACCTGCCCGAGCTGTTCGTCCAGGACTTCCGGCAGCACGGCGGCGAAACGACCATGCAGGAGCAGAAGGACTTCACGCCGCATACCGTCAGCCCCGATCCTGTCCTCAAGGACTTGGCCGGCCATCAACTGCCGCCGCTGACTGGCTACGTATCGACTCAGATCAAACCCGATGCCGACCTGAGCGCCTACATCGATCGCGGCGACAACAAGGAGCCGCTGATCGCGAGCTGGAAATATGGAACCGGAAAGACGATGGTGGTGACGACCGACGCGAGCGGGCGATGGTCGGGAAATTGGGTCAAATCCAACGTGTTCGGTCCAGTGTGGGATCGGCTTTTCAACTGGCTGACACCCGAGACCGCAACCGAGCAGAAATTCGACGTTGAACTCGGCTACCAGGGCGGCCGCATCAACATCAGGCTGAACGACTACACCGCGGAGTTCGGCAAAGGACTCAGCGTTCTCACGGTAATCGTCGCCGGACCGCACGATACGCATTACGAAACGACGCTGTCAGAGCAGGTGGCGGGAGAATTCTCGGGATCGATCGATGCGCCGACGCCGGGGACCTATTTCATCGAAGTGAAATCGCCCGCCGGATCGAAGTCGCAGCCGTTCCCTCCCCTGGCGTACACGGTCAGTCCGGCAGTGCTCGCCGAACTTCCGCGGCCGGCACCCAACTACGGGCTACTCGAACGGCTCGCATCAGCAACCGGCGGACGGCTGAATCCGAGCGCAACAGAGACAGGCCTTTCGCGTCCGACGCTGGAACGCCGCGAATCGCTCAATTCGTTCCTGATAATCGCCGCGATGATAATCCTGATCGGCGAAGCATTGGTCCGCCGCCTGACCGCCTGAGATCCGCGATGAAGAAAGACGCCGTTCACGCCAACCATCGCGTGCAGCATCGATTTCCGAAAGAGGTCCGCTTCTGCGCGCTGTGCGGTGGCGCGATGGAACTCCGACCAGTGCTCCCCGATGGCAACGAACTCCTCGTGTGCGAACGATGCGGCTTCGTTTTCTTTCCGTCGCCGAAGCTCGTGGTCGGCTGTCTCGTGATCGAGAACGGCCGTATCTTGTTGCTGAAGCGCGGCAACGAACCATCGATGGGCAAGTGGACATTCCCCGGCGGATACGTCGAGTTTGCCGAGCGCGCGATCGACGCGGCGGTGCGCGAGACCGAAGAGGAAGTGGGACTCCAGGTGCGGATCGATCGATTGCTCGGGGTTTACACCGACCCCGCCAATCACAATGCGCAAATGGTAGCCTACCTGGCGCGCGCGTACAGTGGCGTTCCGGCACTATCGGCGGAGGCCATGGAAATCCGCTATTTCACCCCGGACGAGATTCCGTGGAATGAGATCGCGTTCCGCAGTACCGACGAAGCGCTGCACGACTGGATCGCCTCAGTTAAACCCTCTAAATAGCTGAGCTAATCCAAAATCCCCTGAAATTAAGACAGATTGCGCACACCGCCATTAGCTGTGCTGCGTGAAATGTGCTACTTTTCTCATGTCACGGCCGCCGACGACCATGGCAACTTTCGTCAGGAGGTGTGCACCATGGAGCGGGTGGAAGTGGTGGGGAGCAACACTTTTGTGCTGGTGACTAAGCAACTTGGGCCGAACTGCTGGTGTTGCGACGTCTACGAACGGCACGACAACGAAACCGTCGACCTGTTCGCGTTCGAGGATTTTGGCGAGAGCGAGATCGAAGCGATTGCGATGGCGCTGCACGACGCCCACGAACCTGCCTACATGAACCATCACTGAGCGCGCGCCGCTCGGTTCCGTTCGTCGTTATTTACACCGCCAATCGCGGCGCGACAGAGATCTGCACCGGTTTCCGAGGTGGCACCGGCTTTAGCCGGTGTTCCTGACCGCGCTACGAATTGAGCCGGAACACCGCCAAATCGACGGTATCGATCACCGGACCGGAGGGAGGCTCCGCCGCTGCGCGTTCCACCCCGGACTGACCCTGATTGAATTCGTCGTCGGTCAGCAATGCGAGCGTGGTGTCGGCGCGCAAACGGGTGCGTTGCGCCAACTCCGCAAGATCCACACAGGTAGGTTGAACAACGGTCCGGAGCGTTTCGTGCTCGAACCCAGCCGCCGCAAACGTGTCGACCGTCTCGCGCAAAGTGGGAAACGACTCTTCCGCGATCGCCCTGGCTTTCGGGAAATACCGATACACGGTGCAATCACCGAGCCGATCGGCGAAATTTCCTCGGAGGAGAACCAGCCCGTTCGGTCGCAATACTCGGCGCAGTTCCCTTGCGCAGGCACCGCGATCACGGACGCGGTGCCAGACCTGGGAAATCCAGACCAAGTCAACGCAATCGGCGAAAAGCGGAATCGCCTCCGCCGTTCCAGCCGCGCAATCGACTCCCAAAGAAGAGTCAGCCGCGGCTCGCATGCCTCGCGACGGCTCGATGCCGACGACGCGCACGCCGAACCATTGCGCGAGAAGACCGGAGAAGCGGCCGGTGCCGGAACCGAGATCGAGGACGCGACGCGATCTTAAAGGCGAGAAATACGGATCGAGTACCCCGCGCCATAGCTCTGCGACTTCGGGGCGCAGCGCCCTTCCCTGCCCGTAGTTCCGCGACATCGCGCCGTCGTAGTCGATGCTTCCTGGGCGAAACGCTCTATTGCCAGCCACGGCATCCCTCTTTGTTCGCAACCTAACGGTTTGTTCTTATCAAGAAAACGCCCGGCGGGACGCCGGCGCCACTCAATGCTGTCTACTTTCTGGAGGAGCGTCGGCGTCTCGCCGGTGACGCGTAGCGTCCATCGAGAGTGTGCTGCGAATTAGGAAGCACTGCGAAAACCAAGGAGCGCTGCGCGAACGGGAACCGGTACCGGGTCCGCTTACGCGCAGGGGATCCTTCGTTCCGATGGTCCGCAGCGCGGGCTTGCGCCCGCAACCCAAAGAGGCTGTATCCGCGGCTGCCCTGAGAGAGTTCTGCGACTACTTGAGAGAGCTGTGGTTGCGGCGCGAGGACGCGCCGCGATCCCTCCACTCCGGCAGCCTCCGGTCGGGATGACACAATGTGCTGTCCGGCAGCAAATCGAGATGTGCCACGGGAGAACGACGCCTGCAGAAAATAATTCTCGTCACGCGACGAAACTCGGAAGTAGTAGCGCAGCGCGGGCTAAAGCCCGCAAGCCAAAGAGGCTGTCTCGGCGATCGAGTTCAAAGGTTCTCACACTAACGGGATTCCTCAGAGAAAGCCTCGGCATGACACCACTTTCCGACGACGCCTGAAGACAAAATCTTCTCACCATGCAACGAAGTTGGGGAGAGCTGTCTCGATCGCTAGTGAATACTCGCTAAGGTTTGCCGGCGAGGGGCTTGACCATCTGGCTTTCGAAGTCACGCGCTACTGCAGCGATGGTGTCGGCCTGATCGGCGGTCTTGTCGTTGCGGATTCGTACGATTCGCGCGAACCGCAGCGCCATCGCAGCGTTGTATTGCGGGCTGCGCTGGATGTCGTTGTAGCCGACCTCGACGACGATTTCGGGGCGGACGACGACAGTGCCGTGCGACTCGCTGATCTTCAGCGCGAGCAGACGCTCCGTCATCTCGCGAAACTGATCGTCGGTTAGTCCTTTGAAGGTCTTGCCGACCTCGGCGAAGCCTCCTCTCTCGTCGCGCGCCGCCAGATGATAGTTGGAAAGCCATCCGTGGCGGCGGCCATACCCCCAATCCGCCGCGACGATCACGAGGTCGAGCGTGCGCGCGTGCTTGATTTTGACCCATCCGCGCCCGCGCACGCCCGGCATGTATGCGCTCTTGAGAGCTTTTGCGACTACGCCCTCATATCCGCCCGCGATCGCCTCGGCAAAGAATCGTTCCGCGTCGGCCAGCGATGGCGCCGTGATGCGATTCACAGTGGTGAGGCCGGCGTCCCGCGCAAGCTGTTCCAGCATCTCGACGCGGTCCGAATACGGATGATCGATCGTCAGCGCGCCATCGAGCGCGAGCAGATCAAAGAGATGCAGCCGGATAGGTTGTTCGACGCGCAGCTTGTCGATGTCCTTGACGCGGCCGAAACGGCGCATCAGTTCCTGGAAGGCGAGCGGACGCCCCGCGGTATCGACCGCGATCACTTCGCCGTCGAGGATCGCGCTGCGGCCCTCGATCCGCGCGATCGTCTCCGTCACTTCCGGAATGCTGCCGGTAATCTCATTCATGCGGCGCGAGAAAATTCGCGTCGTGCCGTCTTCACCATGATGAATCTGAACGCGTGCGCCATCGAGCTTGTGCTCGAAGGCAAGCTCGGGCCCCAGCATTGCAAACGCTTCGGCAACGTCGGCGGCGGGCTGCGCGAGCATCGGCTTGAGCGGCTTCACCGTGCCTTGCGATCGGCGCGCTGGCGCTCCATCTTCGGTCGGCGTGCCCCCTTCGCGCAGGATTCGCACGGTGCGGCCCAGATCGGCCTCGAGCATGTGGATGCGCCGAACATCAGTGACGGGGCGACCAGCCATCCGCGCGATCGCCTCCAGCATCATTCCCTCGCTGACTCCGTGACGCATCTCGCGAATCAGAATCTTGGCGAGATACTTACCCTCCAGCGCGGAAGCGCGATCGAACAACCCGCGTAACGCATCGAGCTTTCGATTTCGCGCGTGCCGCCCTTCTATATCAGCAATTTCGTGAAAGGCGCGATCGACCTCGGCGATCGTGAGCGTCGGCTCAGGTTCCGCCGGGCGCAACCGCAGCATGACGGCAACCGCTTCGCCAAAGTCTTCGGCGGCGGTGAATATGTCTTCGCTCTGATCGGCCGCGCCGGTCATCTCGGCAACGATCTTCCAGATGGCGCGCCCGCTGATTTGGAGACGCTTCTGCTCGCCCTGTTCCAGCGCATTCCCGACCATGAAGCGGGCCGCGACCTCGGCTTCATCGACACTGAGCGCGGCCAGAAAAGTGCCGACCGCTTCGGCCATCTGGAGGCGGCTTTGGGTCTGCCCGAGTTCCTGGCAGACGAATGCGAAGTCGTTGAAGGAGGCCACGTAGTGGGGATTAAACCCGTCCGTGCAGCCGCGCCGCAAGTGTCAGCCTGCAAGGAGACTCACCACAAAGGCACCAAGAAGCCATTGCGGACCTGGTGTCCTGGTGCCTTTGGTGGTTGCTCTGGTCGCCTAACCGGATGCTCGTCAGGCAGCGATCGGATTGGATTTCACGAAGGGCACCAACACCCGCAGGAACTCGTCGAGCGCTTCGGTCGTGAAACCGTGCCCGGCGTTCGGAATCAGATGCAGCTTCGCACCGGGAATCCTCTCTGCCAGAAGTTTTGAGTTCGCGGCCGGAATCAGGAGGTCTTCGGACCCCGTGATGACCAGCGTGGGCGCCTTTATTTCCGGCAGCCGGTCCCACGTCTTGAGCGTGTACGTCCCTTCCATCTGGCGCTTGAACGCGAACGGCGGGGTAGGATGCTCCAACAGGCGCGGGATGCGCGCTTCGAGGCTCGCGCGATTCGCCGCGAGGTACGCCGGCGTGAACGACAGCGGCCATCCTCGGCGAATTACCTCTTCGGGCGGAACTCCTTCGCGCGGCGCAGTGAGAACTTTGAGCGACTCGGGCGGCGGTGGAACCGAATGCGCGCCGCCCGCGGTGGTGCATCCCAGGGTCAGACTGCCGGTGCGCCCCGGATGACGCAGGGCAAATTCCTGCGCGATCATCCCGCCCATCGAAACGCCGAAAATGTGCGCGCGCCGAATATCGAGTCCGTCCAGCACTCCAGCGGCATCGTCGGCGAACATCTCTATCGAATAAGGCTTGTCGGGCTTGTCAGTCTGGCCTGTACCGCGATTGTCGAACGTGATCGTGCGGAACGACTTCGCGAGTTCATCGACCAGTTCCGGATCCCACACCGCCGAGCTGGCGCCGAGCCCCATGATCATGAGCAGCGGTTCGCCGCTGCCCTGGACGTCGTAATGAATGTTGATGTCGCCGGCCTTGAGTTGTGGCATCGCAGTCCTCCTCGAAATTCAGCTCATTGAGAATTGACGTCGTCCGCCGCCTGCACCTGCGGACGCACGCTGAATGACCATTGATATTCTGTGCCGTCCACCATCAACGATACCTGGCAGGTGCTTCCAGGCTTTAGCGGCATGCGCGGAATCAGCAACACGGCGGCATCGCCCTGCAGAATCTGCCGCGCGGTGTCGAGTTGCGTCGAATCCGGACTCTGGTAGTTTTTTGCGGTCACCGTGCAATGCTCGACCGGCGCCCCATCGCACGCCAGCGACTCGGGTTGCGGATCCGCGACGAAGTCTCTGCCAAACGACGCAAAAATAACAGCGCCCGTCGGGGGCGTATAGCCCGGACACGCACTCAGCGGATTGGGCCATTCGCGTCCATCGAAGCTGCCGTCGCTGATCGTCACTCCAGGCGCCGGCCACCGCACGGGAGTCTCCAGAAAGAGCTGATCGCGTTTGTCGGGCGCATCGCTGTCGTAATCGAATTCCTCGCGAGTCTTGAGAGTCGCGGCTTGAGCAAGATTCGCGATATGGCCCACGCTCAATACCGCTGCGCACAAGCCGGGCTCGCAGTATCTTGCGAAGCCGGAAGTCTTCAGGTCAGGAGCCAGCATCGCCAGGCCATGGAACGGCGCGCCCATCCAGCGCTCGATCGCTGCCGACTCGGAAATCTCCGCCGTCGACTGCATCACGTTGCCGGAATGTCCGGCGGCGTAGCCTGCCGGAGTGTACCATTGGTTTTGCCTGTTCTCGTCGTGCACTTCCCCGCCGGCACCGAAGCCAATCCGGTTCTTCACCAGGTAGCGCGCGTGATTCAGGTCCGCTTCGCTCAACGTCGGATCACTGGTTACCGGATTCAAACCATTGGCGTGGCGGTAGTAGTTCAGCCGCGCCAGCCATTCAGGCTCCAGTGCGGATGGAGTCGCAGCCGCTTGCACTACCTCCGGCCTCGCGGTGGGCGCGCCGGTCGGGGAGCAAGACCCGAGCGCGAGCAATGAGGCACCAAGCAGTCCGTAAACTGTACGGCTTATCAACGACCTGCTTAGTGAGCTCTCGATCACCGCGCGCATACTTTAACTGCTACGAATAGTCACTGTAGGCAACTATCATCAATATTGGGCAATGCAATCAAAGCACAAGCTGACAGAACATTCAGTCCGGCTGGTTGAGCGCTATTCCTTACATGCACCCTGAGAACGCAAAAAATCGACATCCCCCGCAGAGAGCGGCTCGCCGAGCGATGCTTTCGCGTCGACTACCGCATTGGTATGAGTATTGATGAAGCATTCAACTTCGATCGCATTTCCGCTCTTCAGTGAATAGTTCATCATCTCACTGACTGTCATAGGAGCATTTTGCTCGTGCGCCTTGTTGTCTGCGCTAATTCCGTTCTGGGCATCGAGTACTGGCACCGATCGAATGGTCTGGCATATCGCTGCCGCATCCACCTTGCATGGGTCACCGCCGGCGACTTGGGAGCTGGCAACCTTCGAGGTACAACCCGCTACAACCAAAAGCAATAACAATAGGAGTGTTTCGGTCCGAAGGGTCCGTGACACCATACCATCCCCGTTCTGTCGCGGTAGGGACGCTGGTTAACCCAGCGCCCCCCGCGCAGATCCGTACGTGCAGCATTACTGCATACGGCTCCTACCTCGGATGCCTGGCGTCGAAGCGCAGGTTGGGATGGGGGTGTAAGATCTTGGCACTCGGAATCCAGCGATCGACCAACG
>JBKQNE010000281.1:0-34821 GCA_052146355.1 Binataceae bacterium (SeqCode) | reverse complement strand
GCCAGCGGGAATCGCCTTCGCCCAGTGGCGTTCGGGCTCGGCACTCTCGATTTTCCACTCGAATCCGCTTTCATGTGGACCTGTTATTTCGGGGTCTCCCGGTTCGCTGTTTCGCTACGACCTGCTGCGTTGCTCGCCCCTCTGGCGGACCTGACCGGGCCTTTCCCTCCCAGCCAACAGGGGCTTTTACCTCCGAGCTTTCGGCCGAGTCGGTCACCCTCCTCGCCGTCGGATATATCTACGGTGGCATCTGGGCACCTCCACCGACAGGACTTTCACCTGTTAGAACGAAAGCTAGCTTCGCTGCACCGCCTCGCCCAGGTATTCCTCAAACGAAGGCGCGGCAGGATCCCACGTCGCCCATATGGTGCCCCTGAAGTTCGCGACCTTCGCCACCGGTATGAGCCCCCAATCCTCCTTGGGAAACGGCGGCTGGTAGGCGTTGTCGTAGTCGTTGACGCCGACCAGCTTGCCATCGAGGGCGTACGTCCAGCCGTGATAGGGGCATGCGAACGCGCGCGTGCTGCCCTCGTCGTAGCGGCACACGCGCATCCCGCGATGGCGGCAGGTATTTAGCATCACGCGAACCTGGCCCGATTGATCGCGCGTGAGGATGACCGACTCCTCGCCCATCCGCGAAAGGAAGAAGTCTCCCGGTTTTTTGATCTGGCTTTCGTGCCCGACATACAGCCACGCGCGCGCGAAGACACGCTCCTGCTCTTCGCGATAGATGTCGTCGTTGACGAAGATCTCGCGGCTGACCTCGCCGACTTGCAGGTCAACCATCGAGCGGGCGGATCCGGTGAGACTTTTCATGCAGCGCCTCTCAAGGGAGTTACGGCACTATTTGCTCGAGCAGCTGTTGCGCAAGTTCGCCGCCGGGGAGAGAGATGCCCAGGTCGCGGGCGAATTTCAGGCATAGCGCGATATCCTTGTGAAGGACACTCAGCGCATGCGGCCTTAGCGACACGCGCGACCATCGATCTGCGATGCGGCTTTGCGCGGCGCCCTCGTGCATCACCTGCTCAAGCGTCGCGATTGGCAACCCGGCCGCGCGGCCGAGACGCATCCCTTCGTGCGCCGCTAGGATGTTGAGACAGAGCATGAGCTGATGCGCCAGCTTGGCGCGGATGCCGCTGCCCAGCGGTCCGGTGCGCGTGATGCTGCGTGCTGAGGTTTGAAACAGTGGGAGGCATTGCTCGACAGCTTGGTCGCTGCCGCCGACCATGTAGGACATCGTCTTGCTTTTGGCGCCGGCCTCGCCGCCGCTGACGGGCGCATCGACCACCGCGATTTTTCGGGCTGCCGCGGCTGCCGCGATCTTCGCGACAGTGCTCGGATCGACAGTGCTGTGAATCGCGATGACGGCTCCGGGCGCAGCGCCCTCCAGCACTCCGTCGCGGCCGATGATCACTGCTTCGAGCTGTGCGTCGTCCAGCACGCAAATCTCGATGACCTGGGCATGGTGGGCGACCGCTCGCGGCGATTGTCCGATCGTCGCGCCGGCGCGCTTCAGCTTCTGGAGCGGTTCGGCGCGGACGTCATAGACCATCAGGTCGTGGCCCGCCGCGGCGATATTGATCGCGAGGTACTTGCCTTGCTGACCCAGCCCGATGAAGCCGACTTTCATGCCGCTCCCTGTTTGCGATCCGTCCGGGGCGTCAGTCTTCGGTTGCCGAAGCGACCAGATACACCGCGCCATCGGGCATCCGGTAGGCATGCGTGTACGGAGCCCACCCGTCGATACGTTCGATTAGCTGCGGCGGCTCCCCCTCGATCCCCTCCAGCAGCTCTTCCCAGTCCTCGACCTCGGCATCGGGAATACGGTGATACTTGCGATTGCGCTCGAAGACCAACACGCACTGAATCATCGGCCAATCCTCCCCTCGCCAATAATTCGGTTTCGACCAGAAGTCCTACCTTGTACCCCGCCATAGGCTGGCGCAAGCCGCAAGTCTTCGTTACAAAAGCGCAGCGCCATCGCGGCTTTTCCGGCTGTCGATAGCCCTCCCGCAGTCGGGATGAATTTGGAGCATCGTAGACTCGTCGTCTATTATCGTCGATGAACCCCATGTGGCAATTCTCAGCGCAACGTAACTCCTTTGGACCGTTCGGAAGTGCGCGGCTGCAAGCTGCTCGTTCGGCACAGATTTGGAAGCATCCCCATGCGTCAGCGCGGTAACCGCAGGCGGCACCGCACAAAATCGTGGCGCGATCGCATTCGCATCGATCGTCGGCGGTAGCGGCGACTCAAACCTGAGTGGTACCGCGATGCTGATGCTCGCGGGTCTGATACTGCTGCCATTTGGTATCAGAACGCGCCGTCGCAGCGCGGCGATCTTTGCCTGGTGCTTGTGATGACGATCAGCGCGGCAGCCTGCGGCGGAGGAAGCAACCGCACCTCTCAGGGTGGCGCTTCGCAGCGGGTTAACGGCGGTGGTCAATTGGCTAATCCATTGACCTTGGGCAACATCACCGTGCCTGGCAGCGGGACCAGCAAACAGCAAGTGACGGCGCTCAGCTTTGAGTAGCGCATCGTCCAGCACGCAGATCCCGATGATATGCGCCCGCAAGCCGACCGCTCACGGCGATGCGCCGCTCGCCGGGTACTAACCCTGCTCACCGAGCCCTTATGAAACCGATTTTCGTGCGTGTCAGGCCTTCATACCAGCGATTTCTCTTGTGTAGCCGGCAAGCGGTCAACCGGGATCGACGGCGCATTCGCTTCCCCTGGTCACGGGGCTGTTTTCGCTAGCGCCCTTTGCGTAAGAACCGACCCCTTGTTAACGTCGCCAGACGCCGCTGCAGGCCAATAAAAGGGAAACTCGATGGCGCAGGTCGTATGTACCCGCTGCAAGCGGGAGTTTGTGGACAGCTATCCTTCCTGCCCGTGGTGCGGCATGAGCCGCCCTTCCGCGAAGGGAACGACCGATCCGCTCCCGCGACTACCGCCAACGCCACCACCACCTCCGCGCCAGAGTCCATCAGCTCCGATCCCGCAAGCCGCGCTCGCGGTGGAGCCAGTTTTCATACCTAAGCTGCCAGTGTGGCAGCTCGCCTGGTATTCGCTAAAGCTGCCGTTCGCGAAGTTCCCGTGGTTTTTTCGGATGGCGATCGTACCGATGGCGATCAGCGAGGCGTGCTATCTGTTTTTTGCAGGCTTGGCCAAACTCACTGGGATGCCGGCGCTCTATTACCTTGGGGTCTTCGCAGCGATCACTACGATTCCCTTCCACGTCGGATGGTTCAGAATGTTGATTCTAGGCACCGACGCGGTAAAAGCGCGCGAGTATTTTCCTTTCGGTGAACGCGAGAAACGCTACCTTTATTACGGAGTCGTCGTCGCGTTGATCTCGATCGGTCCCTTGGCAGCGATCATGTTATGGAGCTTCAGCCTTCCGCGGCATTCCGGCGCGCACTTCGACGTCGCGGTCCTTGCGCTGGGCGCGAGCATTTTCGGCGTGGTCGCAAGCCTTCGCTTGCTGTTCGTCCTTCCAGCCGTCGCTTTGGATCGATTTTCCGGTTTTGCCGCCTCGTGGGAGGAGACCAAAGGTATGGGATTGCGGCTTTGGGGAGTTATCGCGGTTATCTACATTCCGATGATGCTGGCAGTCCTCATACCGACCCGAATGAAGGCAATCAGCCCCGGGGTCTTTACCTACATAATGATGACGGCATGCATCATACTCATCGCGAATCTGGGCGCCGCCGCTATGTTGGGAGCGATAGGTGTCGCGTATCGCGATTGGGGAATCCGGGTTCCTGCCCGGAGCGCCGCCACCAGCGCGACATCAATCTGACCTTATCTACAGCGAGGCGCCATCAGAACCGGTGCATTCCTGCGAGCGCGTGCCGGAGAAATCAATCGTGCCCCCCAACATCTTCTTGAACGCAAGATCGACCGAATGGATTGCCGGATTATATTCTACATAGCCTTTAAATGGGCTCGTCTGTCCCGGTAGCAAGGGCCCGTACTCGACCAGTAGATTGTTCGAAGAAATGAGTTTCCCGTCGGCCGTTCTGGCTATTGCAACACCCTCAAGGTCGGTTATTGGAGCGCCGGAAATGTTTTTCACTTCGCCTTGAATCTCGACGCTATGGCCGCTGAATTGGCAGTTCCAGGAAATCACGTCCAGATCGGCGCTGCCCGCGGCTTCAGCCGACTGCGATGGCTGCGCGGCCGGAGCCTCTGATACCGACTCTGAGGCGCTGGCCGCCGGTGCTGCCGAGTTCGAGCTCTCCGATACGTGTCCCGGGGACGAGAGTCCGACAATGACCAGCAGAACGAAGAGCAAGAATCCCGAAATCAGCCCGATATATGCAGCAGCCCGCAACGGCGATACCTGCGCGTAGACGGGACTCGCACCTGGGCGTGGCCTGCCGCATCGCGGGCAGTACCCGAAATCCTGGTTGTATCGGCTACCGCACGCCGGACAGAATTCCTCGGCCATGAGTCCACTCCCTGCGTGGGACCAGCAGCGCCGGAAAGGTCAGGCGCTGCGCTCGAGAACGATCACCGGGATCTGGCGCGTGGTCTTCTTGCGATAGTCGTTGAAGACCGGCAATTGCGCCGCCTGCTGATTGAACAGGCGCTCGCGCTCGGCGCCGGAAGCGACGGTGGCCCTGGCCTTGAAACGTTCGGTGCCGACCTCGATGGTCGGCGTCGGATGGGCCAAAAGATTATGGTACCAGGACGGATTCTTCGGCGCGCCCGCCTTGGAAGCGATAATCACGATGCGGTCGCCATCGCGCGAGTAGACCAGCGGGTTCGTGTAAGTCTTGCCGCTCTTCGCGCCCGTGGTGATAAGCAGCAGCATCGGAGCGCCGGCGAACTGGCCGCCGACTTTGCCGGCATTCGCTCTGAACTCCTCGATCACTTTAAGATTGAATTCGTTCATGTCCATGACGTGTTCCTCCGATCGAATGAAGCTTGCGCGCCGAGCGAGCATAGCCCAGCCGGCGCCGAAGTGAAAAACCGCATCTCCCAGGGTCGGCGCGGCCTGCCGCCGAGCTGCTCAGAAGCGACCGTGCATGTCTATTGAGGCGGCGCAGGCGGCGTGTCGGTGAAATGGATCGCGGTGCCGCCGCATTCGAAGTAGCCGTTCTGAGTGTAGGGTTCAAAAATGGGAGCCCCGTCGTCGGCAACGAACCAGATGGTGGTCTTCACGATCCCATTCACCTGATCGCCATACTTGCGATACGCCGCAGCCTTCAGTGAGTCGCCGTGAACGACCTGGCCGCCGGTGGAATTCGGAAGATTGAAACAATAGCCCTCAACATGCCCGAGCGAGGTATAGGCCGTATGACCTTTGACCTCAGGAGTGCCGACCACCTGGATCTTCTTGAGCGCGGCGCTGAGCGCATCCTGCTGTTGCTGAAGATTCGCGACGTCCTGATCGACCTTTTGGACGTCAGAGCATCCAATGAACGCGATGGTTACGACCGCGAGAAGAATCTTTTTCACTAGAATCGCCCTCTGCTGATTGCGTATTAGACCGCCGCGCCAAGTGCAAGACGAGTTCTTCGCGCGACGCTCGCCATCGGCCGGTCGGTTCGGTCGAGCGTGCGTTCGTTCTGCAAAACCAAATCACGGTTCCAGTCGCCACAACCCCAAATCGCAACAATCGGGAGACAAATCCCGCGTTCGCAACACCAATCCTCTCGCGGTAACAGCAGGCTGCCGCCGCTCATGTGCGTCAGTGGAGCTACGACATCCATCCGTTCAAAGTTCCGCTCACCAACCGTCGTCTCGAAAGTCCACGCTTGCGACATCCCGGGCTTGACGATCGGGGCCAGACAATACTGCATCTGCTTCGTCTTGACGAAAAACCCAATCCCCCTCGACGCAAGCATATCCGCGAACGCGTAGTCGTTTATGAGCCCGTCCACCGGAACGATCGACATATCGCTGTCGAAGGCAAGTCGCCCGGGAGAATCGAACGCCAATATCCGGCTCCCCGGCGGCAAGTGTGAATTCATCCATCCGGCAAGCTCGACGGTACACCAGCTATTTCCTTGTTCACGCTGGCGTACGTGAACTTCTGAGATGCTGTACCAATTCATCGCAATTGTCCCGGCAACAAACAGAACCGATATCCCACTAGCCCAGGCAACCAGCCTTGGCCTGCGACGCTCGTGCCTGGATCTCAGAGCCGACGCATACACGACATCTACCAGAACGATTGTGTTGACCAGCCCAAGTACTTGCTCCCACGGGTTACCGGTCAAGTAGTACCCAAATAACCATAGATAGACTGACTGCCCCAACGTGCCCCAGGACAGAGCTGCCACCACGCGTCTCCAACCTGAAGAATCAACCGGGCACCAGACCGAAAGCGCTATTCCTGACAGTGCCACCAACATCGTGTAGAAACCCAGGGTTCCAAGGCTCGACAACCGGCCCGTGAGATGCGGAAAACTGCTTTTTATCGCTCCGCTTATCGGTAGGAGGTGTCCGTAGAGAACAAAATTCAAACCGAGGTAGGGCAACACCAAAGCCGACGTTACGAGGCCAATCGTCAGCGCGCGTCGCACCGTTATCTTCAAGGAGGATCCGCTGCTACCGAAGACGAGTACTGCAGCCGCAAAGAACGCGTTGTCCAACCGCGCCAATATGGTAAGTCCGACCAGCACTCCCAATAGCAATCGATTGGTGACGTTCTGCCGGCGCGCGCAGATCTCTAATTGCAAAGCGGTCAGAACTATAAGAAGTGCCGACAGATGCGCTTCCATGCCCCATAACTGGAGCCCACTCCCCAGCACTGCCAGCAGAAGACACAGACCGAGAATTCCCTCGAGGCTGACGGACTTAGCCAGTCGCCGGTACGATATTGCAGTCAGGCCGATCAGAAGCGCTTCAACGAGGGACAGTATCCAGACTATGCCGATTTTATTGCCGCGACTGAGTAGCGCGGCAACAACATTGATACACATCCAGAGCGGATGATACCCGTTGGTGCTGGTTATGCCTCCGTTGAAACTGCTCGAATCGGTTCTGACAATATTGAGTGCGACCTGCGGATAGAACGATGCGTCATCGGGCCAGAAATGGTCGCGCTTCAGGGCTACGGGGATGGCATAGGCCAAAGCGATCAGCAGAAGCAGCGCCCATGTCCCCCAGCTTTCCTTGCAGGTTTGATGTGCGCGCCCGACCGGGCGTTCGCTGGAGAAAAGTCCGCGCCCCGATCCATCAGGCCGATCGTTACCCGGGTTGGCCTCGATAATTTCGCTTATGGGGGCAGCCATGTCAGTCTGTGCCCGTTGCCGCAATTTCGCAGGAAAAGGAATTCTGGCTTTTAACCGAAAAGACCGGACGACTCACGACTCAAGCCTATCAGGTGGGGCCGGAACTACAGGGCCACGGGGACGGCACTTATTTTATCAATTGTGACGCACCAACAAAGAGCCGCTGCTCTTTATTTGACGTGTTCAGTATGTCGCCAAGGCTCCTCAAGTCACCGATTGAAGCGACTCGCGCCGACAATGCGGGGCCCCGCGCTCGCGGATTTTCAAGACACGCAAGGATCCTTTATTGACGCCATGCGGCGCCCGCGGTGACCAATTTGGAATCGACCTCAATCACAGCGAAGACTGAATGGGAAATTACGCCGCGAAATTCCAACGGGCTGGGACAGCGACCATCTTCCGAGGAAAGCGTCACAATTGCATCCTGGCTACCGTCGGGAGTCGCGTTCACCATTCCGCTTATTCGCGCGTCGCAAACTCGTCCGCCGTCATTCACTGTCGCCTTTCCGGTTATTCGGTCGCCTGCCACTTGCGCCACGCCAACAATGGCAACTGGATTGTGGGTTTCCAAGTCCGAACCGACGAGCCAGAACACGTTGCTTGACACTGCAGCGGCGGCGGGAGCTTCCGGAGGGTTCGCCAGTGTGTTTGTGGAGGCGCATGAACTCAGCACTACTTCGAGCACGAAGATAAGGAAGGCCGCTTTCTTCATCTGTCACCTGTCGCTCGGCTCGCCGGGGACCCGGAATGGCGCCGCGATTGAGAGCATTCAACGATTGCCGATGATATCGCTGCAAGCGCGGTTTCGTTCAATGCAGCTGTTGCACTGCAATGCAGCGATCGCACGGCGCTTGTCCCGAACTCAAGGATACAGGTTTGACGCGTAGTCGCGGTCGCTCCGCGCTCCCAAATTGAACGTTGGCGAGAGCCCGCGTTCCGTTCCAGGACCGGGAAATCGCTTCGATCGATTTCTCAATTCCGGACCCTCAGCCGATTGACGACCGCACCATTCGATCAGGCCGCCAGAGTTTGCACTCTAACAAGCAGGAACGGCTGCTCCGTGCCAATTCCGGCTGGGCCTTTCCCGCTACTACGTACCGCTACTACGTATAGATACGTATGGATCGCCGCGCGCTCATCGGGAATGTTGGCCTGTCAGCGCCGAACACTTCGCTGGTTTAGCTGCCAGCCCGGAACTTCGGCGCAACAAAGCCTGGGGGATATCGCGATGAATTGGCGGACATACGATCGGTCGGCCGTGCTCATTTTGTGCGACGCCGACCCGCCCCCGCGTCGGGGAATGCGATGGACAATCGGCCGGCAGGCTTAAGCGCAATTGCGGTGGCGCTGATGGGGATCTTTGCGATCTCCCTGCCGTTGTCTCATCAGAGCGCCAGCTCCGGAGCGGCATCGATGCTCGACCAGTCGAGCGTTCCTTCCCGTGGAATTCACCACTATGCGGAGCACAGCGCGCCCGACATGATATTGGACGCGATCGACCGAGATGACAGACAGTTCCCGCAGACCGATGCGGACAGCAAGGATTTTCCATGGGCGATTCAGTTCGCCGGTGCGACTAAGCAATCGTTATTGCCGGCGTATAGTGTTCAATTCCTGGTCGCCACAGTTCCCGTTCCCTTGACTCCCGGCCTTCGCTTCTCCTTCGACAGCACGGTCGATTCTATTCAGCGCGCGGCTTACCACGCCCATTTCGTACTCGACAGTTTTTACCTGCCTTGGAAACGACCGGGGAGCACCGCATCCGGCATTGAATTGGCCGATACCGTGGAAGCCTCGGCAGTCGTCCCGTCCGGTCCTCTGCCTCTGCGTGTGGACATTAAAAACAAGAGCAGCGACCGGTCGCATTTCGATCCCGGAGTCCTGTTGTTTCGTAACGACCGCAAAGGCCCACCGGGCCCAAATGAGCCAACAGATCCAAATGATCTGCCGGATCGAAATGGCCACTCGTTTCTAGTTGTGTTCCTGGTAGGGGAAATGCCCACCCTGGGCGTCGAAAAGCAACAGCTAATGAACGCGCTCGAGCAGGAGGCATTCTTGTCGCGGCACTTCACATCGGAGCCTGACTACACATTTCCAGAGGACACGTTTCCGAAGGTGAGTAGTGCGTCGGAGAATCAGATCCGAATTCTAGGGCCTTTCTACTCTGGGTCCGCTTTCTCGCTCGAAACGGTACTCAAAACATGGCTGGATGCCGACCCGATCAAGAAGTGGATTCCAAAAAAGCCGGCGCCGAGCGATCCCGATAAGAGTTTTGTGAAAATCGTATCTGGCGGGGCCACAGACATTGAGGTCCGGACTCAGTTCGCGGAGCCTGAAATGTCTTTTCGCGCCACGATTCTTCCCGATCGCGTGGTTTGGGACTCTTTGCGCGCCTTCATTAAAGCCGCACACGGACGCATGCAGGACCTTGCTGTTCTTAGCGAAGCAGACACCGCTTATGGGCAGAGCTATGGTCGTTATACACGACCGCCTCATGGATGCTTCGCTCCGAGCGACCCCGAGAGGCCACGAGCGCTGCACTTAACGTTCCCACTGCATATTGCACAACTACGGAAGCAATTCGATTCCCTCTCTACGACATCGTCGGGTGCCCAGCTTCAACCGCTTGCGCACAGAAACGTGGCACTACCCGATGAAACCGATACTCACGAAGACGTGGTGGGCGATTTTTCGCCCCGCTCAGCTGTCTATTCCAACCTGATGCTCGATGGTCTGTTCGGGACCATGAGAACCGCAGGAATCAAGTTCATCTATATAGTAGCAACGGATACCGAGGATCTCGTCTTTTTGGCACAGCAGATCAGGCAGAACGTCCCGAACACAGTCCTGATGACGTCGAATGCCGACTTGCTTTACCTGCATTCCGACTTCAACCCCGACCTTCAAGGAATGATTGTGTTTTCGACTTATCCTCTATTCCCGCTCGCACAATCGTGGCGGTATTCTCACGATCGCTCTTTCACTCAATTTTCCGACAGTTCGGCCGAAGGCGTTTACAACGCCGAGCTCGCGCTGTTGGGTAGTCATGACCTGTTGGACTATGGAATGCCTTTTGCGACCGACGATACCGCAATGCAACCACCATTGTGGACTAGCGTAGTAGGCAGTAGTGCGATCTGGCCCATTAACGTCGAAGCTGCATACGGACCTGACACAGCCAGCTACTTGGTTGCGAATCGAATCACGCAAATATCCACAATCGATCCGTACAGCGGAACGTATCCATTCGCGTTCCGCGTCGTGTTCTACGCTTTGGACTTGTTTGCTGTATGCGCCGCTGCGTGCCTGTTGTGCTTCTATCCGGTGTGGAACATCGGTTTTGGTTTCACCGTGCCTGGTCCAATTCGTAGCGTTTTCGGCGGAGCCCTGACGCCGAAGCGACGCCTCAACCGCGCGCTGTATCATCTGGCGATCCTGGTGGTGTCGATCGCCGCTTATATCATGATCGTCGCGGTGGGCGTTCGAGTAATGTCGCCCATGCGCTACGATCCCAGTTCCTTCATCCCGTTCTGGTTCGGCGTTCTGGTTTCAACGGCAACGGTGATTCTGCTGGTCGCGGCTGTTTGCGGCGTCACCCGCCGATTGGTCGTCGAGTGGCACGCACGCGGACGCGGGATCTTTTATGGCGGATGGCTGTTTCTGATCGTCGCAGGAGTCGCCCTTTTGTTCGCACTTTACTTCGCGATCACCACCTGCATGGACGATGTACGGACATTTTTCCTGTGCGTCCGAATGGCCGAGCTTGGAGGTGGTTCGTCACCACTCCTACCGATCGTGTATCTGGGTATTTCGGTACTCGCGATGACCATGTGCGACTTGCGGCGACTGCATTTGCTGGAGGCCTACGGTTTGCCGCGGCCATTTCTGGTGGACGGATCCGCAGCGCCGTCTTTCGCAGGTGTCGATCAGATGGAGAAACATCTTTGGAAGTTGCTGGGGCGTCGTGGTTTCAAGCTGCCGGGAGCTCGGCTGTTGGGAATCGTCTTGACGGTGGTACTCCTAGTCGGTTCGGTTCATTTTGCTCTGAGTTCCGCACCGGGCACGAACATTTGGGGAGTTTTCGCCGCGGTCGCTGCGATGTTCGTGTACTACATGTTGCTAGTGATTTTCATTCGCTTCACCAGCGCGTGGTGGACGCTCATGCGTCTGCTGCGCCGATTGTACTGGCATCCGACGCGTGGCGCTTATGCGAAACTCCGCATCAACACGGCACCGAAAGGAAACGAAGCCCAGCAATCCATCAAATTGCTGGAAGCTCAGCCAACTTTCACGGCTGTCGAATATTGTCTCCAGCAGGCAAGGGCACTAATCGGGCTTCTTGGAAAACCCAACACGGCTCCGTGGATCATGAGTCCCGCAGCTTCGCAGATGTCACTTACTACGGGCGTCATTTGGGCAGAAAGAGAATTGGAATCGACGTTGCACGGGCAAAATAGAGTCTTGTCGAGAATGCGCCTGCAGCAAATTCTCGCGGGTCTCTCCAGTGAGATTTGCCGCGCATTGGAGAATTTCTGGCGAGTCGAATCGCCCGGCTCCGTGGCACCAAGAAAGCCAGACGAAGGCGCTATGGTGGAGGCGGCTGAGCTTTTCATAGCGAGCCGCGTTGTCGAGTTTCTGCGGCAGATCTTTCCTCAATTGATCAACCTTGCCTCCTTCGGAATCGTCGGAATCGTCGCGCTGACTCTGGCTGCGGCGTCGTATCCCTTTCCTGATCGCGACGCGATCATGCTCATGAGCTGGCTGATCCTCTTGTCGACGCTGGTGTTGCTGACGACTATGTTCATGCAGGTTGGGCGCGACCGGATCATCAGCCTGCTGCACGGCACCACGCCGGGGCGATTGAATTTCGATGCCGATTTCATAGTCCGGATGGGCCTGTTCGTCGTCCTTCCGATTCTCACCCTGCTGGGCGCGCAGTTTCCGCATACCATTGGACAGTTCGTCTCCTGGCTTGGAGGCCATCTCGGCTCCTCACACAGTTGATCGATTCGTCAATTCGATTCGAGCCGTCACATCGGTCACGCGGCGTTCCGTTTCGAACCGCAGCTCAATACCGGTGACATTTGCGTGGATCATGGATCCGCCAAAACATGCGACGTCGTTCAGGACGCTTTGCGCCAGACGCTTGCGAGCCACGGCTGCCGATCGCGCGGCAGGCCGGGCGGGCGATAGTAGTGTGTCAGCTCGACGAAACCTGCGCCCGACATATAGCCGCGCCAGGTTTCAAGATCGTGGTATGCACCGTAACGCCCCTGGCTCCAGCCTTCCTCGTTATGGCCGCGCGGATTCGAGCTGAACAGGGCGCCGCCCGGTTTCAGAGTCGCCCGCAATTCCATCAACACGCGCGGCAATTCCTGGCTCGGTACGTGAAACAGCGCGGCGTTGGCGTAGACGCCATCGAAACGATCGGCCGGCAGATCGAGCCCCAGGAAGTCCTGTTGCCACACTTCGCATCCGCTGAAGCTGCGCGCCATCGCGGCAAACCGCGCGGCGCCATCCAAACCCACCGCGATGTGACCGAGGTCGGTAAAGGTTTTGAGGTCGCGGCCCGGCCCGCAGCCAAAATCGAGGATCGTGAAGGGTGGTTCGCCATCGATAGATTGCAACAGCGCGGCGATATTCTGGCTCACGTCATGATCGCGCGTGCCCTCCCAGAAATCGTCGGCGGCGAGGTTGTACTGTTCCAGCGTGACCTCGACGATTCGTTTCAGTTCTGGTCGATTCAGTCTCATGTAGATAAAATCGCTCAGTCGTTTTTCCGATTCCGGACCTTCAGCCGATTGAAGACTCTTAGCGTCGCCGCGCCCATTTCTCTGCGCGCCGCGCGCTTGTCCTCCGCGTGCGAAATGACCATGCCCGCTTCCGTGAGCCCGCCGAACATTATGTGCGCAAGCGGCTCGCTCGGCTCCCTGGCGATGTGCCCGAGGTCCATCTGATGCTCCAGCGCATCGCGGATGTGAGCCAGTGTGTGGCCGTCGCGGATGCCGTGCCAGGTCTTCCAGCCCAGGACCGCAGGTCCATCGATCATCACGATTTGGCAATAGATGGGATCGGTGAACGAATCGAGGATCAGTTCCGCGGCGAGCACGAGCCTTTCCCACGAATGGCGCGCGAGCTTCTCCCGCGATTTTTCGCGAATCTGTTGAAAGACTTCAGCCTCGATCTCTTCGACGACCGCCTGAAAGAGCGCCCGCTTGTCGCGATACTGATGGTAGACGGCGCCGGTGGTAACGCCGGCGCGTTCGGCGACCAGTTCCAGGGAGGTTTGCGCGTAGCCGCTCTCGGCGAAGATTTTCCGCGCGACCTTCAGCAGCGCGCCGCGGGTTTTTTCGGACTGTTCCGCTTTGCGGGTTTTGCGGCCGGCCGTTCCAATTGACATGCGTAGTCTACCTATGTAACATCCGTAGTCTACGGATGTTAATGCAGATCGACTCAGAATCCAAGCCGGCCGCATCAGCGACGGGCGATGCCGAGCTTTCCCGCCGACTGCTCGAATATCTGCGGGCCACGCTCCAGCAGCCCGATCTCGCATATTCGGAAGAGCCTCGCCGTCTCATCGGCGGATTCGATGCGGCGATTTTCGCGTTCCAACTGAACAGAGCGCCCGGGGCGTATTCCGGGCCGCTGGTGCTCCGCCTCGTCGGCGCAAGCAACGACCTGGACCGCGTGCGGATCGAGGCGACCGTACAAAATGCGCTGGCGGAAATGGGCTATCCCGCGCCGCGTGTTTTCCGCACCGAAACCGAGGTCGCCATATTGGGCGGCGCCTTCGTTCTCATGGAGCGAATATCCGGCCGTACCCTGGCGCGGGGTTTCGAAGGGCTGGGACGCGGACGCGGCCCACGCGACCTGATCCGCATACTGACGCGAGTGCCGGGAATGCTGCGAGAGATACGCACGATGATGATCGATGCGCAGTATCGGCTGCATCAGCTTCCGGTTGAACCGCTGGTGCGCGCCTTCGAGCAGCAAGGCCTTCCGATCGAAAGACTCACCCTCGACGGCCGGCTGAAATCGTTACGAGAGCTCGTCGAACAGGCCGCGCTGGCGGGGTTGAGACCCGGCGTCACGTGGCTCGATTCCTATCGCGTCTCGGAGTCCGGGCACCCGGTCATATGTCACTGTGATTTTCAACCGTTCAACATTCTCACCGAGGGTGGCCGGGGCACGGGGGTTCTCGATTGGGGAAATGTAACGCTCGGAGATCCCGCGATGGATCTGGGGGCGAGTACCGCCAACATGATGGCGATTCCGATCGAAGTTCCAGGACCTCTGCGCTGGCTGTTCCGCCGGCTCCTGAACATGGTCGCGCGCCAATACTATCGCGGCTATTGCCGGCTGAATCCCCTCGACGATCGCGCGGTCCGCTATTACCAGGTCTTCCGATGCATGATGCAGCTGGTTTGGATTGCCGACGGGATCTCGAACTCGCGCCCGCCCCGGGGCGCATTCGATTCACCCGCGGGAATCAGCGCGCTTATCGCACAGATCCGCAAGCTGACGGGCCTCCAGCTGCACTTCGACCTCCGCCGATGCTCGGGCGAACAAATCGGCACGCGGCGATGAAACGCGGCGCGCGCATTCGATCTAACTTCGTTTTCACGTTCGCCATCGCGGTGTGCTTGATACCCGCTTCACCCGCCGGCGCCACACCGTGGCTAAACGGCGAATACCTGTACCGGTACGCCTTCTGGGGCATTCGCCATCAACTGTCAACATCCGATGATTACAAGCTGTTTCCCTATCGTACGATCGAGAACGCGCCTCCCGTATATGAATTTCCGCGCGGCCCGGCCGGCGCGATGCCGGACGGAGTGGAATACCAGGAGGGCGGCGCGACCAAACGCGTCGCGCTCGATGAGTTGCTCGAATCGACGGGCACTCACGCCTTCATCGTGCTCAGGGATGGCAAACTTCTGGACGAGCGATACCTCAACGGCTATCAGCGCGATTCGATCTGCATATCGCGATCGATGGCCAAGTCATTCACGTCGGCGCTGGTCGGGATCGCGATCGACGAGGGTTTCATCAAGAGCGTGGACGATCCGATTACCAAGTATCTGCCGGAGCTCAGCGATCGGGGCTTCGACGCGATCACGATCAGAAATCTGCTGACCATGGGATCGGGAATCCGCTATCGGATAAGTGAGCTACCGTGGGACGAAGACGCGATCTACTATTTTTATCCCAAGCTCAGGGACATGTTGCTCTCGGACATGGAAATCGCGGAGCCACCCGGGCAGAGCTTTCATTACACCGACTACAACGTGGGTCTTCTGACCATCATCCTGGAGCGAACCACGCATCGCACGGTCAGCGAGTATCTACAGGAGAAAATCTGGAAGCTCATCGGGATGGAATATCCCGCAACCTGGAGCATCGACAGCAAAGAGGACGGTTTTGAACTGACGCATGTAGCGCTCAATGCCAGGGCGATCGATTTTGCGAAGTTCGGCCAGCTCTACCTGGACAAGGGCAACTGGAACGGCCGGCAAATCATCTCGGAGCGATGGGTGACGGAATCAACCGTGCCGGATCCGAGTGATCACCGTCCGTGGGAGACTTATCCTCAATGGCCGGACGCAGGCGGATACTACAAATATTTCTGGTGGGGCAATTACAGAGGCGGCGACGACTACACCTTCGAGGCCATCGGCAAATGGGGCCAGTTCATCTTCGTGGCTCCCAGAGCTAAAGTGGTAATCGTGCGGACGGCCGGCGATCTCGGCCTCGACATCGAGCAGTGGCCTCAAGTGTTTCAGTACATCGCGGATTTTGTGAGCCGTGGTGAGCCGTCGACCGACCCTCCGCCGAAGCTCACGCAGTGACGCAGATACGGATTGCTGTAAGAATCATCTATCCGGTCAGTATCGGTCCGCGCGGCGGGCGATGGGTCCCTGGCCGGTGAGCGCGATGTGCGTGAGTGACTGCTCATCGTGATTCATGCGCCAGGAGAGCAGTTTCTGTGCGTATTCGAGCACGAGCGGCAGGCACGCGGGATCGTCCGCGCGATTGACGAACTCATCGGGATCGTTTGCGAGATCGAAGAAGAGCGGCGGTAGACGCGTGAAATGAACGTACTTGTAGCGATTGTCGCGGATGATGTTCATCGTGCATTGATGCATCGTGAGGCCGAGTGCGCGCTCCGCGGAATCGTCGGCGGGATCGCGGAAGTCGAACTCCCAATGTGCTTCGGTACGCCAATTGCGCGGATGAACGCCTTTCAGGAACGGAATCAGCGACCGGCCGTCGCATTGCACGGGAGTCTCGGCGCCGATCGCGTCCATCAGAGTTGGCATGATGTCCACGTTCTCGGTGAATGCGGATATGGCAGTGCCGCGCGATGAATCGGCGGACGGTCGCGGATCGCGGATGATGAGCGGGATGCGGTACGAGCCGTCAAAGTATCCGCCCTTGCCGACCAGCCAATGATCGCCCATCTCCTCGCCGTGATCTGAAGTCACGATGATCAGCGTGGATTCCCAGCGTCCGCTGAGTTTGAGGAATTGGATCAGGCGGCCAAGCTCGGCGTCGACTCGGGTCATCAGGCCGTAGTAGACCGCCTTCATGCGGCGAAGCTTCTTCTCGTCGGCGGGCGCGCGGAAGAACCTGCGGCTCAGTTGATGCGCCAGCCATGGATGCTGCGCCGACTCTTCCTCGGCGGTGGCCCTGCGCCTGAAGCCCGGAACCGCCGCCGGATCGTACATCCGGTTGTATGGCTCGGGCGCGACGAACGGCGGATGAGTCCGCAGGAGCGAGAGATGCGCGATGAACGGACTTCTCGCCGCGCCGATGTAGTCGATCACGTGGTTGACCAGAAAGGCGGTGTCATCGAATTCCGCGGGATACAAGAGCGGCTTCGGATGCGCGAGGCCGTCCTCGTAGTCGGGTCCGGGCGCACGATGTCCCCACGCGAAGCGAATATCAACAGGAACCTCGAAACCCCTGGCGCGCAGGAAGTCGGTCCATGGCGCGGGATCACCCATCGTCAGGTGACACAGCGGACGGATGCCCGGGAGAGGACCTTCGTAGCTCGTAAGAATAGGGTCGTTCGGATCGAATTCGCGCGGGTCCTGGCTGGTGTCGGTGTAGCCGAAGAGGACCGGATCGTAACCGATCGCAGCCGCCTCTCTGGCCCAGTTGGTGTGACGCGCATCCAGCGGGGTTCCGTTGGTGCCCGATCGATGGTTCTGCAGATACATCCCGGTGTGCAGCGATGCGCGGCTCGGCCCGCACGGCGCAGCATTGGCGAAGTGACGCTTGAAGAGCACACCTTCAGCCGCGAGCGTATCGAGATTCGGTGTGCGCACGACAGGATGACCGAGCGCGGACAGACAATCGCCCCGCCATTGATCGGCGGTGATAAACAGCACGTTGAGCGGCGCAGCCATCAAGGTCAATGTGCGTTTCGGCCGCGATGGCAGTCAAGGAGCTATCAGCGTAAAACGGAGCGGATGTCATTGGAGAGGCGGCGCATCAATTTGCCGCGAGCACTGCGATGAGCGATGCGCGCACCGCCGATGTCGCGATCATCGGCGCGGGAGTCATCGGGCTCGCGCACGCGTACTGGGCCGCATCGCGGGGACACTCAGTTGTGGTGTTCGAACGGACGCCCAAATCGATGGGCGCGTCGGTCCGCAACTTCGGGATGATCTGGCCGATCGGGCAGCGCGCCGGCGAGATCCATCAGATGGCGATGCGCAGCAGCGCGATCTGGACGGAAGTGCTGAAAGGCGCGCGCCTGCCGTATCGTCCGACGGGCTCGCTTCACGTTGTGTATCAGCCCGATGAAGCCGACGTGGCGCGCGAGTTCTGCGAGCGCGCTCCGGCTCAAGGCTATTCCTGTCAATGGTTTTCGCCGCGCCAGACACTCGCGAAGAGCGATGCGTTGATCGCGGAGGGGCTGATTGGCGCGATCTGGAGCGAGACCGAATTGACGGTCGACCCGCGGCAGGTAATCGCGGAGGTGCCGCGCTATCTGACTGAGAAGTTCGGCGTGCAGTTCAGATTCGGAACAGCGGTGCGATCGATTCAGCTCCCGAAAATCGAAGCGGGTGGCGAAACCTGGAACGTCGATCACGCGATCGTATGCAGCGGCGACGATTTTGAAACGCTCTATCCCGAACTGCTCGCACAGAGCGGAATCACGCGCTGTAAACTCCAGATGATGAGAACGGCGCCGCAGCCGCGCGGATGGGAGCTGGGACCATCGCTTGCCGCGGGGCTGACGCTGAGGTTCTATCCGGCGTTCGAGATCTGCACCGAGTCGTTGCCCAGGTACAAGGCGCGCATCGCGAGAGAGATGCCCGACTACGAGCGTTGGGCGATTCACGTGCTGGTTTCGCAGACCGCGGATGGCGCACTCACGCTCGGCGATTCGCACGAATACGGACTCACGGTCGATGTCTTCAACAAAGAAGAGATCGATCAACTCATACTTGGAAATGTACGGACTTTTCTGCGCGCGCCCGATTTGTCGATCGCCGAGCGATGGTACGGCGTTTACGCGAAGCATCCTGATGTTGCCTACGTATGGATCGATGCGGCGCCGCGAGTGCGAATCGTGGCCGCGCCGGGCGGATCCGGTATGACGCTCTCATTCGGGCTTGCAGAAAAAATGATTCGCGAGATGGGGCTTTGACCGGGAGCGGAAAAATCACAGCCGTGATTTTCGATTGGGCCGGCACCACGGTCGACCATGGCAGCCTGGCGCCGGTTCGCGTGCTGATGCGCGTGTTCGAATCGCGCGGAGTTCAGATTTCGGAAGCAGAGGCGCGACGCGACATGGGCGTGCTCAAGCGCGATCATATTCAGCGCATAGTCTCTTCACCCGCGGTGTCGGAACGATGGCTAGTCAAAACGAGGCGAGCGCCGAGCGAAAAAGACGTCGATGCGCTGTTCGCCGATTTCGTGCCGCGTCAGCTTGAATGCCTGGTCAGAGACTCCGCCGTCATCGATGGGGTCGCGGAGACGGTTGCCCGCCTCAGGAAGCACGGCATCAAAATCGGCAGCACCACAGGATACACGCGCGAAATGATGGACCTGCTGGCGCCGGCCGCGGCAGCGGGCGGCTACCATCCGGACTGCATGGTTACGCCCGATGACGTCGGCGGCGGCCGGCCTCATCCGTGGATGATCTTCCATAACGCGATACGGCTGAAGATCGACGATCTCTCATCGATAGTGAAAATCGGCGATACGATCAGCGATGTCGAAGAAGGGCTGAACGCCGGCGTATGGACTATCGGCGTAGCGCGCACCGGCAACCTGATCGGCATGTCTGCGGCTGATTTTGCGGCGCTGCCGAATGACGAACAGCGCAAGCGGCTTGAGCGCGCACGCACGCTGCTGCGCGAGGCGGGCGCGCATGAGGTGGTTGATTCAGTCGCCGACTGCGAACGGCAGCTCGCGCAGATCGAACAATCGATGCGCGACGGCCGCTCGCCCGCAGCTTCCTCCTGAAAAGCCAACCAACTAGCGGAGGGAGAGGGACGGTTGGCCGACCCTTTTCGGCAACTGCGAAACACGTTCCCCCAGCAGTTCGAGAGGATCGTCCTGGGTTCTTACCTGGATCCCCATCCGAAGAGGGAAGCTCTCTGAGAATGGCGGGGGGGAGGGAGGGTAGCAGATTCGCCGTTGCTGATGCCGCTGCGGTGTTCATCGAGGCCGTCGACCCGGAAGGCGCGAAGGTGTTGGTCACCCGATCGTATGACTCGTTAAAGCAGGGTGGAACGAGAACAAGCTTATGAAACCCACCCGGACTGCGCGATGAACGCTTCGTTGCTTTCTCTGGATGTCTTGTGACAGAAGGTCTGGATGAAAATTCGCCAAGTCAGCGCGATCGCTCTGGTGGCCTCGTATATAGCTCTAACGATCACGATGGCAACGTCTTTAACAGGGTGCGGCGGGTCGTCGTCGGCCAACGCGAGCACCCCATCGGAGGCATTGCTGCCTCGCAACTACGTTGTTCTGCTGGCTTTGGTGAACCAGTACTTTGACACGATTGCGCAACAGGACAGCACGGGAAAAGATTCAACTGCCCAAGGCGACCCGGATGCCACCAGGGCGGTGTTCTTTATCAACGGCGATGGTTCACAAAAAGTTACCATCACCGTCGATCGCTATCGGAACACTCCCGATGCGACCTCTGCCTACCAGACAGCTCTTCAAAAGAGCGAGGAAGTTCCCGGCTTCCAGCCCATCGAGATTCCGGGCGTGGGCCAGCAATCGTTCGCCGGCAGCGTGACGCAGGGCGGGGAGACGCACGTCGGCCTTGGTGCGCTCCAAGACAATTTCGTTTTCGGAGCGACTTTGGCGGGTTTCGATGCGACGGACGACAACGTGGCCAACCTGGTCGGTCTCGCCCGCGCGCAAAACGCCGCAATCGACGCGGCAGCTGCCGGCCATCATAAGTCGAATTGATTTTGCTCTCGCGCGTTCAGACGCTGAGAGCATACGCGCTGACGGTACCCGATAAAGCGTTCGGAGCTTACCGCGGGCGCGAGAATAAGGCGTAACGATCGGTTGAGCGAGCGATCCGTGCCGTTACGGAATCTTTCCTTAGCGCAGACGCCCTGAGATAAAATCGTCCACGGTCGTCGTCGCGAGTACGGTCCCATCCTTGGCGGCAATGTCGAACACTTTTCCGTCGACTGCCTCGCAGAGGAAGAGCACCGTCGCACCATCCGCTCCGCCGTATTCCATATGGATCTCGCCGGCGGGACTTTGCCCCTGAAAGCCGGGCCTGCGAGTCTTGTGGAGTGTCTGCGTCTCGGTTGTTTCGACAATATGATGCTCGCCCTGAAGCACGCGGGACACAGTTCGACCGAGATGGCGATGGTAATGGCAGTACGCGTTCGGCGCCCATTTCGCGATGAACTCGATGAGGCCGCCGGCGCGGTCCACGCCGGTGACTGCCACTGCATAGTCGATCGGGTAGTCGAATCGCGGGCCGCCCTTCAGGTCCTGCCAGTCAAGATGGTTTGACTGAAGATGAGACATGGGATCCGTCAGGAATTTCTCCGTCAGTCGCTCGGACGCCCCGATTCGATCATTCGTTTGCATGACCATCATCTACTCGTTTCCCGGCCTCAAGGTCAAAGACGTAAACGAACCCTCTGTGCGGCGAGCTGCACACTGCTTCTTCTCCGGTCGCCCAGGGACCTTGAAGCCGAGGGTGATCAGCCCAAGCGAGTCGTGATACTCGAAGGCTTATGGTTGAGGAGCAGTCGAGTTCCTAAGGGTTCGCGAATAGAAGAACGTTCGTTCGCGCGGCAGGCGCGCTCATGGAACAGCCAGCTGCAAACGGAGGACGACTGTTAATCGCGTTTACGGAGAGCCATTGAGTCATCTCGACACGAGCGCAATGATGTCAACGATTTCGATACGAAGACGCTGGACAAGATCGCCTCAAAAACTGAGCATCGAGGCGCGGTGGAAAGGAGTCGATAAGATTGAGATGGGATTTCGCTACGCTCTTACATATGTGCTTAGTGCGACCTGCCTCAGCTCGTGCCTGCCGTTGCCAGTGCATTATCACACGCAACCCGATATCTACGGGACCGTTGCGCGAAACGGCGTGCCAGTTGCGGGTGCCAAGGTTGGATATTCAGATGACCTCACCGACGCTCAGTGTGATTCCCCCATTGTTTTGCATCCTCCACCAATAGTATCGGAAGCTAACGGTACATTTCATTTTGAAGGAACCTACTCGTTTTTTCATATCATTTATTTGAAGCCTCACGCCGCTGAATCCGTAAACGGTCGAATTTGTATTGATACTTCTGACGGCCAGCATTTTAGCCAACAGTTATCCCTGGATGGGGGAAGTACCGTGGGCTCAATCCCGGACGCGTCGTGCGATCAACTGGTAATAAACTGTGATCTCGCGAAGGACACCTGTACAGGCACCGCCAAGTGACCTTCCACTGAGACGGGAGGCAAGGTCAATAGCTTGGCCATTGCGGATGCACCACACACGCACTTGAAACGCAGAGACGGAAATCCACGCGGGGTGTGTGGCGGAGGGGGGAGGGAGTCGAACCCTCCGGCAACCGCAATAGCTGCCAGGCCGGTTTTGAAGACCGGTGGGGCCACCGGGCCCCTTCCTCCTCCATCGCGCTGCCGCGCGCTCAATCATTCAGCACCATAGCGGCACCATGCCTGCCGCACAAAGTCATGGTGGACGCCGCTTTGCCGTTGGCGTGCCCCGGCAATAAGGTCGAGTTTGAGCCTCTGATCCCGGAGACGGCGCAACCATAAATTCCGGTTGAATCAGATTGATCGACCGGACGGTGAATCGCACCGAAGGGGGAAATCGTGCGACGAATTTTTGCGCTGATTTTTGGCGGGCTGCTCGCCGGATGCGCCTGCGGACAAATGGGCCAGCCCGCATGCCCGAGCATTCAAGTTACCAGCAATCCCAATTTCCTGACTATTGGCGGCTCCTCGTTCAGCAACATTCCCAGTTGTGCGCACCTCAGCATGAGCGGATTGCCGCCGCCCGAAGCGGTGGTCCCGATCGGCGATCCGCAATGCACCAACGGCTCGTTCCAGAATTTCAACTGGCAGTTCTCCTACGTCGGATGCTCGCCCTCAACGACACAGCCAGTGACCATACTCGGGGTTGACAATCAAACCTCGACGGCGGCTTCCCAGAACATTTCCATCGGATGGGGCCCGACCTGCGGACTATCCGGCTTTTGCGGACAGATCGGTCAGGCAGCCTGTCCCTCTGGATGTGTTTCGGGTGTTAACTCGGGCGGCGCATGCGTGGCATGTGGAGGCGAAGGGCAGCCGGTTTGTGTCGCTCCCGCCAACATCTGTCAGAAGGGACCTCCCGATCTCAATCCGAACTTTCAGAATGGAGAGCTCGAATGCACCGTAACCTGCGGCCATACGATGGGTTATTCGCCGTGTACTCCGGCCATGGGTGCTTGCGGAGGCGCGCCTTTAACCCTGGAAACTCCGCAGAACCCGTGCGTTACCAAGAACGGAAATTTGAACGACTATACGTGCTTTGACGGCGCGATGATCGACATGTTCGGCAATTGCACCTGCGTGCCCAACAACGTCAACACTTGCCAGATCAGCACGTCCGTTCCTAAACCGCCGGCGCCCGACATGGGCGTCTGTTCGCCAGGCCAGTTCATGAACTGCTGACAACGGCGACCGCGCAACAGTTGGTTCCTTGCCGACCGCAAATGGCGGCACTCGCCTTGCCGCGAAAGTCACGTTCGCTCACGCGCTTTCGTGGATTTGGCGCGCTTTGCCATATGCCGGATTCCGCAGTATGGTTGGCTTGGAGATCCCGTATTTGGAGACAGCGCGTTATGCCTTTTGATGAAGATGAAGCATCGCGGCTCGAAGGAGAGGAATCGCCCGGTTCTTCCGATCTAGAATCCGCGCTCATACACGATACGCTCGCCGATGTGACTACGCTGCCGCCGCTCGTACTGGATGCGGCGACTCCGCTCGCCGATGCTATCGGCAAGATGCAGCATGACCGCCGCGGCTGCGTGCTGGCTGTCGAAGCGGGAAAGCTTGCGGGAGTGTTCACCGAGCGCGACATCCTGATGAAGGTTGCGGGACGTCCGATGGATCTCCATAGTACGCGGCTTGCCGATGTGATGACGCGCGACCCGGTGACGCTACCCGCCGACTCCAGCGTTGCATACGCGCTGAACCTGATGGTCGTCGAGGGCTTCCGGCATATTCCGATGGTCGACGACAATGGGCATCCGGTCGCCGTCATCTCGATGCGTAATCTTATCGAGTACCTCGGCTCCTTCTATAGCCGCGATGTGCTCACGCTGCCGCCGGAGCCACGCCGACACGCACGCTCGAGGAACCGCGAAGGCGCCTGATAACCCATCGACCGGATCCCATTTATTGCCGCCGTGTTAAATCGCCGGGGCGGCTCACCGCGATACGGGTTCAATAACCTGCCGGCCAGCGGTACGATTCGTCCCTCTGTGTGATGCGAACCTACGCCTTCACGATTTTCGTTGGCGCCTTCCTGCTCTTTCAGGTCGAGCCGATGCTGGCCAAGTACATCCTGCCGTGGTTCGGTGGCACGCCCGCGGTGTGGACCACCTGCCTGCTGTTCTTTCAGATCCTGCTGCTGGCCGGCTATGCATATGCGCATCTGATTGGAACGAAGCTGCCGCCGCGCAAGCAAATGACCGCGCATCTGGCGTTGATCGCGCTATGCATACTCGCGATGGGCCTGCTGGCGATCGACTGGAGATCTCCTCTCTTGCCCGCATCAAGCTGGAAGCCGGCGCACGCCGATTTTCCGGTTCCGCGCATCCTGCTCGTGCTGTCGGTCAGTATCGGGCTGCCGTACTTCGTGCTCTCCGCGACCGCCCCACTGCTTCAATCGTGGTTCGCCCGGACGCACCAGGGAACATCGCCCTATCGCCTCTATGCGCTTTCGAACCTCGGCTCGCTGCTGGCCTTGCTCACCTATCCGTTCGTGGTCGAGCCGAGCCTGAGCCTGCGGGCGCAGGCCAACATGTGGTCGAGCCTGTATCTGCTGTTTGCGGCAGGGATGGTTCTCTGCGCGATGCCCCTTCGCGATGCTGCGCCGCTTGCGGTTGCGGTCGAGGCTGACGGCGCCATCGAAACCCCGCGCCGATCGACCTACATCCTGTGGATTTCACTCGCCGCGTGCGCATCGCTTCTGCTGTACGGGGCGACCAATCAGATGACCCAGGATATCGCGCCGATTCCTTTTCTCTGGGTACTTCCGCTCGCTCTCTATCTATTGTCTTTCGTCATCTGCTTTGACGGCGAGCGATGGTACCGGCGCGGCGTTTTTCATCCGCTGTTCGGTATCGCGGTGTTGTGCACCTTCCTCGCGGCGGTTTACACGGACCGTATCGCGCTTTCCGTCGGCCATCGGGTACTCTCGACCATGAAGGTGAACGTCCTGCTTCAGGTCGGCAACGCATCCTTGTTGCTGTTCGCGGGATGCATGGTCTGTCACGGCGAACTGGTGCGTTTGAAGCCCGGCGCGCGCAACCTGACTGCGTTCTACCTGATGGTATCGGCGGGCGGAGCGCTCGGCGGCATCTTTGCCGTGGTGATCGCTCCGCTGATCTTTCGCGGGTTTTGGGAATACCGGCTGGCGGTCTGGTCGTGTGCGGTCCTGATGACGATCGCGCTGACGCGCGATCGCACCTCGTGGGTCTATCAACGCAAGCCCATCTTCGCGCTGCTGATTTTCGCCGCCGTACTGGCGCTCCCGCTGCTGCTGCAGATCGTGGAGCACGCGCGGATTTATGCCGCCCTCGCACTCGGTGCGTGCGCGCTCGTCGCGACTTTCGCGCTAGGGAAGAAGACTCCACGATTCCTCGCCCGCCCCGGACGGTTGGTACAACTCTCGTTGCTTACTTCCATATCAGTACTCGGCTTCATCTACCTCGAGTCCATCTCAATCGCGCTGCATGACACTCCCCTGATGACACGGAACTTCTATGGTGTGTTTCGAGTGGTTGCCGACAGGGCTCGCGACAACAGCTGGCACGGATATCGGCTCGTGAATGGCCGAATCACTCATGGCGAACAATTCCTGTCACCGACAGACCCTCGACTACGCTATTACCCGGCTACCTACTACAACCCGAGTAGCGGTATTGGACTGCTGCTGATGAACCATCCGCGCCGCGCGCAGAATGGGCCGCTTCGGATCGGCGTCGTCGGTCTGGGAGCCGGCACGATCGCCGCCTGGGGCCAGCCGGGTGACAATATCCGATTCTATGAGATAAACCCCGCGATCATCAAAATAGTCACTGATCCAAATGGCTATTTCAGCTTCGTGCGCGATTCGAGCGCCAAGGTTGTCATCATCCCGGGTGATGCGCGCCTGTCGATGGAGCGTGAGGTGCAGAGCGGCAATCCGCAGCAATTCGACGTGCTCGTGATCGACGCGTTCAACGGCGATGCGATCCCGACGCATCTCCTGACCCGTGAAGCGATGCGGATCTATCTGAGTGAACTGAGTCCCGATGGCGTCGTGGCGATTCACGTGTCCAACCGATTTCTCGACTTGACCCCTGTGCTGGCCGAACTCGGCCGTGCATTCAATCTGCGCAGCGGATGGATCCACGTGTCCAACGACAGTCCCTTCGACTGGCCCAGTGATTGGGTGTTGATGTCGCGCAACGATCGCGTGCTGAGCCAGCCCGAAATCGCATCGCATCTCGATTCGCTCGACGCAACGCGGCGCGTGCGACCCTGGACTGACGACTACAGCAATCTCTTCCAGCTTCTCAAGTGACCTCGTCGGCATCAGCCGCGGACGCCGAGCGGATTAGCGAGGTTTGACGCCGTCGGTCGCGTCGCGCTAAGGGGTGCGATATGCAAGTCGCGCACGGCGCCACCATGACTTTCGGCCCGGTTTCGGGCCATCGATCGGGCGGAATCGACTTCAAACGATTGATCCAGGGCGCGCCCGGTGCGCCTGATAATTTCGAACTCAGTCTCGTCCGCACCGCGGCCGACTACTACACACTGCGCCATCGCCATAACTTCGACCAAGTCCGCCTGTGCCTGGAAGGCGTGATGAACTTCGCGCCCGGCAGGAATCTCGAACCCGGTTCCGTCGGATATTTCCCCGAAGGCACATTCTACGGACCGCAGCAGGACACCGCGATGTCGATTGCGCTGGTGCTCCAGATGGGCGGCGCGGCCGGCTACGGCTTCATGAGCTACGACCAGTTGAACGCGGGCTACCAGCGCCTGTGCGATTACGGAAATTTCGATCACGGCGTGTTCACTCGCACGAGCTCCGACGGCCGCACGGTTCGCAAGGACAGCTACGAAGCGGTCTGGGAGCACGTGATGCGCCGCGAGGTCGAGTACCCGCAGCCGCGGTTCGAAAACCCCGTCGTGATGTTCCCGCGCAACTTCAACTGGGTAAACGCCGGCGACGGATTCGAGGAAAAGCGGCTGGGCGGTTTCGGCGAACGCGGCCTCGAACTCAGCTTCATTCGCGGCACGCGCGGCGCAAAGCATACGGTGCGAGGCGCGGCGACCGCGCCGGAATTGCTTTTTCTCGCCAGCGGCGCGATGCGCGCGTCGAATTCCAGTGAAGCGCTCGAAGCGCATACCGCATGGCGGCTCGACTCCGCCGATGTCGGCGCAACCTTCGAAGTAATGCAAGATGCCGAAATTTTCATGATAAAGCTGCCAGTCTTCAGCTCGAACGCGACGGCCTGATCGTCAAGGAGACAATCGATGGCGGCAAGTGTGGGAGATTCATCGGTGCGCCCTCGCGGCGCAGGCCGCTCCAGGTCCGCCAAGACGCCGGCCGGGTTTCATCAATCGTGGTATGCGATCGCGCGTGCCGATGAAGTCGCGCCCGGCCAGGTCCTCGGTCGCGATTTCCTGGAAGGACGCGCGATTGTGTATCGCGGCGAAAGCGGGCGCGCCGCGGTAATGAGCGCATACTGCCGCCATCTGGGCGCCGACCTGAGCGTCGGCAAAGTAGTGGGCGACGACGTGCGCTGCGCGTTCCATCATTGGCAATACGGCCCCGACGGCGTATGCAGCAAAATTCCCGCCTCGGAGAAAATTCCCAAGGCCGCGCGCGTGTTCAAGTTTCCCACGGCGGAGAAGTGGGGTCTCATCTGGGCGTTCAACGGCGAGAAACCACTCTTCGATGTCCCCGATTTTCCGGGCTTCAAGGAATCGGACCTTCAGTACCGCACCGTCGAGGCATTCGACCTGCCGGTGGAACCGTGGGTGCCGTTCACCAATTCGATGGACTTTCAGCATCTGCGGGTGCTGCACGGCCTGAAGATCGATTTCGATCCGAATCAGATCGAGGTCGGTGCCCATCGAATCCAGTACGACGTACGCTTTGAAGACCCCAATCTCGGCGTCTTCGATCAGACGATCCGGGTGACCGGCACCAACACGATCGCGCTGGCCGGGCGCCTGAACGGGATGAGCGTATTTTCGATGGCCACCGGCTCGCCGACTCCCGACGGCCGCACGCATGGATGGATGGTGACGGCGGTGCCGCGTGCCGAAGGCGACGATGCACTCCGCGCGCAGCAGCTTCAGATCGGCGAGGCGTTTTTCAAGCGCCTGATCGATGAAGACACCCCCGTGCTGAGCACGGCGCATTTTCACGAGGGCGTGCTGATCGAGGCCGACCGCGCACTGGCGATGTTCTTCCAGTACGTGAAGCGGTTCCCCCGCGCCCGCCCGGCGGCGCGCTTCAACTGATACCTCCCGCGACTGGGAGAGGTCCGGCGGAATCAAGGACGAAACCCAATGGCAACCAACGACCGAGAAACCTGGCTTGCGCAAATCAGCGAGGATGCGCTCGAACCCTCGCTGCCAATCATCGATCCGCATCATCATTTGTGGGACTGGTCGACAAGCCGTTACCTGCTCGATGAGCTTCTGGCCGACACCGGCTCGGGCCATCGCGTGATCGCGACGGTGTTCGTGGAGTGCGCCTCGATGTACCGGGCGGACGGCCCCGACACGTTAAAGCCGGTCGGCGAAACCGAATTCGTCAACGGCATCGCCGCGCAAAGCGCGAGCGGGCGCTATGGCGCGACGCGTGCGGCGGCGGGAATCGTCAGCTTTGCGGACTTGACCCTGGGTGCGGCGGTCGAGCCGGTTCTGCAGGCGCATATCGCCGCGGCGCCGTCGCGCTTTCGCGGCATCCGGCACGCAGCGGCTTACGACAAAAGCCCCGAGATCCGAAAATCCCACACGAGTCCGCCGCCGGATCTTTACCAGTCAAAGCAATTCCGGGAGGGTTTCGCGAAGCTCGGAGCGATGGGGCTGAGCTTCGATGCGTGGAACTACCATCATCAAATTCCCGCCCTGACCGATCTCGCGCGTGCTTTTCCATACATCACTATCGTTCTCGATCATTTCGGCGGCCCGCTCGGAATCGGTCCGTATGAAGGCAAGCGCGAGGAAATCTTCCGGCAATGGAAAGACGACATCGCGGATCTCGCGCGATGCCCGAACGTCGTGGCAAAGCTCGGCGGAATAAACATGACTGTGAGCGGGTTCGGGTGGCACAAGCTCGTCACGCCGCCCACCTCCGACGAACTCGTCGAGGCGACGCTCGACTACTATCTGCACGCGATCGACAGGTTCGGCCCGGATCGATGCATGTTCGAGAGCAACTTTCCCGTCGACAAAGCCTCCTGCTCGTACGGTGTGCTCTGGAACGCGTTCAAGAAAATCGCAGCAGGCTTCACCGCGGAAGAAAAAGCAGCGCTGTTCCATCGAACGGCGGCAAAGGTCTATCGGCTGCCACTGCCGCAAACCTGAACTCGCATCAAGCGGCGGGAAACAAGTTGGAGCGGGCGGCTTTTTTTCGCCGCCCGCTCCGGTTACGTGGGTCATTTGCATCGCATCACCAGATGAGATGCGCGAAGCACGAAATGACCCACACCAGCGTAATGGCCGCAAAGACCGCTCCGGGCAACTCGCTCAGAGCGCAGTTGCGTGCCATCAGCGTCCCTTCGGACACTTCAGGTTGGTCGGCGCACGCTCTGACCGGGATCAGCCTCGCCTCGTTGGTAGTGGAAACCATCGCCGTATCCTCCTTTCACTCGAAGTCTCTGTGTGAAAGGCGTTCGGTCTCGCGAGACCAATTGTTACGGCAGACCGAAACCGGTCGGGGGCAGGGAATTGTTCTCGGGTAGCTCTTTCTTTGGTTCTGAAAGGAGGGGGCGCGGCGGTGGGTCGGGCCGCCGCGCTTAAATCGAGAGCTGACTAAGCCGCGAGGCGCTCTTAGACGCTCAGGCCGCAGTGCTCCATCGCGATTCGGATTGCGGTGGTGCGATTCTCGGCGGCCAGGTTTTCCAGGATATGCTCCATGTGCTTGTCGACGGTGCGCCGGCTCATCTCGAGAATCTGTGCGATCTCCCAGTTGGTTTTCCCCTGAACCACGAAATTCATTACCTGCGCTTCCCGGGTTGTCAGACCCAGTCCGCGCAAGGATTCCGGGCTCAGCGGTCTACTCTGTTCAGCGAGAATTAGAATAATCAGCGATCGCTCCGCGACGAGATTCACCATCAGGCGCCGGTCAGCACGCTCAATGATCATCTCCTGGTTGACAGCAGGAGTGCCTTGAAATTGCGACAGCCAGTCGATGAGCCGATCGGGGAGTTCCCGATCAGAACGGGGTTCGGAAAAGTATTGATGGAGCAGCGCGTTCGCCGGCTCGGTACGGACCAGAACCCGGTGTTCGCTGGAAAGAACGATCACTCCTGTCCGCGGGGCGCCAGGCTCTTCAGCCGTCCGCACGATCTGCGCGACATTTTCTGCGCGCTGAATCCTCTGGTGGCTCTCGAAACCAGGATGAAAACCCCTCATCGACCTCGAAAGTACGGGACCTCGGGCTTGCTTCATGACGTTTTCCCCCTGCAGCAGGCCGGACAGCCCAGGTTTTGGCCTTCTCGGCCAAGGGCTTCCGGTCACGAAGCAAGGAGTAACGGCGTGATGAACAAATTGTTCAGCACAATCCTGTGGGCGTTTACTCACGGTTTGGCGGGTGCTAGCGTCCGGTTCATACAGCCAGCGTGAGAGCCAGATATGATCTGATAGGCGGTGTCTAATCCGGGAATTTCCGAGCCCGGGCTTCATCCGAGGGGGATCAGTTGAAGCAGGTTGGCGATCATTCGCCGCAGCTCGGGGGGTCGGGCCCTACTGCGACCGAAGCCAAGGTCCAGGGGATCTTCGCCCGAAGCGGGGAAATCTGGACGGTTGGATCCAACGGGCCAACCTTCGCTCTCGGCAACATCAAGGGCCTCAGCTACATCCAGCGGCTGTTACAGCACCCGGGCCAGGAATTTCACGCCCTCGACATTTTGAGAGAGCCGGCCTCCGCGGAACCCGGAACCGACACGTCCGCATTGCTCGCGAACGCGGCCGTCAGCATCGGCGGCCTGGGCGACGCGGGCGAGATGCTCGATACGAAGGCGAAGGAAGAGTACAGGCGGCGTCTGCGGGAACTCAGGGAAGAACTCGAAGAGCATCGTACGCGCGGCAATGCCGAACGCGCCGAGGAGATCGAAACCGAAATCGACTTCATCGTGCGCGAGATCAGCCGCGCCGTCGGACTGGGCGGCCGCGACCGTCGAGCGGGCTCCGCGGCGGAGCGCGCCAGGCTCAACGTCACCCGCGCCATAAAGACCGCCCTGCAAAAGATCTCCGAGCACGACACCAAGCTGGGAGAGCTTCTCGACCGGCGCATCCGCACGGGGATGTTCTGCCGATACACGTTGGACACCACCGCACCTATCGAATGGCGATTTTCAGTCGACGATCGGGGGCCGGCGCCAGCCCTATCGGAGTCGAAGCCCGATCCACTCTATCTTCGACCGGTGGCAACGGATCTCCTCGGCAGCTTGGAAGAACGGACGACTTTCGTCGGCAGAGATGCGGAACGGGCTGCCCTCCGCGATCTACTCGAGCAAGCGCGCAACGGCGAAGGGAAGATCATTCTGATTGCTGGAGCCGCGGGTGTCGGCAAGACGAGGATCGCGGCTGAACTGGCGGCCGACGCTTTGCAGCAGGGTATGCTGACCTTGGTAGGGAGTTGCTACGATCGTGACGACCCAGTGCCATTCATCCCGTTCGTCGAAATTCTGGAAGCGTCTATCGCCCAAACGCGAGACCTGGTGACTTTCCGCAGAGCCTTAGGCGACGATGCAGCAGAAGTGGCCAGGCTTTTGCCGCAACTGCGCCGGCTATTTCCCGATATTCCTCCCGCGATGGAACTGCCACCAGAGCAGTCGCGACGAATCCTTTTCACCGCCGTCACAGATCTTGTCGCTCGGGTGGCGCGAAACACGCCGCTGGTCCTCGTGCTTGATGACCTGCAGTGGGCCGACGAGGGAACGTTGCTACTGCTGAGCCACCTGGCACGCTGTGCTGCGCAGATTCCTCTTCTGGTGGTCGGAACGTATCGTGACTTTGATCTAAATCCTGCCGGCATACTGACCAGGACCATCAGCGAGTTAACACGCCTGCGCCTGGTTCATCGCATCACGCTCGGCGGTCTCTCGCAGAGCGTGGTGGCAGAAATGCTTCGAGCGCTTAGTGGACGCGAAGCTCCCCAACCCGTTGTCCGTCTTTTTCATGCCGAAACAGATGGAAATCCTTTTTTTATAGAGGAACTCTTTCGGTATTTGGTCGAGCAGGGGAAGCTGCTCGATGCCAAAGGGGAGTATCGCGATACCGTCTCGGTTTCCGACTTTGACGTGCCACAGAGCGTACGTATGGTCATCGGAAGACGCGTGGCGCGGCTCACTGGGGACACCTTGAAAATTCTTTGCACCGCGCCGGTAATCGGCAGATCTTTCACATTCGAGCTTCTCGCCGCTTCGATACAGGCTGATGCGGATTCTCTCCTTGACAGTATCGAAGAGGCCGAGAGTGCCGGGTTAATCTCCTCCACGGTTGAATACCCCGATGCACGATTCAGATTTTCGCATGAGTTGATTCGGCAGACCGTTATTAGTCAGGTTTCTGTCGCTCGACGCCAACGTCTCCACCTAAACGTTGCGGTGGCGCTCGAGTCTCTGAATGCTAACGCACTGGACCAAGCGGCGAACGAGCTAGCGCATCACTTGCTTCAGGCAGGTGCGGCGGCAGATGGTTCCAAGACAATTCGATTCTTGTCGATGGCCGCAAAACGAGCTCGCTTGCAAGGTGCTTTGACCGAAACCGGGGAATTCTATCGCGACGCGTTACTGGTGCTCCAAAGGATGCCCGAAGAACGGGAACGGGACCAACTGGAACTTGGCCTGCAGCTGGCACTTGGCGCGGTTTTGATGGCTACCCGGGGCTACGCCGACAAAAAAACCGCGCTCGCATATCAGCGTGCGACGAGTCTGAGCGAACGACTCGGCGACGCTACGCAAATAGTTCTGGCACTTACCGGACTTGTCACTCCACCGCTGCTGCGAGGAGAGCTTGACGCGGCCCTAGCCATTGCCGAACAGGCGCTGGCAGCCAGCCAGCGTCACGGCCAGTCAAAGACACAAATCTGGGGTTACCATATCGCAGGAGTAGTTCAGTACCACAGGGGGCAGTTCGCGTCAGCCTGGGATCTGCTTAGCCGGGCGGATGCGGAATACCATGAGGAAGAACATAAGAAGAACCCGCATGATCCCGGCATTCTGGTGCTGGAATACCTGGCCTTGTCCGCGTGGCAACTCGGCATGGCCGATACCGCCCGCAGGCGGATGGATCAAGCGGTCGAGCTTAGCGACCGGCTTCAGAAGCCATTTGGGATCGGACGCTGTAGCTTCTATGCCGGATATTTGCAGGCCTTGCTGCGGGACCCAGTATCAGCGCAGCAGTTTTCGGAGAAAGCAATCAAATGGTGCACTCAATATTCAATTCAGCCCTTTCTCGACGCGAGCCGCATGGTGTATGGCTGGGCAATCGCTAAACAAGGACGCTGCGCCGAAGGCGTGGCGTGCGCTCGCGCGGCGCTCAAGAGCTTCAAGGCAGCGGACAATCGGCTCGGAATAGCGATCTATTGTGGTCTTTTGGCCGAGGCGCTTGGGAGCGCAGGTTTATCTGAAGAAGCAATCACCACCGTGGAAGAAGGATTCAGCCTGGAGCAAGAACCCATGGACATTTCCTACCTTTGGTGGCAGAAAGGAAATCTGCTTCTCGAAAAGGCCGGTCCTGAAGGAACGGCCCCAATCTCGCAGTTGGACAAGTCACGGCTCGAAGACGCTGAGAAGAGTTTCCGAACCGCGTTGTGGCTGGCTACCAATGTCGGGTCGAAACCTTATGCGATTCGGTCCGCGACCAGCTTGGGAAAATTGCTCGCGGCCTGCGGCAAGGTCGCTGAAGCGCGGGCGACCGTCGAACCCCACCTTAAGAGTATGACCGAGGGATTCGACACGCGCGACCTCGTCGAGGCTAAGCAGCTCGTGGAAGCTCTGCGGTAAGGTCACTTCGATTACCATCAAGTTGCGCGGCTCGCGTCTTGGCCGTGCCTAGCAGCGAATCTTTTTCGAAGGGGCGGAAAAACGATGATACGCCGAAGCCAGATACGGATGATTTTTCATGGTGCAGTCTTCATCCTGATTTCGACAATAGTGGCGGCTTATCCTGGACTGCCAAGAGCTTTTCACCACTTCTGGAATGATCCGATTCGCCAGAATTTGAGGCAGGTGCACGCGATTGTTATGGCCACTGGAATATTCACGATAGCTACCAGCATGGCTTTGCCCCTGCTGGCGTTGACCGCAAGGGGAATATCATGGCTGGTCTGGTCCTTTGTCGTTACTGGCTACGCGTTCCTGGCAGCGTTTGCAACGCTCATGGCTGGATTCCTACTTACCCATCCTCCCGACCAGACAAAGACCCAATGGGAGCAAACGATGGCCATACCATTCCCTCTCAACTGGATAAACATAGTACTGCTAGTGTTATGTCTCTGAAGTAAATGTAGCGTTTGTTCGTCTATTCAGCATGGGCGTAAAGAAATGCTGGGTGGAAATAAGCGGAGCAGATCGAGCCGAATTGGAGCACTGGTTGCGGGCACAG
>JBKQNE010000280.1:0-29402 GCA_052146355.1 Binataceae bacterium (SeqCode) | reverse complement strand
CCCCGCGGAATTCCGCGGGGAGAAGCTCGGGCCTTGTGAAAGTAGATGCGCTCGCTGAAACGAGCGCTATGGTGAACTAACGACGGTTGCGGAGGATCGGAATCAGCAGATGGGCCGGAGTCGCTGCCCCCGGACGATGCTCGAGCAGCTGTGCGGCTCCGCCGTGCGACCCGGATTGGCTTGCGACCACCGCTGCGTCGGCTGCAACAAACACGCAGGAGTCGGCGTTCGACAACCGGACGCCGGACCAGGAGCTGGCGTTCGGCCGGGTCCTGGCGGCGCCATATGCGTTTTAGGCACTCGGCGTATTGGCGGGGATCGATTCCATCCGTGACCCACACAGTGTGGTGCTCTGTTCTCGACTCCCTCATTTATCTTACGGTAGCAAGATAGGTCGGGGAGTCAATAGAAGCCTGTGAATTGCTGCCCCTAACTCAGCCTGTAGAGGCAGTTCGCGATCGTCCGCACCGATCGCCTGCAGGTACAGCCCGATTCCATGGCAAACTCGTCAGGCCGCCTCGTCTGCAGCCGCGCAGATGATTCCCCGGGCAAGGGTTACCCAGCGCCTTGGGAACGAGCACGCGTGCGATCGCACTGTTTGGCGGGGATGTCGGGCAGAAACGCATCAATCCGGGTTGTTCGTGATCGTGCAGGCGCGTGGCAGAGTCTTCGGACCCATTTGTCCTGCGCGCCTTACGGGGGTCGGTCGCGTTCATAGCCGCAGGTGCGATTTGCAGGTCGCGCCTGCGGCGCGTTTTATCTTCCGCGCCTCGGCATCCGCAGCATCACCTGTCCGTTATCATTCCGCACCGCCAGCGTCGTCTCTTCGCTGTCGTTGGTGGCGTCGAGCAGCGTGTTCAGCGCATCACGACATGAACGCGCACGCGCCATGAGGGTCTGGTCATCGAACTTATTTTTGTCATAGGCCACCTGAAGCAGGTCTTCGGCACAAACGGTTTTGGTCTGCAGCGAAGTTCGCTCAGTACCCCCGCCGTTCCTATGGCGCTCGAAATCCGCCTCGGACAAACCGACGAACCTTCCACAAATTTCACGTTCCTTTTCGGTCATTGCTCTTACCTCTCGGTGTGAGTTCTTAGATACCGTTTGATTTCCGACCTGCTGAACACGACCCGTCGCCCGAGCTTGGTCGGGTACAAGTTCCCGCGGCTGATCTCAAGGCGTACGTACGGACGGCGATACGAAGATCATCTGCGCCGCATAGGCGATGGAAACGGGAGCTGGCCGTCGTGGTGGTGTCGTTCTGAATCATCACGCTCACCCTTGACTTATTGTGTCAGGAGGTGTGAACTAAGGTCAATAGGTGAACCGCTACGACCACTAGTTGTACCCGAACCCAGTACTTGTGTGCAAAATCTTAGCTGTGACTGAAGTAGAGGAGGATTCCCAAGTGTCAAACATTACTGAAGCCCTTGAAGTGCTGCGCCGCGCAGGTGCCGCTGATTTCGAAGCCCTCGTCGCGAACCTCGACCGCAAACGCGCCACAGCTCTCATCAATTTACTCCGCGAACGGACCGCGATGGAACGCGCAAACGAGTTTTGCGCCATCGGGTGGGTCATGCCTGAGGTTGAATTTCTGCAAGCGGAAATTGCGCGTGACGAAGCGATCAAGAGTGTCGATGTTTGGACGGTTACGACTGATTTGCGCGTTATCGATCGCATCGAGCTGCGTGGAAAGTACCGGCCCAGGACCTGGACGCGCGAGGACACTTGGCTCGCCCAGTTTCCACGGCTGCCGGATCGACCTAAGAAGACCGCAGCATGATGACAACGACTGAACTGCAAATGTGCTGCAACTTGGGCTAGGCCGACTAACATGTGACTTGCTGGCACTTAATGCGCATGGCACGAGCAAACTGGGTGTCACGCTTGTCGGACTGCAGTGCGCGATCGCGGAAACGACGAGGGCAGACGTTTTATGATGAGACTCCGCTGTTTTCCGCGGTAGTAAGCGGCGGCGGTGCGGGAGGACGCAGGCGGTTCAGACCGGCCAACCACCGATCAGGGGGATTTTTCCTATTAGCCTCAATTTCCCTCATCACGCTCTAATTCTCGTTTACGATGGATTTTCAGCAGGGACACCCATCCTGCGCCTGGCTTCAGAGGGCTGGCAGGGGCGCCCGCGACACGATTTCGGTCCTTCTATTCTCCAACCGCAAAATCGAATACGAATGCGCCATTTTGATCGAGCAGGGGGCCAACGAAATCTTTAAACGCCTGGTGGGCCGGATCGTAGAAGCTGGGATCCGTGATTATCGGCTGTCCGACGTAGTAATTACGGTCACCCTGGGAATTGAAAGTAACAATGAAGCCCTGTTCAAAGCACTGGTCCAACCCTTCGCCGCTGATACCCGATCCGGTATCGATGGAAACGATATACGTCGCACCGTTGTGCTTCGCGAGTGTTTTCAGCGCCAGAAATCGGCTAATCACTTCTTGCTTCTCCTCAGAAGAGACCGCTGTTTTGTACCGGAACAATACTATGTGCCGAATCACTCCGGGCTTGTAGTCCGGAGACGTGAAGCGCTCAACGCCGACAGCAGCGAGCTCCTGTTTGAGTTGTTCTTCGTGAGAACAGGCCTTGGCATCCTGTGGGGCGGGGCTCGAGCCTCCGCAGGCGGCCTGGGACATCAGGGCAACGAGGACTGAAAACAGGGCAACCTTTTTGATCAAATGACCAATCGGCGCACGATGGAATAGTCAGCAGTTTTCCATTCGATTAATTGCAAGCGCCTATACTCCAACCGCTAAAAACAGGCGGGAACAATGGATCGTTCATCCAAACTCTGGCACCATGTAGAGACCCCGGCATTCGCCCCCTTCCGCGTGGCTCTCGCCGCTCAAAGACAGTCTCTCCGACTCACTGAATACCGACGGGTTCGGAGCCGGCAGTTTTCAGTTTCCAGTTGGAAATCTCTGGGTAACTGGTGCCGACGTTCAACTGGCTCGTGTAGTTGATCAGTCTCTGGGTGTCCGGACCAGTGGCATCCTCGGCGCGCTCGCGCAGGTAGTAGGGAGGGATGCTTTGGTAATACAAAGTGGCCTGGACCGACGCCGCCTTCGCGAGTGCCGCCGTCAGCGGTATCTGGTAACGCACGACGCTGCAGCCGCATCCATTTTGATAGCTCGGGTCAGCCCCCGTTCCCACCGAAGCGAGGATGCCGGCGTTTGGACCGCTGGAGGATCTGCCCTGCGCTTGAATGCGGTTGTCCTTAACTTTGTTGTCAAGGGCGATGAAACTGGTGGTGAAGAGCCCCTGAGGATCCTGGACCTGCTCTTCGTAAATCTGCACCTGCTCGTCGCTGGTGATCGGATTGCCAGTCCAGAAGTGCGGTTGAATGGTCTGTTGGGTTGGGCTGAAGAACTCGGTGACCAACTGCTTGCCGCTCGTGTCGACAATCACTCCGTTGGCATCGGTTCCGCCGGATTCCCACAGCACATTTCCATTAGCGTCGAGCACTTGGAAATCCAGGAACGCGCGGCGGAAGCTCACTCCCGAAGGGAGATTGTGACCGGCGAGGTTCGTGACCGTGACGTCGGTCTGGAGATTCCCTCCCGTCTTGATCGGGGTGCCAACGGTCACTTGTGCGGTGGCAGTCTGCGCCAGCATGACGCCTGACTGGACCGCATTGAGTTGTCCCCCGACAGTATTCATCGCGTCCGGTAATAGTTCGTCGAACTGGTACAGTCCCAAGTCAGTCCGGAACTGATCGAACATCTCGAGCGTGAACAGGTTGATGCCGTTGAGTTGATGCCGGTTGTAGGTTGTCCGGGTCTGGAGAGTCAACTCGATGGTGGGCCAGGTTGTGATTGGACCTTCTATCGGTACGCGGGGGTAGGCGCTGTCCTCGATGTTCGCGATCTTGAACTGCAGCGGCACGCCCTTGAAGTTGTCAGGCATGTGGCAGTCCTGGCACGTCTCCGGAGAAGAACCGTTAGGAGCGAAACTGCTGTTGAGCCACTCGAAGTAAGTGGTCTGCTCGAAATCGGTCTTGACCTGGTTGCCGCTCGAGTCGTAGACCGGGAGCACGATCGTGTGGCAAGAGGCGCACAGCTCCGACTTCTGGATCTGGGATCCAAATATCGGAGTTATTCCCACCGAGGCTACCATCGGTCGCGGAATCACGCTGTCGCCGACTTTCGCGAACCCACCGACTGAGGGATATGGACCATTAATCGAGTTCGCCGGGCCGACCTGAAATTTCCCCGTAAAGAAGTTGGGATCGCTTGGATCCTCGTCGGCGATGTGATGGCAAACGTTACACGAAACCCCGTCACGCGCCAGCGCCGCATACGGCGAAGTGGGATCGTCAACCATAGCGCGTGTGAATAGCGTGCTCGGGTCGTTGCCCTTGTCCAGATGGTACTGGCGCTGTCCCATTACTCCGTGACACGACAAGCACGTGTCCTGAATAAATGCTGGCGGATTAGCCTGACCTTTGATGTTGTTGTGTATGGTCCCCTCGCTGTTCAGTTGCGCGAAGAAGACGGGATCGCGGCCCGACAACCCCATCATCGAGAAACGCCACTCGCCAAAGGTCGACAGGTTCCGCGGCATCGGCGCGCCGGGTTCAATGTATAACATGTTGGTGGGCAGCGGCGCGTTGTTGCTAGCGTCGTGGCAGCTCGAGCATTGATTCGAAGTAACGAACAGCGAGGGACCTCCGCTTGTAGAGGGCTTCGAAAGCACGAAGTCCGACGACTCGGGCACCATGCAGGGGACCGTAGTGTCCGCGGGAAGCGTCTTCACATTGGCGAATATCGAGTTCGGCAATCGCCCCGTGAATCCCGATGGCGGATCCGGTCTGACTTGCGGTCGCGAAAGCAACGCCTGGACCCAGTTCGAAAGCTGGGCGTGCGCGGATATCGCGCCCGCGGATGTCGATCCGGCTTCATCGCCGGATGATGATTCGGCCGGGTCTGCCGACTTCTTCTTAATAAAATCCGGGCTGGAGAAGGTCCCCATACCGGAGCCGTCTGTCTGCGCCGAGGCATGGCAGCCTGCGCAGTTGAGAGCAGTGGGTCCTGTTAGCGGGAAATTATCCTGTGGATCAGCGCACCCACTGGTCGGGGAAGCCGCGGGGACCGCGCTGGCACCGACTTCGGTCCCAACCACCGCCCAATACCACCCGTCCCACCACAAGCTCGAGTCGTGGATCATCACGCTCCAAAACTGGATTTTGGAAGGCGGATCGGTTTGATTTGCGTACTCTTCTTTGATCGCGATCGCGCCGTCAGGGACCGGACCCTTTCGCTGACCTTTGGCCATCCATTTGAACAGCACAGGTGAGTAATAGATCTTGATGAAGGTGTCATGAATGTTCTGGCTGGTGCGGTTGTTGGCGTCGTGTTGCCAGCCCTGCTTGGCATAGCATCGCTTCATGGTGAATTTATCCAGGCGATCCTTGAAGGCTTGCGTGGTGTCGGGCGTGGGCAAAGGAGCGCAATCACCCGTAACAGCTGCCGTGTCGTTCGTACTGGCGCTGCTAAAGCTGCCGCCGCACAACGCAGTCGCCACAATCGCCAGAAGAATGAACAGTAGTTTTTTCACTTCTACCCCCATGACCTCGTCAACAGATGCGACTCCACCGATCAGACTCCCCCCTCAGGCGCCTAACCCCATGCTGCCTGGTGACGATAAACTATTCCCATCCTCCTTCGTCTTACCTCGGTGAAGCTGCGTTAACCCGGTGCAGACTCGCAGAAGCCCGAAGGTTTTGCAACATCGAAACTTAAGGGGTGTTTTTGTTTGCAGAGAGCGGTTTGCTTGTGCCCTCAGCAGCAGTCTTGGGGCGCCTTAGCACCGAGACGGTCAAAGTTGGGTTTCTTTTTGACCGAATTCTCGGACAACTGCTAGTCAAAACCTCGACCCTAGCCGTTTCGGGACATTCTTGCTTTTGGTCTAACTTGTCCGGCCGGCTTGTCTCCAAAGCGCTGGTTAAGAAGTAAGGAGGAATGCTTTGGTAATACTAATATTAGGTTGCTGCGCGCCGCGTTGGCTTTTTATCGCGAAATTCCTTGAAATGAGGAACGGCGAGTTTTATGAGGGACAAAGAGTAAGGTCTATTTGAACCCGCCGGCCCGGTTTTATTGAATGTCCTCAGGACCCACTTGCCGAACACTTGAGCTTAACGTTTTAGGTTGATGGGTGACCAATTCAGCGTTTGCTATGATTTCCGCGAGCGTCGGAGCGCCTTCGGTGACCCTTCCAAATTCGGGTTTGGCATCGACCGGCTCAAGTGCCTTTTGGATGTGGTTAGCTGGTATTGCAAGCGTGTGCGATGTGCCATTTTGATAAACGAGAGCACCATTTCCGCTCATATTTCGGTCCTCGATGAGCCCCGCATATACCACCCCTACTACTTCGCCGCTGTCCGGATCGAACACCGGAGAGCCGCTCGAACCACCTTGCACCATTACATCCAACATAATGGCGTGAGGTTCTTCGCACCGGAACGGCAAGACGCAGCTCACGATTCCAGATTGCAACGTAGGAGACAATTGATGAATCCAACCCGGTGCCCGTAGGGTTCTGGTACCCATCGGAAATCCTGCTACCATCACCGCGTCTCCCTCGTCCAAGTGGAATCCGGCAGAAATCGTCAACGGGGTCAGGCCGTTTGCCCTTACATGGATGAATCCCAAGTCTGGGACATCTTCTCCGTAGTGGATGTGCCCTGCGGGCGGTCGCGCGCTTAGGCTGCCAACACCAAGTATGGAAAGAGGAACCACCGCCATCCCTTTATTTGGGATAAAATTATTTGGGATAAAATGCAAATACAGGACTTCAGCGGGCCATTCGGAGGCGGGCCATTCTTTTTGCCTTGGCAAGCGTTCCAAGGCTCGTATGACATGCGCGTTCGTTAGTATTAGTCCGTTAGGCCGAACAACGAAACCAGTACCGACGATGTCTGGAAACTCCGGGTTACTCCAGACCCTCGACGCTATAGCAACAATCGAAGCCTTCACTGTCGGATAGTTTTCGAACTTGTGAATGGGCATTTGGAGGTAAACCTCTCGCCCGCAAATCTATCACTTTCGTGCGGCCATGAAATGTGAACCACCGGCATTTCCCGCAAAGGATCATCATGCCGCTTTGACACGGCAGTGTCCGTTTCAGGCCCAGTTTGGAAGGATACGCGCCATTACTGGCTGGATCGGACCGGAGTCGTCGCAGCGCCGAAGGCGCCACTCGGAACATCAAGCGCGGTTCGATAGCGAAACGAATTTCGCATGGCGGAGATGATTCGATGCGGTCCATTCCAGATACTCGATGGTTGCGACCAGCCGAGGCTTAAGCCAGCGGCATCTGTCCATTTGCTCCCTCGTCAAGCCTTCGCCGCAACTGAACGCGATGTGATTCAGGCAAATTCCTGAACGGGGATCGTTTGGTTTCAAGACCGCGAAATCGCTGAAACACAGATTCGCGCAGCGCTGGCGTCAACCCGGCGCGCACTTTGGCAACGTACGTCAACTTGCGACCTTCGTAGTTGCCAACCAAGAGCGCATCGAAGTTGCTTGAGCCCGGCGTGTAACCGCCGATCACAAACTCCGCCGTTCTGTTGATCCGCATCTTCTGCCAGACGCCGGAACGCTTCCCCGCCTTGTACAGGCTGTCGCGCCGTTTCGCGACGAGCCTTGGTGCCAATGAAGATGTGGCTCGAAGGTTTGATTCCCGGATCATCATCGAGCGTGCCCAGCATGACCGGCAATACGCCGCAGCTAGGATCGACGGCCCCCCCCCGGCCAAGGTCGAGGCGCAGCGCTCGCGGAAGATCCGAACCACATACGGCGATGACGCATGCCGTAAACGCAAGTCCTCGCCCTTTGCGCAAGTAAATCGCCTTGGGGCCAGTAAAACAGTCACCCACCGCTACACCGTCCAAGAAACACAAGATTTATAACGTTTGGGCGTGGGTAGTGCTTTATTCGGTTTGTATGATTATGTTCTTTTGAGACAAACCTTCTCTGAAAGGAGTAACCGACATGAAACTGGTAGATGAGAAAAGACTCTGGAGTCAGCTGGCGCAAGCGGGAAAGCATGGCGACGTTCGCGCGGCGATCAAAGCCGTGGACGACTACAAGGCTAGTCTTCAAACAGTTCGTGGCGAGATCGATGCGATCTTGACTAACGGCACACCCGCTCGATCACAATTGAAGACCGAGCCCAACAAAAAGCCGCGCGTGATCATCGTGAACGGCAAGGAGATGTCAGTTTCCTCGAACATCGATGCACTACACGCCACGCTCGCGGACCTATATCGCCGCCATCCGCAGGATTTCGTTGAGCGTATTGGAGCGGCGCTCGGCACGCGGCGCAACGGACGCAAATGGTTCAGCACCAATGCCAACAAAGGTAAGGAGCTGAGAACCAACAGGCGGCTCACGCCCGAGGCGGACGTCTTTTTCGAGACCTGGCTAAGCGGGCCACATTGTCTGCAATTGGCGGGGCGTGCATGCGGAGCGTTCGGAGAACCCTTCAGCTTCCATTACTAAGCGGACTCGCGCGCTCGATGGTGGGGATCAACGGGCCAGGGCTGCATTGACGGAGCGGGTTCAATATCTCCAGCTCCATCATACAGCCCATGCGCCCGATGATTTTAAACGTACTCGCGGCTGTGTCTACTGAAAACCTAAACCCGAACGTATTGATGATGTAGCCCGCCCAGGACGGGAATTGCAGCGATGTGGCCGAAAGTCTGCGCCTGTCGTAGGTCGGGCGCGTCCTTGTTTAATGATAGATGAGTTCGGACCCGGTTGTAATACGAAGCGTAGGCCTCCAGCACACGACGCAAGTGCGCCTCGCCGAACACGAGTCGAGGCACTCGCGACGGATCGATCCGATGACTCGCTCGGCGTGGCCATTCTGCCACGCTGAGCGCGCCGCGGTCGCATGATCGCGGAGCCTCGGTCACCTGATCCTAAAATCTAGCCATACTCGTCGAGTACTTCCTGCGCTTGCGGACGCACTTTCACTACCGTAACCGCCACTCCAAAAAATCACTCCGTCAGCTAGTCGCTCGAGGCTGCACGCGGCAGCGTAATCACCTCCGCCGGTTGGCGGTTCTCACCGGCGTTCTCGACCAGGGCGCCGAATTGGCCGGTCGCTTCGCGCAGCGCCTCGTCCGCCAAATGCGCATAGCGCATCGTGGTCTCACTTCGGGTGTGGCCGAGCAGCTTTCCGACGATGTGCAGCGACACACCCTTGCTGGCTAGATGACTTGCGAACGTGTGCCTCAGGTCGTGGAGCCGCACCTTGCCGAGCCCTGCGGCGTTGCGAATCGAAGCCCAGCTTTTCTTGATGTCGACCACCGGCTGACCGGGAACCTTGCCGGGAAACACGTACTGCGCGGCGACCTCGATCTCCTGGTCGTTGCGCTTGCCCTGACTGCTGGCCACGAGCGCCTGCTGATGCAAATTGCGCAACAGCGCGATCGCTGGCTGATTCAGCGGCACGTGTTCGGTCTTGCGCTGTTTGGTGTGATGGCTGGGTTTGGTCCAAACTGCACGCTGCAAATCCAGCTCGCTCCACTGCGCCTTCAAGACTTCGCCCCGCCTGGCGCCGGTGAGCAGGATGAGCCGGATGGCGTTCGCGACAGTACGGTCGCCGTGCGCGTCGAGCGCTGCATCCAGGCGCGCGATCGCGTCGGTTTGGAGCCAAGTCTCACGCTTCTCTTCGGGATAGCGCTTGATGCCTTTGCACGGGTTGTCGGGGCGCAACTTCCACTCGATGGCTTTGGTCATCACGGTCGAGAGCAGCGCGAGCACGCGATTAGCCTGATACGGATGTGAGCGCAGCTTCCGGTGCAGGCGCTCAATGTCGGTGCGGCCGACCGCGGCGACCTTCAGGTTGCCCAGCTCCGGCTTGATGTGCTTTTCGAGCATGCCCTTGTCGTTGCGGACCGAAGATGGACGCTTGTGCGGAATCGCATGTTCTTCGATGTATCGCTCGGCCAGTTCCGCGACCGTCGGTGCCGCGCGCTGTTCCGCCTTTTCGGCTAGAGGGTCGATGCCTTTCGCGATATTGCCTCGCAGCTTGAGCGCCTCAGCCCTGGCGGCTGTCGCGGTCCATGCTGGCCAGGGGCCAATCGTGTACCGGCGCTGACGACCGCCGATCGAGTATTCGAGGATGAACGCGATCGCTTTGCCGGCAGTGATACGGACCCCGAAACCGCGAATTTCATGGTCATAGACGATTCGATTACCTTGCTCCGGCGGCCGCAGCCCTTTGATGGTCTTGTCGGTTATTTTTGCCTTCATCTGATTCCTGTCAGTGGGTCTGATTGGGTCTACCGCACTTCGAATCCGACACGGTTGGATGTCGTACTGGCAAACGATGTGTTGTAGCAGTGTCGTACGGGTGTGCGTAACCGTTGCGTATCGAAGTGTCGCTGAATGTCGGTCGAGAGTCAACGATTGTCGTTGCGGAAGAAGGGTTTAGGACGCATTTCAATGAAAAACCCGCGTCGATGCTGAGCTATCAAAAAGGGTCAAAAACCGACTCTTAATCAGCGGGTCCGCGGTTCAAGTCCGCGACGGCGCACCACCTAAATCCAGAAATCTCTTCACTACCAAGGCACCAAGTAAGACAGAATCTGCGGATTTTCTCAGATTCACGCTGGTTAATTTTCTGCGCTCAACGATATTCGTCGCCGCAATCGCCGATCAGCTTCATCAGGTCGCCGGACTTTGCGCTGACTGCTTCAATTTTCGCGAGATCTCCGGCATCGAGCGCGAAGCTGAAGACGCGCGCGTTGTCGTCGATGTGTTCCGCAAGGCCGAGACGGGTGCCCACGATTACGCCTGCCACGGCGGGGCGATCGAGGATGTCGCGGACAGCGACGTTGGCGATGCTTACCTGATGCTTGTCGGCGATCTGCTTCAGGACGGCGAGCAATTCCTGGAACAGGGCCCATCCGCCCCACGCCTCGATCATGTTGCGATATTTCTGGAGCGATGCCGTATTGAGTTCACTGCGACGCGGCTCGGGACGGCCCAGATATTTTTCCGACATCAAGCCGCCGAGCACCGTGCCATAGGTCAGCAGCGTGATTCCGTGATCGCGGCAGAACGCCGCCATTTTTATTTCCGGACGGCGATCGACGATCGAATACTGCACCTGGTTGGATACGATTTTGATGCCGTGCTCGATGATGATGCGCAGACGTTCGGTGTCGAAGTTGGTGAGAGCGAGATGCCGAATTTTGTCCTCGTGCTGCAAGTCGGCAAGATGCCTGAGCGCATCGAGGTAGCTGTTGTCGGCGTAGTCCCACCAATGGAATTGCAGCAGGTCGAGTGATTTGACGCCCATGCGCGATAGCGAGATCGAGATCGCATCCTCGACGATTCGCCGCGTCATCCTGCCAGGGCGCGGCACCCATTTGGTGAAGGCCTGAATTTCGCTCAGCCGGCTATCGCCATAGCGTGCGGCGAACTCGCGGCGGAAGTCGCCGACGAAATCTTCCGCCGGACCGTAGTGATCGGCGAGATCCCAGGTCGTAAAGCCGGCCTCGTGATAGGTGAACATCTCGGCGACTGCGCGAGATGGTTCGATATGCCCGTGCGCGCCGGAGACTTGCCACAAGCCGTTGACGACACGGCAGATCGAAAGATCGGGGGTGAACTGGAAGCGGCTCGACGCGGGCAGTTTCATTTTCGTCTCCCTGACGCTGGCGTGGGGCGGTCAATCGCGAAGTTCAAAAATACCCTTCATGTATGGTTCGGTGTTAGGGTCGCTTTGATGTGACTCAGGTCGAGGAGGCTAGTTGGCGATGAAAATCGGGGTGTTGACGTTTCTGACCGATAAATCCGGAAGTCCCGGTGCGATTGCGCGCGAAGCCGAGAACCTGGGCTTTGAATCGTTCTACGTCGCGGAACATCTTGCGGTACCGACCAGCTATACAACGCACTATCCACGGTCACGCGACGGCAAGGTTCCCGATTTCTACGGGCATCTGATCGATCCTTTTGTTGCGCTGGCGATCGCGGCGGATGCGACCTCACGTATCAGGATCGGCACGGCGATTTGCCTGTTGCCGGAACGCAATGTGATCGAAACCGCCAAAGTGACCGCATCGATCGATCTCTATTCGAAAGGGCGGCTCGTTCTCGGCGTTGGCGCGGGATGGTTCCGCGAGGAAGCCGAGCTGATGGGCGTGAATTTCGCGCGCCGCTGGCAGCATCTGCGTGAAGCCGTGGAGGCGCTGCGCACGCTCTGGAGCGGCGACGACGTCAGCTACGCGGGTGAGATCGTGAAGTTTCCGTCCGTGACAGTCGGCCCCAAGCCGGTGCAGAAACCCGGCCCGCCGATCTGGCTCGGCGCGCACGATCCGAAATATGCGCTCGAGCGGGTCGCACGCTATGCAGACGGATGGTGTCCCGGCGGACTCAGCGTCGAGAAGGCCCGCGAATGCATTCCGCAGATCAAGCAGATGGCGAAGGAATACGGACGCGATCCGGCGAAGCTCGAGTTCTCCGTCCTGCTGATGGGCAGTGAGGGACCGGGCGCCGATCTCATGAAGCAATACGCGGAGGCGGGCGTGAGCAGAATCGTCGTGACCGCATCGGCAGTCGCCGAAGACGGAGTCAAAATCGTGCAGAGCCTCGGACCGATCGTCGAACGCGCCGCGAAGGTATAGCGACCGCATCGCGTTATGACCGGAACAGGATACTGAGGCTTTCGCGGTTATGGATGCGGCGGATCGCCTCGCCGAAGAGGGGGGCCACCGAGACGACCTCCACCTTCTGAGAGAATGTCACTGGCTGGGTTTCGATCGAATCGGTGACCAGCAGACGTTGGATGGGACTACGGTCGAGCCGCTCCATCGAGCCCTCGCTGAAGACTCCGTGCGACACCGCCGCATACACCGCCTTGACGCCGCGCTCGATGAGCTTGTCCGCAGCGTCGGCGAGAGTGCCGGCTGAGATAGTGAAGTCATCGACGATCAGCGCGGTCTTCCCCTGCACCTCACCGATGATCTCCAGGACCTCGGCACGTTCGTTGTGCGTCCTGCGTTGTTTGTCGCCGATGGCGATGGAGGTGCCGAGGAAGGAAGCATACTTGCGCGCCTGCTTCGCGAAGCCCGTGTCAGGCGAGATCACGACAAGGTCCGGCAACTGTTTGCGGACGATCTCATCGCACAGGACCGGCAGTGCGTAGAGGTCATCAACCGGGATGCGGAAGAAGCCCTGGATTTGCGGTGCGTGCAAATCCAGCATGACGACGCGGTCGGCGCCGGCCACCTCGATCGCATCGGCGCAGACGCGGGCACGGATGGAGACTCTCGGCTCGTCCTTCTTGTCCCCTTTCGCATAGCTGAAATAGGGCATGACGACCGTCACCGACTCCGCACTGGCGCGCTTCAACGCATCGATCCAGAAGAGGAGTTCCATGAAATTGTCGTTGGCCGGAAACACGGTCGACTGCACGATATACACGCGGCGCCCGCGGACATTTTCCTTGATGCGAACGAACAGGTTCCCTTCCGAGAAGCGCAGCACTTCTCCCGCACTTGGTTGCACGTGCAGGTACTCGCAAATCCTGCGCGTCAGTTTCGGACTGCCACTGCCGCCAAATATGAGGATATCGTCGACCATCGTCGTCATCTCTCGCCCTCAATCGCGTCGAGGCCGGACGCCGGACAATAGCGTGAGCGCGACAAAGCATTTGCACCTCTGAATGCGGTTACCAAGCCACAGGCTGACACCTGTGCCACTGAGTGACGATCCGGCTGCCTCATTTTTAGGCGAACCCAAAATAGTTGAGTGCTTCCGGGCCTAAATTGGGTTCGTTTTGTAAAAAAATATTTGAGCCGTGGCTGGTTCGGACGGGTCCGGTGGTCCGCTTGAAGGAGCGGACGGCCTTGACTTCGCGGAGCGGGCGACGGCGGTCAGGAGAGCGGAAGAGTATGCGAGAGGGGACATGCGGGAGATCGTACGTGGCATCGCGCTACATATCAAAGTCTAAAAAAGTTTAACCAGAGTCAAACCAAACGATCCGGGCGGGCGGAACTGGGACTCTCATGCTAGCCCCTCCGGTAACTGACGCAGAACCCTCACCCTTCCCTCTCCCTGCCCTCCGCAAGGCTTCTGGAGGCGGGCCGCAACTAAGCGGGCGAGGGGCGGATGTTGTCATTCCCGCGCGCGGCTACGCCGTGCGCTTCGCGCCTGGCTCGTGCGAGGAATCCCGAATCCGGTGCCGGGAGCGGGCCAACTCAGCGCGCTAGAGTTCCTTTGCCGTTCGATCCGTTCGATTCGCTGAGGGCATCAGCTCAATTCGCTCAGGCGGTCACCTCGGTGGTTTATTTCATTCGCGCGCGTTCCGAGAAACCGAATCTGGCGCGCTATGATCGCGGTGCTGTAACGCTTGCCGCTGCCGTCTTTGGCTTCATATTCGCGAGTGGTCAGCCGCCCCTCGACGTAGACCTGACGGCCCTTGCTTAGAGACTCGCCGCATACCTCCGCCAGCCTCCCGAACGCGACCACGCGATGCCAATCGGTGCGTTGCTGCTTAGCTCCCTCGCGATCCGTAAACCGTTCGCTGGTCGCGATCGAGAAGTTCGCCACGTTTCCGCCCGATGGCAGCACGCGGATCACTGGGTCCGCTCCCAGATTGCCCATTACGATTGCTTTCTTAACTGACATGACACAAACCTCCAATTGGTTTTGTTCCCTGAGTTAGCGAGCGTCGCCGCTCTGAATAGCCTCGATCCAGTCGTCCTCGGTGCAGAGGGATGCGCTGACGTGCAGTCCGATCCACGCGCCAATCAGCAGCGCTCCGATCACACATACGACGGTGATCCACGTTGAGTTGCTCTCGAACCTGCGTTTCATGGGTTACGCTCCGTTCCGCGCCGCTTCCCGAAGGGCAGGCGCTTGCTCTTGGTTTCCCATTTTCGGCGCGACCCTCTCACCCCAATCTGGAGGGCTCGCGCTACCAATGGTTATTCGCGATGTGACTTAAAGGCAGGCAGGACGGTTAGGCATTCAGGTTGGGCGGCGGAACTCGTCGATATATGAGGAGCCACACCCGGGATTTCGCGATCCAAAGGAAGAAGGTTCCAGCGATCAGTCACTCACGGTCTGAGGCGGGGCCGGTGGCGGAGCTGAATCCGATCAGCCTGGCGATGAGAACCGCGAGATAAAGCTGGCCCGTGATTGCTTCGATGGTCGCCATCTGACGCGCGAGAAAGGTCACTGGTATATCGCTATTTCCCAAGGTGGTTATCGTGGCCATGCTGATATAGAGCATCTTGATGCCCTCGGAATCTGCCGCCGGGAGCGCTCCGGGGCTGGAGATTGACTGACCTCGGACAAGGATTGTACCCGGAGCAAACACTTCGATGGCGTAATACAAGAAAGCCCAGGTGATGGCGAGCAACAGGTATACGCATACTGCGCCTACCACTAGGTGTGCCGTTACCTCGCGAGCACGCAAAACCTCGGTCAGAATCGAAACCGCCACTATCAGCATTATTACGAAACCCAGGCCGTGACTGACGCTGGCGAAAATCGGGCCTAACCGAAATTCGAACAGCCAGCGTGATACCACCAGCGCCAATCCCAGGACCAATACGAGGATTGCCATTCTGGCGTTGTTGCTCACAGCTAGAATGCACGAAAGCAGGAGTATATTGCGGAAAATGTTCGGCGCGACCTGGTGAGAAGACAATTCGTCGGCGAGTGGCCACAGCATCAAAAACGCCAGCAACCCAACGAAGAGTATCCAAAACCGAACCCCTTGGTATCTGCCCATGGTGGCTTCTGAGAGTACTTGTGGACACCCGGGAAAGGAATTCGCACCTTAGTCCAACGCGGGTCGGAAATTGCGAGTCATGCGCGCGATGGCATTCAATGCCTGTACGGCGGCGTGTACCTTCACGTATGCCATCGTCGCGGGTGGGTGGCGAAATACCTTGGCGACGGCGTAATGGCCTACTTCGGCTGGCCGGAGGCGCATGACAATGACGCCGAACGGGCCGCACGCGCGGGACTTGGAATCATCGATGCAGCCCAGGCGCTCAACAGGCGCGAGGGACGAGGCAGCGCTCCCAAACTCTCGGTTCGCGCCGGATCGATCCGATGACTCGCTCAGCATAGCCGTTCTGCCAGGGTGAGCGGGGCGCGGTTGGACGGTCGCGGATCCCCATCGCGCGCACGCGGCGCTTGTAGGCCGGACCAAATGCGGCGTCGCGGTCGCGGATCAAGTGGCGAGGCGCTTCATCCCAGGGAAAGGCTTCAGTTACCTGCCCCGCGATCCTGTCTGTAGCGGATTGGTGATTTCCAAGCAGAAGCAAGAATTCGCCACACACAGGTCTGTCCTCGATCCATTCTCTTAGCCTTCGCTTGCTACCTTGGTCGGCTCGATCATGGCAACTTGACCATGGACGCTCGTTTTGTTATCTAGGTCACGCGTCCTAGAAATCCGAACGTATGTCCGCGTGAAATAGATTGCCTAGATACGCCAATTCAAAACTTAAAGCTGCGGTCCACCAGATCCGCCGGGAGGAGATCGAGCTGGCCGCGCTGCGCGTAGTGTGCAAGCGCGGATTTCCGGCTACCTCACTTCGCCTGGTCGCGAAAGAAGCGAAGGTACCGCTGTCGATCCTGCACTACTATTTCAAAGACAAAAACGAGCTGATGCAGTGTGTGATGCAGCGGCTGTTCGATGGGATGCTGAGGGTCCTCGACCATATTCGCGCTTCCGAACCGGACCCGGTGAAACGAATCGACCGGCTGCTTGAGACCTACCTGACGCGAACCACCGAGGAGTGGCAGGCTTCACTCGCATTCATTGAATATTGGGCAGAATGCGTCCGCGAAGGAACCGTCGAGAAGTTCTATACGCAGGTCCAGTTTCGCTACAGCGAGCCCATCGCGGAGGCGCTCCGCGACGCCGGCGCAGAAGATCCTGAGGGTCACGCACGTGTGTTGCTGGCCCTCATGACCGGTTACGACACCTTCTACTGGAGCAAACCCGCGGACCCTGCGGAACGCGCGCAGTTTCTCGAGTTCGCCCGCACCATGGTGCGACGCGCCATCGCACGCGGCCGTGCCAAGGTTCGACTGGTTGGGGGGCTGCAAACCCGACGGAAGGATGAACGCTCAACTACGAAGGGTTGAGGTCAATCTATGCGATCGATTCGGCATCCATTGAGTGGCGCTCTGTACGATCTCGAGGAGAGCGGCGCCATTCGGGTAACAGGACACGATGGTCGCACGGGCCTCTTTCGGAAAGATGGGACCTATATCAACGGGGATCTCTATTTTGCCGATCCGCATCTCTGCGGATGGATCGGCGGGCGCGATGCGTCTTCACGTTATCGCGTCGCCCGGACCGATCGCGAGCAGGCCTGAATCGTGACCCGGAGAGGAGCAATCCGGAGATAGGTATGGGAATCGCCCAAAAAACTGCAGACGAGCGGCAGGGCTGGTTGAGCTATCAGGCGCTCCTCGACACCGATAGTCATCCAGTGCCTGACGTCTTGCGCCGTACCAATCCTATCAATTCGCCGCCTTCTGAAGTTCCGATCGACCGCTATCTGTCGCGCGACTTCTTCGACCTCGAAGTGGAGAGGTTGTGGAAGCGGGTTTGGCAAATGGCCTGCCGGGAAGAAGATATTCCGAATGTCGGCGACAATATTGTCTACGACATAGCTGGAATGTCGTTTCTCGTGGTGCGGACCGCGCCCAATTGCTTCAAGGCCTTTTACAATGCCTGCCTCCATCGAGGTCGTCTGCTGCGTGAATCGGGCAGCCTTCGCGCGACGGAGTTCCGGTGTCCATTTCATGGGTTCGCATGGAATATCGACGGCACGCTCAAGCACGTGCCCTGTCAGTGGGATTTTCCCCAGATTCGACCGCCGGAGTGGTGTCTACCTGAAGCCAAAGTCGGGACCTGGGGTGGCTTTGTCTTCATCAATCCTGATCAGAACGCCGAATCGTTCGAGGATTTCATCGGAGCTGAGCTGACGGATCAATTCCGGCGTTGGCCTCTTGAGCGACGCTACAAGCAGGCGCACGTGGCGAAAATCCTCCGCTGCAACTGGAAAGTCGCGCAGGAGGCGTTCATGGAGGCATTCCACGTCGTCGCAACCCACCCGCAGTTGCTGCCGGGTATCGGTGACGCAAATTCCCAATACGATGTCTGGGGCAACTTCTCGCGCGCCATCACTGCCAATGGCACTCCCAGCCCGCATCTGTCATGGAAGCCAACCGAACAGGAGATGTTCGATGCGATGGTTGATCGTCGCCTCGATGAACCACGGGTCGCGGAAATCGGTGGCGGACTAACGGCGCGGACCGTGGCGGCGATAGGCGGTCGGGAGATGCTCCGTCCGGCGCTCGGTTCGCACGTCGATGAACTGTCCGACGCCGAGGTAGTCGACAGCTTCTATTACACTGTATTCCCGAATTTTCACCCATGGGGCGCATACAATCGGATTGTTTATCGCTTCCGGCCCAACGGGACCGACGTGGATCAATCGATTATGGAGTGCATGTATCTCGCGCCCTATCCACCGGGGGAGAAGCCGGCCTCGGCGCCGATCCATCTGCTTGGGCCAGACGATGACTGGTGCGAAGCGCCGGAACTCGGCTTTCTGGCGCGGGTCTTCAACCAGGATACTTTCAATCTGCCCAAAGTACAGTTGGGACTTAAAGCCGCCGGGAAAAAGACGGTCACGCTGGCTAACTATCAGGAGACGAAGATTCGCGCGTTTCACGAGACGCTCTCGAGATGGCTGGAGATGGAATAGCGACTGACTTCTGCGAACCGGATCCACGATTCAGCAGTACTATGGAGAACTACGAGGAAGTTTCGAATCTCACTCTCGCGGATGACGATCGTCAGACGCTCCTGAAGACTCAAAACGAGTGTGTCTTCACCTGGCGCACCTCCGATGGTTGGCCGATCGGGGTCGTGATGAGTTACGTCTGGCGAGAGGGAAAGATATGGCTCACTGCGAGCAGCCAGCGGCCTCGCATCAAGGCGGTACGGCGCGACGATCGCGTTTCTGTGGCCATATCCAGCGCCGGTACGCGTAGGCCGCCGGCGACCGCAACGATTAAGGGCCGCTGCGCAATTCTCGAAGATGTTGAAACGAAGCGATGGTTCTATCCGGCGCTTGCCGCAGCGCTGATCCCAGAGAACGAAAAACACCAGGCTGGCTTTGTGCGAATGCTCGATTCGCCGAGACGGGTCGTGATGTGCGTCACGCCAGAGCGCTTTATCACGTTTGACGGCCGCAAGATGGGTCAACTCGGCGTAGCGTCCTGAGTCTGAGAAGGCTTCCTTGGGGAAAGTGTGCGACCCATCTTTTGCTAGTCTCGCCCGAGCATTGGCAGGAGGGACAATATGAGGCGTTCCGAATACATCAATCTGGCGACGCGGCTGCTCGCGCACGTCGACAGCGGCACAACGGATTCAGCCGAGGAGGTCAAGTACATTCCGGTTGCAAATTATGTCGATCCGGTTCGATGGCAACGGGAGATGGACGCTATCTTCAAGCGGCTGCCATTGTTGCTGGCTTTTACGTGCGAGATGCGGGATCCCGGAGACTACAAATCGGTGGAGGTCGTCGGTGTTCCTGTTCTTATCGTGCGAGGGCAAGATGGTCTCGTGCGGGCGTTCATCGGGGTCTGTTCGCATCGTGGCACACAGCTGAGCGATGAGGGTAAGGGCAGCTGCGAGCAGTTCACGTGTCCCTATCACGGCTGGACCTACAACGATCGGGGCGCGCTGATTGGAGTCGCAGGCCGGCGGAAATTCGGTGACTTGGACACGGCCTCACGCGGTCTTACCGAGTTGCCATCGGTCGAGCGCGGCGGACTCATCTTCGTGTCTCTCACGCCTGGTGGATCTATCGATCTCGAGGATTATCTCGGTGACATGCTTCCAGAACTGGAGTCGTTCGGCCTTGAGAACTGGCATATGTACAAACAGAACGAACTCCCCACTTCAAACTGGAAAGTGGCGCACGACGGATACCTCGAGGGATACCATTTTGCCATTTTGCATCCACAGACGATCGCGCAGCAGGTCATGACGAACATAATGACGTATGACGCCTTCGGACCGCATCAGAGAGTCGGTTTTCCTTCCAAGAAAATCACCGAACTGAAGAACAAATCACAGCAGGAGTGGGAGACGGAAGAAGGTATAGCGGTGGTTCGTACCGTTTTTCCGAACGTGTCATTTGCAATCTCGGCGAAGCATGGAGGAATGGTATCGCAACTCTTTCCTGGTCCGACTCCCGACCGGTCGCGTACCATCCAAAACCACATATACCCGAAACCGCCGGCCACGAGTGAAGAACGCGCGATGATGGATGCCGCCGTGAGTCTCTTTGTCAGCGCAGTGCAGAATGAGGACAATTGGGTCTGCGCGAGAATTCAGCGCGGTCTTCTTAGCGGTGGGAACAAGAACTTCGTCTTCGGCAAGAATGAGTTAGGGCTGCATCGCCTGCATGATTGGATCGAATACTACCTCAATGCATTGGACTCTGAAGCCACGCGGCCTGTTGAGCGTTCCGGCGAGTTCTCTTCATTCGGTCGAAACGACACGCGTGGAGGGAATCGGCCGATCGCTGGGTCATCCTTGCTGATGAAGTGACACATCGACTCGACGCTGGAAACCCCGGAGCTGATTCGGGGAAGTATTGCTGCGCTCAGCCCGGCGCGTCAACGCAGAGTTCTCGGTGGCAATGCGCGGGGCGTTTTTCCGCATTGAAGTGATCTCTGGTGGGTAGTCCGGAAGGAGCAATGTCACCAAAGAAGAACGAACCCGTGAACGGCGTTTTGATCGCCGGTGGCAGGTACCACGACATCGATTTTGCCAGGCTTGAGCTCTTGAAGCTGCTCGCCGAGGATGAGCGCGTTCGGGTTCGAGTCTTTGAGGACTACACCAATGGCGCCGCGATTGCCTCCGCAGATTTTCTAGTCAGCTACACATGCGACGTTATTCCGGGGCTGGAACAACAAGAGCGGTTGCGAACCTTTGTGGAGCAGGGCGGGCGCTGGTTTGCACTCCACGGCACCAACTCCATATTGCGTTTTCTGAAGTCAGGCCAAGTTGATAGTCCCAATTGGGCGCCGCATTTCATGGAGACGCTCGGCTCGATGTTCATAGCTCATCCGCCAATTGGGCCTTATCAGGTGATGGTTGCTGATCCCCAGCATCCGCTGACTACGGGCATCGAGGCCTTTGAAACGAACGACGAACTCTACCTTACAAAGACCTACGGAGATCTGCAGGTTCTCCTCGACACAGAGTTCGAGGGCGAAGCGGTCGGCTTTGTGAAGCGCGATTGGCAAAGAGCCCGGCATCCCGTCTTCTACCTCCATCCGATAGGCCAGGGCGAGGTGCTCTATCTCACGCTCGGCCACTGTCGAGGTCATTACGACATGCGACCCTTGATGAAGTGGTATCCGGAGATCGAGCATGGGGCCTGGAGACTGCCCGTCTTTTACGAACTATTACGTCGTGGGATCGCTTGGGCCAAGCAAACCCAGGGGAGTGACAAATGAAAACATCGTCGTCGATTGCGAGGTTGGGCGACCTAATGCAGATGGCCTATGTGCCGGCTGACCTCGACGCCGCGTTGCATTTCTGGACGAAGACCATAGGTGCCGGGCCGTTTTTTGCGATTAACCACATCAAACTCGATCGTACTCGATATCGCGGCGAACCGTCGGAGATCGATTTCTCGATCATGCTGGGTTACTGGGGCGATATGCAGATCGAGCTGATTCGCCAGCACAACGATGCTCCTTCAATTTTCAAGGCTTGGCGCGATGAATGTCGGGAAGGTCTCCACCACGTCTGCGTGTTGGTCGACGATATGAACAATGCTCGAGACGTCTTCGGGAAAGCTGGAGCAGCTGTCCTTCAGGAAGCGCTGGTCCCGGGAGGTGGCGAAGTCATCTACCTTGACCCGGGCGGCGTTCCTGGCTCGCTGGTCGAAGTACTCAAGCCCGCTCCCGGCACGCGCGAGTTTTTCAAAATGATGCGTGAGGCCCATCGTAACTGGGACGGTACAGACGCGGTGCGATCGCTTGGTTGAGTACGCTTTCACGCGAGGATCGAGCCCGCTGGCGACAAGAGCTGTTGAGGTTGCGTCATGAGCTACTACCTACTAGCCACCCTAAAGGTGAAATACGGTCAGCAACGGAAATTCTACGAGGTGATGGCTCATCTCAAGCCGGTCCTTGAAAAGGCGGGGTGGAAGCTGATCGGAGCTTACGAAAACGCAATCGGACGCCTGAATACTGTCATCGACCTCTGGGAGATCAATGATCCCAACGCGGTACCTTCAACCCTCGCCGCCGCCAGCAAGGATGCGGAGTTTGTTCGCTGGGCTACTCACCTCCCAGAGCTCCTTGAAGAGGAAGTCCTGCAGATAATGACGAAAGTTCCATACTCTCCGTAAGAAGTGACGTTCATTATGTTCGGGGAAGACGTCCATGACCTTGCACTCGTTCACGACGGCCCTGTCGGCTCCGATACGAATGCTTGTTTTGAACTGTGCCGGATGCAAATCGGCCCACGGCCGCTGAGAAGAAAATCATGACTGACAAAATATCAGTAAACCAAGACCCCACGCTTCCATCTGCTCGGCAATCGGATCAGGCTTTGAACGCGCAGGGTTGCGCAGCCCGATCGCAAATGCCGTCGGATTTCGATCCGCTCTCGCCAGCGAACGTGGCGGACCCATATCCCTTCTATCGCGCGATGCGCAACAATACGCCGGTTTATCAAGTGCCTGGCGTCGGGTTCTTCATCGTCAACCGTTACGCAGATATCCTTTATGTCCTTAGTCATCCCGAAATCTTCAGCTCTCGGCAGCCGCCAGGCGTAGTTACGAGACTGCCGGACGACGTGATGGAGATCGTTTCGCAGGGCTATCCTCCGATGGACACGCTGCTTACCAACGACCCGCCGGCGCATTTCCGCTTCCGCGCACTAGTCAACAAGGCGTTTTCGGCACGCCGAGTCGCGACGCTCGAACCCAAAGTGCGGCAGATATCAAATGCGTTGATCGATCGCTTCATCGGCGATGGTAAGGTGGAACTGGTGAGCCAATTCGCGATTGGCCTTCCTCTGACGGTGATCGCGGACGCACTGGGCGTGGCGCACTCCGACATGGACGCTTTCAAGCGATGGTCCGACGATGCAGTCGCTCAAATTGGAGGAATGATAGGCCACCAGCGGCAACTTGAATGCGCTAAAAGCTTCATCGAGTTCCAGCGCTACTTCGAAGCGAGGCTGGAAGAGCGAAAGTCGGCGCCACGCGATGATTTGACAACGGATCTGCTGAACGCACGGCTCGAAGGGACCAAGCCGCTCGACGTCGCCGAGATGTTGAGCATCATCCATCAGTTGCTGGTCGCCGGAAACGAAACCACGACAAATCTGATAGCGAGCGCGATGATGCTTTTGGTGCGTAATCCCGATCAGATGCGGCTGGTGATTGAAGACCCTTCGCTAATACCGAACATGATCGAAGAAGCACTGCGTCTCGAGTCTCCGGTGCAGGGTCTTTTCCGCGTCGCGAAAGTGGCTACCGAAATCGGAGGAGTGAAAATTCCCGAAGGGGCGCGCCTGGTCGTAATGTATGCTTCGGGAAATCGCGACGAGGCCGAGTTCCCCGATCCAGATCGGTTCGACGTTCGCCGTGCCAATGCAAGGACTCATCTCGCGTTCGGCCAGGGAGAGCATTTCTGTATCGGTGCCGCGCTGGCGCGGCTCGAGGCGCGAGTCGCGTTCGAAACGCTCCTGAGCCGAGTGCCTGGTATCCGCCTCGCTACCGGTAAGAATGACTTCGCCCACACGCCCAGCTTCATATTGCGAGGGCTCAAGGAGCTTAACCTGGAGCTCCAGGCCAACTGAGCGCGATCGAGGAGAATCATGCCGCTGTCCCTTCTTAAGCAGACTTCGTCCTATTTTGAGGGTTCCCCGCTTAGCGTCTGCGGCGATTTCGGATGTACTCTTTCAATTCCGAATTCCGAGAAGCGCAGCATGCGGCCCTGCGGAACGGTGAACGGCAGGCGCCGGTGGCGCCGGTAGGCCCAGTCGGGCTTCACACCGAGCTTTTGCGCAGCTTCTGCGATGTTCATCAGCCGGTCGCGGCTCTCCGATGTTCGAGGGTCGCTTCGATCGGCGGCGAGCGCGAGCTCGCGGCTGTTGAGAGCGTTAAGCGCTGTCAGTGCAGTGGTAGTTAGGATTCGCGCCGTATGCGCGTCGAGCACCCGAGCCTTGCTCGGGTCAGCAGCCAGCTCCTCCAACAGTGGGACCGAGTACGATTCCCCCACACTCGACCTTTGCGGCACACGGGCAGAACCAACGTCGTACGTGGCCTCGCGTTACATATCAAAGTCTAAAAAAGTTTAGCCGGAGTCAAACCAAACGATCCGGGCGGGCGGAAACAGAACCCTCACCCTAACCCTCTCCCTGCCCTCCGCCTGCCCTCCGCAAGGCTTCTGGAGGCGGGCAAGGCTTCTGGAGGCGGGCCGCAACTAAGCGGGCGAGGGGCGGATGTTGTCATTCGCGCGCGTGTGTCGGGCGCGCGAGGAATCCCGAATCCGTCGGTAGGGGGCAGGTCAACAAACCGGGATTCTTCGCGCGGCAGCCACGCGCGAGAATGACAAGCGCAGCATGACCGGAATTGGCACTCACTAGCGCGCGCGAGGAATCCCGAATTGGGGCAGGCCAGCGGACCGGGATTTCCGTTTGCTCAATGAAAGCTCGCACGCTTCGCGGTCGCCTTGGTGATTGATTTCGGCTGGCGTCTTCGGCTTTTGGAAATCGGCTTTTTGGGACTAGAGTGATTTTTGCGAACGGGCGACGGATGGTTGGGGCTGTCGAAGCGCGAATGATCTCGGCATCGCGGGGCGAGCAGGAGATGCATCATGGCGTCGAATTTGAAGCTTGAAGAACTGGTGCAGGATTCCCGGGTCCATCGGAGGATCTACCTCGAGCAGGAGATCTTCGATCTGGAGATGGAACGGATCTACGAAAACAACTGGGTCTTCGTCGGGCACGAGAGCGAAGTCGCCGAGACGGGCGATTACAAGACCGTGCCGATCGGCACCCAACCCGCCATCATGGCGCGCGACGAGCACGGCGAGATCCACGTCCTGATGAACCGCTGCATGCATCGCGGGTCGACCATCTGCCAGGAGAATCGCGGCAACTCGCCGACATTCCGATGCTGGTATCACGGCTGGACCTACAACCTGAAAGGCGAGCTGATCGGTGTACCGTATGCGGAAGGCTACGGAAGCAGCTTCGACAAGCGCAAGTTCAGCCTGATCAAGGCGGCGCGCGTCGAGAAATATCGGGGCCTGGTCTTCGCGAGCCTCAATCCAGACGTCGAGCGGCTAACCGATTATCTGGCCAGCGCAAAGTACTATCTCGATCTGTTCATGGACCTGTCGCCGGAAGGCGAAGTCGAGGCGCGGTCGGGAACGCATAAGTATGGATACGACGGCAACTGGAAGTTCCAGATGGAAAACGGGGTGGACGGGTACCATCCGAATTTTGTCCATCAGGCGTTCTTCGAAATCCAGGGGAAGAAGCTCGGCCGCAAGGTGATGCAACTCTTCACCGGCAATTCAGAGTTCGAGAGCAAGGATCTCGGCAACGGCCACGCCATTTTGGACATGGCGCCCAAGCATCGTGAGCGCAAGGGGCCGGTGTCCAACCTGCTGCGCGGCGCGACTTCGCAGACGAGCAGCGAGGCGTACCTGAACAGCATGATTAGCCGGTACGGCGAGGCGCGGACCGCCGAGATTTTTGGCGCATCGAACGTGAACCTGGCGATTTTCCCGAACCTGCTGGTAATCGGGATCCAGTTCCGCGTGACCATACCGATCAGCGCCGGGCGCACGGAAGTGCATCTGCTGCCGACCACGCTGAAAGGGGTGCCCGCCGAGATCAACGTGGCCAGACTGCGCGCGCATGAGGCCTTCTACGGATCGGCGGGCGGCGGCGCTCCCGATGACGTCGAGATGTTCAACCGTTGCACGCAAGGGTTGCGCGTGAAGGGCGCGGAATGGCTGGAGCTGTCGCGCGGAATCGAGCGCGAGCGCGCGGAAGCCGACGGCACCATCGTGGGGCAGATCACCGACGAAACCCCGCAGCGCGCGTTCTATCGCAGATGGAAGACGCTGATGTGCGGCGTAGCGCAGGCGCATCAGGTGAAACCGATGCGCATCGCCCGCACGGTCTGAGCGCTTGGACGGAGGGCGAGCGCGATGGCGACACTGAGCCGCGCCGACGCGGAAGACATCCTTTATAGAGAGGCGCGCCTGCTCGACGATCGGCGTTACGGCGAATGGGCGGAGATGCTCACCGAGGACGCCACGTATTGGGTGCCATGCAACGGCGACGGGAAAGACCCAAGCCGCGAGATCTCGCTGGTCTACGACGACATGGCGAAACTGCGCGATCGTATCGCGCGGCTCGAATCGGGAATGGCGCACGCGCAGAACCCGCCATCGAAGACCAAGCGGCTCGTCTCGAACGTTGAAGTCGAAGACGCCGGGGAGAATGCCGCGAAGGTGTCGTCGGCATTCATCATGTATGAGCTGCGCCGCGGCAAGGAGCGAATCTTCGCCGGCCGCTATGAGCATCGCATGCGCTTCGAGGATGGGCGATGGAAGATCGCGGCCAAAAAGGCGGTGCTGGTGAATAATGATGAGGTCATCGACAATCTGACGTTTATCGTTTAGCGGTCCCGGTTCGGACAACTACGCGCATATTTTTGAACGACACCTCGCGCGGCACCCGGCCGACAGAAGGAAAATGCCCGCTCGCGCCAGCCTGGCTGCGACTCCATCCGCTCGTCGGTGACGAACTCGACAGAAGTCGCCCGGCTCACTATGTTCTGATTCCGTGGTTCTGTACGCTGTGTTCACAATTCGTGCGAGGATTTTAACTCCCGCTGGAGAGGCATCGGACCAGTGATTACGCTGCCAATTGGTTTGCAGCACGCCCTTGAGTCCGGAGAGTGTGTGCTCTTCGTGGGAGCGGGCATCGGTGAACACCTAAAATGTCCCGACGGCCACCACCTTCCCAGTTCTGGAGCCGAGTTAGCGGCTGAGATCGCTGCTCATTTCGGTTTAGGCTCGGTGAAGCCCGACCTCAGCAAGGTCGCTGAGCTTGTTGAAATCAGAAAAAAGCGCAAGGAGCTGGAACTATTTCTACAGAAACGGTTGGCCGACGCCGAACCCGACGACTATCTCCGCTGGATTTCCACAGTTCGTTGGAAAGCTATTTTTACCACAAATTACGACCGAGGACTGGAAAGATCGTATGAACTAACGGCTCAACCCCCTCAACAGCCGAAGACCATCAGCGTAACCGCGGAAATCGTCGATCTGGACCCGCGTTTCGAGGTCCCTATTTATCATTTACATGGCGTTGTATTCGACACGGACAAGCCGCACATCGTCATCACCCGACAGGACTATGCGCAGTTCGCCGAACGCCGCAAGATGCTTTTCGACATACTGCGTGAGCGATTTGCCACTTCGACGTTTCTGTACATCGGGTATTCAAACAATGATCCGAATTGGAATTCACTTTTTACCGATACTATAGCCGAGTTCTATCCGACGAAGATTCCGCAAGCTTATCGCATTGCACCAGAAACGGATTCCATGGACGAGGAACTTCTGCGTGCACAAGGGGTCGAGACAATTTCCTGTGGCTACGCGGATTTTGTTGCATTGGCAAGTTCCTCTCTTTCTGCTTCGCGAATTGAGCCGGATCGACTAAAGCGACTTCAGAGCTTGTTACCCAGTGACTTGCAGGAGGCGTTCGAGACAAATCCCGCGGCCGTTGCCCGACTAACATCTTCTTGGACATACGTGAACCAGGCTCCTTTTTCTGAGAAACCGAACACAAAAGAATTCCTTCGGGGCGACCGACCGAACTGGGCGCTGGTCGGAGGTTCCAACCATTTTGAGCGCGATCTTGAAAATGAAATCTTCGAACAAGACTTGCTGGAATACGCCACTGCGACCACCAGTCAAACGGCGTCAATCGCCGTTCTGGGACCGGCCGGGTATGGCCTAACCACGTTACTGATGGCCCTCGCGACGAGGCTGGCTCTAAGCAGGGTTGGCCCTGTCTTTATGCTTAAGCCTGGTGCCGCTGTTCTTGAAGGCGACCTTCATTTTGCTGTTTCTTTGTTCAAAGAGCGCCCCTTCTTTTTCATCGATAGTGCGGCCGATCACGGCGACAGACTACGCTCTGTGCTGCAATCACTTCGCGAGCAAGCCAGCACGGCCATGCTGGTTCTTGGAGAGCGTATGAACGAATGGCGACAAGCACGAATAAGGTTGCGGCCGAAAGAATACGAGCTTGAGACACTCAGCGATGATGAAATCAATCGCCTCTTGGACTGTCTCGCCAAGCACGGCGAGCTCAACAGGTTAAAAGACCTAGATCGTCCGCTTCAAGTCGCGGTTGTAAAGAGCAAGCACGGCAAACAACTCTTGGTTGCAATGCGTGAAGCCACCGAAGATAAAAACTTTGATGCGATTCTCATAGACGAATATCAAGGGATTAAAGAACCGCTCGCTCAACAGGCGTATTTGACTGTTTGCTGCTTCCACCAACATGGCGGCTACGTCCGCGACTCTCTGTTAGCGAAACTTGTTGGTCTACAGATCGCAGACCTATACAAAATGATCGGACCAGCGCTGGAGGGAGTGATCGTCTACGATTGCGTCGATGAAGCTCAGGGCATTTTCGCCGCAAGGAGCAGGCATCGAACTATTGCCGAGATCGTCTGGGAACGTTGTGGTACGGCTGCCGAAAGGGAAAGAGTGGTTCAAGACGCTCTGGCAGCCATTAATCTAAATTACAAAATCGACAAGGATGCATTTGAACACTTTGTGAGGTCGGATCATATCGTCGACGATATTCGAACGCTAGACGATCGGATTAGGTTCTTTGAGAACGCTTGTAGAAAGGATCCAGAGAACCCGTATGTACGCCAGCACTATGCCAGAATGCTGTTTAGAGAGAAGCGATACGAGCTTGCGCTAGGACAGATTGAAGAAGCATTGCGTATGGGCCCCTCGATAAAGGTTCTTTACCATACAAAGGGCACAATCTTGGCACGCCTGGCAATAGAGATTGAAAGCGTAGATTTGGCGCGTCGGCGACTGGTACAGAGCGAACAAGCTTTCCGCGACAGTCTCAGAATCTACGATCGAGACGAGTACGATTACCACGGACTAGCCCAAATGTACGAGCTATTACCGAAAGTTGTGGATCGATGACGGCATGAAAAAGGCGGCGTACCCTTGCGCGTAGGCAACGCGAACCCCGGTGGGAGCCGGGTGGAAGGAGGACGCCACCGATGCTGAAGGTA
>JBKQNE010000279.1:0-17842 GCA_052146355.1 Binataceae bacterium (SeqCode) | reverse complement strand
TTTCGAGTGGAAATTCAGCCGCGCCGACCTCGACCAACTCGTCAAAAAGATCGACGCTGCCCCCAACTTGCTCCGTCCTGCCGCCTAATGTCATACGTTGCCAAACTTATGAACCGAACTACTAAGGCACCAAGACACTAAGGGTCGACCACGACAGGAGTTCTTCTGAGGCTTCGTCCTAACTTGGTGTCTTTGTGCCTTGGTGGTTAATTGGCTTCTCGGCTGATCCGGGATTCCCATTCGCCGCGGCTGCTCCTCAGGGCGGCGCCTAGAGGACAACGCGGCAGCCACGCGCGGGAATGACAAACTGCATTCGATATACGACGCCAACCTGACCCCTTTCCTGAGTGGGAAGGGGACCAGAGAAAAGCCTCCAGCAGTTGCCGGGGCTGCGGTTAGTTGCCGAAGTCCCAGCTTTCTCCGTTGTGGTAGCGCGCCAGCACGTTCTTCGCGATCAGGATCTTATGGACCTCGTCGGGACCGTCCGCTATCCGCAGCGTCCGGGCTCCCTGGTACATGCCGACAAACGGCAGGTCGCCGGAGACTCCCGCCGCGCCCCACACCTGGATGGCGCGGTCGACCACCCGAGTGAATGCGGCAGGCACGAAAATCTTGATCGCCGATATGTCCGTGCGCGGGTCGCCGCCGCCGTCCATACGCTCGGCGCAGTGAATGGTCATCAGGCGCGCGGACTGAATGTCGATGTAAGACTCGGCGATGAAGCCCTGGATGAACTGCTTGGTCTCGAGCTTGCCGCCGTGCACCTCACGCATCGTGGCCCGCTCGACCATCAGGTCGAACGCGCGCCACATCTGCCCGATCGAGTTCATGCAGTGATAGACGCGTCCGGCACCGAGGCGATCCTGCGCGGCCTGATGGCCTGAACCCGTGCGGCCGAGCTGGTTGCTTAGCGGCACGCGCACGTCGTCGTAGACGATCTCGCAATGGTCGCTCGGACGGCCCCAGACCTCTACGCCGCGCACGATGCGAACGCCGGGGGTGTCCTTGGGCACGATGATTTGCGTCATCCGGCCGTTGTCGGCGCCGGCTCCTTCGGTGCGGCACATGACGATCAGGAAGTCGGCGCGAAATCCGTTGGAGGTGAACCACTTGTGCCCGTTGATTACCCACTGGTCGCCGTCCTTGCGCGCCGTGGTTTTGATCGAACGCGGGTCCGAGCCGGCCGAGTCCGGCTCGGTCATCGAGAAGCCGGACTCCATCTTGCCTTCGGTGAGCGGCACCAGCCACTTCCGCTTCTGCTCCTCCGTTCCGTACTTGAGCAGGATAGCCTGGTTTCCCGAGTTGGGTGCGACCACTCCGAAAAGGGCGGCAGCTCCCATGCTGTAGGCCAGCACCTCGTTCATGTACGCATGCTCGAGGAAGCCGAGGCCGGCGCCGCCGTACTCGGGAGGAAGATGGGGCGCCCAGAGGCCGGCCTGCTTGACCTTCTCCTTGATCGACTCGCGCAGCGCGCGCGAATCGCGGCGCTCCTGATCGGTCGCGCGATCACGCCATCCGGCCCAAAGCTTGTTCTCGTTGGGTAGGATCTCACGGTTCACGATCTGCGCGGTGAGGGCACGGATCTCGTTGATCCGGGAATCGAGCGTCGGGATGGGCTTCACGTTCATCTGCATGGTGGTCTCCTCTGCGGGCTCAAGCGTAGCGCGGCGTCCGGCATTGTTGCCATAGGAAAGGCGGAAAAAGGCAGGAGAAATTTGTGGTCCTGGCGACGTGGCCGATGCTGGCTTGTTCGAGCCTGATTCGATAGCGTTCGCGCACAACCCCACGTGAGAGGATAAGGCCGTGCAGGTAAGCAAAGACTCCATCGACTTGGGAATCATCGTGACCGACGAGAAGGCGGCCCTTGGCTTCTACCGCGACGGGCTGGGGTTGGAGTGGGAAGGCGAGCTGCCGTTGCCGGGCGGCAGGATGTATCGCCTGAAGTGCGGAACCACGATTATCAAACTGCTGAAGCTGGACCGAACGCCGGCGGCCAAGCCCGCATCGGGCGGGCCGATGGGCGGACTGGGCTTGCGCTACTTCACGATCTCGGTGCCTGATATCCGCGCGCTGATGGCGCAGCTCGAGGCCAAGGGTATCCGGCCGACGATGCCCGTCACGGAGTTCCGTCCGGGCGTCACGATCGCGATGGTGACGGATCCGGACGGCAACACGGTGGAGTTCCTGCAGAATTCGGCTGCGTAGTTACACAGCGGGCTGCGTCGCGCGAGAAGGCAGCACCCTCACCTGATCCTCTCCCGTAGACATAACGGGAGAGGGCGGGAAACGATCTAGGGAGTTGGCGCGCCGCTGCTTATGCGATCGAGGTAGGCCAGGAGGGCTTCGCGGATCGGGAGTTGACTCTTGTAGGCGCGCATCGATTGGGGCAATTTTTCTAGCGCTTGCGCGAGACCCTTCGCGACTGCGGGGAGCGCCGCGAGTTCCGACAGCGGCCGGATGTAGCTTCTGATCGTGAATAGAACGTTGCCCGACTTCGGCAGCTTTCGCAGAGTTTGGCGCTCGCATCTGATCCACAGTTTGTCGCCGGCGTTGTCGGCGGTGATTGCGCGATCGATTCCACTTTGAGGCGCGCCCAATTTGAGGTGGAGATCGGGGGCGTCGACGATATTCCAGTTGCATCGCCACGACGGTTTGTGCGGCTTGAGTTCGACCATGTAGCGGTCCGCCGGGCCGGCGAGCTTTTCATCGTAGCCCGGCACCGGATGATGAATGGCGCCCGTGGGCAATCCCATCTTGTCGCTTAGCTCCCATCTGAACGGGAAGCACACGGAGCCCGCGCTCAGCACGTAGGTGCCGGTGCCGCCGGCGCTCATCAGGCATAGGTCCTCCTGGACCAGGCGGGCGGCCAGGTCCAGAGGCGCCTCGACGAAATCGGCGATGCGCCAGGTCTCGCCATTGATGAGATTTTCGACGTGGCCCGACGGGTCGAAGCTATCGGCGGTGTCGGAAACCGCAGCGCGGCCTGAGATGCGAAAAAAATCGGGATAGTAAGCGCTCAGATGCTGGAGCAGCAGCTCAAGGGTCTCGGCCTGGCCGCGTTCACTCCCCGGCAGGGCAAGAAACACGGCGTCGTACTCGTCGCGCAGCCGGCGCGCCTTTTCACGCATCTCCGCCGCATAGCGATCATCGATATCCAGCCATGTCTCCTCGCGCATCGGCGCCAGACCCAAACCAAAGCTGTAGTTGCCATCGGCAAAGGGATAGCTCATATGCCTGCCGAGCATTGGCGGGACGGCTTTCCTGTCTTCGATGTTGCTCATCTGCGAAAGGGTGCGACTCTGTTGTCTTGCCGGGGAGCCAAGGTCGGCTGTTCGCGATACGTCGAAAAAGCCATAGGGCAAGCCTAGTCTTCCGTCCAAATTGGGTCATCACCGTCCGCGGCAAGCGGTAAATCGGTCTCGAACGCGAAGTATCCGCGGGCCGCGGTTCCGCTCGTTTTCACGGCTTGTTACTCCATTTCTCACGCCTCTCGGACGACTGTCGATTTGTTAGCTTAAATCCGAGGGCACGGAGCGCGGGCACCGGAGCCAGAGGGAAAGTCATGAGATTCGTCATTGGATTCGTCTCGGTTGGCGTCGCAATGGTCCTTCTCTCCACCGCGGGATGGGCCGCCGGCGTCAAGCCGGGCGATGTGATCACGCCCGACAACGCTTCGGCAGTAGCGGACCTGATCAGTCCCGGCAATCTCTTCCTGGTGAAGCAAGGGATGCGGATGAAGATCGTTCCGACGAGCCGGCTCGAATGGCCGCCGCCATACATCGTCACGCGGAGCCGGATTCATGCGTTACCGATACGTTGATCCCAAGACTGAAGACAACTGCTGGCTCTACAATCCGCACAATCGCCGCGTCAAAAGGGTCGCCGCAAGCCTGATGTCTGACGCGACCGACGTGGTAACTATCGACCGCGACTCGCATGCTGGTTTCGGCGCGAAAATAGAGGACTTCAACTACCGGCTGATCGGCATCAAGCCGATGCTGGCTTCGGTGCACGCCGAAAATCTTCCCGCCAAGCCGTGCGAGTTCGACAACGGCCGAACCGTATGTCCGGAAGCGTGGGAGATGCGCCAGTTGTACATCATCGAAGCGACCGCCAAGGCTTCGGCGGGAAATCAAGAGGCCGGAGACGAGGGACCGACAATACCCAAGCGGATTTTCTATATCGATTCGGAAGGATGGTTCATTACCGCGTCGGATCAATACGACCGGAGCGGTGCGCTGTGGAAGACAATTGCCAATTTTATTACCTATCGTGATCGATCGGTGCTGAACGGCGCCGTCTATCCGTTCAAGCGCATCTTCTCGACCGCCCTCGTCGATGAAGACATCCAGAGCGGCTTCTCGAGCGTCGTGTTCACGCCGGCACGCGAAGCCGTGGCGACTGAAGGTTTGTATATCAACATGGGAGTGATACCGCCGGACTTTATCGAGCCGGATCAGATGGTAAAGACGGGCTACTGATAAGCGTATCGACCTTGCGAAGTGAGAGCGCGCGCTGACGAAAGCGAGCGCGTAACCCCGCGAGGACAGCCCCGACGATCATGCACAGCATCCAACTGGGGAAGTTCGCGCCCGCGATCGTCATAATCGGATCGCACGCGGCGAGTGCGACCATCGACAGAAGCACTATCGGCACGATCAGCGCCGACCCGACCGAAAGCCGCTTACTCACGGCCATGTTTTTACACGAATGACGATGCTGATACACCGAGCAGGTCCCCATCCGCCGATCGGCCCGGCCGCGGATCGGTCAGGCCGCCCGATGCAGCACCATATAGTGGAGCCCTTTCGATATCGGCGCGAGGCCGCTTGCGATCCGCGACCAATTTTCGCCGCCGTTGTCGGTCGCGAATACCTCCCCCGAAGTTGTGCCGACAAATGCCGAGAACGAATCACCCCACTCTTCGAGCGTCATCGCTTCGATCGCTGATTGCCATTTATCGGGCGCCGGTAGTCCATTGTCGAGAATTTGCCACGACTGCCCGCCATCGCGGCTCAACCCAATTCGCGAGCCGGCGAATCCGGTCTGCATCCAAGTGAACGGATTGCCGCGAGCGCCGGAGGCGAGGAGAACTTCGGGGCGGCTCGGCAGATACGTGAGCTGATCAGGATAGCCGCCGATCGATGAGCGTTCATCGGTGCGGCGCTCCCAATGCGTTCCGGTGTCGACACTGACCCAGAGTCCCAGCCCACCCATCATATAGAGACGCGCGGGATCCTTCGGATGGATCACGAGGCGATGAACGTCGTAGTCGAAGTCGGTGCCGAAGCCGGAAAGCTCACGCCAAGTCTCGCCCGCATCGTCACTCCTCAGAAGATCACCCTGCTCGATACTGGCGTAGATCGTTGCCGGATCGTCGGGGGCCACGGTGATCACCTTTACATGAGCCTGATGCGGCGGGCCGGGAAAAGTCCATCGCGCAACCCCTGCGCCGGATCGCAGGGAAGGACTCTCGCGCCAATGCTCACCGAGGTCATCGCTGAGGTAGAAGTGCGCGGGCTCGGTTCCGGCAAAGAGTCGCAGCCGGCCATTGACGCTGGTGGCGCCGAGACTGTGCACATCGTTAGGCGAAATGCCGTTGTCACGACGCTCCCAGGTCCTGCCCCCGTCCCGGCTCATCATGACGCCGCCGTGATAGATGGCCGCGAAGGTCAGATCGGGCGCGGGGAAGATTATCGAACTGATATGAGAACCTTCGAGCGATCGCGCCGCGATTCGCCATTCGGAGCCGGGGCGGCGCTCTTTGCGCTGCAACGTAACGACCCCGTCGGCAGTGCCGACCAACAGCTCAGTAGACGCCGAATCGGATGAGAATACCGAGGTGCCGCTGTGGGTGAGTGCTAGTGCCATTGCCCTTCTCCTTCCAGATCGTAACGTGTCGTAGTCTCACCGTGGCACACGACAACGCAGAGTGCACACGCGTCGCGCGTTTCGATCCTAGTCGGTCAGCTGTCGTATGTTAATGGAGAGCGTTCTTCCCGGTCTCTGCGATTCCAAACCCCGCCGTCATGCCGCTAGAATCCAGCCGCACCTGTCCAAACGGAGACCAGCATGGATGCGTTGACTCAAATCCTCGCCGGGCTTGATGAAATGCGGACCGGCCTGACGGCCCTCTACCAGAACCTGCACCGGCACCCTGAACTCTCCTGGCAGGAAGCGCGCACCGCATCGATCGCGGCTGCACAACTACGCGCCGAGGGATACTCCGTTACGGCGGGAGTCGGCAAGACGGGCGTCGTCGGAATCCTCGAAAATGGCATTGGTCCCACCGTGATGGTGCGTGCGGACATGGATGCGCTCCCGGTGCGCGAGCAGACGGGACTCGCCTATGCGAGCGTCGCATCGGGCGTCGATGGCGACGGGGAGCCGGTGCCGATCATGCATGCCTGCGGGCATGACCTGCACGTCACCTGCCTGTGCGGCGCCGCGGCATTGTTCGCGCGCAACCGCGACCGCTGGGCCGGGCGCCTGATGATGATCTTTCAACCAGCGGAAGAAATCGGCGGGGGCGCGAGAGGCATGATCGACGACGGACTCTTCGACCGCTTTGGCAAGCCGGACGTGGTTCTTGGTCAACACGTCACGCCGATGGCGGCAGGATCGCTCTATTGGCGATCGGGCGTAACGATGTCGGCGGCCGACAGCTTTGAGATCAAACTTTTCGGCCGCGGCTCCCATGGCTCGCGGCCGCAATCGAGTGTCGACCCGATCGTTATGGCGGCATCACTGGTGATGCGACTGCAGACGATCGTTGCCCGAGAGGTGGCGCCGAGCGACCAGGTCGTCGTGACGGTCGGCAGCCTGCACGCGGGCACTAAAGAAAACATCATTCCCGATCAGGCATCGATAAAACTGAACGTGCGGTCGTTCTCGCCCTCGGTTCGCCAGCGCGTTCTGGACGCGATACGGCGTATAGCGGTGGCGGAAGCGGCGGCTTCGGCTGCGCCGCGCGAGCCAGAATTCCGTCCGATCAGCAAGTTTCCGATCCTCGCCAACGATCCCGAGGCCACCGGCCGCACGGTCGGGGCGCTGACGCGGCACTTCGGCGACGAGCGCGTGCACGAGATTCCCTTAGTGAATGCCAGCGAGGACTTTGGTGAATTTGGCACGGCGGCGAGAGTGCCGTCGGTCTTCTGGTACTTCGGCGGACTCGACCCCGAGTATCTCCGGAAGGCTGAGCAGGAGGATCGGCTGGCCGAAGTCCCGGGCAACCATTCGCCTCTGTTTGCGCCGGTCATCGAACCATCGCTTTCCACCGGAGTGAATGCGCTGGTCGCCTGCGCCTTAAGCTGGCTGCGCGCGAAGTGAAACCATAAAGCTCCGAAGGAGGACAGCATGATCACCGGCGGATGCTTGTGCGGCGCAGTACGCTACGAAGCTCAGGGCGAGCCTCTATTCGCCGTGCACTGTTTCTGTCGCGACTGCCAGCGGACATCGGGAACCGGACACGTGCCGGTAATGGGTGTCTCGAAGGCGCTGTTCAAAGTGACCGGCGAGACCAGGAGTTATGCGTTGCCGGGAGGCAGCGGTCTGAAAGCAATCCGCCACTTCTGTCCCATCTGCGGCAGCCTACTGTTCGGAACCCCCGAGCTGTCGGCAGACGCCGTCACGATCTATGTCGGCAGCCTGGACGATCTATCGGCGTTCCGGCCGGAGTGCTCGATGTTTACGCGCAGCCGCCCCGCATGGGACAAACTCGCCGACCCCCCCGCCGGAATTTGATACTGCGCCATCGAGCAAAGCCGCGTCTGCTTGATTAGTCGGCGAGAGGTCGGTTCCAGCGAAAGAAAGGTCAAGGGGCGCGCCCAAGAAGGCGCGCATCGATCCGCGGATTCTTTTCCGCGCCACCATACTTCAGGCGGTTACCAGTTGTGCGGCTCGTTCGATTGTTACCGCGCGATCGTTAGCAGTGCGGTGATGGCGTCTTCTTCCCAGTCTGAGGTTGGTAGTGCCATCGGATCTGTCGGGCGCAGGCGATGCTCCACTACCATGCGTGCGAGGACCAGGCGGCGGGCGTCGTGGCCGTTGGCTCCTGTGATCGCACCTTCCCAGGTCATCAGTGCCGCGCTCGCTACGTTACAGAGAGCATCGGTTGCGACGCGGGCCAGGCGTTCGTGTTTGGGATTGGATGCTACCTTGGCGGCGAACGCTACTGCGCGATCGATTAGCTGCGCGATTTCCGCGCGGAAGGTGGCGGGGGCCGCGGTGGCGGCTTCGAGTTTGGTTTTCAGGGCGCGGGCGAGCGCTTCGTGACCGTGCGATTTCGCGATTGCGCGGTTGATCACGTCCAGCGCGTTGATATTGCTGGTGCCTTCCCACAAGACGCCGATATGCGCGTCGCGGATGAGGCGCGAGTTGACCCAATCTTCGATGTAGCCGTTGCCGCCGCGCACCTCCATCGCGCCGGTCGCGACGCGGATATTGTCGCGGCACGCGCGGAACTTCAGGAGCGCCGTCAGGATGCGCATCACGCGCTCCGCTTCGGCATCGCCGGCACGCGCTCGGTCCATCATCGTCGCATCATAGGTGAACACCGACAGCGCCTGCTCCGCCGGCACCATCAGTTTCATCAACTGCCGCCTTAGCAGCGGATGCTCGATAATCGAGCGGCCGAATGCCGCGCGATGGCGCGCGACCTGGAGCGATTCATTGACGCATCGGCGCATCATGCCGGCCGCGCGCGCTCCATGCGACATGCGGCTCAAATTCACCATGTCCATCATCTGGCGCAGGCCGCGATTGAGAGCGCCGACCTGGTAGGCGATTGCGCCCTCGAGCACGACTTCGCCGCTCGCCATCGAGCGCGTGCCGAGTTTGTCCTTGAGCCGAGCGATTCGGTAGCTGTTGCGCTCGCCGTTTTCCAGCCGACGCGGCATCAGGAAAAGCCCGAGCCCTGCCGAGCCGGCGGCGGCGCCTTCTGGCCGCGCCAAGAGCAGCACGACGTCGCCATCGACCGCGGAGCAAAACCATTTGTCACCATAGAGCCGCCAGAAGTCACCGTCACGCCTGGCGACTACCGCGGTGTTGCCGAGGTCGGAACCGCCGGGGCGCTCGGTCATGTACTGAGCGCCCTTGAAAATCTCCTCCATGTTCTGTGACAGCATGCGGCCGAGGTAACGCCCCTTGATATCGTCGCTGCCGTAGTTTTCGACCAGCACGGCTCCCGTGTCGGTCACGCTGATCGGGCACATGAGGCCGAACTCCGCCTGCACGAACAGGTACTGAAACGCGTACTTCGCGATGTACGGCAGCGGTTCGCGCCATCCGAGCACGCCGGGCCGATGCGCCATCGCATGGAGGCCAAATTCGCCGAAGCCGATCCGTTCCATCTCGCGATATGCCGGATGGAACTCGACCCAGTCCTGGTCGCGGCCGAAGCGATCGCGCGAATGGAGCACCGGCGGATGCTTGTCGGCGATTTCCGCCAGCTCGTCGAGCCGCCCGCCCGCGAGCTGACCCAGGCGATCGAGATGCGGCTCCATCGCGACGCGCAAGCGCGGCTCCATGTGAAGGTCGAGCAGGTCGCGGAGCCCGCGGTCGATTCGGTAGAAATTCATGCCGCGGCAATCGGGCGCCACCAGAGCCGCCGCGGTCTTATCGCCCTCGGCTTCGCGTGGAGCGAGGTTGCCGGAATTTACCAATGCCATAGAAAATACCTTCGCTTGATTCGCGCCGTCGGGATGCGTCCTTCCACCTTTCGGCCTGTTGCTAAGAAATAATCCTTTCGCGCCGGGCTGGAAACGGCTCATCGACGTTTCAAGGGCTGGCCGGTCGGTTGCTCCGGCGTAATTGGACCGAGCTTCTCCGTTTGACACCGGTCGGAAGGACAGGCAATATCGATTAGTCGAGTAAACCGATAGAGATGAGTTTAGAGCTAATCATACTGGGTTTTGGGGTCGCGGCGCTGGTCGCCGTCACCGGTGTTGGCGGCGGTTCGTTGATGGCGCCCGTGCTGATTCTCGGCTGTGGCGTTTCGGCTCCCATAGCGGTCGGTACCGACTTGATCTACAACGCCGTCACCAAGGCCGGCGCGGTCTGGGTTTACGGACGGGACCGGCAGGTGCACTGGCGAATCGCGATGCTGATGCTCGCGGGCAGCATTCCCGCCGCGATCGCGACGAGCGCTGGGTTATGGCTGTTTCGCCATGACTTAACGGCGGTAACTCGAATTGTCAGCGTATCGCTGGCCGCCGCGCTTTTTCTGAGCGCGCTGGCGATCGCCTTCAACGATCGGCTTCGTAGTTTCACCAGCGTGCGGGCCGACCGGCAGCCGCGGGTTGCGGCGATCGCGAGCTGGACCCGGCAGCATCGCAGCGGCCTCGCAGTCGCGGTTGGAGTTGTGGTCGGCGTGCTGGTCACGCTCTCGTCGGTCGGAGCTGGGGCGCTCGGCGTCGCCGCGCTGATGCTGCTGTATCCATCGATTAGTCCGCGCGAAATCGTCGGCACCGACATCGCGTACGGAGTGCTGCTGGCTGCGACCGCCGGCGCCGGTCACTTCATGCTGCACAATGTCGATTTCACGCTCCTGACCAGCTTGCTCATCGGGATGGTTCCCGGCGTTTATGTCGGTGGACTTTTCGCGGGTTCGCTGCCGGAAGCGATGCTGCGACGGTTGATCTCGCTGGCCCTTCTGGGCGTGGCCTTCAAACTGGTCGTTGCCTGATTCCGCTCAAGAGCGCAAAGCACCGCTGCGCGTATGCCGTCCTCGCCTTCGCGATCTCAGTTATAGGACGCCTGTTTGCGCGCCAGTACTTCTTTGAACCAGGATTTCATTCCCGGCTCCTGGTTCATCAATAGAAGGTAGTGATGTTCGCACAGGTGGACATCGACGCGCGGTTGTCTGACGGTGTCGGAGTAGTCGGTGAAGGGGCGAAGTAATCCAGGCTTCCCGCAAGACACGGACTCGCAAGTTTGAATCATGGGTGATTCTATCACTTGATCGCACGACCTTCTCAGGAAGGATTCCGGCATATCGGTTCTTTAGGAGACCAAATGCGAATCGCGGCGCCGGGCGGTGCGTTCGGAATTCAACTGACGGTGGGTATCATCGTCGTGCTACAAGGTGTATGATTCATTTGTACGCTCGGATTGTTCCTTTCATCTGAGCCCGGGAATTAGCCCGGGTTTTCTGTTCGAGAGCTTCCCAGCACAACTTACGGAGGGCACAAATGCCCAGCAAATTATATGTAGGCAACCTCGCCTACTCGGTCGCTAATAGCGACCTCGAAGAGCTCTTTTCGCAAGTCGGCCAGGTTCAAAGCGTGGCCGTCATCATGGACAAGTTTTCCGGCCAATCGAAAGGCTTCGGCTTTGTCGAGATGGCATCATCGGAAGACGCTTCCAAAGCGATCAAGCAATTCAACGATACCGAGCTCAAGGGCAGAAACATAAAGGTGAACGAGGCCAAGCCTCGTGAATCGAGTTTCGGCGGTGGCAACAACGGTAGCCGCAACCGCTATTAAAGCGCTTGGGTGGGGCGGGCTTCGGCCCGCCCCGTCTTCTTCAAAATAGTTCAGAGCCGGCGATTCTGGGCGATCTCGGCCGCATCGCTCCTTGACGTGTCGCATTGAAGAATTTCATCCTTGGCCTACTCAGGAAATCATCTCCCGCGTTCGCTTCGGATGAAAAAGAGCCGATCCGCGCTGAACTCTTCAGCGTCGAGCGGCTCGAGCAACATGCGGAGAGCCTCGCAGTTGCTCAACGCGTCAGCGCAAGACCGACCTCCCGCAAGCAGTTAGCTAACCGTCTCGATGACAATGGCCGGGTGCTCCTGGCAGCGTATCGCGCGATCGCCGCGTCGATCCGTGATGACCGCGCAATCACGCCCGCGGCGGATTGGCTGGTCGATAACTTTCACGCCGTCGAGGAACAGATCCTGGACATCGGCGACGACCTTCCGCGCGGCTATTACCGCCGTTTGCCGAAGCTCGCCGAGGGTCCGCTCGCAGGCTATCCGCGCGTGTTCGGCCTGGCGTGGGCTTTCGTCGCGCACACCGACAGCCGCTTCGATGCGGACATGCTATGCCGCTTCGTGCGCGCATATCAGTGCGTGCAGCCTTTGACGATCGGCGAGCTGTGGGCGGTTCCGATCACGCTCAAAATAGTCCTGGTTGAAAATTTGCGGCGCTGCGCCCAGCAAATCGTCCGGAGCGGAAGGGCGCGGCGAGAAGCTGATGCGCTGGCCGATCGAATATTGACGACCGGAGGCCTTGAGACTCCCGACCTGGCATTGCGGCAGTTTGGGCAGAAGCCGCTTTCGATTGCGTTCGCCGTGCAACTGGTGCAACGCCTCCGCGAACAGGATCCCATCGCTACACCTGCGCTTCGATGGCTCGATGAACGCCTGGCGCTGCAAGGCACCAGCGCCGATGCGATCGTTCAGGAAGAGCACCGCCGGCAGGGCGCCGTGAACGTGACCGTGCGCAACGTGATCACGAGCATGCGCCTGATCTCCGCCGCGGACTGGCAGGAGCTGTTTGAGAGCATCAGCCTCGTCGATAGAGCGCTGCGCGCCGAGAGCGATTTCGCTGCAATGGATTTTCCAACCCGCGATCGCTATCGGCATGCAATCGAGGAGCTGGCTCGCGGCTCGAACACCTCCGAACTAGAGGTCGCCCACCTGGCGCTCGCGGCTGCCGCGGAGGCCCGCTCCAAACAACCGATAGGTTGCGACGCAGCGGCTGCGCGCCGCGATCAGTTTCCCGGCTATTACCTCATTTCCAAAGGCCGCAGCCGCCTCGAAAAGCAGATCCACTTTCGCGCGCCCGTCAAGGATTGGCTGGTTCGCGCAAGTTTGTCCGCGGGATTAACCGGCTATCTCGCGACGATCGCAATAGCCAGTTCGATCACGATTGCGCTACCGCTGGTCATATTGGCCTGGGTGGGAGTCGGCGAACCGACACTGAGATGGCTTGTGCTCCTTGCGGTGGTGCCCGGAATCGATCTCGCGGTCGCCGTCGCCAATCGGCAATTCACGAGCTGGATTTCGCCGCAGCCGCTGCCTGCTATGGAGTTGCGTGACGGCATACCTGCCGCGCTGCGCACGCTCGTAGTTGTCCCCACCATGCTGACGACGCGCGCCGAACTCGAAGAACAGATCGAACGGCTCGAAGTTCACTACCTGGCGAGCGAGCGCGGCGATCTCAGTTTCGCGTTGCTCTCGGATTGGGCGGACTCATCGACCGAGACCAGAGAGGACGACGATGCGCTCCTCTCGGCCGCGACCAAGGCAGTCGCGCGACTCAATCGCGTTCATGGACCAGCAACAGCGGGAGACCGATTTTCCCTGCTTCATCGCCGGCGGCGATGGAATGAACGCGAAGGAAAATGGATGGGCTGGGAGCGCAAGCGCGGGAAGCTGCACGAGTTGAATCGATTGCTGCGCGGCGCATCCGACACCAGCTTTGTGACTATCGACGGCGCCACCCCGGCCGTGCCTCCTGACGTCCGCTACGTGATCACCCTGGACGCCGATACCCGGCTGCCACGAGGAACTGCGCGGCGCCTGGTCGGACGGATGGCGCATCCGCTCAACCGGCCTTTGCTCGACCCGAACTCGCGCCGCGTAATCGAGGGGCACGCCGTGATGCAGCCGCGGGTGACGCCTTCCCTGCCGGAGGATCACGAAGGGTCGCTGTTCCAGCGCGTTTTCTCGGGCCCATGTGGAATCGACCCGTACGCATTCGCGCGCTCCGATCTGTACCAGGACCTCATGGATGAAGGCTCATACAGCGGAAAGGGCATCTACGATGTAGACGTGTTCGAGGCCGCGCTCGATGGGCGCGTGCCCGACAACGCGCTGCTTAGCCACGATCTTTTCGAGGGAATGTTTGCGCGCGCCGGCCTGGCTTGCGATGTCGAAGTGGTCGAGGAGTATCCGTCGCGCTACGACGTGGCCGCGGCCAGAGAGCATCGATGGGCGCGCGGGGACTGGCAGCTGTTTCCGTGGGTGCTTGGCCGCGGACCAATCACGCGCGAGTCGCGGCCATCGGCCATTCCGGCGATCGACCGATGGAAAATGATCGACAACCTGCGCCGTTCCCTATCCGCGCCGGCCGCGTTTATCGCGCTGGTGGCGGGATGGACTCTGGCGCCGCGCGCCGCGCTGATTTGGAGCGCATTTGTTCTGCTGACCATCGCAGTCCCTGCGATCTTGCCGGTCTTCGCCGGAATCCTGCCGCGCCGCCCGGGCATCTCAGTGCGGAGCCATTGGCGAGCGGTCGGCACCGACCTCGAACTGGCGTTCTCGCAGTTCGCATTCCGAATCATTTTCCTTGCCCATCAGGCGTGGCTAATGACGGATGCGATCGCGCGAACGCTCTTCAGACTCTATGTGACGCACCGGCCGATGCTCGAATGGGTCACCGCTGCGCAAGCAAGCCTTCGCGCGCGGCTTGGCCTGACGGGCTTCTATCGCCGGCTTGGCGGGGCAGTCGCGCTCTCGATGCTGGCGGCCGTCATTGTTGAACTCGCGGGGCCGCGTGCGTGGCCCATCGCTGCGCCATTTATTTTGTTGTGGACGCTGTCACCCGCCATCGCGCGATGGGTCAGCCTTCCGCCTTCAACCGAGGCTCGCAATCCGATCTCCGAAGCCGATGCGCAGGCGCTCAGGCGGGTAGCGCGGCGAACCTGGCGCTTCTTCGAAACCTTCGTCACGGCGGACGATCACATGCTGCCGCCGGACAATTTCCAGGAAGACCCCCAACCCGTGATTGCGCATCGCACGTCGCCAACGAATATCGGCTTGTACCTGCTCACCGTTGTTGCCGCGCGCGATTTCGGATGGATTGGCACGGTCGACGCGGCGCAGCGACTGGAAGCGACGCTGGCCACGATGAACAGGCTCGATCGATTTCGCGGTCACTTCTACAACTGGTACGACACCCTCGACCTGCGTCCGCTCGAGCCAAAATACGTTTCCTCGGTGGATAGCGGGAATCTCGCGGGACATCTGATCGCGGTCGGAAACGCCTGCCGCGAGATGCTCGCCGCGCCGATCATCGTTCCGCAATGGACGGCCGGAATCGGCGACTCTCTCGAACTGGCTCGCGAAGCGAGCCGTGCTCTTAACGAACGGCGCACCCACACCGTCTCCCGCAAGGAACTGATTGCAGCACTCGACGACTTGAACGCATCGCTTGCTTCGCTGGCACAACTATCGTCGATGAACCTGGATAGTATTCGGGCGAGCCTGGCGAAGCTCGCATCCCAAGCCGAGACCATTGCCGACGTGGCTCAAACGCTCGCGGCGGAACGCCGCGACAGCGACATCGAAGAGGTTCTCGTCTGGACGGAAGCGATCAGGGCAACCATTCGGAGTCATCAGCGCGATATCGAGCAGCCGGCGTCATCGGTTCAATCATTTCGGCAACGCATCGAGTCGACGATCGAACTGGCCGGCACAATGTTCACGGAAATGGACTTCGGATTTCTCTTCAACCCGTCGCGCCAACTGCTTTCGATCGGATATCGCGTCGCCGATGGCGCTCTGGACTCAAACTGCTATGACCTGCTCGCGTCTGAGGCCCGGCTTGCGAGTTTCGTGGCGATCGCCAAGGGCGATCTGCCCGTGAAGCATTGGTTCCGGCTGGGGCACGAGGTCACTCTGATCGATCGCGGCGCCGTGCTGATCTCATGGTCGGGGTCGATGTTCGAGTACCTGATGCCATTGCTCGTGATGCGCGAGCCGCCCGGCAGCCTGTTGGAGAACACGACGCGCCTGGTCGTGCGCCGGCAAATGGAATATGGAGCGGGACTCCGCGTACCGTGGGGCGTCTCGGAGTCGGCATTCAACGCCCGTGACACCAATTTCACGTATCAGTACTCCAATTTTGGCGTCCCCGGCCTGGGCCTCAAGCGCGGCCTCAGCCAGGACATCGTAATCGCGCCTTACGCGACCGGGCTGGCAACGATGATCGCGGGGGAAGCGGCGGCGCAAAACTTCTCGCGAATTGCGGCCTTGGGCGGGCGCGGCCGATACGGATGGTATGAGGCACTGGACTACACGCCGGTGCGGGTTCCCGAGGAGGAGAGCGTCGCGATCGTTCGCGCGTACATGGCGCATCATCAGGGCATGACCCTGGTGGCGATCGCGGACACACTTCTTGACGGCGCGATGCGTACGCGTTTCCACGCCGAGCCGATCATCCAGGCAACGGAGCTGTTGCTGCAGGAACGAATTCCTCGCGACGTGCCTATCGCCTATCCACGCGCCGAAGAAGTGGAAGAAGGGGCCAAGGTCCGCGTGCCGATCGCGGCGACACGGCGGCGATTTCGTTCGCCACACGATCCCATCCCGCGCACACATCTGCTTTCCAACGGTCGCTACTCGGTGATGATCACGGCGGCGGGATCCGGCTATAGCCATTGGCGCGACCTGGCGATCACACGATGGCGGGAGGATGTCACCCGCGATTCATGGGGCAGTTACGTCTACCTGCGTGACGCGGGCAGCGGCGAGGTGTGGTCGGCAGGGTATCAACCCACCGGTGTCGAACCCGACAGCTACCAGGCCGAGTTTTTCGAAGACCGAGCCGAGATAGTCAGGCACGATGGCGCTCTCACCACCACACTCGAGGTGGCGGTTTCTTCAGAGGATGATGCCGAAGTCCGCCGCGTATCAATCGCAAATCTCGGGACCCGCGCGCGAGAGATCGACGTTACCTCGTATGCCGAAATCGTGTTGGCGACCTCCGCCGCGGACAGCGCGCATCCGGCGTTCTCCAAGCTGTTCGTTCAGACCGAATTCGCTGCGGATCTCGGGACATTGCTGGCGACTCGGCGGCCGCGAGATGCGGACGAATCACCTGTATGGGCGGCACATCTTGCAGTTGTGGAGGGCGACACGGACGGGCGTTTGCAATTTGAAACCGACCGGGCACGATTCCTCGGACTGGGAGGAGGAAATCGAGAGCCGATCTCGATCGTCGACGGCGGCCCGCTGTCGCACACGGCTGGCGATGTGCTCGATCCGATTTTCAGTCTGCGGGTCCGGGTGCGAATCGCCCCGGGCGAAACCGCGCGCGTCGCGTTCTGGACTCTGGTCGCACCATCGCGAACCGAGGCCCTAGATCTCGCCGACAAGCATCGTGACTCATCGGCCTTCGATCGCGCGGTAACGCGGGCATGGACCCAGGCCCAGGTGCAACTGCGGCACCTGGATGTGAGTCCGGAAGAAGCGCATTTATTCCAGCGCCTGGCGAACCACGTCCTCTACTCCGACCCGGCACTCCGCCCATCGTCCGACACGATCATGCTCAACACGAGCCCGCAATCGAAGCTGTGGGTGCACGGCATCTCCGGTGACCTTCCGATAGTTCTGGTTAGAACCGACGAAGCCGAAGACATGGAAATCGTCAGGCAACTGGTGCGCGCGCACGAATACTGGCGAATGAAACAGCTCCCCGTGGACCTGGTTATTCTCAATGAACGGCCTCCATCCTATCTCCAGGATTTGCAGGGAGCGCTCGAGACTATGGTTCGATCGAGCCAGTCGCGAACGCCTTCTGCCACAACGGGTTCGGTCTTCGTTCTGCAAGCCGCTCAGGTTTCGGTAGAAACGCGCAATCTTCTGCAATCCGTCGCGCGGGCCGTCCTGATCAGTCGACGCGGAAGCCTCGCTGAACAGCTCAAGCGTCTGGAGTCATTCAAGTCCCCCGTGCCGCCGCGCTTCAGCCGCTCGCCGGCAAAGACCAGGGAATTTCCCGTTGCCGCTTTGCCGGAGTTGGAGTTTTTCAACGGTCTCGGCGGCTTCGCCGCCGATGGACGTGAGTACGTGACGGTTCTGAACGAGGGCCAGTGGACGCCGGCGCCATGGATAAAC
>JBKQNE010000278.1:0-6615 GCA_052146355.1 Binataceae bacterium (SeqCode) | reverse complement strand
TGATCGTTATCCCTAGACTCGAGGAAATTTCCTACGAATCCGCCGCAGCCAGAGGAGACGCTGTCCGGATGGCGCGGGTGGTAATGGCCTACAGCTTCTCCGACGTCGACAGCGGCGAGGAAATCGTCGCGAAAGTCGCGGGTCAAGGGCTCGATTCGGGCGACAAGGCGCCCTACAAGGCGATGACCGGAGCACTCAAGTACGCCCTGCTCCAATCGTTTCTGCTGGCGACCGGGGACGATCCGGAGGACGAACGCGCAGATTCACGGACCGCTTTGGGATCGGAACGCCCGATCACTGCTGAGCAAGCGCGTGAGCTGCAGGGATTGATCGATGAAACCGGGACCGAGCTCGAACGAGTGCTCGCCTATTACAAGGTCTCCGCGCTGAGCGAAATGACCGAAGCTTCCTATCGGCGCGCACTCGAATTGCTCAACCGCAAACTCGCCAAACAGAGCCAAGGTGGAGGAGCGCATGCCCAGAATTGAGCGGCTGCAGCAGAACACTCCCGAATGGCACCGCTGGCGCAGGCAAGGGATCGGGGCCAGCGATGCTCCGGTGATCATGGGCGAGACCCCCTTCAAGACCCCGCGAACGCTCTGGTCGATAAAGACCGGGCGGATGCAGGAAGGTCCGGCGGGTCCGGCCGCGCGCCGCGGTCGCGAACTGGAGCGTTTCGCCCGCCGCGCGTACGAGCGACGAACAGGAATCCAGGTGGAGCCACTGTGTCTGGTCCACCAGCAGTTCGAGTGGATGCGTGCGTCGCTAGACGGGCTGAGTTTCGACGGTGCCACGCTCGTGGAGATCAAATGCCCGCTCAGCCTGCGCGATCGCGTATCAGCCCAGGAAGGTCGTATCCCTTCCCAGTACCATGCACAGCTCCAGCATCAGCTGGAGGTCTCGGGAGCAGAACAGGCGCACTACTGGTCCTTCCACGGGACCGACGGAATCCTGATCGAAATACGCCCCGACCGGGAATACGCGAAGCGGCTGGTAGAGGCAGAGGCCGCGTTCTGGCAGCGGGTGAAGCAAAACCGCTGGCCCGAAGTGGCCAACGAGGAACTGGATCTGAGCGCTGACCCAAAATGGCGCGAAGCCGCGCTGCGTTACCGTGCAATCAGGCTCCGGCTGGAGAGCGCAGCATTCGAAGAGCACAACCTGCGCGGCATGCTCAAGCGTATGGCGACAGCGAGACGGACCTACGGCTGTGGGGTCGAAGTCTTGCAGAGTTCGCGCAGAGGCGCGGTCGATTACTCCGCGGTTCCGGAGCTCCGCGGAGTCAACCTCGAACCTTACCGTAAACCGCCAGTAGCGGTCATGAAGATCAACTTCATCGAGCCCCACCAGCAATAGACCGCCATGGAAGAATATTTCGGCTTTCGCAATTTCCTCGAGTCTAGGGATAACGATCACACCCAATTCGGCGAGTAGGTCGCCGATGGCGCCGGCGATATCGGCGGCGGTGACGTAGCTGTAGTTGAAGCGCTCGTTGTGCCCGCGCTTTTGGATGTAGCCGATGCGGCGGCGGACCTCGGCGAGCTTCTGCCGGAGGTTCAAGCGCACCAGATCTTCGGGAGCGGCGACATCGACAGTTGAGGCGCTTGTCTCGGCGGCAGGCGCTGTCTCCGCCTGGCGCGCCTCTGGTTTTGCCGTCACCATCTGCAACGCTTGCTGCTTCCGACCGCTGCTTCGACTCCTTTTCAAGAGCCGCTTGCGGCCACCGTTCTGTCCGTCGGCCTTCCTTCCGTTCAGCGAAGCCTCGAGTAACTGTTCGAGTTCGGTTTGCTCTCTCCCAGGGAGATGCTCGACCTCGATGGGCTTCGTCTCGCCCTTGTCCGCCAGCTGATAGACGTTCCCTTCTTCGTCCACGTACAGCCCTTTGTCCGGCTCCACGTGCTTGACCGGTCGCCCGATCAAGGTTGCGACTTCAACCTCAGGGGCTTCGCGCACCGCGTACCATTCGCGGGCCGTTCCGAATCTGCCGCCAGGGACAGGCCCGTCCAGCTCGGATTCGTTGAGAATGCAGAGGTGACCGTCGCGATAATCGAGGATGGATTTCATAAAATGCTCCTTCATGGCTTTGGTTCTGTGTGATCGCGGGATCGCTGAGTTCTGGCCTCTTGGCCCTTTCCGATGCCTTTAGATAAACGATCCTGCTTCACCGGAAGCATAGCGGTGACATTGTAGATTGTCAAGATTATCTAACAATACTACCTAACAGCTTCACTTGACCATACCAAAGCTAGAGCTGCTTCGGGAATCTTGATAACTTTCCTTGCGAGTGGATAAGGAGACGGGTGGACGGTGAGCAGGCGGAAACGGCGCGAGGAAAATGTTGTCGCTCGCGCCGTGGAACTGATCGGAGGACCGACGAAGGCTGCGACCCTTTGCGGAGTTTCGAATACATCAATTCACGATTGGATCAACAAGGGGTATGTAAGTCTGCTCAAGCACGCTCTTCGTCTATCGCGCGCTTCGGGGATCCCTATTGAAGAGTTCGTGGGTGACGAAGATTCGGAGTCGTGACCTTCTGTGAACCTGGGTCACGGCACTCGACTCACCGCAATGCCCAACCTGTCAGTTTTTCGGTTTGGCGACGAACTGCGGTAGGGAATGAAGCGGAGGAAAGGGAAGCACCACGAGAACGCGGTTGCTCTGGCGGGTGGGCAAATCGCCGTGCCCACCCGCGGCGATGCAAACTTCATCGCACCGACGTTTTCCAAGGTTGGTGAAGGGCGTCACGGAGTCAGTCGACAGTCCGTCTATTAGTGGATCAAAGAATGGAGGGCGGAAAGATTCGTCGACGCCCCAAGGTTGTCGCGCGCGTCCGGCATTCCGATCGAGAAGCTCGCGGGCGAGGCGTTCGACGAATTGGAGGACGTGGTCAAAGCACCGGCCCGAGCCCCCACGGCGCGACCATCGAAGAGTTAGCGTCGTTTGCAGAGAGAAACCACTGTTCCTGGCTGCGAATTTCGGATGTCCGAAGAGGACCCTCGACTGCGACTTTCACTACGTGAGCGCCAAATCGAAACCAGTTCGTAGTTGGCAGAGCACTTCTCCCATCGGGGGGCCGCTAGATCTTCCCGCCCCGCCAAATCACTGGCCGACAACCGATCCATCTCCATCGGCGCGAGCTCTTCCGACATCCCCGGCCCGGTAACCACGAAGCCCCGCTTTAGACCGACCTCGACCCGCCTCACCGCAAGTCCCGTAGGAACAGAAAAAACATAGAGACCCTCACCGCGCGGCAACTTGTTGCCTGCGGACCGGTCCACCAATAACAGATCCCTCTCCCTGATTTCCGGCGGCAGATCCTGGTCCGCTTCGATCAGCATGAGGTCATTTGGCTCACTGATGCCGAGCCGATGCTCGAGCCACCAGCGGCTCAATGGAAGGAATGCGCGAATCTGCTCCATCTGAAGCGCCGCATGAAATGAACTCTCCAAAGCTAGTCATGACCGCGGCTGTTTTAACATGAGGACCTGACCCGATGTGCTGAAGGCACAGATGAGCCTGGCTTTGGTGTAGGGATCTGGGCTGCAGCGGTTACGATGCGGCCAAAATCAACCCTAGGGTAGATGCGGCGCGATTCAGGACGCGGTCGAAGCATGCAAATACGACCCGGGACCGGGTCTCACGGTAGAGGCGGTCGGCGGTCGCCAAGTGAATCGCGTCGTAAGCACGAAGCCTGAATTGCTCGGCAAAGTCGCCCGCTCGGCGCACGGTCTCAGGGTCCGCCGGCATTTTGATGAACCCCCTCCAATCAGATTCGAAGTCGGCTTTGCTCCGCTCAAAGCCCGAAGCGTCGATCTGCCGCATGCGATATTTCCGGGCCAGCGCTGCGCGGGTTTCGGCGTAAGCGAGCAGGCTGCTCGCGATCTGTTCCGCTTGGGCCACGGCCCGGCGAGTCTCCGCGCTCCCTGACTCGGAAGCGTACAATTTCACCGCCGCCGAGGTGTCGAGATAGAGGATCATCGGCGATCTTCGAGGACGATCTCCGCCAGCGTCTTTTCGCCCTTACGAATGCGAATCGGATGGTGCGAGCCCCGCGGCTTAGGACCGGATGGGAGAATGATTCCCGGAATCGCTGCAAGGCGGCGGCGCACTTCAGCCGGGCTTGGTTCCTGTTCTCCCGGTTGCGGTGCAGCGCGCACTAGCCGGGCGATTGGGCGACCGCGCGAGGTCACGGTCACCTCCTCGCCCGCCGCCGCGTGCTTGAGGTAGCGCGAAAGCTTTCCCTTCAACTCGCGTACCGATGCATTCATGAGGCCACATCCTATCGGATGTGGTCACTCGGACGCAAACCTTGCAGTCCCATCGACGCGGGTTTTTATTGCCACGTTTGCGTCAGTGAGGAGTTGCGCAAGCATTTGTTCAACAAAGCAACTGCCCAGGCTCGGACCGCGGAAGTTCACTGTCATACGGCACCCGGATCGATGCGTGCGGCGGACCGAAGAGTTTGGAGCGTAAAGGATCTTTCTGAGTTCAGGGCCGAAGGCGAAGAACCGGATCACCTGCTGCCAGCTGCTCCGCTAGCTCTTTGCGATCGCTGCGCCATGTTGAAGAAAGCACAGGTCATTCAAGCTTCGCTAAACGGATCGACTGCTGTCCTTGTCGCGCTTGGCGGCCTGGCGCTGCTTGGATAGTCGCCAGGATGCGCGCTTGCCGCAACTCGGGCAGAAATGGAGTCGACCCTCGGGAGTGTGTCGCTTGGGCCGATAGAGACGTCGACATTCGGGGTTGGAGCAAAGCGTCCAGCCCGTGCCCTCCTGCAGGGCGAGAGCGGTGCCCACGGCTATCTCGGCCAGAAGACAGCCTGAAGTTGCCAGCCATGAACTGATATCTTTGTTTGCGTCCATCGTCTTCAGCAAATCGAGAAAGTTCCCACTTACAAATTGGATGGTGAGGTGGTTGTCGACGTAGAAGAGAGCTGGCTGCACATTCACCTGGCTCAGAAGAATGCTGGTGACGGCTGCGAGAGATTTGGCCGCGTCGGCTGTATCGGCGGGCAGATAGTCCGGCCAGATTCTCCTCCAATCGGAACGGGCTCCCACCTCGTCTCGCTTGAGGCTCGCTTTAAGATTCAAGATCGCACGTATGTGACTAGCTCGACCACGCCAGTAAGCGATAGGCTCCACGAATTCGTCGCCCGCTCGGCGCGGCAAGCAAAACGGCACTCGGTGAAATATGGGCAGCTTGTGCTCGCACAGTCCCAGCACTCCCCAGATCTTCGCGAATTCGAGGAAGGCGTCGTTCGAAGCATCGGCTAGATTGGCGAAGTCGAAGACCAGTCGCTCTTTGTCTCCGGTTGCAGGGCGAAGCGGACCCTGTGCCCGGAAGTAAAGAAAGCCCCCTTCCCGCCGCACCGGAGGAACTTGGATGGCGTCGAATGGCAGCCGTTCCTTGAAGTCTAGCGCTGCTATCATTCCAACTGATTCCAACTGACCTTGCGGACCAAAGTCAAGGTCTTTTAGAACTTTGAGCGAAGCTCTTAAGGGAGCACATCAGAGGAGGCAAAGATCATGGCTATGGACCAACCGCCGAAACCGGACGGGGAATTTCCGGTAACCGAGGACGATACCTCGCCAGCACCTCAGCGCACCTCGATCAAGCAAATCGAAGCGAACCGGAGAAACGCGATCCACTCAACGGGACCGACGTCGTCCGCAGGTAAACAGGCCTCGCGACTCAACGCCCTCCGGCACGGCTTGCGATCGAATGAGGTGATCATTCCAGGGCTGGAAGATCCCGCGGAGTTCGAAGCGATCTTAAGAGAGCTGGTTGAGGAATGGGAGCCCGAGGGTCACACGGAGCTCTACTTAGTCGAGCAAATTGGAATAGCGGAATGGCGGCAGCGGCGAGTGCACCGCGCCGAACTCGGCGAAATCCGTGAGCTCCTGTCAGGTCCCGCTGTCACTATGAGCGATGTTAAAGAAGAGGTTGAGAAAGCGATTGAAGATTCCATAAGGAATGTGCCGACAATCTTAAATGTGCCGGAAATCTTAAGGAGAAGCACGCTAGGGATCGCCTACCTGCGTGAGGCGGTTGAGGAGGTCCTCGATGAACTACGAAGCGAGGGCGACGTTTCCCAGAGGACGATCGTCTACCTCAAGTATCTTTTTGGAGAAGAGCCACCGCCCGATTTTGTCACTATGCTGGAGGACTGGTTCCTCGAAGAAGAAACTCCCGAAGAGGAAGGCGACGGAGGCGAGGACGGCGAGGATGGCGAGGATGGCGAGGATGGCGAGAGGATGGCGAGGATGGCGAGGTTGGCGAGGATGGCGAGGATGGCGAGTGGATGGCGAGGATGGCGAGGATGGCGAGGATGGCGAGGATGGCGAGGATGGCGAGGATGGCGAGGATGGCGAGGATAGCGAGGATGGCGAGGATAGCGAGGATAGCGAGGATAGCGAGGATGGCGAGGAAGATTTGGATACTGACGCCGTGACGACGCCTACGGCACAGCAGAAGTCAATCGTGCGCAAGATGCGAGCTATTACCGAAAGTTGTGGATCGATGACGGCATGAAAAAGGCGGCGTACCCTTGCGCGTAGGCAACGCGAACCCCGGTGGGAGCCGGGTGGAAGGAGGACGCCACCGATGCTGAAGGTAGTC
>JBKQNE010000277.1:0-52155 GCA_052146355.1 Binataceae bacterium (SeqCode) | reverse complement strand
AACCGCATCTTCTCGTCCATGGAACAGACCTCTCGCCACGGCATCCGCTGCTTCCTCCTGCCATGACTTCTAATCTGTTACCCATGTTGCCGGTCTATTTTGTTACCGATCTTGCCGGTCCGTACCGTTTCCGCCCATCGCCCTCTTCCGGGAGGTGGCAGTCCATACCGGACGCAACCGTCCTTCCGCATCTGGCAGATTGGCAAATCGGACCGTATCATAGGCGAACTTATGGACTACGTTTATCGCAAGTTCTTCGGGCTACGACTCGTTACCGCCTTCCTGGCGATAGCTTCCTGCATCCTGGCGCTCTACGCGCCGTCGCGGGCGGCGTCATTCAGTCCTGCCGCATCGGCACCTCAAACCGTTGCCACCAATCCAGCGCGGGATGCGGCCCTGACGGACTTCCTCCAGAAGAAGTTTCGAATTGGCAGCGCCAGCGAGATCGTGCTTGGTCCGATGCAGAAGACGGACTGGCCCGGCGTTTATGTACGCCCGGTCACAGTCAGCAACGAAAAAGGCCAGAGCGTGACCGTCTCGCTTTTCACCGACAAGAGCGAGAGCAAGGCGATTATCGGGCAATACCTAGACCTCGGTTCCGATGCGTGGGGACGCGTGGACCTAAGCGCTTTGCATTTGGAGGACCGACCGACGCTGGGGCCGCCCGATGCGGCAATCACGATTATCGAATTCGCCGATTTTGAGTGCCCGTTCTGCGCCCATGCTTTCGGTGAGATCGAGACGCTGACCAACACGACCTACAAAGGCAAGATTCGGCTGATTTTCAAAGACTACCCGCTCAACGGGCACGTATGGGCACGCACGGCCGCAATCGCCGCCGAATGCGCACGGCTGCAGAACCCCAACGCTTTCTGGGATTTCGCGCGTTATTTCTATACAAACCAGGGACAAATCAATCCCGGGAACATCCTGCAAAAGGTCGATGCGGAGGTCGCAAAGCTGGGCCTCGACGACGTCGCACTCAAGGCCTGCATGGCAACACCCGCTGCCGCAGAACGCGTCACCCAGGACGAAATGGACGGCAACGCGGTTCACGTATCCTCGACGCCTACGTTCTTCGTCAACGGAATTCCGCTGGTCGGTTTGCCCGAGGGGAAGGTCTTCGACTTTGTGGTTAATTCAGAGCTGGCGCAACGTTCAGCGCATGCTGCGCATTGACCGGAATCACAAGCTGGAGGCTGTGCTACACGTCGGAAAGGAGGAAGGAGCCTCTTAATGTGATGATGGCGTTGCTGCGGAAGCTGGAAGGACCACCGGCATGCTACCAGGGGGTGCCGCAGATGATGACTGATGGTCTGGCTCCGGTGAAGCGCCCAGCATCGCTAGCGATTCGACGACCTCTTGCCGCTGCTCGACGAACGGATGCGCCGCGAGGAAGGCGCGGTAGATAGCGATGGCCGCATCCTTGGAGCCCTGCTTCGCAAGCATCCGTGCTACTCCGAGCTGCGCCCGTACTTGCTCCGGTCCGGGAACGGTCGAAGCCTGCTGATAGGCGCTCGCCGCTTTTGCGAAGTCACCCATGCGTTCGTAGATAACCGCCAGATTCGTAAGGGCCAGATTCGCGAAGATGGGATCGTGCTCCTCGGCCACGAACGCCACCAGCGCATCACGCGCGTGAGGCAGGTCGTTTTCTCCCAGGTAAGCGCTCCCGAGATAAAACTGCGAAAGCTTGCCGAGGCGCCGGCCGGGTTCCTCTTCGGCGAGAGCGGCGAACTGGGTCTCAGCGTCCTTGTATTGCTTGGCATTCAGCGCCGTCAGCGCGGCCGAGAACTGTTCCCCCGCCACGCGATCGCGATGGCGTTCATACATGTAGGTACCGATGGCGATCGCGGCCGCACCGACAACCACAATTGCCGAAATGACTAGCTGCCTCAGGTTGCTGAAGAAAAACTCCTGCGTGCTCTCGACGAACGACATGAATTCGTCGGGTTGCTTGAGTTCCTTGCGGGTGATCTTGTGATGGTGGGTCGAGGGCATTGCGTGTCAGACCGGCGCGACTCCGAGCGACGCGAAAAGCCGGCGCGCAAGCCGATGGGCCCCGCGCCGACGCTTGATCACATCTTGTACTTGAAGTCCTCGGGCGACATCCGCTCGAGAATTTCGGCCCACTTGTCGCGGGAAACGCTGGCCAGATTTTGGTCCGAGGTCGCCCCCCCTTCGTTCTGCAATTCCTGCGGTTCGCTGGAGTCCAGGAGCACCTGCTTGGCAACGTAGATCGGCGACTTGGTGCGCAACGCTAGCGCGATCGCATCCGAAGGTCGCGAGTCTATTTCGACCACCCTGCCCTCGCGGGTCTTGAGCTGAATACGAGCAAAATAGGTGTTCTCGCGCAGCTCCGTGATCTCCGCGGACTCAACGGTCGCGCCGAATTCGGTGAGCACATTGCGCAGCAGGTCGTGGGTCATCGGCCGCGGCGGCCGGATGCCTTCCAGCTCGGTCGCCATCGAGGTCGCTTCGAGCGGTCCAATCCAGATCGAAAGGTTGAGCTTGTTGTCCGGGTCTTTCAGGACAACGATCGGCATTTTGGTGGAAGGATCGAGTTGAATCCCTCCGACCATCATCAAAATAAAATCTTCCCGATGTGCGGCCATAGATGGGTTCGTTAACTGCGCTGGAACGGCGTCAGGCGTGTGCTCAGCCTTCGCTCGCTTCCTTGCAAATATTCTGGACCAAACCCGGGCGATGGTCAACCGAAGGAAGCGTCTGAGGACTCCGATCCACGCGATCAGCGCGCGACCAGATGATCGACCACGCGGTAAAGCTGGTTGAGATTGCGGCACTCTTCGACCATGTCGCAGTGGATCGCGTAACGTTCCATCTCGCTGTCGCCAAAGCCCCAGGTGTTGCGGCTTTCCGGATTCAACCAGATGACTCGTTTCGCACGCTGGCGGATCTCGCGCAGGCACCAGTCGTGCGGCAGGTTATAGTTGTTGCGCGCGTCGCCCAGCACGATGACGGTCGTCCGCTTGTTGATCGCTCCGATATGATCGGCCACGAAACTACGGAACGCATAGCCGAAATTCGAATGGGCGTACACGTTGATAATATCGCCCTTGAGCGCGACGTCTAACGCATCTTTGATGTCGTTGGTGCGGAAATGCTCGGTAACTTCGCCGATGTCCGACACGAAGATGAAGCTGCGGACGCGCGAATAAAGGTCCTGCAGCGAATAGACGAATTGCAGCATGAAGCGTGACGCATTGCGCACGGAATCCGACACGTCGCACAGAATCACGACCTGCGGTTTTTCCTTCTTGCGCCGCTCGAAGCGCAGCTTGAACGGCACGCCGCCGTATTCGAGATTGTTGCGTAGCGTGCGCTTGATGTCGAAACGGCCCTTCTTTGACCGCTTGCGCCGGATCGCGATTACGTTCTTGAGCCTCTGCGCCAGCCGCTGCACCGCTTCCTGCATCTTGCGGAGTTCTTCCTCGCTCAGGTAGTAGAAGCTCTTCTCCGCGATCTGGTTCATCTTCTGGTCTTCGCGCTGGCGGATGTCGCGCTTTTCGCGCTCCATGCGGACGTAGCGGCGGATGATGTCCTCGAGCGCCTTGAGTCTCCGCTCCAGGTACTCCTCCATCCGCGCCTTCATCCCCTGCCCAAGGTCCATCTTCTCGAGCTGCTCGCGCAGCTCCTTGATTTCCCCTTCGATCTTGTCGAGGCCCAGTTCCCGGGCCAGCGCGCGGGCGAAGTAGTTCTCTTCGATCGTGCGTTCGATTCCCTTGAGCTTGGCCGCGCGTGCGGCCTCGCGCAGCTTCTTCTCGATAGCGCCGGAATTGTTCTGCAGAAGCTGCTTGGCCAGCTGGGAGAGCTTCTTGCCCTCTTTCTTCAGCATTTCCTCGATCTGGTCGAGGAACTTCTGGAACTCCTGATCCGACATCGACAGCGCATCCTGCACTGCCTGGCTGGCCTGCTTGATAATTTCGCCCAGGCCGGAGAAGTAGACGTCGAACAGCTCTTCGAATACGGGCAGCTCGCTCGAGCGCTTGATCATTGTCGAGCGCAGCGCGGCACGGAACGCCTCGCGTTCGCCAAGTCCGGTTAGCTCCGATGCGCAGAATGCATCGAGCGTCTCGGCGATCGAAACCCGCACGCCGTTCTCGCGCAGCAGGCTCGCGAATTCGACCAGCTTTTCTTCCATCCCTGCCCTACTCCACTCGGTCTAGTTCAGAAGGTCCTTGTCGCTGCTTCCCGGCGCGGCATCGGCTCCGCGGCGCGCGCGAACGCGGCGCACGTAGTCTTTCAGTTCTTCCTGCGCCTTCCGAACGTCACCTTCGTACTTGACGATGGTGTCCAACGTCTCGTTCACCAGCTCCTGGTCGAGGCTCTGAACGTTAAGCAGTGTGAGAGCCTTAACCCAATCGAGCGTTTCGCTGATTCCGGGCGTCTTCTTGAGATCGAGCTTTCGGAGCGACTGCACGACATTTACCACTTCATCGGAAAGCTTTTCCGCCGCCTCGGGCACTTTGAGCTTGATGATCGCCAGCTCCTGCTTGCGGTCCGGAAAGTCGATGTACAGATGCAGGCAGCGGCGCTTGAGCGCATCGGACATTTCGCGTGCGTTGTTGGAGGTAAGGATGACGAGCGGAATATGCTTTGCTTTGAGCGTGCCGAGTTCCGGAACCGAAATCTGAAAGTCGGACAGCAACTCGAGCAGGAACGCCTCGAATTCCGCATCGGCTTTGTCGATCTCATCGATCAGCAGCACCGACGGCTCGTCCGACGTGATCGCTTTCAGCAACGGTCGCGGCAGCACGAACCGCTCGGAGAAGAACACGTCGTCTTCCTTGGCGATTCGATCGACCGCTTCCGCCAGGCCTTTGGCTCCGGTCAGCACCTCGCTGATCTTGTCCTTGAGAATCTGAGTGTAGAGGAGTTGCTTGGCGTACTCCCATTCGTAGAGCGCCTTGCCTTCATCCAGACCCTCGTAACACTGCAGGCGGATCAGGTCGTGACCGAGCGATGCCGCCAGCACCTTGGCGAGATCGGTCTTGCCAACGCCGGCGGGTCCCTCGACTAGCACCGGTTTCTTCAGCGAGCTGGCCAAGTAGATGACGGTAGCGATTCGCCGGCTCGCGATATAGTTATTTTTGGCGAATCGGTCGATTACTTCGTCGATCGATGAAAACATCCATCCTCCTCAACGGATGCGGCAGGCCCCACGCTCCGCTCGCAGATTGCAATTGCATACCATGCGCGGTCATATCGAGGAAACCCGTTCATCCACATACCTACCACGCGTTCGGTTGGACCGCCGGACCGCAACCGGTCAGATGTGCAGCGCCTCGAACGCCTGCTCACCGCGCTCGAAGCGATCGCGCGACAGTGCAGACGCATCCAGCGAGCCGTATTTCCCGTGCGCAATCAGGTCTCCCAGCGCCTGCCCTACCCCGTACGACTGCATGACACCCCGTCCGCTGAAGGAATGTGCTTCGTAGATGCGCGGCGCCGCGCGGCCCGCGATTGCGCTGCGGTCGGGGCTGACTTCGTACAATCCGGCCCACCCGGTCACGTGCCTCAGGCGTTCCATACAACTCATCCTCGCGAACAGCCGGGGCCAGATTTCGTTCTGGAAGAACGCGTCGCCATCGTAGTTGAAGTGATAACCCGCCGGCTCTTCGGGGGGCGAATAGCCGGCCAGGATGTGCGCGCCTTCGTTGTGGAAATAGATGCCCGACGTGTCGACGATCATCCCGTGGCGTTCGAGATTGGTGACCCGATTGTCGACCAGGCAGATCTGCCGTCGTACTGGTTCGGTGAAATTCCTGAGGCCTGCCAGCTTGAGCGGATACGGCGACCAGGCGCCCGCCGCGATTACGATTGCGTCCGCCTGCAACTCGAACAGTTGCCCTGTGGTGGCCTGCCCGGGCCCATCCTGGGTCATCAACCGCACCAGGCCCGCATCAGACATCGCGTCGTCGGATTGCCAGCAGGATAGCGCGACTGCATTCGAACCCGGGTCGATTCCAACGACCCACGTGCGATCGAGGAACTGCGCGCCGCGACGGAGCGCCTCCCCCCGGTAGCGCTCCTTCAGAAGATTTGGATTGATCAGCCCATCTTTCGGGGAGAAGGTTGCCCCCGCGATTCCATCAAGCTTGTCGATTTCGGGAACCCGGCGTGAGACTTCGCCCGCGGTGAGCGTTTCGATTGGATGACCAAGACTGCGCTGAACCCCGATGTGCGCGAGTGCTTCGGGCCACGTCGCCTCATCGTAGAGCCATAGATAGCCCTTCTGGCGAAAGCCGACCTGGAGCGCGATTTTCTCGTAGAACTCGATCGATGCGCGGCATAGCGAAATATTGACCGGCTGCCACCAGGTCGCGCGCACGCCGCCCGCGTTTTTCTCGCTCGAGCTGAGGCGCCCGCTGAGATCCAGGTCGACGGCGATCGTGCGGAGATTGCGCTCTGCGAGCGCCATTGCAATGGAGCTGCCGACGATTCCCGCGCCGATAACACATACATCGAATCGTCCGCCCGGCTTCACAAGGAAGAGTGTAGCAAATACACCGCCGGATGACCGGGCCATCGGGGCGGTTCCATATCTGAGTAGAGCCGGCGTCCCGCCGGTCTGAGGCCCGAGAATTCCGGAGCTACGGCCATACTCCGGTTCCGAATTACGCCTGTCGGTGCAGGCGGGCGGGTCGCCCGCCCTGCTCGCATATGGTGTCGCCGTCCGACCGCTGATCCGTCCGCAAGGCGTGACAGCAAAGCCCTCTTGTGCAGGCGGCGTTTTACCTGCCAAGTTTGGAAACTCGATGTGCACGTTAGCCATCTACTTTCAGGTCGCAGCGGATTGGCCGGTGATAATCGCGGCCAATCGCGATGAGTTTCTCGAACGCCCCGCGACCGATCCCGGCACGCTGCATGAAAATCCTCACGTCGTCGGTGGCAAGGACTTGCGGGCGGGCGGAACCTGGCTCGGGATCAGTGAGTATGGATTGGTTGCCGGACTACTGAATCGGCGGGCCGATGGCGATCCCAACCCGAACGCGCGCTCCCGCGGGATGCTATGCCTCGACGCGCTCTGCTGCTCCACCGCCGCGGACGCGGCACGGTTTGCCGGCGCGGAACGGGGCGAGAACTACAACCCGTTTAATCTGCTGATGGCATCGCGAGAGGAAGCGCACGTCGCCCACAACCGGGGCAGCCATATCGAGGTGGTCTCGCTCGCGCCGGGGCTCCATCTACTGAGCAATCTCGATGTGGATGATTTCGAATGCCCCAAGATCAGCCGCGCATACGGCCGGTTTGCAGACCTTGCCGAGCGCCCGGAGTTCAGGCGCGATCCGATCGCGATGCGATCCGAATTGGGCGCATTGCTCACCGATCACAGCACGCAGCTCGATCCTCGTAGCGGACGCCCCAACGCGCTGTGCCTTCATCTGGATGCTTATGGAACACGCTCTTCGAGCTTGATTTTCCTCGGCCGAGAGCCGGGTCGCATCGAGCATTTCTTCGCGCCCGGCGCGCCGTGTAAGACGGCGTATAAGCCGGCGATCGTCCCGCGTTCCTCAGCAGATGCGGTTAGTCACGGCTCGAAGTAGCTGGCAGCGCCCGCAATGAGAAAGCAGATTATCGCGATCGCGGCGGACGCAAGGAAGATCGACGCGAGAAACGGCGGCTCGACCACGAAGAACAGAATCACACCCGACGCGAGCGCAAACACGCTCGCGACAATCGCGACGACTATACTCACGGTGCGAAGTTGCGCCATCTCAACCGCAGGCCTCGGCCCGACAGAATTACATGCCTGGTCCTGAGTACACGAGGGATTACTCGATGACCACCCTTCCCCGAACCCGCCTCGCCGCACTCATCGTCGCGGCGGTCCTTTGTATCGTTGCTCCCGTGGTCGCTCAGATATCGACGGACCTGGGCACCGCGGATCTGGATTGGCAGCAGCGCTTTCTCGGCATCCTGCCTCTCGTCAAGCCCGACCCCAAGGATCCCGTCGTCGTAACCGTCAATGGCACGCCAATCACTGCGGCGGAGATCAGCGACTACGCCAAGACCGAGGCTCGCCTCATCAATGCAACCTCACCTGAGGAATTGAGAGCCGTCTTTAAGGACGCCACCGAGAATTTGATTAGTCGCCAGCTTCTGATCGACGAGGCGAAGCGCCGTGAAATCACGATTCCTGATCCTGAGGTGGCCGTGCGCGCAAATGAGTTCAAGCTGACCGGCGCATCCGGCGAGGAAGTATCGGGAGGCACCGGTGCTCCCGACCCGCAATTACTCCAGGCGGTGCGTGGCTCGATGATGATCGAGAAAATGCTCGATGACGACTTTCGCGCCGCGAAGGTCCGGCCGACCGACGAGCAAATCAAGAAATATTACGAAGAGCATCGCGATCTGTTCATCAAGGACCCCGGCGAGGTCCGCATCTCGCATATCGCCGTGAAGCTGCCGGACAACCCGACCGACGCACAGAAGGAGGCGGCGCGCCAGAAGATTCTGAAGCTGTACAAACAAGCGCAGCACACCAAGGACTTTGCCGCACTCGCGAAGGCTAATTCCGAGGACGCGCAGACGGCGCCGAAGGGCGGAGACCTGGGCTATTTTCGCCCCGGCCAGCTACCCCCGGTCGTGGAGAAGCAGGTCTTTGCGACGCCGGTCGGACACCTGACCCAAATCATCGAATCGAACCTCGGGTACTCCTTCATCATCGTCACCGAGCGGCGCGGCGAGACCTACGCGACACTGAATGAAGTGAAGCCGAAGATCGCCATGGTGATACTCGATTACAACGAAGATGCGGTCGTAAAGGCGCTGCTGAAGCAGCTCGCGAAGAAAGCAAAAATCCAGTTCAGCAACGTGGGCTGACGGGGCCTCTCCGGAAGCGAATGCGCAATCCGGCATCAATAGTCGCGTCTATCAATCGCCGCCACAAAACCAGCTATCGCCTGATCGGCCCCAAGATGGGCGGTGAAAGCGGCGCCACCCACGTCATCGCAGATGACTCCGGCACCGAGTACATCCTCAAATGGGGCGCGGAGTTCGACGCACAGCAGGTAGTCGCGATCACGCGGCGCCTGCGAGCATCGGGCTACCCTGCACCGGAATGCGTAACGTCGGGAACTGACGACGATGGAACCAGCTACCTGGTCCAGCGCGTTCTGCCTGGACAACCAGTTCAGCACATAACGCGGCGCCATCTGGATCGGATCTTCGAACTAAACGCTCTCCAAGCCGGAGGTCCGGCCGAGGTCGCGGGCGACTGGCCAGAGACAATCGTAGCGAGCATCAGCACTGGATTTCAGAGATGGTGCCTCCTCCATTCGCTCCGGAACTACTCAGCAGAGACTGCGGCGATTCTCAAGGAACTCCAGGAGACCGCAACGCTTTCGGCTAGCGCCAATTTTCGGACCACCGACGCAGTCCACTTCGATTTCAGTCCCGCGAATATTCTGGCCGTCGACGGTGAAATTTCAGGAGTAATCGACTGGAACGGATGCTGCGCGGGCGATCGCGGGTTCGACCTGATCACACTGGGCTTCTATGCGCTCGAAGACGACACGATCGCGCGGCCGCTACTGGAGCGCGCCGTTGCGATTTCCGATGCGGGGGCAGCGGCGCTCTACCTGGCGCACATGATCGTTCGCCAACTGGACTGGTCGATTCGCCATCACGATGAGGAAACCATCTCGCGATATCTGCGAATCTCACGCCTCGCGATGCGTGAAATTCGAGAGCTGAGGGATCAGGCGGGTCGGCGGCGCGCGTAACGCGTCGGATCGTCGACGTGCGCGGCGGCAAATCCTTCGATACGTTCTGCGCACTTGGTACAGGCGCCGCATTGAATAGCGCCGCGCGGTCGCGCGCACGAAAGCGTAAGCGAGAGGTCGAGTTCCCTGCCCCGCTTGATGACCTGTGCCTTGCTCATGCCGGCGAATGGAACGCGTATCTTAAGCGGCAACCCTATTCCGAGGGCGACCGCCCGCTCAACCGCGCAGAAAAATTCGGGCCGCGCGTCGGGGAACGGATTAGCCTCCAGCGGAGCGAGTGCGATTTCACCAATTCTGTTGTAGGCGCAGAAGATCGCGGCCTTTGTCAGCAGACTCAGGTTTCGCCCGATTATGTAGTTCGACGAGACTGCCGCCCGATAACCGGGGACGTTGCGCCCGGTCACGCTCCAGTGATTCGCGGCAACATCGGCCATCGGCAGGTCAAGAACCTTGATGGGCTCGATACGCAAGCCGCGCAGGGTTCCCAGAAAACGGCGCAGCACACGCAGCTCGTCGCGTTCCCATCGTAGTCCCGCGCGCACATAAACCGGAAAGACGTGTCGCTTGCGCCGTGCGAGGTCGGCGAGAAGAACGGAACTATCGAGTCCGCCGCTTGCGAGCACCACAATTCGGGAACGTATGGGGACGATTCTGAAACGATCCATCCGGCATTCTGGTTCCCCTTCCATCCCAGGGAAGGGTTAGGTTGAGTTGCGCCCGCGGTTTCGCGCTCGATCTTAGGATCAAGCGATCAGGCGCCCGCCGTCGAGTACCAATGTTGCTCCCGTCGCGAAGTCGGTGCCTTCGCAGAAAAACAGCACCGCGCGTGCGACATCCTGCGGAGAGCCCATTTTTTTGGTCAGCGTGCCGGCGACCATCTTCGCAATTTCGTCCTCTCCATATTCCTCGGGTGCGAGGACCGGGCCCAGCGCGACGCAATTTACCTGCACTTCGGGCGCTAGCGATTTGGCCAGGGCCCGCGTGAGCCCGATAAGCCCGGCCTTCGATACGGTGTACGGAAGATAATTCTTGTAAGGACGAATCCCTGCCCAATCTCCAATATTGATTATTTTGCCCGCGCCCTGTTTGCGCATGTGCGCACACGCGAACTTCACGAGAAAGAAAGGGGCCTTCAGGTTCGTATCGAGGTTCGCGTCCCAATCGTGCTCGGTCACCTCTTCAAGCGGCTTGCGATAAAAGACCGAGGCTGAATTCACGAGTACATCGAGACGTCCGAAAGCCGCGACCACGTCTGTCACCATCGCTTCAACCTGTGCGACGTTTTCCAGTTCAGCGTGGAATGGTCGCGCGCGACCGCCCCCGGACTCGATCTCGCTAACGACCGCCTCGGCTTCGGCTCCTGAGCTGCGATAGTGAACGGCCACCGCCGCGCCGCGTTCAGCAAAGGCGCCGGCGATGGTGCGGCCGACGCGTTTGCCCGCGCCGGTCACCAGTACGACTTTGTCCTTGAGGTCCATCCGGCCCGCGGTCCAGAGAGCGCCCTCAACCGGCTAGGAATCGATCGAGCTGCGGATCGCTTTTACCAGCGCCAGGTTGTCGCTGTGGCCTGTTTTGGATGCCGTCACGTGGCCCAGCACCGGGCGCCCGAGCAGATAAAGGTCGCCCATCAGGTCGAGCACTTTGTGCCGCGCAAACTCGTCCGGGAAACGCAGCGTGGTGTTCACGACCTTTTGCTCATCGACCAGGATCAGATTGTCGAGCCTGCCTCCGCTCCCGAGGCCCATCTCCGTGAGCTTTCGGAACTCGGCGACGAAAGTGAACGTCCGTGCGGGAGCGATCTCGTTGATGTAAGCGTCGGGCGAGGTCAGCTCGAAATGAACCTTCTGGCGGCCAATCGGCTTGGGATAATCAAGGGTGTAGTCGACTATCAAGTGATCCGCGGACTCGATGGCGATGAATTCGCGCCCTTCACCCTCTTCGCCGATAACGATCTTCTTTTTGATACGAATCGGTTCGACAGGCGCATCCTGCTCGGTGATTCCCGCTTCGCGAATCTGTTTGCACAGCTCCAGCGCCGACCCGTCTAAGGCGGGAACCTCGTCTTCGGTCTTCACCGCAATGTTGCTGATGCCGAAGGCGTGCAGCGCCGACATTAGATGCTCAACGGTGCGAATCGATCGCCCCCCAGAGGTAAGGGTCGTGTTGTAGCCGGTGTCGGTGACGTTCTCCATTTTGGCTGCCACGGGAGTGTCGTCCGCGAGCGACGAGAATACGATTCCGAATCCTACGGGAGCGGGGTGAAGGATCACGCCGGTTTTGAGTCCGGTATGCAGCCCCTGTCCGCCCAGCACGATCGATCGCGCGATCGTGCGCTGCCGATAAGCGCCGCGTTTGGCGAGCGCCGCACGGCTGCTTTGGTCCGTGGAGTCGCCGGAGAACCGCTTCACGGTCGAAGGGCCGGCGCTGCCACCGTCGAGCGCGCGCGAGATGGAAGCGAGCAGACTGCTCACTGAAAAAGGCTTTTGAATGAAGTCCGCGGCGCCGAGCTTGGTGGCCGCGACCGCGCTCTGGATGTTGGCGTGACCGGAAATCATTATGACGGGAACCGCAGGCTGCTCGGCCTTTATTCGGCGCAGCAGTTCGATGCCGTCGACGTCGGGCATCCAGACGTCGAGCAGTACAATCGCCGGCGTCTCGCGATGGATCAGATCCATCACGCCCGGCGCATCGCCCGTGTCCACCACCCGGAACCCCTCATCGCTCAGAATGCCGCGCAGCGAGGATCGGATCCGCTCCTCATCATCCACCACCAATACGGTTTCGTTCACGATATTTCTCTCTCTCCTGGGTGTTGCCCATTGGTGAGAATCCGCTTCAGCCTGCGGCCTTCGCGAATTGCTGGTTTCTTACTGGAAACTCCACGATGAATCTACTTCCGCGCGGCTTGTTATCGGCCACGCGCACGAAGCCGTGGTGGTCGGTGACGATCGCCGATACGATCGCGAGGCCGAGACCGGTACCGCCCTGCTTGTTCGAAAAATACGGCTCGAAAATTCGTGTCCGCAGCCTGGGATCGATTCCAGGGCCGTTGTCGCTGACTTCCAACGTCACCAGCCCGACGTCGGCGCGCAACGTCGTTCGCACGTCGATCCGCGACTTGTCGCCATTGTGATTGTAGGTGGTCGTCGCGCTGACGGCATTGTCGAGCAGATTCACCAGCGCGCGTTTCATGGCCTCGCGATCGATCATCAACTCGGGCAGGTCGCTCGACAGAGTCAAGCTGAACTCCACCCCCGGATTCGCAGCTCTGAAACCTGCAACGGCGTCCGCGGCAAGCGCATTGAGATCGCCGGGCACGGGCGTCAGATGCGGCATTCGCGCGAATGCGGAAAACTCATTGACCAGCCGCTTGAGGGCCTCGACCTCGCCGATGATTGTACGGGTGCATTCCTCGACTAATGCCGCTCCATCGTCGCCCCGGCCCGCCAGTTGCCGGCGCATCCGCTCCGCCGAGAGCTGGATGGGTGTCAACGGATTCTTGATTTCATGCGCGATGCGGCGGGCGACCTCGCGCCACGCTTCCATCCGCTCGACTTTCGCGATCTGGCTCACGTCCTCGAAGAACAGGACCGAGCCGAGCGCATCGCCAGACTCATCGCTCAGCGGGCTGGTCGTCATCATCAACTCGGTCTCGCCGCCAGCCACCTCGGCCTTTATCGTCGAGCGGATCTCCGCGGGTCGTGTCGCCGCGGCAAGCGTGTCGTCGAGCGTATGCGTCAAAGGGGCTTGGAGGACGTTGCGATAGTGGCGACCGATCGCATCGAGGGCGTTCAGTCCCAGGAGCCGCTCCGCGCAGGGATTTATAGTAGTGACCATGCCCTCAGGATCGAGGCCGACCACACCCGCTGAAACATTCTCCAGAAGTGTCTCAGTATAGCGGCGGCGATGCTCCAGTTCAGCGGCGGAAGCGCGAAGGTCGGCCGTCATTTGATTGAAAGAACCGATAAGCCGGCCGATCTCGTCGTCACCGACCTGAGGAATCGAATAGTTAAGATTACCCGCAGCGATCGCTTGCGTCCCCTGCAGCAGCCGCTTGATCGGGACCGTGATCCCGCGCGCCAAATACATTCCAAACCAGCTTGCGAGTGCTACGACAACCAAGCCGATAAGCACGAGCGCAATAAAGTAGCTGTTCAGGATCGGCTGGCGGAGGATGCGAAGTTGAAAATAGTCCTCGGCGGATTTCGAAATTCCGGCGGCCCGTGTCGCCAGGCTCTTGGGCAGATAGTAATCAACCACCACGGCGCCCACGACACTGTCCGACTCCGGCGAAGCATAGATTGGCGCGGTACCTCGAACCACATCGGAATTGCCGAGCCGGTCGGTCCGCGTCATCACCTGCCCCTTCAAAGTGTCCGACAGAATCGGGGCGTCGGGAGCGACTCCGATACCGGTCGGAGTCTTGGGACTGAGAGCGATGAGCAACAGCTTGCGGTCCGCCGTGAAGACCTCGATCGTGCCGAGGTTGTATTCCTGCTGACGCTTCTCGATGAAGTCCTTCAGCTGCGTGCGCTCCTGCGGTATCAGCAGATTGCGTGAGGCGATCTCCTCGGCGAGCACCCGCGCAAAATGCGAGGCGTTGTTGGCCGAGTTCAGGTAATAGGTCTTGGCGATTTCCAGCGAGTCGTCGAGCACCTGCTGATATTCGGGTTTGAACCAGCTCCCGATATCAGCATTCAGGAACACGCCCGATACGTAGAGCAGAAACACGCTTGGTACGATCGCAACCGCGATGAATCCCACGACCAGGCGCACCTGGAAGCGCGAGCCGATCAGACCGCGGCGCCGCTCGAAAATGACCTTGACGAGGTTGCGGCCGACCAGGAACAGGAGCAACCCGAGCAACAGGAAGCTCAGGTTGAAGAGCAGGATTACGGCCAGATTCGAAGCAAGCGAGGTATGGCGCGATAGTGGCGGAAGCTCGGTCTGCGCCAGCACGAACGCCACGAGCGTCACCGCCGCAATTCCAACCGCAATCAGCTCGCGCCGGCGCCGCTTTGCCTCGGCACGCCGATATGTCGGACCACGCGTGCGCCTTGCCATCGTCATCGCCTCAGCAGCGAAAGAACTATTGTCGCGGCAATACTGAGCAGGATGCAGGTAGTCAGAGGAAAATAGAAGCTCGCGTTACCGCGTCGCACGTAGATATCGCCCGGAAGCCGGCCCAGATACGGCACCCGCCCGAAGCCCCATACGCAGGCTCCGGCGACAATGAGCAGAAGCCCCAGAAGAATCAGCCCTTTTCCGAGCGGCGCCATGCCAACACAACCCGTCCTGAGTGTATAAGACGGCGCGCCCTGGCAATACCGGTCTATCGTCTTCCGCCCCTGGTCCCTTCGGCCACTTAACTAACGCGCCAGATAGCCTCCATCGACCAGCAACGGGCATCCGGTGACGAATGATGACTCATCGGAGGCGAGAAAGAGGATCGCATTAGCGACTTCCTCGGGTTGCGCATTGCGTCCTATCGGCTCCGCGCGAGCGGCGATACGCCAGAACTCTGCGGCTTCTTCCGGCGTGCCTCGTTTCAGAATGTTGGTCTCGACATTGCCAGGACAAACGCAATTGACGCGGATACCTTCCGATGCGTATCGGCTGGCCAACGATTTTGTGAGCTGGAGCGCGCCCGCCTTCGTGATGTTGTAAGCGAAAGTACTTGCGCCCTCCATTTCTTGTCCGATGAAAGAAGAGATCGAAGCGAGGTTGACGATGGATCCCTTCTTGCGCTCGAGCATGTGCGGGATGATGTGTTTGCAACACAGGAACATGCTCTTCAGGTTAATATCCATCAGGCGGTCCCACTCCTGCACCGTCGTCTCGGTGATGTCCTTCACGGAGTGGATGCCTGCGTTGTTAACCAGTACGTCGATCCGCCCGAACGCCGATATTGCCTCGCGCGCCAGGCGAACAGCCGTTTCCTCCTGAGCAACGCTGCCGAGCGCCGTCCGGCAGTTCTCCGATCCCGCCTGCGTCCGTGTCGCTTCCAGAGCCTGCGCGTCGATGTCGTTAAGTACGAGCAGCGCGCCTTCCCGAGCGAACAGCAAGGCGGTTGCGCGACCAATGCCGCTGCCGGCGCCGGTGATAATCGCAACTTTGTCCTGAAGCCGCATCGAGGACGTCCCACCTCACAGAGGATTAGGCGTGCGCGTGCTGTTTGCTCGCCTCGCGCGCGGCGTTCGTTTCCTTGATGATCTTATCCGCGACCTGCGGCGGCGCTTCCTCGTAGTGCGAAAAATGTTGCTCGAACGACCCGCGCCCCGACGTGATCGATCGCAAATCCGGCGCGTACTTGAGCACTTCCGACATTGGCACCACCGCCTTGATGACCTGGCTCTGGCCCTTGCGATCCATCCCAAGTACTTTGCCGCGGCGCGAATTCAAATCGCCGATCACGTCCCCCATGCACTCGTCGGGACACGCAACCTCAAGTGCGACAATCGGTTCCAGGATGATTGGTTTCGCTTTTTCCAGCGCAGCTTTCAGGCCCATCGATGCGGCGATCTGAAAAGCCATGTCCGACGAGTCAACGTCGTGGTAACTGCCGTCATACACTGTGACTTTGACGTCCATCACGGGGTACCCGGCGAGAAACCCTTCCACCAACGTGCTGCGAACACCTTTCTCGACCGAGGGGATGAACTGTCGCGGTATCGAGCCGCCGACAATCTTGTCCTCGAACTCAAATCCTTTGCCACGCGGCAACGGCTCCACCTTAAGCCAACAGTCGCCGTACTGCCCCCGTCCGCCTGATTGGCGCTTGTACTTGCCTTGGGCTTCCGCGCGGCCTTTGATTGCCTCCTTGTAAGGAACCTTGGGCGATTGAAGTTCAACTTCTACATTAAATTTGCGCTTGAGCTTCTCCACCGTCACTTCGATATGCATCTGCCCGGTTCCCGAGAGGATTATCTCGTGAGTCTGCGGGTCGCGATGCATCTCCAGCGCCGTGTCCTCCTCAACAAGCTTATGGAGCGCGGCCGAGGCCTTTTCTTCGTCACCTTTGGTCTTGGGGCGGATCGCGAACGAGATGACCGGGTGCGGATGCACCGGAGGCTCGAACATCACGAGAGATTTCTCGTCGCAAAGTGTGTCGCCGGTGACGGTGTCCTTCAGCTTCGCTACCGCAACGATTTCGCCCGGTAGAGCCGATGCGAGCGGAGATTGCTTCTTGCCTTCGAGTCGAAGCAGTTGACCGAAGCGCTCCTTCGATTCGTGGGTGGCGTTGAAAACGGTTGCATCACTTTGTGCGCGTCCGGACATGACGCGGAAAATGGAGAGCTTGCCGGCGAACGGATCGATTACCGTCTTGAATACCAGTGCGGCAAAGGGAGCATTTGGGTCCGCCGCGCGCTCCTGCTCCTGTCCGCTGGTCGGATGATGCGCTTTGATCGCAGGGCGTTCGTTGGGCGCGGGCATATACGTCGTGATCGCATCGAGCAGCGGACCGACGCCGATATTCTTGGTTCCCGATCCACTGAATACCGGCGTGATTTTGCCTGCGGCTACAGCGGCGTGCAGAGCGGCTCGCGCCTTGTCTTCCGGAAGGGTTCCCTTATCGAGGTATTCCTCCAGAAGCTCGTCATCGGTTTCCGCGATCGCTTCGAACAGCGCGTTACGGGCCTTTTCCGCGCGTTCCTTCAGTGCGCTGGTCAGCTCTTCTTCCTTCGGCTTGCCCGAGGTGTCGCCATAGTTCAGCGCCTTCATGGCGAGTACGTCGATGACGCCGGTGAAACCCGCCTCTTCGCCTATTGGCAGAGTCAAAGCGACCGGCTTCGCTTCGAGTTGTTTTTCCAGGTCCTTGAGAGCCGCATCGAAGCTGGATCGTTCGCGATCCAGTCGTGACACGAACACGACACGCGGCAGACCTGCTTCACTGAGCGTGTTCCAAATCTTTTCCGATTCGACCTTCATATCGCCGCCGGGCGATATCAGAAGAACCGCCCCGTCGACGGCTTTGAGAGTGTTGAACGTGTCGGGAAGAAACGCGCTGTAGCCGGGCGTGTTGGCGAGAATTACTTCGGTGCGTTTCCAGTTGAGATGATGAAACGAAGAACTGATGCTGACGTGGCGCTGAAGTTCTTCGGGCTCGAAGTCCATCACAGCGCTGCCGTCGTCGGGACGGCCCAGGCGGGTTGTCGCTCCGGCCGTGAAGAGCATCGCCTCGGCAAGCTGACTTTTCCCTGCGCCGCCCTGCCCGACTATCGCGATTGTTCTCAACCGCCCGATTTCTTCGACCGCCATAAGGAGTTACCTCCCTCTGATGAATCATTGGGGCCGGCAGCCCGATGTGCCCACATCGCGAATCCGCCGCCGGACCGTTTGCTCAACTCATGTCATCCATCCAATCCCACAGCTGTTACTGGTAGGCGCCTTCGATGCTCACGTCGCCCGCGATGATTCTCCGCGTCGCGCCGCCCACTTCGAGCAGCAACGCGCCGTCCGAATCGACTCCCCGCACGATTCCGGACTCGCGCCGCGGACCATCCACTACCGTCACCCGCTTCCCGGTCAAAGCCGAGAGGCGTTCCCACTCGGGCCGGACGGCATCGAAGCCCCGCCTGATGACTTCCATATAGCGATAGTCGAGCAGACTGAAAAGCGAATCCGCGATCGCAATTCGGTCGCAGGGATGACCCACCATCGCGCGCAGCGAGGTCGCCTTATCACGGAGCTCAGGCGGAATGTCGTCTGCGGCGAGGTTGATGTTGAGACCGATTCCCAGCAGCACGCACTCAAGGCTCTGGCGGGAGTTAGTGACTGCCTCGGCAATGATCCCGCCCGCCTTGCGACCGCGTAGCCATACATCGTTGGGCCATTTGAGCGAGACGAGCCCCGGCGCTTCGCGTTCCAAGGCCTGCGCAGCGGCTACTCCGGCCATGAGGCTTAGGCGCGGAACCTGGGCGATTGGAATCGGTGGCCGCAGAATCGTCGTGCAATACAGATTCACGCCCGCGGGAGAATGCCATGACCGACCCATCCGGCCCCGCCCCGCGGTCTGCTGCTCGGCGACTACGACCGTGCCTTGCGGGGCGCAGTCCGCTGCCAGCTCGCGGGCAGTTTCCTGGGTGGAGTTAAGCTCGTCGAAGTAGTGGATGCGGCATCCGACCCGTCCTAGCTCCCCCTTCTCAATCAATCGATACGGATTCGCGGGTGCCATCGGAGCCTCTGCGCAGCCGGCTTAGGCGCCTTCGACTCTCATGCTGATATCGACGGAGCGCGCGGAATGAGTGAGCGCGCCAACGGAAATCAGATCGATGCCGGTTTCGGCGATTGCGCGCACATTCGCCAGCGTCACGTTCCCCGACACTTCGAGCACGATGTCTTCACCGGCCCGAAGGCGCGATGCGCGGATGTCGTCGAGCTTCATATTGTCCAGCAGGATCACGTCGGCGCCTGCTTTGCGCGCTTCTTCGACCTGCGCGACCGTTTCACATTCGATTTCGATCTTGAAGGTATGCGGAGCAAGCTTGCGCGTGCGATCGATCGCCGTCGTAATCGAACCCGCGGCCTCTATATGGTTCTCTTTGATCAGGATGCCGCTGTCCAGCCCGAAACGATGATTGGACCCGCCGCCGGCACGCACTGCGTACTTTTCCAGCGCGCGCAAACCCGGGTGGGTCTTGCGAGTGTCGACGATGCGCGCGCGGGTGCCCGCTATCGCATCGACGAAGCGCCGCGTCTGCGTCGCGATTCCGGAAAGGAGCTGCACAAAATTGAGCGCGACCCGCTCGCCTGTCAAAAGACCGGCCAACTCACCTTCGAACTCGGCGAGTATTTCGCGATCCTTCAGCCTCACTCCCTCATCCGCAAGCCTGATCACGTTGGGAGCGCCGCCGGTCATCGTGAACACGCGCTCCAAGATGAATCCGCCGGCAAGAATCACTTCCGGCTCCTTGACCACTATTCGCGCACGGCCTCGCTTGCCGATGGGAACGGTCGCGCAGGTAGTCAGGTCGCCTCGCCCGACGTCTTCGGTGAGCGCTCGGCGCAGCGTGTCATCCAGATCCAGTACGTTCAGAAGGTCCATCATCGCGAACCGTCTCCCCGTGCGTTGCGGGAAAAAGTGGCGAATAGTCCGCCCGAGCCCGGTGACGGTTCTGGAGACTCAGTCGTAGCGTGAGCCTGCCGATCTCGTGCCTTACCGCATAAGACGGGCGCCTGGGAAATTCGTTTCATCTCGATGCTTCGAGCTTTTGTAACTGCTCCTGGAGCAAACGACGCTGATTTTCCAGTTCCGTTGCGCGCTCGCGAATTTGTTCTTTCATTTCCGGCGCGGCTTTCGCCTGGAACTCCGGATTGTTGAGCCGCGCGAGATGTTGCTCGAGATGGGTTTCTACTTCGTCGAGCTTTTTCTTCAGCGCGTCCCGGGCTTTGGCGAAGTCGAAGCCTTCGGGCGCCAGGACCGAAATCTGGGCCCACTCCAAAACGGTCGTCACTGATCCACCAGGAAGCGCCGTTTCCGCCGCGATCAACTCAATCTCGTCCGCCTTCGCCATCGTGAGTGCGTAGGGTTTCCAGCGGAGGAACTCCAGCGATTCGTTCGCGCGGGCCGTTCGGATCACCGCTCGAACCCGTTGCCCCGGGTGATAGCCGAGCAGAGACCGAAGCGAATTGATTGCCTCAGTCGCTTCAATGCATCTGCTCATTGCGGCGTCGTCTTCAGCGGAAGTCCGAGCCGTTGCTGCCGGTTCCGGAAACTTCGCAACCACCAAATGCTCGCTGAGATTCGCCTCCGACAGAAACGGACGGATAACCTGCCAGATGTCCTCGCTGATGAACGGCATGAAGGGATGCAGCAGGCGCAGCATTCGATCGAAACACGTCACGAGCACCCATCGGGCCGCGGCCTGCCGCTCGCCGCCTGCCTTCAATGAGTCTTTCGACAGCTCAATATACCAGTCACAGAACTCGTGCCAGATGAACGAGTAAATCGCCATTGCGGCAACGTTGAACTCGTAAGCATCGATCGCGCGCGTGACTTCCCGCATTGCCGTGTCGAGCCGCGCTAATATCCATCGTTCCGCAAGCCCGAGTTTCGCCCGATCCACGCTCGGGAGCGGCTGAGCCGCCCCATCGAGATTCATCATGACGAACCGTGCGGCATTCCAGATCTTGTTGGCGAAAGCGCGCGCCGCAGCGAACCGCTCGTGCGATAGGATTATGTCGCCCCCTTGCGATGCCAGTTGCGCGAGAGTGAGCCGGACCGCGTCAGTGCCATACTGGTTCATCAGATCGAGCGGGTCGACGACGTTGCCCTTCGACTTCGTCATCTTCTGCCCGTACTCGTCGCGAACCAGCGTCGTGATGTACACATCGCGGAACGGAACGTCGTTCATGAATTCGAGCCCGAGCATCATCATCCGGGCGACCCAGAAGAAGATTATGTCGAAGCCGGTGATCAGCAGGCTGGTGGGGTAGTACTTGCGCAGCTCCGGGGTCTCATCGGGCCATCCCAGCGTCGAGAACGGCCACAGGCCCGAGCTGAACCATGTGTCGAGTACATCCTCGTCCTGCACGATATCGGTGCCGCCACATTCCTCGCACTTCGGCGGCCGCTCGGCGGCGACGGTCAGATGGTTACAGCGGTCGCATCGATACGCCGGAATCCGATGGCCCCACCATAGCTGGCGCGAGATGCACCAGTCGTGGACGTTCTCCATCCACTCGAAGAACGTTTTCTCCCAGCGCTTGGGGAAGAAGGTCGTACGCCCGTCGCGCACCGCCGCCATCGATCGCTCGGCCATCTCGCGTACGCGCACGAACCATTGCTCGGAAAGCATCGGCTCGACCACCGTGCCGCATCGTGAGCACACGCCGATCTTATTCCCATGCGGATCGATCTTCTCGAGCAAATCCAGTGCGCGCAGATCTTCGACGATTCGCTTGCGCGCCTCGTCGCGGTCCAGGCCCTGGTAGCGTCCGGCGTTCTCGTTCATCCTCGCCTGGGAATCCATCACGCTGATCTGTTCCAGACCGTGGCGCTTGCCGATCTCGAAGTCGTTGAGATCATGCCCGGGCGTAACCTTGACCGCTCCCGTGCCGAACTTCTCATCGACGGCGGCGTCCGCGATGATTTTGATTTCTCTTCCAACCAACGGCAGTCGCAGCGTCTTGCCGATTAGGGACTTATAGCGAGCGTCCTCAGGGTTCACCGCCACCGCCGTGTCACCGAGCATCGTCTCAGGCCGCGTCGTGGCAACGGTTATGAACCCGCTGCTATCCGCGAGGGGATAGCGGATAAACCACAGGCTCGACTTCGCTTCCTTGTGATCGACTTCGAGATCGGAGAGCGCGCTCTCGCACCGTGGGCACCAGTTTATTAGCCGACGGTCACGGTAGATGAGGCCGCGCTTGAACAGAACAACAAAGACTTTGTTGACGGCACGCGAGAGCCCCGGGTCGAGCGTGAAACGCTCGCGGCTCCAATCGCACGACGCACCGATGCGCCGAAGCTGTTGGAGAATCTTTCCGCCCTTGTCGTCGCGCCACTCCCATACGCGTTCGACGAAGGACTCACGCCCGAGTTGATGGCGATTCTTGCCGTCTTTGGCGAGATCCTTCTCGACTGCATTCTGCGTCGCGATGCCGGCGTGGTCCGTGCCCGGCAGCCACAGCGTGTTGTAACCCTGCATCCTGCGCGTCCGCACGATGATGTCGTGGAGGGTCGCGTTCAGCGCATGCCCGAGATGGAGCTGGCCGGTGACGTTGGGGGGTGGGATAACGATCGAGAAGACGGGGCCTTCGCGCGCCGGATCGGCCTTGAAATAACCCAGGTCAATCCAGGTCTGAAACCATCGCTCCTCGGCCGCCTTGGGATCGTATGTTTTTCCCAACTCCACTGGTGTCTTTCGAACCTGCTCTCAAATCGAAGTCTAAAAAAGGGCGCCGCGCGCCCTCGACGAGATCATATTGACCGCGCGAATCTCCCTCAAGCTACAAACGCAGATATGCGCTCGGCGATTAGCATCCCGAATTGCTGAAATTCCAGCTTGTAAAGTCGGTCGCCTTGGTAATATGGTGCGCACAGTCTGATTTTCTTGGGGACAGGCACAAGAACCTGGAGGGGATATTTCCATGATCGGAGCATGCCGAAAACTGGGAATCGCGGCGGCGTTTGGAACTCTCGTGATGGCTGGGGCGCTCGGGGGTTGTAGCTCGCTCAACGCCAGTCACGTGGACTGTAACGTAGTGAAGCTGCAGACCGAAGCCGGACGATCGGACGCTGAAATCGCCTCCGCCATCGGGGCCAGCGTTCCCGATGTGGCCGCCTGCCACGGTCCCGAAAAATCAGGCAACGCAGATTCTGGAGGACAACCCGGACCCTACTGAGTCGTTCCGGCTCTCGTAAACAGGGGGGACTCGACCGCGCAAGGTTCTGAACCTTGCGCGTCTGCCGTTTCGCCACTCTCGCGGACAATTGCGTTTATGCGGTATTCCGGGGCAACCGCAGACCGCTTAAACGGTGCAGAACTGGTGCGAGAGGGGGGACTTGAACCCCCACGAAGTTGCCTCCACAAGGTCCTGAGCCTGAATTTGAGAAAAAATTGGGCCGTACAAACTCTCACAAAAACGCTCGAAGCCCTAGGGGCAGAAGGGCTTTCGACGTATCGGTGTGTCTCAGTGCGTAACGCGATCTAAGTCTCAAAATCGATTTCAGTGCCGGAAATTTGCCGGAAAAAAAGTGTCCGTAACGTTGTGTAGCGGCGCGCGAAGCACGCTCTCTAGCTGGGCTCGGTGATTGCGCGGGCATGAATGGTCCGATGTGCCAGGCGAAGTGATCCATCCTGGTGAGACCGAACGGCGGAACATGGAGCGACAAAGGGGTGCGCCACGAGTATTTCGCTTTACAAAACGCGCAGCCAGGGGTAGCACCTAATTAGGTGCTGTGCTCAAAGGGAGGTGGCCGCCGCTATGCTCGACATCACGAAGGACATTCAATCTCTGACAAATTTCCGGCGAAAATCGGGTGAGTTTCTCAAAGAGATGAAGAAGAGCAAGCGGCCGGTGGTCCTGACCGTCAACGGCAAGGCCGAGGCCGTCGTGCAAGACGCGGAATCCTATCAGCGATTGCTCGACAGCGCCGCCCGCGCCGACGTTTATGAGGCTATCCGGCAAGGCGTGGAGGACATCGCGCATGGCCGGACGCGGCCCGCCCGCAATGTATTCAGCGAATTGCGCCGGCGTCATGGCGTATCTCGTTGAACTGGCGCTGCGCGCGGAGCGGGACCTCGATTACCTTTATCAGCGAATTTCGGCAGACGATTCGGCGGAGGCCGCGCGCTGGTTCAACGGGCTCGAAGAGGCCATTTATACCCTTGAACAGTTGCCGCGCCGCTGCCCGGCAGCTCCCGAGAGCAAAAAGGCCAAGCGACGGTTGCGGCATCTGCTCTACGGCGCGAAACGTGACGTGTATCGAGTAATTTTCGAAGTCGACGAATCGCGCAAGAGGGTTCGTGTCCTAACGATCAGGCATGCGGCTATGGACGAGTTCATCGGCCGCGCGTGAAAGCGCTGCGAGCGGGTGTAAAGCGGAAAGCGAATTCTGAGAGTCCATAGACGCAGGAAGTCCTTCGCCCTTTTTCGAGAAGCCTCGGTTTCCTTCGCGAGGCGCGCTGCGCTTACCCCTGAATTTACTAATTTTTCCTTGGTGCGAGAGGGGGGACTTGAACCCCCACGAAGTTGCCTCCACAAGGTCCTGAGCCTTGCGCGTCTGCCATTCCGCCACTCTCGCTCACAGGTGAGTCTATAGGATTTATCCGGCTGCATTCGCCAATTCAAGCGGAGACGCGAGACCGGTGAGAGCCGCGCGGTCCGCACTGAAATCCGCCGACGATTCGGGCTAGCTAACCTTGAATGCGAGCGTTTCGTCGATGAGCTGTTTCAACCACTGCACGTAGGGTGTGCCGCCAGTCCCGCGAGGATCGTCGGTCCGTCGGTTGATATATTCCTGCGCCCATCCGTAGTGCACTGAGCGGAACTCCGCCATCGCATCGAGCACCGCGTTGTTGTTCTGCTTGCTCGCCATCGCGCGGATGCTCGGCATCGCTTCCACCGCCGCGATCAGTGCGCGATGTTCCGCCGGCATATAGTTGCGCATGTCAATCAGATGATTGGTAAGCATCGACGGGCGATGCGGAATTTTCATGAACGCCACCAGCATCGGCATGATGCTGCTTTGCGCCCCGGTCTCGCCGCGAAAGTTAATCCGCAGCCGCGCGGCCGAGCCGGCTGCGACGCGCGCGCCGGCCACCTCGGCTTCGTATTCAACGTTTTCAAAGAAACGGATATAGGGCCGGAAGGTTTTGTAATAGAGCGCTGGGTCCATCCTTTCCGGGATTCGGCGCAAAACCCGAACCTGTTCGTTGACCGCGCCGGCTATATCCCCAACCGCATCGTCGATGGGACCAGGCGCGTTCGCATCGAGCGCCGTCTGAACTCTGGCGATCGCGTCCAGGATGCGCGCGGCGATCGCTTCGATCTCAATGTGAACCAGGATGAACCAGTGCTCGTCGTAGAGATGCACGAAATTCTGAATGGTGTCGATGTTTCCCAAGGCGATCGGGCCGTCCTTGCGAAATCTCTTCCAGTTGTACAATGCGTAACCGTCGTAGCTGAGAATCGGCGGACGGTTCAGCAACTTACAGGCGCGGCACATTGGTATCGCCAGATTGGCCGGCAAAACTTTACTCGGTTCCTGGCCTACCTGATTGATATAGGCGGAAGCGAGAAAGCCCACGCGCACGTAATACAACCGGAGTTCCGGGAGGTCGCTCGCCGCCACACGATTTTCCGGCCATTGCGGGATATCCAATGAGCGCGCATAAGCGCGAAAGCCGGGGTCTTGCAGCAGGCTCGGAAGATCGCGGCCAATTTGATCCAACTCGGCAAATTCAGAGCTGGAGGGGAAGCCGTTCAATGGATCGTGCTCGGGTAGAAAGCCGCGCGAGCGAAGCGCAGAGCTGATTGATTCTGCGCGTGCCGACGGCGCACGTTTCGCCGATTTGGGATCGCTTTCTGCCTGAGACTGGCCGGTAAGCTCCTCGACCGCCCGCTCAAAATCAATCATACGCGTCCGTATTCAGATCGCTACCGCGAAGTCGTCGTGCGACAGCGTCTCGCTACAAATTGTGGCCGACGAAACCGCTTGGAGGAACTTCAAGGATTCGAGTCGCGGCAATTTGCCGGCCTCGACGCGGAATGGGAAAACAAGGTATCGGGATGGCCGCTGAAATGCAGAGTACGCAAACCTGGGAACCGGAGCGCTACGCGAGTAACGCGCGCTACGTCGCAAGCTTTGCTGATTTTACGTTGCCGATGCTCGCCCCACGACGCGGCGAGAAGATTCTGGACCTCGGATGCGGTGACGGCTTTGTCAGCGAACGGCTCGTCGCCGCCGGCGCAAGTGTCATCGGAGTCGATCCGTCAGTAGAGATGATCGAGGCGGCGCGGCGGCGCGGCTTGAACGCGCGCGTGAAGAGCGTTTACGACCTCGAATTCGATCGCGAGTTTGACGCCGTTTTCACCAACTCAGTGCTGCACTGGGTGCTCGATCCGAAGCGTGCTGCCGCGCGAGTCTTTTCCGCCCTCAAGACCGGAGGCCGCTTCGTCGGCGAGTTCGGCGGTCACGGATGCTGTGCGGGCACCGTTGTCGCCGCAGGCGCAGTGCTGAAGCGCCGCGGGATCGATATAGCAGACGTGAACCCATGGTACTACCCGACTGCGGAGGAATACCGCGCCGTACTCGAACGCGCTGGCTTTGCGGTCATTCACATCCAATTGGCGCCTTTGCCGGTCAGGCTGGGCACCGGGATGGAGGCGTTCATAGAGACGTTCTGCGAGAGTTTCTTTCGTCAGCTCAAACCCGAAGATCGCCGCAGCGCCAAGACCGAGATGGTTGACCTGATGCGTTCCTCCCTTTGCGACCGAGCCGGCAATTGGACGATGGACTTCGTGCGCCTCCGATTCGCCGCGCAGCGCCCCTGGTAGCGCCAATCCGACCCCGCTTGTGGTGCGCGCTCCGGTACCGCACAATTCCCGGTTGCGATGAGTGAGCGAGTACGTGGTGCTGTCGACCTTGCCCCGGCGCCGGGGCCCGCTTCCATTGCCCTGGACCTTAGCGCGGGCGATGGGCTCTCGACCCGGCTGCTGACCGAGCGTGGATGGCGCGTCACTCCGACCGAGCGCAAAGTCTCGCGGCCCGGATGGGTTGCCGCGGACCTGAATTCCGACCTGCCGTTTCAAAGCGGTAAGTTCGACCTGGTGCTGCTGCTCGAAGTGATCGAGCACCTTCCGAACATCGCGCACATGCTCAGCGAAATCGCCCGCGTGCTTAAACCTGGCGGCGTCGCGATTGTAACCACACCCAACCGGCTCAACGTCACGTCGCGAATCCATTACCTGCTGACCGGGTTTTACAAGGGGCGGCGCGCTCCCCTGCCGCATCGATATCGGGTCGAAGATGGCCGCAACTGGCACGTGATGGGCCTGAACGATTTCCACTGGATGGCGCGGGGCTACGGTTTGCAAATGGATGCGCTCGGGCGCAGCCGCCGCAAGCTTCGCGCGCGAATCTTCATTCCGTTCCTATACCCCGCTATCGTGCTGCGGTCGTGGCTCCTCTATGGCCGGGGCGATCCCGATCCTGAACAACGTCGGCTCAACCGCGACCTGTTGCGCTTCATGACCAGCCCGAGCCTGTTGATGGACGAAAACATCGTGATGCGTTTCGTCAAGGCGCCGCGTCCCGATGCAAACGGCGGCCCGCAAACCGCTTGAAGCTCTCAATCATCATCGCGACACACGATCGGCCCGATTCCTTGGTTAGACTCATCGGAAGCCTGACGCCGCAGCTTCGGCCGGGCACACACGAACTGTTTGTCGCAGAGAATGGAACCTCCGGACCCGCGGCCCTGTCGCCCGATCTTCCGGCACTCACGCATCTCCACGATTCGCGGCCCGGCAAATGCCGTATTCAGAATCGTGCGATCAAGGAGTCCGCGGGCGATATTCTAATCTTCCTCGATGATGACCTGACCGTGAGCAAGTCCTACCTCGACGCCGTCGAGAAATTCTTCACCTCGCGTCCGGAATTTGCGGGAATGGCCGGCCGGATTTTGCCAGCTGAGGATCCTGCGGCCAAGGCGGGAGCAAATTCCGTCTATCTCGACCTGCCAATCTTCGATCACGGCGAGAGCATCATCGAGGTGCCCGGAGTCCTCGGCGCCGACATGGCGTTCCGCGCCACCGCGCTTGCCAGCGTGGGCCCGTTCGACGAAAGACTTGGCCCGGGCGCCTGCGGACATGAAGAAGAAACCGAAATGTCGCAACGCCTGAGACGCGCGGGCTTTCGGATCGGCTACGCTCCGGAGGCGGTCGTCTATCACGAGGTCGACACGTCGCGCGCCGATCGGGAACGGTTTATCCGGGTATCGCGCGAGCGCGGCCGCTGCCGGATGCTGCATGAAGATCATTCCGCCTTTGAGGTGTTGACGAAAAGCGCCGTGGCATGGACGCGGCTTTCGATTGCCCGGGCTGTCCGGGCCGGTCTGCCGCGAATTGCCCGCGAGGAGCGGCGGCTGGCGGTTGCGCGGGGAATGTTCGATGGTCTCGGGCCGCGATCGCGGTCGCCGCAATCTACTTGAGCGCTCCGACAAACCGATTCAACTCGCGCTCGTGCCTCTCCCACGTGTATTGTTCCGCTGCCGCGCGCGCGATCCGTCCCAACTCGGGCCCACTTTGAAGCATCCGGTCGAGCTTTCCGGCGATCTCTCCAGGGTCTGCCGGATTGTCGACCACAAAGGCGCGCAATGCCGCAGGCATGATCTCCGCTACGCCGCATCGGGAGCTGGCAAGAACCGGCAGCCCGCACGCCATCGCCTCCATCGCAACGTTTCCAAAGGGTTCGAACAACGATGGAAAAACGAACGCATCTGAGGCGTTGAAAAATCTCTCGACCGATGGCTGAGCTCCTGCGAAAATCACCCTTGCGGCGACTCCATTTCGCTCCGCGCGGCGGCGAAACGATCCCACGTCGCGATCGCTCCCGACCACCATCAGGTGCGGCGCGCCGCCGATCTTCGCCAGCGCATCGATCAGAAATCCCAGCCCCTTCCGAGCGAACCCGTTACCGACAAAAATCGCCAGCTTCGCGCCTGCCGGAACGCCGAAGCGGGCGCGAATCTCATTGCGCGCGGCGGGATCATCGGCGGGATGAAAGCGTTGCAAATCGACGCCATTGTAGATCGAGACGACCCGCTCGGGCGTCAGGCTGAACTGACGGATGAGATCGGTGCGAACGAAATCCGATACCGCGATCACCTTCCGGAGCAGTGGCGACGCAAAGCCGCGCCGTTCGACCATCAACTGCGTGGCGTGATACGGCGACAACTTCATCGCGGTCATGCCTGCGTTGCCGCGCCACTGCGCTGCCGCGCGAATATAGCTGGCATGCGCACCGCCTCCCGATCGCAGGACGTCGGCGTTGACCACCCGAGCGAAGCTCAGTACGAGGTCGGCCCCTTCCCGGCGGGCCAGCGGCGCCGCTGTGAAAGCAAAGCGCAGGAACGCTGCGGTGCGGGGAACTTTGATCGCGCCGACACGACGGACGCGGATACCCGCCGCTTCCGCGCGAATTTCCTCCGCATAGACCACGACCTGGTGCCCGCTTCGTTGCAAGCACTCCGCAGTGATCATCAGGTCGCGCTCGGTTCCCCCTCCCTCGGGATCAAAACGGCGCGTCAGCAGCGCTATTCGCATCGAAATTGCCCGGCCCCGGCCCAAACAGAGGTATCGTGCGGCATCCCGTCCGGTATGCTATTTTTTCGCCGGGGCTGTGAGGTGCGGTGATGATCGAAATTCAGTGTACCAGTTGCCACACCCGCTATCGGATCGACGAGCGGGTGCTGCCCGACGAAACGCCGACTTTCAAATGCTCGCGCTGCGGCCATGTCTTCAATGCGGAACCAGTCGCCGCGCGGCCCAGGAAGCCACCCGCATTTCGCGTGGTCGAAAAGCCCAAGGCCGAACCGCCTCCATCTGCGTCGCCTCCCGAGCCAGAGCCGGATGCGACCCCTGAACCAGAGCGCGAACCTGAACCGAAACCGATTCAGGCGCAATCCACCGAAGAGCCTGCGCACTTTGAAGCCCCGGAAGTAGCGGAGCCGCCCCCGGAAAATCCGCTCGATAGAAACTTCGCGCCCGAACCGGAACATCATCTCGAATCCGGCGAGAATCTGTCTTTTGATTTCGCAGAGGACTCGCATCCCAAAGAGGAACCCATCGAGTCGGCTCAAGCTCAGGCGCCCGAAGAGGACCGCTGGGAAGTCGGTGAACCGCCGGAGGACATTCCCGAGCCACGGGCGGCCGAGCTTCACGAAACGTCGCCGCAGGCTAAGTCCGCCGCTCCGAAAATGGCCGTTAAGCCACCGTCGCGGAAACGCGACGCGGTCGTTCCCGAGTTTCGCGAGCCCGAATTCGCCGCCGCGACTTCCGCAGCGGCCGCGGAAGCTCCGCGCGCGTCCGGTCAGCGGGCCGATATTCCCGATGACGTCGCCTATTTCTCCGCGCCGCGCCCAACACATTCGGCGGCATGGTTCCTCGGACTGTTCGTGGTTGTAGCGATGATCTTTGCGGGCGCCAGCCTTGCGGTTCACATGGAACCGATCGCCGTCACCCGGATGCTGAGCCAGGCGCCGCGAATCGGGCAGAATTTCCAGCGGCCGATCGTTCCCGCGATGCTGGTGGCGCTGCACGATGTACATGCGGACTACGAGCGGATTAAGGGCGGGCAGACCGCTCTGCTGATAAGCGGGACCGCGGAAAACGTTGGCACCTCGCCCCTTCACGCCGTGCTGCTCGCGGTCGACCTCCTCGATGACGCGGGGCAACATCTCGCCAGCAACGCCGCGTTCTGTGGCAACGGCCTGACGGCCAAGATGGTCGGCGAGATGACGCCGCGCGAAATCGAGTTCCTGCAACGGCTCGACCCGCAGAAGAACTTCAGCGTCGATCCCTCGCATACGGCGCCGTTCCTGCTGGTCTTCATCGACCCGCCACCGAAAATCACTAATCTGCGGATTCAGGTGGCTAAGGCGGTTGCCGCTCAGGATGCGCCGGGACCGCGGTCGTAGCGCCCTACTCCTGCTCGCGCGCGATCATTTCCGCGTATTCGTCGCTGTCCATCAAATCGTCGAGGTCCGACGGATCGTTCATCTTCACCTTGATGAGCCATCCGTCGCCGTACGGGTCTTCGTTCACGACCTCGGGCGACTCCGGCAGATCTTCGTTCACTTCCACCACGGTACCGCTGACCGGTGCATAGATGTCGGAGACGGCCTTGACCGATTCGATCACTCCAAATGGATCATCCTTGCTGACCTTCTCGCCAACCGCGGGAAGCTCGATATAGACCACCTCGCCGAGTTGCCCCTGCGCGTGATCGGTAATGCCCACTGTGGCCACGGACTCGTCCGCCGCGACCCATTCATGTTCCTTCGAGTATTTGAGTCCCTGTGGGATCTCCATGACTCCTCCCGGATCTCAATCGCAGTTCGTCTCTCCGCGGACGCGCCGCGATCACTTTCATGCTCATCAAGCGCGGCGGCAATCGTCTTGTCAAGTTCCTAATGGTGCGGCAATGAATGTTTGCGACTATGCGATCTCTTGACTGCCGCGCGATGATGACGCACGGAGCCGATGACTCGCGGCCTGAGAACCTCGACAATCGGAGCGCATCACCAAACCTCACGGAGACCTACGAATGATCATCGGAGTGCCCACAGAAATCAAAGCCGACGAACGCCGCGTTTCGTTGACACCAGCGGGCGCCTCCGCGTTTCGAACCCACGGCCATCGAGTAATAGTTCAAAGCGGCGCGGGCGTCGGCAGCGGGTTTACGGATCGCGACTACCGGGCGGCGGGCGCCGCGATCATACGATCCGCAGCCGAAGTCTGGGCACGCGCGAACATGGTGCTGAAGGTCAAGGAGCCCCAGCCCGTCGAGTTCCGCCATTTCCGGCCTGGGCTGATTCTGTTCACGTATCTTCACCTGGCGCCGGACAAACGGCTCGCGCATGAGCTGCTCAAACGCGGCGTCAGCTCGGTTGGCTATGAAACGATTCAGCTCGAAGATGGCAGCCTGCCGCTCCTGGCCCCGATGAGCGAAGTCGCCGGGCGCCTGGCTATCCAGGCCGGTTCATGGTGCCTGCAAGCGCGCAGCGGCGGTCGCGGCGTACTCCTGAGCGGCGCGCCGGGCGTACGGCCGGGCAAAGTCGCCGTCGTCGGCGGCGGCATCGCGGGGTTCAACGCCTCTCGGGTCGCGGCGGGCATCGGGGCCGAGGTCACGATTCTCGACGTGAATCCGTCGCGCCTGCGTTACCTGAACGACTTGCTCGGCGGTGATGTCACGACTGTGATGTCCAACCGCGCCACGTTGGAAGAAGAAATACGCCAGGCTGATCTCGTGATCGGCGCGGTCCTGGTCGCTGGTGCCCGCACTCCCCGGCTGATTTCCGCGGGTCTGGTCGCGAAGATGAAGCCGGGCGCAGCGATCGTCGATCTGTCAATCGACCAGGGCGGCGTTTCCGAAACCTCGCGCCCGACCACACACGGAAAGCCAATCTTCGTGAAGAGCGGTGTAGTGCACTACTGTGTGACCAACATGCCGGGGATGGTGCCGCACACCTCCACTTACGCACTCACCAACGCAACCGTCTCCTACGCGCTCGAAATTGCGGATCGCGGATTGCTCGAGGCAGGTCACCGGAACCGGGCGATTGGACTGGGGTTGAACACTTACGACGGACATCTCGTGCATCCGACGGTCGCCGCCGCCCTCGGCATGAAAGCAATCTCGCCGTGGAAATAATGCCCGCCGATTCGCAGTGAGACGCTCTCCGCGCTAGTAGAGACCGGCCTTGCCCATTCCCTGGTTGTAACGCTGCTGGCCGGATTTGAGTTGTCCGTAGGTGCCGGTTTCGAAACGATTGGCATCGGAAGCGATATTGAGATTGCGATGCAAATCCGCGACTGCCTCTTGAACGCCGACTTCTGCAACCTCCTGCGCATGGACCCATCGCCCCTCTTTCTGGACAAAGTTGACCAGACTCGTGACGCTCTGCGCGAAACTCTTTTGGGACTTTGCGAATTGCGCTGTCCAGACAACTTGCTTCCTCTGCATGTCGAGGAACTTAAGCGTAAAGGTGACCGCCGCCGGCTTCGACTCCCTGTCGTCGATGCCGACGCGCTCCTGGTAGCGTTCCACCTCTCCGAACAAGACCCCATCCGCCGACACCATTCGGCCGAGTATCAGCGCGTTGGCGTCAAGAGTCGCGGGCGTCGCCGGCGGCATTTGCTGCAGCGCCTGCGACACGTCGTCCTGGGCGATGACCTGCCATCCGCCCGCCACTGCAACCTGGCTATATAGCTCCGCGGTAATCGCGTCCGAGGCGCCCGGCGACAGCGGCTGTCCGCCCTTTGGGTCGTCGATTATGGGCATCACGGCGATGCGATTGATCGTGATCTGCTTGATCGTGGGGATCGATTTCGTCCTGACGTCCTTGGGCGTAAGGTTCGCGATCTCGTCCTTCGCGTTGTCGTAGGTATTGCCAACCGCGGCTGTGCAGGCACCTCCGGCGAAGGCGGCCAGCGTGATGAGCATCGCGATTGCCGCTCGATGAGCGTTCACATCGTCACCTTTATCGACAGCTCCTTGAGCTGCCGCGGATCCACCTCAGATGGTGCCCCGCTCATCGGGTCTACGGCTTTGCCGGTCTTTGGAAACGCGAGTACGTCGCGCAGCGAATCTGCACCGCACAACATCATGCATAGCCGATCGACGCCGAAAGCGCATCCCCCATGCGGAGGAGCGCCGTAGCTGAGTGCCTCGACCAGGAAGCCGAATCGGTCCATCGCATCCTCGCGATTAAAACCCAGCAATTCCAGCACCTTGAGCTGAAGTTCGCGGCTATGAATACGGATCGAACCACCGCCCAATTCCTGTCCGTTGAGAACCATGTCATAAGCGAGCGCCCGTGCCTTCAGGGGCGCGGAATCGAGCATCATCAAATCCTGGGGATTGGGCGCCGTGAAAGGATGGTTCACCGATACCATCCGCTTGTCCTCTGCGCTGTACTCGAAGAGCGGAAAATCGACAATCCACAGAAATTTGAGTTCGCCGGTATTGTCGAGGCCGAACTTGGCGCCCAATTGGAGGCGAATATCGCCGAGAACGGGGCGCACTTTGTCCGGATGGCCCGCGATCATCAGCAGCGTGTCGCCGGTCTTCAGCGACGCGATCCGGGCGGCGCGAGCGCGCTCGTCGTCGCTCAGATATTTCGCGATGGGCCCCTGCCAGGCGGCCTCGCCTACTTTTACCCACGCCAGTCCCATGCCATGACGCGCCCGAACGCCCTCGGTGGTTTCATCTAATTCACGCCGGCTCAGTTGATGCTCCCCCGGCAGATTGATTCCGTATACGGATTCGCCGCGCCCGAGGACCTCCGCGAACACTTTGAAGGAGGTGCCCGCAAAGGCAGCGCTCAGGTTCTTAAGTTCAAGCCCGAAACGCATGTCAGGCTTGTCGATTCCAAAACGCTCCATCGCCTCCGAATATGGCATCCGGACAAATGGCGGTTTGACGTCGACGCCGTTTACGCGGCGATACGCCGCCGCGACCATTCCTTCCGCGGTCGTCATCACGTCGTCAGGGCGGGGACAGGTCATCTCCAGATCGATTTGGCTGAACTCCGGCTGGCGATTCGCGCGCAAGTCCTCATCGCGGAAACATCGCGCGATCTGATAGTAACGGTCGAACCCGCTCACCATCAGGAGCTGCTTCAGCAGCTGCGGTGATTGCGGCAGCGCATAGAACTTGCCCGGATTGACGCGACTCGGCACTAGGTAATCGCGCGCCCCTTCAGGCGTCGACTTCCACAGAATCGGCGTTTCGACCTCGATAAAACCGTTGTCATCCAGAAAATCGCGAATCGCTTTCAGCGCCTGATGACGCGCGCGCAGATTGTGCTGCATCGCAGGCCGGCGCAAGTCCAGATAGCGATACTTGAGTCGAATATCCTCCGCGGCGGTATCTCCGTCCTCGATTGGAAATGGAGGCGGCGCCGAGCTGTTGACGATTTCAAACGCACTGACTGCGATCTCGATGGCGCCGGTGGGCAGTTCCGCGTTGACTGTCCCTTCACTGCGCAGCACCACTTTGCCGCGCGCCGCGACAAAATACTCGGAGCGCGCCTGCGCCCCCGCATCGTGAGCGGCGGCATCGAGTTCCGTATTCAGAACGAGCTGAACCAGCCCCTCGCGGTCGCGAAGGTCGATAAAGATGAGTCCGCCGTGGTCACGCCGGGTCTGGACCCATCCGAGGAGTGCCACGTCGCGGCCCGCGTCGCTCTTGCGAAGGGCTCCGCAATAGTCGGTCCGCTGCCACGGCGGCAGTGGAGAATATGTTTCGTTGGTCGCCATTTCTGCTTTTGAAGGATACCTACGGCCTCTGGGGTATGAAACACTCAGTCCGTCTCGCCGCCCGTGATGGTGCGCACGAGATCGGCTTCGGCGACTTCACTTTGCCGGCTGTGTTTCAAATCGCGGAGCTGGACCACGCCGCGCTGAAGCTCGTTCTCACCCAGGATGATCGCGAAGCGGGCGCCAACTCTGGATGCGCGCCCGAGCAAAGCCTTGAGCTTGCGTTCCGGCGACAGGAGTTCCGCGCTCACATTTTCCGATCGAAGCCTTCGCGCCAGCACGACCGCATGGGTCAGCGCAGCATCGCCCAGCGCGATTATGGTCGCATCGGGGGTTAGCATCTCGATCTGATTGGCCGCCTGCAGTGCGAGCGCCACCCGATCAACGCCGATTCCGAACCCGATTCCGGCTACCGGGGCGCCGCCCAGCATCTCGACGAAACCGTCGTAGCGCCCGCCACCCGCGACCGTGCTTTGCGCGCCAAGGTCCGTCGATTTCACCTCGAACGTCGTGCGTGAGTAATAGTCCAGACCGCGTACCAGCCGCGGGTTCTCGATGAATTCCACGGTGGCCGCGGAAACCAACTGCTTCACCGTGTCGTAGTGCGCGCGGCAGGGGTCGCACAGATAGTCGATGCTTTTCGGGGCGGACTCCACCAGGGCCATATCGATCTTGCAGTCGAGCAGGCGCAGCGGATTTTGCCGCAAGCGCCGCTTGCAATCGTCGCAAAGCTCGGCTTCGTGAGCGAGTCCAAAATTCAGCACGGCCTCACGAAACTTCGGCCGGCAATTGGAGTCTCCGATCGAATTGATTTCAAAGCTGAACTTCAAGCCCAGTTCGCGGCGCAGATCATCCAGGAGGATAAGCAGCTCGGCGTCGCACGCCGCATCGGCGCGCCCAAAAATTTCGACCCCAAACTGGTAGTGCTGCCGGTAGCGTCCTTTCTGCGGGCGCTCACGCCGGAAGATCGGCCCGGTGTAAAAAAAGCGCTGCTCCGGATCGCTGCGGTCAAATCCGGCATCGATATACGCCCGCACCACGCTGGCGGTGCCTTCGGGACGCAGTGCAACCATCGTCTCGGCTTCATCGCGGTCCGCAAATGCGTAGATCTGCTTCTCGACGATATCGGACGTTTCGCCCGAGGTGCGCTGGAAAAGCTGAGCTGACTCGAGCACAGGAGTGCGAATCTCGCCGATGTTATAGCGGCGCATGAGCGCGCGCGCTTTCTCTTCGACAATCGCCATCGCCTGCGCTTCCGCGCCTGCGACGTCCCGGAATCCTCTTAGCCGTGTCAGTTCCATCAAATCCTGCGGTCGCCATCACGCCGCCCGCGTCCCCTCGCTCCTCATTCACGCATCGCGTCAGACAGCGAAATCCGAATTCTATTCCTTCCTCGCGGAGGAGTCGCCGCGTTCGTCTGACCTCGAAATCGTAGCGACAAATCTAAACGCCAGTGTGGCAAAGAAAAAGGGCCGCCTTTCGAGCGGCCCTTTTTCGAGTGCCGATTAAGGCTTCAATGTTACACGGTCAGAATATTTATCGTGCACGCGGAGCCGAGGCCGATAACGTGCGCCTGGCCGGCCTTCGCGTTGGGAACCTGGCGGTCCTTCGCGCGCTCATCCTGCGTGAGGTGCCACACGACTTCGCAGATGTTCGCGACGCCGGTCGCGCCGAGAGGATGCCCCTTCGAGAGCAGGCCGCCCGACACGTTAACGGGCGCGAAGCCGCCGAGATCCGGATGGACTCCGCCCTTCTTGTCGATAAACGCACCTGCCTCGCCATCACCGCAGAGGCCCAGGTTCTCGTAGTGCACGAGTTCCGCGGTAGCGAAGCAATCGTGCAATTCGGTCAATGCGATGTCCTTCGCTCCGATGCCGGCCTTCTCGTAGGCCTGCTTGGAAGCGCGCCGGGTGAGCGTGCTCACGTCGGGGAGCGTCAGGTCGCGATCGGTATACGGATCGGACGTGAGCACCGATGCCGCGATCCGGGCGCGCTTCCGGCCAGCCGCGAACTGCTTCAGCTTCGCTTCGGAGACCAGAATTGCCGCGGCCGCTCCGTCGCCCGTCGGGCAACACATATAAAGCGTGTTCGGAAATCCGACCATGCGCGCATTCAGCACGTCTTCGAGCGAGACTTCGTTACGATACTGCGAGAACGGATTTTTGGTCGCATGCTTGTGAGACTTCACTGAGATCTTGGCGAAGTGCTCCAGCTTCGTTCCGTACTTGCGCATATGCTCGATGCCGGCCTGGCCGAACACCGCGGGCATCAGGCCCGAGCCGAGCTTGCCTTCGGTGGAGTATGCCGGGTCGCCGCCGCCGGCTCCCCCGAGCAGTCCCTGCTTGCCCATCTGTTCGACGCCGACCGCCATCGCGATGTCATACATTCCCGACGCAATCGCCATGTACGCTTCGCGGAATGCGGTCGAGCCGGTCGCGCAGGCGTTGGAAACGTTGATCACGGGAATGCCGGTCTGGCCGATTTGCTGAAGGATGCGCTGCCCGACCATCGCATTGGACTGGTAGAGATTGCCACAGGCGAACATTTCGACGTCCTGGATCGTGACGCCGGCGTCCTTCAGAGCGATCAACGCCGCTTCGCCGCCAAGTTCCGGAACAGTCTTCTCGGGATAGCGCCCGAACTTGATCATCCCTGTACCGAGTACATAGACATTTGGCATTTTCAAATCCTCCTGGCGGCCCGGCGTGAGGCTGGGTCCGTCGTAAATTTGGTTCGCGGCCGCCTGGCCGAAAAATCCTGATTACTTGCTGGGCTTGTATTGGAACGCGATGACGTCGTGTCCTTCGCGGTCCTTGGCTACTACCGACGTTACCAACTCAACCGGCAGATCAAAAATTTTCTTGGGATCCTTCTGGGCTTCCTCGGGGCTCACCTCAACCAGGTTGGAACGAACGCTTACGCCTTCGGGCAAATCGACGATCACCGTGAGATAAGGCGTTTTGATGCCGGGAAACGACTGATGCACGACCGAGAAAACATAGACCTTGCCCTTGTTGGACAGCGGGATCGGCTTAAGCGATCCGGCCGCGCCGCACTTCGAGCATGCAACGCGCTTCGGATCCAGGAAGATCGCTCCGCACGATGAGCACTTCTGTCCTTCCAGATGGGGGGTCGATCCTAGTTTGAGAAACGGAACAATCGAGCGCGGTCCCGAATCAGTTGCCTGGGCCTGTTCAGCCATACGATGTCCTCCGAACGATGCTGGTACTTAATAGCGACAAAGCGCCGCCGTCGTTCGGGGCGCAGTCTGGCGCGGAGTTTCCCACAGATGATGTAATTCCGTCAACCCGCGGTGGGTCGAGAATGAATCCTTCTAATGATCAGGCCCGACTATACTATCGTGATGCCGAGCAACGGCAGCACGTACTGCAACGCCTGAATCGCCGAGCCTATGACCACCAAAGGGCCCCGTAGGCTCCCAAGCGGCGGGTCGGCAGATGGTCGGCCCACCATCCGACGCTCGGACTCAGGATCACGAATAGTGCGCTGGAAATTCCCGTTACTATCCCGACCCACACGGCAAACCATATCGCCCGTGGCTCCCGAAGCAGCATGGCGCTTAACACCGCAGCGGCACCGAATGCCAAGCCGCGCGTGGCCCCTCGAACGAGGGCTTCGGAGTTAATCTTCGGTCGGGTCCAATGTGAAACGTCCGCCGGAAACGGTCCAACGAACGAGAACGCAACGACGAGCGTCATCGTCCCAAACAGGAAAAAAGCGACGCCGAACCGGAAGTTGATGGTAAACCATCCGGCCAATCCCATACTGATCGCGCGCAACCCGGAGTACAGGATTATCCAGCCAAATGACTCGGGGCGATCACTATGGGTGGTCTGTTCCAGCGCCAGTACTGGTCCATATAGGATCGCGCCGGCAAGCCCGAACCATCGGCCAAGCAGGATCGCATAGATAGCGAAGAAGAGCACACTGTAGGTGATGCACCTGGTGGCCAGACGCAGTATCCCGTGCTCGCCTCCCAGCAGGTCATAAGCGAGATACAAACCACCCAACGTATCGAGCGCCAGTCCGGCCAGAGACGCGGTATCCAGCACCTTATGCGCCAAGAGCATCGAAAGCACCGATAGCTGGATACATCCGCCGACTCAACCATGGAATGGTCGAGCGACGTTTACCGCGGCTCGATGGACATTCGGCGGCCACTGAAAGATCGCAGGCGAATCCCGTCGAGGCTCGCCTCCGTCATCACGGCGCCATCGAGATCGGTTCGGAATAGCGCCACGCCCGCGTCGCGGTAGCGGTCGATAACCTGCGGTGCCGGAAAGTGGAATCGATTCAGATAGCCGTCTGAAATCACTGCGACTGCCGGCCGCACTGCCTCGATGAATTGCTGGGTCGATGAAGTTCCGCTTCCATGATGAGGCACTTTGAGGATGCTGGCCCGCAGGTCCGCTCCCTCCGATATCAGCAGATTCTCAGCCGGCGCCTCGATATCTCCTGTAAACAGATACGCGGCTTTGCCGAAGCCAAGCCGCAGCACGGCCGAACCGTTGTTGTGCTTGGCGTTGCTCGGCGGATTCGCGGCGAGCGTATGAATCATCACATTCGCGATCGTCAGCTCGATACCGGGTGGATCCAGAGTCCGGAGCTGCACGTGTGCCTGGGCCATGGCGATGAGCGTCGCGGCATAGCTCTCGTCCGCGCTCGGAATGCTCGGCGCCCAAAATTCCGCCGGGCTGAAATTCTCGGCTATATAAGCGAACCCGCCGAAATGGTCTGCATCGGGATGGCTCAGCACCAGATAGTCGACGTGCAGAATCTTCTGCGACCAGAGGTAAGGCGCGATCGCCCGCTCGCCGTAGTCGTAGCCGCCGTATGCTCCGCCAGCGTCTATCAGCATCACGCGATGTCCGGGGAAGCGGACGACGGCCGCATCGCCCTCGCCCACCGACAGAAACGTCACGCGAAGGTGCGAGTCCAGGAAGCGAGAGTAAAACCACCATCCGCCATCAATCAAAATCGCCACTGCCAGCGCCGATGCGGCGACTATTCGCCATCGCGATGCAGACGCAGGCTCTGCGGCCGGCAATGGCGATGACTCCGGGAGTGCAGGCGGCGCTGTCAGCCACAAGATTATCAATGCGTAGGCGAGGCCCATTTCCAGCAGCGTCGGTGTGAAGGCGTGTGCCCACGCCAGCGGCCAATCCACGAACCAACCTGCCAACGAGTTCGAAAGGCGCAACGCATACGCGCCGAGTTCGAGCACCCATCGGCCCGCCGGCGTCCAAATGAATCCCAACAGGGAACCGATTAGTCCTGCGAGCGTCGCACCGAAGCCCATAATCGGAACGACGACCGCATTCGCGATCAAGCCGACCAGGGCGACTTGGTTGAAATGGAACGCCGTCAGAGGTGCCGTGCCCAGCGCCGCCCAAAACGACACCGCGACATACCCAAGCGGTCGCTCGGCGAGAACCCAGGTCGCTGTCGATTCCGCTGCGATCGCCGATGACGAGTGCGCGCATCTCGCCGGCTTCGACCGCGGGTAGGCTCCCATCAATCAAAGCTGCGATTCGATCGCGCACGTCCTGCAATTGCGAGAAGGGGAACTCCGAATGATGTGCCAGCACCTGATAGGCGGGAGTGTCGATTTCCTTTGCGGTCACGGTCATCGTCGCGGAAATTCCTTCGCGCGCCATGAACCCTTCGTAATCGTACTCGCCGGGATTTCCGTTGTTGCGCGGAAACCGGATTCGCGCGGTTACGGACATTTCGTCGCCGATGCGCGGATTCACCTGTTCGAGGACTGCCACGCGCACGACCCCCGTGGCCGCGGTTAATGGTGGGCCAGGAACGCCCGCGCGCAGAACCCGGACAGTTAGATGAGTCAGATCAGGCAGCAGCTCCGGTTCGTTTATCAAAACCCCTTCGACCGTTACGCGCATCCCGTCGGGTAACGCGCGAGTCGATTGCTGAGCAGGAGGCGGTTCCAGGAGAGCGCGCACGGGCAGTGTCGCACTGGCGGCGATAGCTGTCAGAGCAAGCAGATAACCGGCGCGCGGGCGAGACGTGAGAAAAGCGACGGTCGCTGTCAAAGCGATCGCCACGGCCAGCCAGGACGGAACGAAAAGGCGGAAGTTTCCCAGGCCATCGCCAAGGCAGATCGCAATCGCTACGGCATAAATCGGCGGGACCTTATCGAAGCGCCTGAAGGCCAGCGCGACCGCACCGCGGTCATCCGGCGCGGCGGCCTGACTACTCCGTTCCGCCAGCGAATCGCCGGTCAATGCAGCAGCGATTGGCGAAGCCCCCTTTGTGCGCCCATCAGTGTGAGCGCGAATGCCCGATCCTAAGTCGTCAGGTACCCAATGTTCCAGCGCAACGCGGGGTTTCATTGAGCCCGCTGTCCCCAAACCGTCCGCGATGGTACATCGGTAGCGGAAGAAAGGAATCACCATGCCAGAACAAGAAGCTCAACCTGAGGCATCACGCGATACGATTACTGCATTCATGTCGGCGGATCACGTGCGGATTCATAAGATATGGGAGCAAACCCTGGAAGCGCTTTACGCGGAGGATTTCAACCGGCTGCACGAACGAGCCGGTGAATTCATCGCAGCGCTCAGACGGCATATCAGCACCGAGGAGCAGATCCTGTTTCCTGCCATCGAGCAGCGCACGGGGGCGCGCGATTCGGGACCGACCTATGCGATGCGCCTGGAGCATCGCGAAATCGAGCGTGTACTGGAGGGCCTGAAACGGCTGCTGACGGTCGAAGAACTGTGGACTGGCATTCAAGCCGTCGAAGGAGAGCCCTACGATCCGACCGCGCTCTTTCGCAGCCACGAAAGCAAGGAGCATGACGTTCTGTACCCGCACGCGGACAAGGTCGTGGGCGCAGACGAAGCGCGCAAGCTAATCGAACGAATGCGCACCGAGGTCGATAAGGGTTAAATGCCAAAAGGATCCCCGTCCGGCGCGTAGCGCGCCATCCTTCGGCTTGCTCAGGACACGCGCTTGTCTTTCCTTATGAGAGAAGGCCTCTTCGTTAGGACTCGAATGGGTCCTTTTTTATGTGCCGGGACCCGGGTTCCGTTCCCGCACAACACAAAATTTGGGAATGACGCGAAGAAAGACCCGGATGCGATGGGTTAGCCGATGCTTTCCTGCGACGCGGGCACATCGGCTCCTTCGCCCTCTTCCTGATCGAGCAGCGCGGCCATCGCGTCCAGGTGACGGCGGATTTCGGCTGCGAGATCGCGGTTCAGTCCTTTTACCTCCGCTATTTCTTCGAGCGACGCGTCGCGCACGCGCTTGAGGCTTCCGAAATGCCGCAGCAGCGCCCGCCTGCGTATCGGTCCGATTCCCTCAATATCGTCCAGCACCGACCGCAGACGTGCGCGACGCCGCAGCTCGCGGTTGTAGGTGATGGCGAAGCGATGAGCCTCGTCGCGGACGCGCACCAGCAGGAACAATGCAGTCGAGTTCCTGGCAAGCACGATCGGATCCTTCCGGTTCGGCAGAAATACCCGCTCTTCGGACTTGGTGACTTCCTTGGCGCGCCGATCGTTAAGCACGTGCTGCTTGGCGAGCGATACGCAATCAATTTGATCGATCAGCTCGTGCTCGCGCAACACCTGAAGTGCTACATTAAGTTGTCCCTTGCCGCCGTCGATTACCCATAGGTCCGGATATTCATTCTCGCGCCGCGCCCGGTCGGCGCGCCGCGTCAGCACCTCGGCTAAGCTGGCAAAGTCGTCCTGTCCCTCGAAGCCCCGAATGCGGTAGCGGCGATAGCGATTCTTGTCCGGCTCGCCTTCATCGAAGGTGACCTGCGAACCGACGACCATCGACCCCTGCAAATTGGAGATGTCGTAGCATTCGATGCGCTTGGGCGTGTTGCGGAGGTGCAGCTTGATCCGCAACTCTTCGAGCATCTTCTCGCGCGTTTTTTCATTGTCGCGGCGCGACTCGAAGCTCTGCCGCGCATTCTCCATCGCCATTTCCAGCAGCCGCAGCTTTTCGCCGCGCTGCGGCACGAAGACCTCGACCTTCTTTCCGCGCCGCTCCGACAGGAGTTCGGCGCGTACGTCGGCATCTTCCAGGACGACCGGCAAAATAACCTCGTCGGGAGCATCGCGGCCGCCCTGGTAGTATTGGGTGAGAAGGTCCGCCAAGACTTCTTCTTCGGGAAACTCCAGGTCCTGAAAGCTCCATCCCTGCGTGCTGGTCAGTTTGCCGCCGCGAACGATCAGAACGATCGCCTCGATGAATCCGCCCTCGCGATAGAGTCCGAACACGTCCTGATCGATTCCCCAATGATGCAGCACGGTCTGTTGTTCGACGGTCTTTTCGATCGCGCGGACCCGGTCGCGAATTTTCGCGGCGGCTTCGAACTCGAGCCGTGATGCGTGCGCTTTCATCTGATCGCGCATCTCGTGCAACAACTCGAGGTTCTTGCCCTCCATCAGCATCTGCGCGGCGTGTAGATGCTTTTCGTACTCCGCGCGATCGACGGGCAGGCAGCACGGCCCCATGCATCGCTTGATTTGATATTCGAGACAGGGACGCGATCGATTGCGGAACACCGCATCCGAGCAGGTGCGCAGCGGAAAGACCTTGCGGATGACGTCGATAGTCTCGCGCAATCCGTCGGCCGACCCGAAGGGGCCGAAATACTTGCCGCCATCCTTGACGATACGCCGCGTGACCGTGATCCGCGGCCACGCGTGATTGGTGATCTTGGCGCTCAGGTACGATTTGTCGTCCTTGAGCCGGATGTTGTAGCGGGGCTTGTACTGCTTGATGAGATTGTTTTCGAGGATGAGCGCTTCCTTTTCGCTGGCGGTGACGATGGTGTCGAAATCGCGCACCCGCCTCATCAGGAAGCGCACCTGGTAGCGGCCGTCGCCCTGCTCTCCTTCGCTCGACGTGCGGAAGTAGGCGCGCACGCGCGGCCGCAGCGACTTCGCCTTGCCGACGTAAAGCACCTTGCCGGCGCGGTCTTTCAACAAATACACGCCGGGACTCGGCGGAATATGCTCCAGCTTCTGCGCGCGCTGATCCTGGTCGGGCGTAAGATCCAGCGGCGGGCGCTCCGTGGCTGCATCTTTGGCTTCGGCCGGATAGTCAATCAGCGAGCTGTAACGCGGTCCCTCGACAGAGCCGCCACTCTCTCGCGCTTCATCGTCCTTGGACATCGAACATCAACTATACCACCCGTTCCCGCCGAAGTTCCCGCCCCGCAAAGCCCTTCCCCACCCGGGAGAAGGTGGCGCGCCGCCGGATGAGGGTCAGTCGCATCCAAGCAAACCTTCACGACGAATCCTCCCCCGCCCCTGCAACATTGGCGGCCAAACGCCGCCCCGTGCTATTGCGCCATCAGCAGAAGGCGCAAGGAGGCACTTCAATGGGAAAGCTAGACGGAAAGGTCGCCGTAATCACGGGCGCGGCCAGTGGCATGGGCCGCGCAACCGCGCTCCGCTTCACGAAAGAAGGGGCTGCAGTCGTGCTCACCGACTTGAATGCTACCGGCGGTGAAGATGCGGTCGCGGAATGCGCGGCGGCGGGCGGCAAGGCCGTGTTCCAGCGCACCGATGTAACCAGCGAGGCGGATATCAAGGCCGCCGTCGATCGCGCCGTGCGAGAGTACGGCCGCCTCGACATCATGTTCAACAACGCCGGCGTCGCGGGCGCGATCGGTCCGATCGAGAAAGTCACTTCGCAGGATTGGGATCGCACCTTCGCCATCCTGCTGCGCGCCGTGTTTCTCGGGATGAAGTATTCGATTCCGGAACTGCGTAAAGCCGGCGGCGGATCGATCATCACAACTTCATCCGTCGCCGGGCTGCGCGGCTCCGGTTACCTGGCAACTTATAGCGCGGCCAAGGGCGCCATCATCACGCTCACCCAGGCGGTCGCGATCGAGCTGGGCCACGACAAAATCCGCGTCAACTGCATCTGTCCCGGCGGCGTGAACACTCCGCTTATCCATCGCGACCGACCGGGCGCCCGGGAAGGCGCCGAAAAGAATATGGCGCGGATGCAACCGATACCACGCGCGGGCCGTCCCGATGATATCGCCAACATGGCGCTGTTCCTCGCCAGCGACGAGGCTGAGTGGATCACGGGAACCGCGATGGTCGTTGATGGCGGCATGAACACGGGCAACGCGCGGTTTCGCCTGGCGGGGCTGCCCGAGGCGGGATTCTCGGGCCCGTCCTTCGAACATTCCGGCGGACGCTGAAGCGCCGGTCCGCCACGCCCGTATCTTTGCATCCTGCCAACCTAACAGCTATTAGGTTGCAGGCTCCGCGCAGTCTTGAACAGCGCGGACGCAGAGGAAAAGTTATGGGCAAGCTCGATGGAAAAGTGGCGGTAATCACCGGCGCGGCAAGCGGTATCGGCCGTGCAACCGCGATCCGGTTTGCGGGTGAAGGTGCGGCCGTAGTCATCGCGGATCTCAACCTCGAAGGGGGAGAGTCGGCGGTTCGCGATTGCCGGGAAAACGGCGGCCGCGCCGTGTTCCAGAAAACCGACGTGTCCAGCGAAGAAGAGATCAAGGCTGCGATCGATCGCGCGGTGCGCGAATTCGGCCGCCTCGACATCATGTTCAACAATGCCGGCCTGGGCGGCGCGGTCGGCACCGTGGAGGAAATCACCGTCGACAATTGGGATCGCACGATGATCATCCTGCTGCGCGCCGTGTTCGTGGGGATCAAATACTCGGTGCCGGAGATACGCAAAGCGGGTGGCGGCTCGATCATCTCGACCGCTTCCGTCGCCGGACTGCGCGGCGGTGCGGGACCTCACGCATACAGCGCCGCCAAAGCCGCGGTGATCAATCTCACGCGATCGGTCGCGCTCGAAGTCGGCAAGGACAAGATTCGCGTCAACTGCATCTGCCCCGGCGGCATCAACACCCCGCTCATCAACAAACGGGTGCCGGGCGGCGCGCCGGTCGCCGAGCGATTCCTCTCTCAGATCCAGGCGATCCCGCGAGCCGGCCATCCGGAAGACATCGCCAACATGGCCCTGTTCCTTGCCAGCGACGATTCGGAGTGGGTGACGGGACAAGCGATGGTGGTAGACGGCGGGTTGACCGCGGGCGGCAGCATTTTCGGACAGCAGCGCGCCGCCGCGCCGCCTGTTCCCGGCGGTTTCGCAGGACCATCGTTCGAGTAGTAGCATCAGGAAGCCGCAGATTACGCAGATTTCACGGATTGAAATCGGCATGAATCTGCGTAATCTGCGGATTCTCTTCGGACTTCCTTAAGGACTCTCATACAGGAGAACGATTATGGGTAGGCTAGATGGAAAAGTCGCGGTCATAACGGGCGCGGCAAGCGGCATCGGTCGCGGCACCGCGATGCGCTTTGCCGGAGAGGGCGCGGCGGTCGTAATCGCCGACCTTAACGTCGAGGGGGGAGAAGCCGCGGTGCGCGATTGCAGAGAAAACGGCGGCCGGGCAGTGTTTCAGAAAGCTGACGTAGCCAGCGAAGCCGAAGTCAAAGCGCTGGTTGCCCGCGCGATCAAGGAATTCGGCCGCCTCGATGTCATCTACAACAACGCCGGCATCGGCGGTGCGATCGGACCGCTGGAGCAAATCAGCGTCGAAGACTGGGACAAGAGCCTCGCGGTGCTGTTGCGATCGGTCTTTCTGGGCATAAAGCATTCGGTTCCCGAGATGCGCAAGGCCGGCGGCGGATCGATCATCTCGACCGCTTCGGTCGCGGGCATTCGCGGCTTCGCAGGGCTGCATCCGTACTGTGCTGCGAAAGCCGGAGTCGTGAACCTGACCCGCTCGGCGGCGCTCGAATTCGCCAAGGACAAGATCCGCGTCAATTGCATCTGCCCGGGCGGCATCAACACCCCGATCATCCATCGCAATCAGCCCGGGATGAAGGAAGCCGCCGAGCAGTGGATGTCGCAGGGCCAGCCGATTCAGCGCGCCGGGCATCCGGAGGATATCGCCGGGATGGCGCTCTACCTTGCCAGCGATGACGCGCAATGGGTGACCGGCCAGGCGATGGTCGTGGATGGCGGCCTGACCATCGGCAGCGGCTTCTTCAGTGCGCAAAGCTCGACTCCGCAGACGGCCCTGCCCGCCTCCGGTTTCGTCGGACCATCGTTCGAAAAGTAGCGACAGGCGCAGATTTCGCAGATTGCACGGATTCAGAATCTCCGCATCTGCGAAATCTGCGTAATCTGCGGATTCTGCTATTTCGGCTGATCGTGCAGCAGCTTGAGCTTGCCCTGGCGTATTGGGGCCTTGCCGCCTGCGCCGGCGACGCCGGTCGCGGCGCCAGCGCCCTTGCCTCCGCGCGCTCGGTTGCCCGCGCGTGATCCGGAGGAACCGGGCGGGGGACCTGGGGCGGCGGGAGCATGCGGCTGGTCCATGCCGAAAATTTTCCGTTCCAGCCGCTTGATCTGATCGCGCAGTTCCGCGGCGCGCTCGTACTCCAGGTTTTCCGCCGCCTGCATCATGTCATGGCGCAATGCCGTGATGCGGTCGGCCAGTTCGTGCGGAGGAATGAACTCTTCCGCCGCCGCCTTCTCGCCCACTTCGGGAACAATTGCCCATTCGGGCGAATACATCTCGACCAATGACGCATCGATCGCCTTGGTGACCGACTGCGGCGTGATGCCATGCTCCTGGTTGTATGCGACCTGCTTGATGCGGCGTCGATTGGTTTCGTCGATCGCTCGGCGCATCGAGTCCGTGATCCTGTCCGCATACATCAGGACCCGGCCGTTTATGTGACGCGCCGAGCGCCCGATGGTCTGAATAAGCGATCGCGCGGAACGCAGGTAACCTTCCTTGTCCGCATCCAGAATCGCGACCAGCGACACCTCCGGCAAATCGAGTCCTTCACGCAGCAGGTTGATTCCGACCAGCACGTCGAATTCGCCCTTGCGCAAGCTGCGGATAATCTCGACGCGTTCTATGGTTTCGATATCCGAATGCAGGTAGCGCACGCGCACGCCCAGGTCGTGGTAGTAGTCGGTGAGATCCTCGGCCATCTTCTTCGTCAGACAGGTAACCAGTACGCGTTCCTGGACGGCGACGCGCTTGTGAATTTCCTCGAGCAGATCGTCGACCTGTGTGCCTGCCTTGCGAATCTCGATTTCGGGATCGATCAGCCCCGTGGGGCGAATCAGTTGTTCGACGATCAGTCCGCCCGAATGCTGCAGCTCGTAATCACCGGGCGTCGCTGAGACGTATACCGCCTGATTGATGTGCGACTCCCACTCCTCGAAGTTGAGCGGCCGATTGTCGAGCGCCGAGGGCAGCCGGAAGCCGAAGTCCACGAGCGTCTGCTTGCGCGACCGGTCGCCGCGATACATCCCGCCGATCTGCGGGACGGTGTTGTGGCTTTCGTCGATGAAAAAAAGCGACTCCTTGGGGAAGTAGTCGAGCAGCGTGGGCGGCGGATCGCCGGGCGAGCGGCCGGTCAGATGCCGCGAGTAGTTCTCGATGCCCGGGCAGAAGCCCATCTCCGCAAGCAGCTCCAGATCATACATGGTGCGCTGCTCGATTCGTTGCGCTTCGAGCAGCCGGTTTTCCTTGCGAAACAGCTCCAGCCGCTCCTTGAGTTCAGCGCGGATAGTGGAGACAGCGCGCTCCATGCGATCCGAGGTCGTGACGTAGTGCGAGGCCGGATAAATCGCCACCGATTGCAGCTTGCGGATTATCTTGCCGCGCAGCGGATCGATCTCGTAGAGAGACTCGATCTGATCGCCGAAGAACTCGATCCGCACCGCCCTGCTCTCTTCGTAGGCCGGAAACACTTCGACCGTGTCGCCGCGCACCCGGAAGGTGCCGCGATGAAAATCGTAGTCGTTGCGCTGATACGCGATGTCCACCAGCTTGCGCAGCACCCGGTCACGTTCGACGGTCTGCCCTTCTTCAACAAACACCAGCGTCTCGAAATAAACTTCCGGTTCGCCCAGACCGTAGATGCAGGAAACCGACGCGACGATGAGCACGTCGTTGCGCTCGAGCAGCGCCTTGGTGGCTGAATGGCGCAGCTTGTCGATTTCGTCGTTGATGCTGGAGTCCTTCTCTATGAAGGTGTCGGTCGAAGGTACGTACGCCTCGGGCTGGTAATAGTCGTAGTACGAAACGAAGTAGCGGATGGCGTTGTCGGGGAACAGGCTCTTGAACTCGTTGTAGAGCTGCGCCGCGAGCGTCTTGTTCGGCGCCATCACGAGCGTTGGCCGGTTCACGCGCTCGATCACATTCGCCATCGTGAACGTCTTGCCCGAGCCGGTCACGCCCAGGAGAACTTGGTGGGGCACACCCTGGCGTACGTTTTCGGTGAGCGCCTCGATCGCGGCCGGCTGATCGCCCTCCGGGCGATAGCTCGACACCAGCTTGAAGACGCCCTCTTTGCCTCGCGCGAGTGAAAGCATAACGAAGCCGGTATTCTACCACCGCGGACGCCCCTTGTCCGAACGATCCGGGGCGTTGAACAGGCAGCGGCGAACATTTTGTCGCGCCGACCCGAATCGAAGGTTACGTTACTGACGAAGGTTCAAGGAGGTAAGCATCGATGAGACGAGTTGCAGGACTGTTGCTCGTGGCGTTATGCGCGGTGTTATTCCATGCTCCCGCGGTTCACGCACAATACCCAAACTTGCCCAATGAGGCGGCGTGGAATCAGTACCTGGCGGCGCACCCCAAAACCGCAGCCGAGCTGCGGGCGAATCCGAGCCTGATCTACAACCCCACCTGGCGCGCCAATCATCCTCACTTCGAGGTGTGGGCGAACAATCACAAGCAGGATTGGGAAGTGCTGCAGCACCCGGCCGCCTGGCAGAATCGCTACGGCGCCTGGGACGACAAGAGCCACGAATGGCATGACCAGGACTGGTGGTATCACAACAATCCCGCCTGGGCTCACGAAAATCATCCGGACTGGTGGCAAGAGCACAAGCAATGGAACGCCTGGCCGCAGGACCAGCACGCCGAGCATCATGAGCACAATTGAGCTGCTGGCCGGGGTAGGCATCCGAATGCTCAAACAACAGCGCTTATTTCGTTAAGAAGCGGCCATCACGTACTCGTCATATAAGTGTGGCTTGAAATACGCTCGAAACCACGCTTTAACCTGCTGGGAAAAAAGAAATGGGGCTAGTTGCTTTCAGGACTGGAATATAACTATATTTGCTCCCGAATTACGGTCTTGTGACGCAGAGCTGCGAGTGGGGGGTTCAACACTCGCCGCGTAAAAGCACTCGGGTGAGGAGGAGTTCATGATTCGCAAGTCACGGCTTGTCAAATCGGTGGTAGCGCTCGCAGGCACCGCCTTCGTAGCTGGCGCGCTTGGCGGATGCAGCTACTTGGAGCAACCTAGACAGTGGGGGACCTGCGCTATTGTGGGGGGCGCAATCGGAGCCGGCGCAGGCGCGGCTTCTGGAATCGTCATCTACGACAATGCCCACAGTAGCACTCAGAGCACCAACAACGACACGCGAGCTTTGATAGGCGTCGGCAGTGCCGTGGGTGGCGCCGCGATTGGCGCAGTGGTCGGACACTATTTGTGCGATCCTATAATCCAGCCGCCACCGCCACCGCCGCCACCGCCACCTCCTCCGCCACCGCCGCCACCTCCTCCTCCGCCGCCGGTCAAGGAGAAGATCGTGCTGCGTGGCGTGCACTTTGACTTCAACAAGTACAACATCCGCCCGGGCGATGCGGCGGTGTTGGATGAAGCCGCGGCAACGCTGCAGTCGAATCCTGACGTGAGCGTGAACGTCAACGGATACTGCGACGCTATCGGCGGCGACGAGTACAACGTCAAACTGTCGCAGCGGCGGGCCGATGCGGTCTCGAACTATCTGCAGGAGAAGGGAATTGCCGCCAGCCGCCTGACGACGCACGGCTACGGCAAGACCGACTTCGTCGCGACGAACGATACCGCGGAGGGCCGTGCCCAGAACCGCCGTGTCGAACTCGTCCCGAACGAGTAAGCGGCCCGAACTGATCGCTTAGTACGGTCTGAAAAAGCCGGGGCTCCGAAAGGGGCTCCGGCTTTCATTTTTTGGCCGGTAGGATTATGCGACGCGGCTTGCTGACGTTGGCCGGTTGATTTGCTATAAAAACGCGTCATGAGGGTGTCAAAAATGCGGAGACTCACTCTATTTCTGGCCGCGCTGGTGTTTGCCGCGATGGCGGCGCCGGCGGTAACAAACGCACAGGATCAATCGCAACCTTCATCTGGCGACGGTGCTGCCCCTCCATCCGCACTCACAGCACCATCACGTGCTGAGGCGGCGGGAATTGCGCCTGCCGTGACCGAGCGCGCCAGCGATGCCGCCAAGGCTGCCGCAGCGGCAATCAACAACAAGAGCGGCGATGTCGCTGACGCCAGGGATGCGGATGACTCGGCGCCGCCATCCTCTTCATTGCCGAAGGTCCTTGGTGGGCAGGGACAAAACCCTTCCAATGCCTCCACGCCTACCAAGAAGACGCTGAGCCAGAAGATGACGGCGGCAGTGACGAAGATAAATCCTGAACGGGTGATGCGGGATCGCGAGTATAGAGAGGCTGCCGTCCTTTTTCCCGGATTTTGCAAGGACTGGGAGCAGAAGCTTCGCGATCGGGAAGTGAACAACCTCCAACACATCATCTGGCGGCTCGAGAATGGTTTTGAAACCGCTCTCTATACCGGTTACAGCACCGTTGAGAGCTGCGAGGCGCATCAATCGACCGATGGCTACTCGATCGGCAAGCTCACATACGAGGAGTACCATTACCTCATCAAGGCGAAGAGCATCTACGAGGCCAAGACCACCAAGGCGACGCCGGTCGACGACATGCATACCACCGAGATCTTCCGCTGGGACAAGGGCAAGTGGTTCTATTAAGACGGCTCCGGCGCCCATAGCCTCGCCCTCGTAATTCGAACACAAAAGCGCCGCCGTGGATTACACG
>JBKQNE010000276.1:0-41212 GCA_052146355.1 Binataceae bacterium (SeqCode) | reverse complement strand
GGCATTGTCAGCTGTACTTCCGTTCGGACCACCACGGAAAGTACGGCGGCATGCCTTTCGATACGCGGTCGGGGAACTTTGCGGGTCGCTTTTCCAAAAATGAGCTGACGCCTTCTCTGGCGTCGCCGGACGAGCCGCGCGCGTAGATGCCGCGGCTGTCGATTTTGTGCGCTTCCATCGGATGGTCGGCGCCGAGCATCTTCCAGAACATCTGGCGGATCAGCGCGACCGACACCTGTGAGGTGTTGTCGGCGATCTCGCGCGCGAGCGTGCGTGCCGCGGGGATCAACTCCTCGGGCTTGTAGAGCGCCTTCACGAGGCCGCCGGCAAGCGCTTCCTGCGCGGAGAAGACCCGCCCGCTGAAAGCCCACTCCAGCGCCTGCGAGATTCCGACGGCTCTCGGCAGAAACCAGCTCGAACATGCCTCGGGCACCAGGCCCCGGCGCGAGAATACGAATCCGAAGCGAGCGTTCTCCGATGCGATGCGGATATCCATGGGAAGTTGCATCGTGGCGCCCACTCCGACCGCCGGCCCGTTGACGGCCGCGATGACGGGTTTCAGGCATTCGAAGATGCGCAGCGTCAACCGCCCACCACCATCGCGAATCGCTTCCTGGCTCCAATCCACGGTGCCATCGGCCTTCAGGACGGGTTTGCGGTCGGGACGATCTTCGCGCGCGTCGTAATCGAAGGTCCTGGCGCCTGCCGACAAATCCGCACCCGCGCAGAAGCCGCGGCCCGCGCCGGTCACGATAATCGCGCGCACGTTGTCGTCGGCATCCGCCTTGTCGAACGCGTCGATCATCTCGGTCATCATCTCGCCGGTAAACGCATTGAGCCGTTCGGGACGGTTCAGCGTGATCGTCAGGATGTTGTCCGCGACGTCGTAAAGGATTGTCTGATAAGCCATGGCTGTCTCCTGGGCGGGAAATTGCTGCGCGCACTTTATCACGGCTTGCGATACGGCGAAGGCTTGCGCTTTCGCTTGAAATCGCCTTTTGTTAAACGCTCGTTTAGCTCGACAAAGGAGAACCTCCCGTGGATTTTGAAATTCCGGCCGATATAAAGGCATACCTGAAGGAACTCGACGCTTTCATCGAAAAAGAGATCAAGCCGCTCGAACGCGAAAACGACAACATCCGGTTTTTCGACCATCGCCGCGAATGGGCGCGCACGGATTTCGAAAACGGCGGCCTGCCGCGCCACGAGTGGGAGGACCTGCTGCGCGAGATGCGCCGGCGCGCAGACAAGGCCGGCCACTTCCGCTACGGACTGCCGAAGGAATACGGCGGCAAGGACGGCACCAATCTCGCGATGGCGATAATCCGCGAGTACCTGGCGGCCAAGGGTCTGGGGCTGCACAACGACCTTCAGAACGAAAGCTCGATCGTGGGCAATATGCCGACCGTGCTGATGTTCCGTGACTTCGGCACCGAGGAACAGAAGAAGAAATTCATCCCGGGAATTCTCGACGGATCGATTCGCATCGCCTTCGGCCTGACCGAGCCGAATCACGGCTCCGATGCGACCTGGATGGAGACGCGCGGCGTGCGCGATGGCGACGGATGGCGCATCAACGGCGCCAAGATGTGGAACACGGGGCTGCACGTCGCCACGCACGACTTTGTATTCGCGCGCACCAGCGGACCGGACGGGAAGCCGCGCGGCATCACCTGCTTTATCGTTCCGACCAAGAGCGAAGGTTTCAAAATCGAAGAGTACCTGTGGACCTTCAACATGCCGACCGACCATCCGCGTGTCTCATTCAAGGATGTCTACGTCCCGGCTGGTGAAACCCTGGGCGACCCGGAGAACGGGCTCGCGGTCGCGCAGCATTTCGTGCACGAAAACCGTATCCGCCAGGCGGCATCTTCGCTGGGCGCCGCGCAGTATTGCATCGACGAATCGGTCAAATACGCCAAGGAGCGCAAACCGTTCGGCAAGCCGCTGGCCAACAACCAGGCGATCCAGTGGCCGCTCGTCGAGCTGCACACCGAAGCGGCGATGCTGCGCGAGCTGATTCACAAGACCGCGTGGGAGATGGATAAGATTCCCAAGCCGGAGGTTGCGATCAGGCTCTCCGACAAGGTCGCGATGTGCAACTACCGGGCGAATCGGCTGGTGTGCAACGCTGCGGACCGCGCGATGCAGGTGCACGGCGCGATCGGTTATTCGCGCCACAAGCCGTTCGAGCATATTTTCCGGCATCATCGCCGCTACCGCATCACGGAAGGCTCGGAAGAGATCCAGATGCGGCGGGTTGCGCAAATAATGTTCGGATTCGGCAGCCGCGCGAAAGCCGAGGAATAGGCAAGTCGCGGAAAGGTTCAGCGCTGGATAATGAGCACGGACGATTTTGCCCGCAATCTGCAAGTCGCGGTCGCGCGCCATATCGGCGCGCCCGGAACCATTCAGGACTTGCAGCAGTTGACCGGAGGCGCAAACAGAACCACATGGTCCTTCGATGCGGACGCCGGCGGGCCGCGGCAAAGACTGATCATGCAACTCTCGGCCGCAGTGCCGGATGATGTGCCGCATCCGCTCGCAGAAATCTCGCCGCATCCGACGGCAGAGGAAGGTGCGCGGCTTATGATGGCGGCGGCCAAAGCCGGTGTTCCCGCACCGCGAGTCCGCGCGATCCTGGAGACATCAGATGGGCTGGGGCCGGGCTACATAACTGACAGGGTTGACGGCGAGACGCTGGCGCCGAAAATCCTGCGCGAGGCAGCATTCGCGCCCGCACGGGCAAAGATGACACAACAGGCGGGCGAGATCCTCGCCACAATTCACAGCATCCCGCTGGCGGAGGTCCCCTATCTCCGCGGACAGACCGCGGCACAGATGATCGACGCGCAGCGCAAGGTCGTCGATTTTTATGGCCTGCACCTGCCGGCGATCGAATGGGGCCTCCGATGGGCCTCGGACAACGTACCGAAGAATGTGCGACACACGGTGGTGCACGGAGATTTTCGCATCGGCAACCTGATCGTGGGCGAAAACGACGGGATCCGGCTGGTGCTTGATTGGGAAATCGGCCAGGCGAGCGACCCGATGCAGGATCTCGGATGGTTGTGTGTGAAGACCTGGCGATTCGGCGGCAAGCAGCCGGTGGGCGGTTTCGGGAGGCGCGAGGATTTGTTCGCCGCCTATGAGAAGGCGAGCGGGCACAGCGTCGATCCTGCGCACGTCCGGTTCTGGGAAGCGTTCGGCAGCGTGAAGTGGGCGGCGGGATGCCTGCGACTGGGCATGCGCGGAATAGAGGAAATGGGGATCGAGCGATGCGCGATCGGGCGGCGGATCGAGGAGCCGTTATGGGACTTTTACGAGCTGCTCGAAGGCCGCGACTGAAAATCGGGAACAATTTGCTATGCCACTGAGTACTCCGAACTCGAAGATCATTCTGCAGGCCGCGGTGAAGTACCTGGAAGAAGAACTGATGCCCACGCTGACCGGGTACCATCGATTCAAGACCCGCGTCACCATCAATGCGCTCAACACCGTCCGCCGGGAGCTGGAGTTGCGCGGCGCGCAGGCGGCGGCAGAGCGCGAGCGCCTGGCGAAACTTCTCGGCCACGACGGCGACGTCGAGGAGATGAGCCGCGAACTCGCACGGCGCATCCGCGAGGGCGCGATCGCGCTCGACGACCCGACGCTGCGCGAGCACATCCGCAAATCGCTGGCGGATGCGCTGGCGATCAACAATCCGAAGTGGTTCGACCGCTAGATCGCATCATCCGTCGTATTCAAAGGGGTTAAGGCATCGGACCCTGGCGCGTTCGATATCCTTGAGGTTACGGGTCACCAGATAAAATCCGTGAGCAGCGGCAGTGGCTGCCAGCAAACTGTCGATGATCGGGAAGGTCTCCCGCGCGATGATGCGTCCCCACTGCTCGGCGACCTTGGTGTCGACCGGCAGAACGCGTTCGGCGAAGTTCTGGCGCAAGTCGTCGAGCCAGTCTTCGTATACGCGCGCGCGCCGCGCGTCGCGGCGACGCAGCCGTTCGATACCCTGGCGAATTTCGCCGATGACCAGAGCGCTTAGATAGAGATCCTCGGGCTGAACGGTTTCGTACCACCGAGAAACTCTGCTGTCACACCTGCTGCCTTTCTGAATTTCGGAAATTACGTTCGTGTCGAGCAGATACATCAAAATTCGACGTCCCTTGCGGTTTCACGAGATCGGGTGATCTCGAGAGCGCCAATTGAAGGCCCCTTGATCAGGAACTCCTTGAAATCGAGTTTCTTGCCGCCGGATTTCAGGTACCGGTATTGATCGATCGGGACCAGAACCGCCACCGGTTTACCGTGACGAGTCACGATTTGCGGCCCTTCCTTGAGAGTACGAGCCACCAGTTCGCTGAATCGTGCTTTGGCTTCCTGCAATTGCCACTTCATTCCGACTAGTCAGACTAGTCTGTTACACTTGAACGATCAAGCTGCCTTTCTTTCGAAGAGGACATTGCAAGACTAAGGAGCGCTTCGCGAACGCGGAACCGGTACCGGTACCGGGTTCGCTTGCGCGAACCTGTCCGGAGGCCAGAAGCCATGTCGACTTCGTTCGCGTTGCTCACTTCGCTCAGGATGACACCGGGTGGCCTCAGGAGCCGTTCGGCGGTTTTGCAAAGGTCTCTTCCAGGTGCAGGAATTTTGCGGCCTTATGCTGCCATTCCAGATGAGCTAGTAATCGCGGTTGAAGCGAGGTTCTCATTGGCCGACTCACCAGAGTTCAATCCCGCGACTGCCGGAAACTTCAGTATCGCGCAGATACTGCCCACACTGTTCTTCGATGCGGCGATGCCGGTGATCGCCTTCAACGTCTTGACCCATCGCGGCGTATCGACGTTGTGGGCACTTGTGATTGGCGGAATCTTTCGGCAATCAATATCGGCCGGGGATGGCTGAAATCACACCGGCTCGATCCGCTGGGGATAATCGTCCTCTCATTCATCGCGGTCGGCACCGCAACCTCGTTGATTTCCGGCAGCGTGTTCTTTGCATTGATCAAGGAATCGTTCATAACCGCGACGTTCGGATTGATCTTCCTCGGTTCACTGCTCGCGGAGCGCCCGCTGATGTTCTATATCGCGCGGCAATTCGTCGCGGGAGACGACCAGGCGCGTATCGAATGGTGGAACGGTCTCTGGCAGTACCCCGGGTTTCGCTCGACGCAGCGCGCTTCATTACCGCCGTTTGGGGCGTCGCCTACGTCGTCGAAGCCTTCGTGCGAGTGGGATTCGCGCTGACCTTGCAGCCTGCGACGGTGGTCGGGTTGTCACCGATGATGGGTATCGGCGTGACGGTCGGGCTAATCATGTGGACGCGGCGCTACTCGATCGCGGCGCGCGATCGGCGGATGCGCGAGATGCAGCTAGCGCAGGCCGGCTGACAGCGCACGTTGCGGATCATTTCTCGGGACTCGCATACGCGAAAGGACGGCTCTCGCTGTCGAGCCATGTCGGGCCGCCCCCCGAGCTGAGATGCCATTGCACGAATCTCTGGACCACCGAGAAGAACAGCGCCGTCGAAATTCCGAACATCAGCATCCCGTCCACCGCTTCGAGCGGGCCGAGCAGCCGCCATCGCGGCGCCATGATGATGTCGCCGTAGCCGAGCGTCGTGTAGTTGACGCACGAATGGTAAAAGGCCGCGGCAAAATTGTTGAACTCTCCAAAAATGACAAAAGCCGCCGCCCAAAGAGCCATCTCGATCAAATGCGCCATCAGCAGCAGCATCAACATGGCAAACAGGATCGGCATGTCGTGAATCTGGCGTCTGCCAACCGAGCCGCGCACAAACCGGCGCTGGAGCAAGCGCGCGATCGTGGTCCCCGCCCCCGCGTGGCACATCAGCGTGCATAGCGTCATGAAAACTCCCACCAGGAGCGGAACGAGAAGCGCGACCTGTTGCTGCGACTGAACCATAGACTCCTCCCGAGACGCGCGATGCGCAGTCATTTATGGCGCGCTGCTTATGGAGGAGCAATTGACGCCGAGGAGAGCGGCGCCGCCCAGGGAAAGATCAGAGACCGAGCAGCTTGCGCAGCCTCATCGGGCTGAACCCGAGCATCGACTCTTCGCCGACGCGGATTACCGGAACGGCGCGGAACCCCGCTTTTATCAACTCGTCACGCGCCGCGGGATCATCGCCGATATTCCGTTCAACGAAGGGGACGCCGTGCTGCGAGAGAAAACTCATCGCCGCGTGGCAGGCGGAGCAGCCTTGATTGGTGAAGATGGTTACTTCCTGCATAGCAGACCTCGTTGCGCGCCGTTGCGGCGGTCGCATCCCTGGCAATCCCGAATCATCTTGCGGAGCGTGCGCTGGAGGCGTTGAAGCCGCACAATCTCCTGCGTCATTTCCGAGAGCTTCGCCTCCGCCTTGCGCGTGATCGGGCCGCATTCCCGGGTCGACTTGACCCCCAGGGAAAGAAGCTCCCTTATTTCCCGGAGGGAGAACCCCAGCCCCTTCGCATCCTTTACGAACCGCAGCCGGTCGACCGCGTCTTCGGAGTAGTTGCGATATCCCGAGGTCAAACGCCGAGGCGCGGCGATAATTCCCCGGCGTTCGTAAAAGCGCAGGGTGTCGATACTCAGGCCTGCCCTGCTCGCTAGTCGTCCGATCGTCATCTTTTATAATGATAGACCTTGGACCATAGTCCGGGGTCAAGTGCCGGAAACGGCCCATTTTGGCCAATCCGTGGTCCAACTTGCGCCGTAGAGACTATCCAAACGCTTCGCGCTGTCGCTAGCATCCGGGTATTATCCGTGATGATTTTGTAGGGTTTAAGCCGAAACCAGATGCAAGTCGAAGCTACCGCCGCCAAACCTCTCACTGAACTCAATTTCGAGCGGGGTAAGGACTCGTCCCTGATTATCCATCTGGGCGGGAGCTGGCGGATGCATCACGGACTGCCGTCGGCGGTCGCGGTTCGGCACGAACTCGACAAGACTCCACCGGTGCGTCTGGTGACGTTCGAGACTGGCCAGCTTGGCGAATGGGACAGCGGCCTGCTCACCTTCGTTGTCCGCGCCTCGGAGATCTGCGAGTCGCGCAAGGTCAAGGTTGACCTCACGGGTCTTCCCGAAGGGCTCGTTCGACTCATCGAGCTCGCCGAGACGGTGCCTGAAAAGAAGGACGCGCGGGTAAAAAGCGCTTCGAAGCCGTTGCTGGAACGCGTCGGTACCGCGACTATCGACTATGGCGAGGGAACCAAGGCATTCCTCACTTTCCTGGGCGAGTTGACGATGGCGTTCGGCCGGATGCTCGAGGGCAAGGCGCGTTTCCGGCGCTCCGACCTTCTCATCCTGATTCAGGACTGCGGCGCGAACGCGTTCGGCATCGTGGTGCTGATCAGCTTTCTGGTCGGAACCATCCTGGCCTTCATGGGCGCCGTACAGCTCCAGCAATTCGGCGCGGCGATCTACGTGGCAGATCTGGTTTCGATCGGGATGGTGCGCGAGATGGGCGCGATGATGACGGCGGTCATCATGGCGGGGCGCACCGGAGCCTCCTATGCGGCGCAATTGGGTACGATGAAGGTGACGCAGGAAATCGATGCGCTCACCACGATGGGCATTTCGCCGATGGAGTATCTGGTGCTCCCACGCGTGCTCGCGCTGGTGCTCATGATGCCGCTGTTGTGTGTTTTTGCGGACCTGATGGGCGTGCTGGGCGGCGCCTTCGTGGGCGTGGCGATGCTCAAACTTGCGCCCGTAACCTTCTTTCGCGAGGCCTGGAACGCACTCACCGCAGGCAATCTGTTCGGCGGCCTGTTCAAGGCCACCGTATACGGCGTGATAATCGCGATTTCAGGATGTCTGCGCGGATTCCAGTGCGGCCGTAGTTCTTCGGCCGTGGGTGATGCCGCGACGTCGGCGGTGGTAACCGGAATCGTGTGGGGCGTTATCGCCTGCGGCACACTGGCCTTTCTCTTCAACCTGATAGGAATCTGATTGGACGGACCTGACGACTTGAGCGAAGCATCGACACAACCAGCCACCGACAAAACCGGAGCCGTGCGGGAGCCGCACATAATCGTCCGCGACCTGACGATGGCCTTCGGCGATTTCGTGCTGATGCATGATCTCAACTTCACCATCGCGCGCGGAGACGTATTCGTGATCATGGGCGGCAGCGGATGCGGCAAGAGCACGCTGCTCAACCATATGATCGGCCTGCTGGAACCGGCCAAGGGCGAGATTTTCTATCGCGATTTCAACTTCACGCGCGCGCTGCCCGAGCAGCGCGAAAAGATGCTGCGGCGCTTCGGCGTGCTGTACCAGGGCGGCGCGCTGTGGAGTTCGATGACGCTGGCCGAGAATATAGGGCTGCCGCTGGAGGAGTTCACCGATCTCTCGCCCCGCGAGATCCGCGCGATCGCGTCGATCAAGCTCTCGCTGGTCGGCTTGCGCGGCTTTGAGGACTACTACCCCAGCCAGATCAGCGGCGGGATGCAGAAGCGCGCGGGGCTGGCGCGCGCGATGGCGCTCGACCCCGAGGTGCTGTTCTTCGACGAGCCTTCAGCGGGCCTGGACCCGATAAGCTCGCGGCTCCTCGACGATCTGATCCTGGAACTGCGCGACGGACTCGGCGCTACCGTCGTGGTTGTCACTCATGAGCTGCCGAGCATTTTCACGATCGCCAACAACAGCGTCTTTCTCGACGCCGAGACCCGGACCATGATTGGCTGCGGCGATCCGAAGGAACTGCTCAAGCATTCAACCGATCCGAAGGTGCATAACTTTCTCACTCGCGGAGCCGATGAAAAGCATGCTGGGTAATTAAATGGGCAAAAGAGCCAATCCCACACTGGTCGGAGCGTTCGTGATCGCCGCCCTGGCGGTCATAGTCGCGGTGGTTATCACGCTGGGTTCGAGCCATTTTTTCGTGCGCGAACACAAGTTCGTCATGTTCTTCAACAGCGACGTCGACGGCTTGAACATCGGCGCGCCGGTGAAGTTCCGCGGCGTCGAAATTGGAACCGTGACGAATATCCTGCTGAGCCTGGGCGGCCTGGGAGCCGGCAGCCTGCAGCAAGAAGGCACCGAGGTACGAATCCCGGTAATCATCCAGCTCGACTCGCGAAAGATATTGGCCCGCGGCGCCGAACTCGACCTGGACGATCCCAGGCAGATTGAGACCGCCATCAAGCTCGGCCTTCGCGGTACGCTTGCGATGAGCAGTTTTCTTACCGGGCTGCGGTACGTCGACCTCGACATGCATCCCAACACGCCCGTCAAATACTACCTGGGGCGCAATTCGCCCTATCCCGAGATCCCTACTATCCAAACTCCACTGGAGCAGGCGCAAACCGCCGCGGTCAAAATCATGGCGGCGCTCGAAAAAGTCGACTTCAATAAGCTGGTCACCTCGTTGACCCAAACCGCGAACGAGATAGGCAACTTGGCCAAGTCGCAGGAACTCAAAAAGACCATCGAGTCGCTGAACCAGGCGGCCATAAGCATGACCCAAACCGCCGCGAGCATCAAAAGCACCAGTGATTCGCTGGAAAAGCAGCTCCAGCCCTCCGTGGAGGATCTGCGCCAGACCACTGCGGCGGCGCGCGCGACCCTTCAGCAGACGCAGGATACTCTGGCCGCCGTGCAGGCCACGCTGGGTCCGGGCTCTCCGGTAAGCTACGAACTCGTCAATACGCTCGAACAGACGTTCGATGCCGTCCGGTCGCTGCGGCAGCTATCCGATTACCTGGAACGCAACCCCAGCGCACTGGTGCGAGGCCGCTACGAGAAGGATGACGGTAAATGAAACGAGCGCTAACGATACTCGCGCTGTGCGCGCTGATGATCACAGGATGTCTTTCGCCGCGGCGCGACGATTCCAGGTTCTATGTTCTGTCGCCGGCGGGCGCCGATCCGGCAACTCCGTCATCACGCCCCATCGTCCTGGGCGTTGGTCCAATCAAGCTTCCCGGCTATCTCGATCGGCAGGAAATGGTCACCCGCGTCGCGCCCAATCGGCTTGAACTCTCGAGCAGCGATCGATGGGCCGAGTCGCTCGACGCCGATTTCACCCGCGTTCTCGCGCAGGATCTCTCCACTGACCTTGGAACCCAGCGCATCACCTTCTTCCCCTGGTACGCCACCACGCACGTTGACTATCAGGTCAAGGTCGACGTCTACCGGTTTGACGCGGGCGCGGACGGCAAGATCGATCTGACGGCGCATTGGCAGGTTCTCGATGGCACCGGCAAGCTCCTGATCGCGCGCGATTCCAGCTACACCGAGAACGCGGCGGCCGGCGACGCGGGCGCATCGGCGGCCGCGCTGAGCGGATCGTTGGGCAGGCTGTCACAGGAAATCGCCGCGGCAATCCAATCGCTGCCGCCTCCCGCCGACACGAACGCCAGTCACACCTGAACGCCGGACTGGCGGGTCTAGCTGAGCTAGCCTAACGAGTGTTAGGCTTGATCTCCGCCCGCCCGATGCGCGATACTGCGCCTGAACGAACGGTATGGCGCCGACCGTGCGGCGGCGACAAAGGAGCCCTCCGATGCATGACCTCGTAATTCGCAACGGCAAGATCGTGGACGGAACCGGCGCGCCGGCTTTTATCGGCGATGTGGCGATCGACGGCGGCGTTATATCGAGCGTTGGCGGGGCCGGCGCGCTCGGATTTTCGACCTCGCGCACGATGTTGCATCGTGCGAAAAATAAGGAAGTCGTGCCCGGCACGTTCGCCAGCGAGGCGGAGCTGCTCGGAATCGGCCGCGCATTGCGCGCCGCAGGCCATGGGGTGTTCGAGATGGCCTCCGACATGGCCGGACCGGACGCCACGATGGAGTGGATGATCAAGCTGACGCGGGAGACCGGATTGCCGATCACGTTTGCGATGGGCCAGTCTGACCAGAATCCCGACGGATGGCGCCGCATGCTCGATCGCGTGAGGCGCTACAACGCCGAAGGCGCGCATCTGGCGCCGCAAATCTCGCCGCGGCCCACCGGCATGCTGATGGGTCTGCAAAGCTCGCTGCATCCGTTCATCACTCATCCGACATACCATCACGAACTCGCGCATTTGCCGATCGAAGAACGCGTCGCGCGCATGCGTGACCCGGAAGTGCGGGCGCGAATTCTCGCCGAGGAACCCGGCACACACGATCGCGTCACGCGCTACCTGGTCACCAACTTCGCGAAATACTTCCGGCTCGGCGATCCGCCCGACTATGAGCCCGCGCCCGAGACCAGCGTCGCGGCGCGTGCCGAACGCGAAGGCCGCCTTTCCGCCGAAGTGACCTACGATCTGCTGCTGGAGCGCAACGGCCGCGAGATGCTGTACATGCCGTTTTCGAACTACGCGGCGTACAACCTCGACGCCGTCCGCGAGATGATGACCGACCCGACGACCACGCTGGGACTCAGCGACGGCGGCGCGCATTGCGGGCTCATCTGCGATGCGAGCATGCCGACCTATCTGCTTACTCACTGGGTGCGCGATCGCACCCGCGGGGAACGCCTGCCGGTCGAGTTCGTGGTGAAACGCCAGACGGCGGACACCGCCGAACTGTATGGTCTCAACGATCGCGGTGCGCTGAAACCCGGCCTCAAGGGTGATGTCAACGTGATCGATCTCGACGGCCTGCGCCTGCACGCACCAGAGATGGTTTTCGATCTGCCCGCCGGCGGGCGCCGTCTGATTCAGCGCGTCGACGGTTACAAACACTCGGTCGTAAGCGGCGAGGTAACCTACGAGGACGGCAAGCCGACCGGCGCCATGCCGGGCCGCCTGATCCGCGGCCCACAGACGGCGCCGCGTATCTGATTCGATTTTCCTGGCCCCCCTGACGGACAGGGGGGCGAGACGCGGTCCTTGTGTTTGTTTCTGCAAGGGCCGTGGCACGAGGCTGCGGCAGAGCTGCCTGCACCGCCGTCCGCCGCCACAATCCGACGCTACGCGTCGCCGGCGAGACGCCAGCGCTACCCCAATTAAAGTCGCACAAATTCCCGAGTGGCGCCGGGGTCCCGGCGGCGGCTTTTCATCCTATCGGGCGCTTGTGTTGGTCGCGCCTTTTCTGTCATCTCCACCGAAGCAAGTTCACACAGCGTCAGAACGATGAATGACGTCATCTCCAAGTACCAGCAGGGCTACCGGCGCATGCTCGTCGATATGCACATCCCTGATTGGGATCCGGCGTTCCTCGCTCAATATGACCCGCACGCAATGGCTGAATTCTTCGGGCAGGCAAATCTCGCCTCCGCGATGATCTACTGCAAATCGCACGCAGGCCTCTGCTACTGGCCGACGCGTGCGGGCAAGATGCATGCGAATCTCCGCGGGCGCGACGTCGTCGGGGAGATGGTCGCGGAGTTGCACAAGCGCAAGATTGCGGTCTGCGCTTATTACAGCATCGTGTTCGACAACTGGGCCGTGGAGACTCATCCCGATTGGCGCCAGCAAACCATCACTGGCGCGGACTTCCGCGGGGTCTCGCGCTACGGCACCTGTTGCATGAATCATCCTGAGTATCGCGCGTACGAGATGGCGCAACTCGATGATTTGCTCTCGCTCTACAGCTTCGACGCGCTCTTCCTGGACATGATCTTCTGGCCCGTCATCTGCGGATGCGATCATTGCCGCGTGCGCTTCCGCACCGAATCGGGCAAGGAAATTCCGGCTACAGTGGACTGGACCTCACGCGATTGGTGCGAATTTCAGGCCGCTCGCGAGCGATGGTCTTCGGAATTTACGGCCGAGCTGGCCGCCAAAGCGCGCGCGCTCACCTCCGGCATCGGCGTCACCCACAACCTCGCACCGGCATTATGGAACTGGGTTGTCGCGCAATCGCTCTCCGCGTCGCGCCACGACACCTTCGTCGCCGGCGATCTGTATGGCGATCGGGTCGAGCAGCTGGTCGTCTCCAAGCTGATGGTCCATCTGTCCGAGACCCGTCCCGCCGAATTCATGACCAGCTTGTGTTCGGACTTGAGCGATCACGTGCGCCTCAAGAGCGAAGAGCAGATGCGCACGCAGGCGATGGCCGCCACGGCGATGTCATCGGGCTTTCTGTTTATCGACGCGATCGATCCGGCAGGCACCGTGAATCCGGGGGCGTATGAACGGGTGGGCCGGGTCTTTGCCGCGACGCAGCCTTACGAGCAGTTTCTCGGCGGCGAGCCTATCGAAGATGTCGCCGTATATTTCTCCGTCGACTCGCAGATGGACTTTGCCGAAAACGGCAAGCCTGTCGCGAGTTTCCTGCAGTCGAGCCCGCGCTATCCTCATCTGCGCGCCGTCCGCGGCGCATGCCGTGCGCTTGCGCGCGCGCACATTCCGTTCGGCGTGATCACGCGCCGCCAACTCGCAGAATTCGGCCGCTTCCGCGCGATCATTCTCCCCGACGTACTGCGGATGGATCGCACGGAAGCTGACGCGTTGCGCGAGTTCGTGCGCGCCGGCGGGCGGCTATACGCCAGCCGATACACCTCGCTGGTCGAGACAAATGGGGAGCGGCACAAGGACTTCATGCTAAGCGGAGTTTTCGGCGCGACCTTCGCCAGCGAAGAAGCGGGAACCTTCATCTATCTCAAGCCGGCGGAGCCGTGGATCGCCGAATCAATCGCGCCGCAGAAATTTCTGAGCGCGCGCCCGCCGGCTCCCGGCACATCGTTGTGCGGCATTCCGCGGATCGAATCGCTGCCGCGTGCGCGCACGCTTGCGACTCTGACGATTCCGTATGGATATCCGGCGCGCGGCTCCGTAACCGACCATCAATGGGCCAGTATCCATTCGTCGCCGCCCTGGCAGGACCTCGAAGCGCCGACCGTCGTCACCAACCTTTTCGGAAAAGGCTCGGCCGTATACTCCGCGGCCGCGATCGAGGCATCGGAGGCCGATGCGAACAAAAGCCTCTTCGTCGCGATCGTGCGCAAGCTGATCGGCGGCGAACAATCATTCGGCGCTGAAGCTCACGGCGCGGTGTGGACGAACGCCTTCGACCAGCGAGATCGCAATCGAATAATGATGAGCTTTCTCAACTACCAGGCGGAGCTTCCTGCCCTCCCCACGGCCGCATCGTTTTCGATCCGTCCGCCGACGGGGCGGCGCTTCACCGGCTTGCGATCGACGCCAGGCGGAAATCCGCTTCCGTTTGAGATTCGCAGTGGCACCCTTCACGCTCGCCTCGATCGTTTCGAGACGCTGGCGATAGTCATTGCGGAGTACGAGTAGCCGGTGATTTAGCAGCGCCCACAGCTTTCGCCTGATGCGCCTCGCGATCGAATCCCGGCACGATTGCCTTGATGAATCCGTTCTCCAGGAACTGCACCAACGCCTGCCAGGTGCTCGTGTTCGGATTATCGATCCTGCCCGAGATGTCCACTTCGGTCGCGACCTTTTGAGTCGAACCGTTCCTGAGAATTTTCGCCGCCGCACCGACCGCGGCTTCATACGCCTGATGAAGGATCGGTTTGCCTCGGTCCTTCTGAGCGCTGTAGACCTCCAGGCTGCCGAACATCGGCTTCACGTAACCCTTCATCCAGCCCTTATGTACCGAAACCTGCGAATAGACCGAAATCGTTCCGGAGGCGACATCGAAGCTGCCGTAGGCCATTAGCAAATTATTGAGCGACGTCAGATCGGTGTTCTCGATCGAAAGATTCAGGTCGAAGTCAGGCCCCGCTTTCTCGGTCTGAAATGCGCCCTTGAGGCTGGTGTTGCCACTACCCATGAAGCGCCCGCTCAGACTGAGATCCGACGCGCCCTCGCTGAAATGGTTGGAGAGATTCGTGATTTTCGCGTTGAAGTTCGAAATGAACAGGCGATATGACGGCGTGGTGCTGTAATTCGTGAACGCGACCATGCTGTTCTTCAGTTGGAGCGCGTCGATCTTCAGCATCACGCCCGGCTTGTCAGCCACGTCTTTGGCGCCCTGCCTGGCTTCGTCCACACGATGCTGCTCGGCTGCCGCAGTTTGTGCGGTGTGAAAGTAGTCGATATTCACGCCGTCGACTTCCGCGTTGTAGATTTCCGCGCGCTCCGTTTTGGGGGAATATTCCATTACGCCGTCGGCATTCAGGACGCCGCCGCTCACATTGAAATTGACTTTCTTGATCTCGGGCTCGAATTGCTTCAGGGGAATCTGGCGCAGCGTTATTTTCGCGTTCACGCCCGGAAACGGCTCTTCCAGAAGGTTGGTGTGCCCATCGATGTCCGCATGGCCGGTTTCAAAAATGACCGCGTCGAGATGAAGCGATGATGGATAAGTGTCCTGCGGAGAGTGGATATTGCGAATATTGTCCGCGGTTATGTTCAGATGCTCGATATGCAGCGGGCGTTGCGCGTCGGTGTCGATGTACACGATGTCGCCGTCGCGGATCCGGAACTTGTTGATCTTGAACGGATAGATGCCCTGAAGCGCGTCCTGCCATCCCTCCTGCCGAATGGGAGTGCCGTTAGAACGCTCCGCGCGAAGCTGAATCAGGTTGATATGAAGGTGCGGCTCGGAAAGCAACGAATCGGTAACGATATGTCCGAATAATAGCTCGCGCCACTGGATGTGCATTCGGAGCATCGGGACGTCCGCAACCGGCGGAGCTGGATGCGCGTCCTGCACCACTACAATTTGTTTGAGCGTCAGCGATCCGTCCAGAAATTGGAGATGCGCGCCTGCGATACGAGTGTGGTAGTTAGCAAGCTTCTCGTTGGTATCCCGCTCCACACGAGCGCGGACAAACGAATCGGCGAAAAACGAAGCCACGAATACAATCGCGACCAGGATCGCCAAAACGAGTCCTGCCCGTAGTAGAAAGGTTTTCACACTACTGGACGCCATGATTTTCCGGGACAGAAATAGCGAGCCTTCGCCCCAAGACCCACACAGGCACGGAAGTCAAACGAAGAAACGTGCCGGGTCCCTTCGGACGGCGAACTTTGAACGAAATGATTCGGGCCGAGTCTTCGGGCTCTCGTGGCAGATCTTATCACTTCGGGTTGCTGCAAGTTCAGTTTGACGGGAATTAAACGAACGTTTAGGTAATGTTGGTTACCGTACGTGTGCGTGATGGTGCCTTGGGAGACAATCGCGAAACGGGACGAGGGAGTTAGCCGCCGATGATGACGGGAGAGCAATACAAAAAGACGCTCAATGACAATCGGGAGATCTTTTTCGAGGGCGAGCGCGTACGCGATCTGGTGACGCATCCGGTCGAAGGACCCTGCGTGTCGCGAGTCGCGGCCGGCTACGACCGCTGGTATTCACCGAAGCCCGACGCGGTCAGCCCGCTCATGATAATTCCGCATTCGGCGGCGGAACTGAAAGACCGCATCCCGCTCCAGCACGAATCGGACATCGTGTCGGCCGTCACGTATCAATCGGTAATGACGCTGACCACGGCTGCCACGCGGATCGCGGAGGCGTTGCCGCAATTTGCCGAGCGCATCCACCATTACGTTCAGAGCGCGCAGCGCCGCGACATCCGCATCGTCGAATGCATCACCGATGCGAAAGGGGACCGCAGCCGTCCTCCCGGCAAGCAGGACGACCCCGATGCCTACACGCACGTGGTCGAGCGCCGCAAGGACGGCGTGGTGATTCGCGGCGCCAAGCTGCACATTACGGGCGCGTCGTTGAGCCACGAGCTGATGGTCATCCCCACCAAGGCGATGAAGCCGGGAGAAGAGTCATACGCGATCGCGTGCGCCGTGCCGGTCAATTCGCCCGGCGTAAAAATTATCGACACCACCTATGCGCCGCGGCATCCCGACACTCGCAGCTTTCCGATCTCCTCGAAAATGCACATGCCGGAAGGCTTCGTCATCTTCGACGACGTATTCGTGCCGACCGAGCGTATCTTCCTTGATGGGGAAGTGAAGTTCGCCGCAATTTTCGCCCGTTCACTGGGTCTCTGGGAGCGGCTGGGCGGGCTGTCAGCAATGGCGGAAGAGGCAGACCAGCTGGTTGGTTTCGCCCAGTTGATCGCCGAGTCAAACGGCCTGGCCACTGAGTCGCATATCAAGGAAAAGATCTCCGAGATGATCATCCATGCGACACTGGTGCGCGCCGCGCTCGAAGCCGCGATCGCAAATTGCCAGGTAACACCGGAGGGCGCGTTCCCCGACGAGCTCTACACCAACGCGGGCAAGTATCATGCGGCGGCGAATTACAACGCAATGGTGCGTCATCTGCACGACATCTCCGGCGGGTCGGTTCTCACCGCGCCGTCGGTGGCAGATTTCGAAAACGAAGTGACGGGCCCGCTGGTCCGCAAATACATGGGCACGATGACCGGGGTCGATGGCGAATATCGCGCGCGGCTGTTCCACGCGATTCGCGATCTGACCGCCGACGCATACGGCGGATGGAAAGCTGTAACCAACGTGCAAGCAGGCGGCGGCCTCTACGCCCAGCGCATCGTGACGCGCAGGTACTACGACCTGAAGGGTGCGAAGGAAAAAGCGCTGCACATCGCGGGATTAAAAGACCCGTCCCCAGCTAACTAACGATTAGCGCTGAAGCGAAGTCTCGGCTCGACCTGGGCAGATGCCCAGGTCGGGGCTGTGACCTGCGCGGCGTGGGCGGCGCGCTTAACAAAAGAGCGACACGCCGGTGTTGTCGTCTCCGGCATCAAGACCTTCGCCTCAACGACAAAGGACTGGTATGACGGAGGCGATGATCGAGGCAACCGCAGTCCCGTCCGTCGGCAGCAAAGTAGCGGATTTCACGTTACCCGACAGCGGCGATACGCCATGGCAGCTCTCGGCGCACGTCGCGAGCGGCATGTGCCTGCTGGTCTTCTATCGCGGCCACTGGTGACCGTTCTGTCTCCGCCAGTTGGCGGAATAGAATACCGCGATCGCTATCCGGAGTTACAAGCGGCCGGCGTCGAGCTCGCAGCGATCTCAGTGGACGACGCAGCTCGGTCCGCACCGATGAAGGCGGAACTGGAACTTCCGTTTCCGATCCTGTGTGATTCGAAGCGCGAACTAATCGTGCAATGGGGCCTGCTGAATCGTGCAGAGATGGGCGGCATCGCCTACCCAGCAGTCTTCGCGATCGATCGCGACCTGGTGGTGCGGTTCCGCTCGCTGGACCGCACCGCTCAGCGTGCCGCCGCCGGCGAGGTCGCGGCCGCAGTGAATGCGGCCGCGCAGGGCGGATCAGTCGAGACAGAGATCACGCGGCGCAGGCTCCGCCCCGGTTTGATGTTCCTGCGTGCGCTGCTCAACGCAGTCAGGCGCGGTGTGCGAACGCCATGGTCAGATCGCGGCTGAGGCGCCCGATGGCGCGGCACCCCGCTTCGCCGCCTAGAAAAGTTTCTTCAAAATACGGCTGAGGGCCGCCTCTTCCTGTCGGGTGAGCGGCGCGAGCGTTTCTTCCAGACCCTGCTTCGCCCGCCGCACCAGCTCCGCGATCATCGCACGGCCGGCGGGCGCCAGCGAATGGAGGCACAGCCGCTGATCGGTTTCGTCGAGGCGCGTTTCGATAAACCCGCGCGCAGCGAGCCGCTGAACGATTCCATGAATCGTGACGGGCTTCATTCCAGCCAGGCGCCCCAGCCGGTTTTGCGAAGCCTCGCCCTCTTCAAACAGCTTCATCATGATCACGTACTGGCGTGGCGTCAGATCTAGGTTGCTCAACCGCCGGTAGAGGTTGCGATGCGCCTGCGTGAAAGCGCGCGCGAGCAGGTAGCCGGGATCGTCATCGAGCGCGTAGTGCTCGGCGCGCTGGAGACGCTGGACATCGAGTTGTTTGGGACGCAGTGCAGGCATCGAAGGGGAGGAGATTTCGCTTTTGTGATTTCGAGATTGTTCTGATAATAACGATCTCGAATTTCAGGGGCAAGTTGTCGCCTCAATTCTAATTCGCTATTCGAGTGGAAAGGTGCAGCACGGATGAAGATCGGCGGATTCTACGAGCATCAGCTTCCACGTCCGTGGACGCGCGAATCGGAACATCGGCTGCTTAAGAACGCGCTCGAGCAAGTCGAACTGGCGGATCGCTCCGGCTACGATTACATCTGGGCAACTGAGCATCACTTCCTCGAAGAATATGCGCATTCCTCCGCGCCCGAGGTTTTTCTCGCGGCGTGCGCCGCGCGTACCAAAAACGTCCGGATTGGCCACGGCATCGTGCAAATGGCTCCCGGCATCAATCAGACCGCGCGCGTCGCGGAGAGAATTGCGACGCTGGATCTGATCAGCGACGGGCGCTGCGATTTCGGCACCGGCGAGGGCGCGACAGAGGTTGAACTCGGCGGCTTCAGCGTTCCGCAGGAAGAGAAGCGCGCGCAATGGCTGGAAGGATTACAGGCCGTCGTGCGGATGCTGGTTGAGGAACCGTTCCAAGGGTACGAAGGAAAGTACGTTCACGCACCCGCGCGTAACGTTGTGCCCAAACCGTTGCAACGGCCCCATCCTCCGCTGTGGCTGGCGTGCTCGCGGCGCGAGACGATCCTGCTCGCCGCGCGGCTAGGGCTTGGAGCGCTGACGTTCGCGTTCGTGTCACCGGAGGAGTCGCGGCAGTGGGTGCACGACTATTACACGACGCTGGAAAACGAATGCGAGCCGGTCGGCTATGCGGTAAATCCTCAGATCGCGATGGCGTGTCCGTTCCTGTGCGATCGCGATGAGAAGCTCGTGCGCGACATGGCAAAGGAGCATCACGGCTTCTTCATGTACGGTCTTGGCCACTACGCGTTCTTCGGGCAGCACGAACCGGGCAAGACCAATCTCTGGGAGAATTACAAGAATCAGCCGGCCAAGGTGAAGATCGACGATCCGCTGGCATCGGGCTCACAATCGCAAAATTGTATCGGCACGCCCGATCAGATTCGCGCCGCGCTGCGCGGTTTCGAGGAATCGGGCGTTGACCGGGTACTGTTTCTTTCGCAGGCGGGAAAAATTCCGCACGAATTGCTGTCGTCTTCTATAGAGCTGTTCGCGCGCGAGGTATTGCCGGAGATTAAGGATCGCGACCAGAAGCGCGCCCGGGAGAAAGCTGCACTGACCGAGCGGCTCAACGAAAAGGCGATGAAACGCAAAGCCAGACCCCAAATTCCCGCGCACGGTCCGACCGTGATTCGCGCGGCGGGCCATCACTGATATACGGAGCTGTGCGTATGATGCGGCGCGAGACACGCTTCGGATCGCTCGACCATTACGAGAAAGGCGGCGTGCAGGTAATCAACGACGACGCGCGCAACTATGCCTTTTCGAACATCTTTGAGGTCGCCTCCAGGTCCGAACCGTATGAAAAGATCGCCGTCGGCAAGAACCTGAAGTATGTCCTCGAAGCGGTTCGCGCCGAAGGCACCTCGCCGTGGTATGCGGCCGCTCACGACGAGGCCGCGATCGTGATGGATGGTGAAGTGGAGATTCGCCTCGTGAAGCTCGACGCGAAGGTGGTCGCCGATGATCACGAAGGCACCACGATGCTCGAAGGCAATCCCAAGGGAAAAAAGATGGGCTACATCATCGCGCGGCGCGGCCACATGGCGCTGCTTCCCAAAGGAGCCGCCTATCAGTTCCACGCGGCGAAGCCGGGCGTAATTTTGCTGCAAACGATCGGCGGCGATCTGACGGCGGAGCGCTGGAAGGATATCTGCCAGAAATAGGGTTGTTCGCAGAGGACGCGAGCCATGGCTGAAGCAAAGCAAAACGACTACGGATATGGTCAGTTTGCGGTTGGTGGATTCAGCTTCGAGCGCGACGAGTATTTCGCCCATATCAGCTGGCCCGGCGGCACACATACCATGCCGGTCGATGCCTTCCTGCGGGCACTGATGCGCGACATATCGTGGAACTTTTTCTACGGAGTGGTGAACTTCGACCAGGTGTTCGGCACCACCAACCATTACGGCAACGTCGACGTATTCGCAGGACTCTACAACGCAGGCTACCGGAACCAGAACAAGCATCACGTCGAGAATTTCAAGAGCGATGAAGTGCGCGCGGCGTTTGAGGCGATGCTCGACGACTGGACCAACGAGGGCTTCGACCCGTTTGCCGCGCCCGCAGAGACCGGCACGCCGTTCGGACCCAAGCGCGGCAACAATCGCCCCGCGATCACTCGCAAGCGCCTGGTCGCGAACCGGATGACGGGAATGAAGGGGGACATCGCGCTGCGCAGCGATGCGGCGGGGAATCCTGTGAATCGGCAGTTCGCCGATGTCCCGCAGGATCAACCCGAGATCCATGCGGAACCCGGCTTCGAAGACGAAGTGCATGCGTTCAATTTCTTCGGCTACGTGTCGCGCTCGGACGTCACGTGGAATCCGTCGGTCTGTTCGGCGGTCAAGGACAGCCAGGTTTGCGCGACCACCGAGGAATTCATTTTGCCGATCATCCATGGCAACGACCGCGTCGAATGGTTCGTGCAGTTGACCGACGAAATTCATTGGGACATCCAGGACCGCGACACCGGCGCACCGCGCGCGCGGGTCGTAATGAAGGCCGGAGATGTAGCCGCGATGCCCGCCGACATCCGGCATCAGGGCTTCTCGCCCAAGCGCTCGATTCTGCTGGTTTGGGAGAACAACGCTTCCGATCTGCCGGAGCTGTACGCAAAGAAGAAGCTGAAGCCGAATCCCGTCGACTTCTGATTTCGGGGCGGCGCGCGCAGGCAGGAGAGCCCCGTCGGTAGAGCCCGATGCAGTTTCAAACCAAGCTTTTCATCGATGGTGATTTCGTCGATGCCGCCGACGGCGGCACGATCGAAGTACTCAATCCGCATGACAACTCCAGGCTCGCCGATGTGGCCGAGGCGCGCGTTGCCGATATCGACAGGGCTGTCGCCGCTGCATGGAGGGCATTTCCGGCGTGGCGCGCGATGGCCGCAGCCGACCGCGGACGGCTGCTGCTGAAGCTCGCCGATGCGATCGAGGCGCACGCTGACGAATTGGCGCAGATCGAGTCGCTCGACACGGGCCATCCGATTCGCGACACACGCAACCTCGACGTTCCGCGGACCGCCGCGACGTTCCGCTACTTCGGCGGTATGGCGGACAAACTGCAGGGCAGCGTGGTGCCGGTCGATCAGGGCTTTCTCAACTACGTCCTGCGCGAACCGGTCGGTGTGGTCGGACAAATCGTGCCGTGGAATTTTCCGATCATGTTCACCAGTTGGAAAATGGGACCCGCACTCGCGGCGGGCAACTGCGCGATCCTGAAGCCCGCGGAACTCACGCCGCTCAGCTCGCTCAAGATTGCCGAACTCGCGCGCGAAGTGGGCTTTCCGGCCGGCGTTGTGAATATCGTGCCGGGATACGGCGCGACCGCCGGCCAGTACCTCGCCGAGCATCCGCAGGTTACCAAGATCGCGTTTACCGGCTCGACCGCGACGGGACGCAAGATCGTGCAGGCATCGGCGGGAAACCTGAAGCGCGTCCAACTCGAACTGGGCGGCAAAGGCGCGAACATCGTCTTCGATGACGCAAATCTGCCCGCGGCGATCGGCGGCAGCGCATTCGCGGTGTTTCACAACCAGGGGCAGGCATGTATCGCGGGCTCGCGACTACTTCTCCATGAAAAGATTGCCGATCAATTCCTCGACGGATTCCTGAAACTCGCCGCATCGATCAGACTCGGTAATCCGCTCGACGTTGAAACCGAGATGGGACCGCTCACCTCGTCGATGCATCGCGAGCGCGTGCTCAATTACTGCAAAGTCGCGCGCGACGAAGGCGGCGAGATTCTGCTGGGCGGCAAAACACCCGCCGATCCCGCGCTCGCCCGCGGATGCTACGTCATGCCCACGGTGGTGGGCGCACGTCCGAGCGATCGCGTCTGCCAGGAAGAGGTCTTCGGCCCGTTCGTGACGGTGACGACTTTCAAAGACGAGGCCGAGGTCCTCGCGATCGCCAACGATACCGTATACGGCCTGGGCGGCGGGCTGTGGACGCGCGACCTCCATCGCGCGCATCGCATCGCGCGCCAGATGATCGCCGGGATGGTTTGGATCAACTGCTATAAGCGCGTGAATCCCGGCTCTCCGTTTGGCGGAGTGCGCAGCTCCGGCTATGGACGAGATATGGGATTCGAGGCGATGCTCGATTACACGACGTCCAAGTCAGTTTGGGTGAATATCGATGCGGCAATTCCGCCGTTCTATCGGCGCTGAGGCCGGCTGATGCTTCGATTTATCTACCAGGCGTTGCCGGGCCGCGTCATTTTTGGCGCGGGCAGCCTCGACCGCCTGCCAAACGAGATCCAGCGGCTGGGCGCATCTCGCGCGCTGGTTCTCTCCACGCCCGAGCAGCGCGATCAGGCGCAGGCTGTCGCGCAGCGGCTCGGCGCGCGCGCGGCCGGTATGTTCGATCAGGCGGTGATGCACGTGCCGATCGCAACGGCGAATGCAGCGCGCGAGGAGGCGAAGCGCCTCGGCGCCGATTGCTGCGTGGCCGTCGGCGGCGGCTCTACCACCGGTCTCGCGAAAGCTATCGCGCTGGTATCGGATCTGCCGATCCTCGCGGTGCCCACGACTTACGCAGGCTCGGAAATGACTCCGATTTGGGGTCTGACGGAGGGCGGCATCAAGAAGACCGGCCGTGACACACGGGTGCTGCCCAGGACTGTGATTTATGATCCGGTCCTGACGCTCACGATGCCGCCGATGCTGTCCGCGACCAGCGGCATGAACGCGATCGCGCACTGCGTCGAAGCGCTATATGCGGAAGACGCAAATCCCATTATCTCGCTGATGGCAGAAGAAGGGATTCGCGCGCTCGGAGCGAGCCTGCCCGCGGTCATGAAGGATCCGCGCGACATTGAGGCTCGCTCGCACGCGCTGTACGGCGCGTGGCTCGCGGGCTCATCGCTCGGTGCGGTCGGCATGGCGCTTCATCACAAGCTCTGCCACGTGCTGGGCGGCACCTTCAATTTGCTGCACGCCGAGACGCATACCGTAGTTCTCCCCCACGCCGCGGCATACAACTCCAAGGCCGCGCCCGAGGCGATGGCGCGGGTCGCGCGCGCATTGCGCGCCGACGATGCCGCCGCAGGCCTGTTCGCGCTGGCGTCATCGATGGGAGCGCCGACGGCGCTGGCAAAAATCGGCATGAAGGAAGAAGATCTCGATCGCGCCGCCGATCTGGCCGTGGAAAATCCCTACTACAATCCGCGGCCGGTTACTCGCGACGCAATTCGCGCTCTGCTCGACGACGCTTTTCGCGGCCGCTCTCCGGCGGCGCGATGACATGGAGGCGCCCATGAAGAACGGAACCTCGAAGTCGGCTGAGATTCGCTCGCGTCTGAGTCATCCGATTATTGACTCGGACGGGCACGTGGCGGAGTTCGAGCCCGCGTACTTCGATTTCCTGAGAAACACCGCGGGCAGCCAGATGGTCGAGCGGTTCAAGTCGCTCGGCGACAGCCCTTATTCCTTCCGATGGTACCGGATGACGCCCGACCAGCGCCGCGACCTGCGCGTGCCGCGCATGCAATGGTGGGTTCATCCGACCAGCCAGACGCTCGATCGCGCAACCAGCTCACTGCCCAAGCTGCTCCATCAGCGCCTGGACGAAATGGGCCTCGACTTCACAATTATCTATCCGAGCATGGGCATGTTCATGCTCCACATGGGCGACGACGAGATGCGCCCGGCGTTGTGCCGCGCATACAACGACATGCACGCGGGGCTGTTTCGCGAATACGGCGACCGCATGACGCCGGTCGCAATGATCCCGATGCATACGCCGGCCGAAGCGATCGCAGAACTGGAGCATGCGGGGCGCGACTTGAAGCTCAAGGCGATCCTCATGCCGTCGTTCGTCCGCCGGCCGTTCGCGGCGAAATCATCCCACGGCTTCTGGTTCGACAATCTTTGTATCGACAGCGAATACGACTATGACCCGGTCTGGGCCAAGTGCCGCGAACTGAAAGTCGCGCCGACGTTTCATTCGCCGAGCGGCGGAATCGGCTTTCGCGGATCGATTTCCAACTTCGTCTACAATCATATTGGGCACTTTGCGGCCTCGGCCGAGTCGATCTGCAAAGCGCTCTTCCTGGGCGGCGTTACGCGCCGCTTTCCGGAGCTGCGCTTCTCATTCATGGAAGGCGGCGTCGCGTGGGCAGCGGCGCTGTTCAGCGATCTGATCGGGCATTGGGACAAACGCAACCTTGAAGCGATAAAGCAGCTCGCGCCCGACAAGCTGGATATGCCGCTCATGCGCAAACTCTTCCGCGAATACGGCGGCTCGTACGGCGAAGGCGCGCTGGCGCGGCTTGGCGAGGAACGATCGAATCTGCTGTGGGGCGCGCCCGAGGATCCGGCCAGTCTCGATGAGTTCGCGCGCTGCGACATCAGGCGCAAGGAAGACATCCGCGATCTGTTCGCGGCGAAGTTCTTTTTCGGATGTGAAGGCGACGACAAGCTGACTGCACTCGCGTTCGATACGAAGAAGAATCCGATGGGCACGCGACTGGGCGCGCTCTACAGTTCCGATATCGGCCATTTCGATTTGCCCGACATGCGCGATGCGGCGAAGGAAGCGTTCGAGCTGGTCGAGGACGGGCTGATTAGCGATGAGGACTTCCGCGATTTCGTGTTCACGAATCCGGTGCGCGCGAAGACCGACGTGAATCCCGATTTCTTCAAAGGCACGCGGGTCGAGAAAGACGTCGCGCGCCTGCTCGCCGAGTCACCGAAATCCCCGGCGGCTTCGGCGCATCGTTGAGCAAAGGATAAACCTCCGATGAAGAGTCTCACTGAGGACGGAATTACCCGCAGCGCGCTCTCGCGAATTGCCGATTGCCCTAACCCGCGCCTGAAAGAAGTCGTTCGTGCGCTGACGCGTCATCTGCATGAATTCGCACGCGAAGTGAAACTGACGCCCGAGGAATGGTTCACCGGAATTCAGTTTCTGACCGCCGCCGGCCATATCACCGATAACAAGCGCCAGGAATTCATCCTGCTCTCCGATACGCTTGGGCTGAGCGCGATGGTCGATCTGATTGCGAATCGCGAGGCGGAACCCGGAGCAACCGAGTCGAGCCTGTTGGGTCCCTTCTTTCGGGAAAACGCGCCAGTCTTTCCAATGGATGCGGACATCTCGAATGGCGCCGCCGGCGAGAAGATGGTCGTGCAGAGTCGTCTGCTGAATGCGGAAGGCAATCCGGTTGCCGGCGCTATGATCGACACATGGCAGGCTTCATCGGAAGGCATCTACGATTTGCAGCAGACGAATTCCGATGAAATGAATTTCCGCGGCCGGTTTCGCAGCGATGAGAATGGCCGTTTCCGTTTTCGATCGGTCAAGCCCTCGAGCTATCCGGTTCCCGCCGACGGTCCGGTCGGGAAAATGCTGCGCGAGCTGGCGCGTCATCCGTATCGCCCCGCGCACATCCACTTCATGATCGCGGCGCCCGGCTACAAGACGCTGACGACGGCGCTCTACATCGCGGGCGATCGCTATCTCAACTCCGATGTAGTCTTCGGTTCGAAAAAATCGCTGGTGGTGAACTACCGTCATTCCGCCACCAATGGCGCATCGGCGGACTCGATCGAATTCGATTTCGTGCTCACCTCGACCGAGAAGAGAAAAAGACCGAAGAAGAACAGATAAGATCAGGAATCCGCAGATTTCACGGATTAAGCAATCTGTCCGGAAATCTGTGCAATCTGCGGATTTCCGATCCTATTTTTTCGCCCTGCTGCTCATAGTAAATTCCCAGCGCTATGGCGGAAGCAGCAATAAGACCCACTGACATCGGGAGCCCGCGCGAGCCCCGGCGGCGCCGACTTGTTATCGCCGGCGTCATCGGGAACGTCCTTGAATGGTATGACTTTTCGGTTTACGGCTTTTTTGCCGCCGCCATCGGCGAGAACTTCTTTCCATCGAAGAGCCCCTCGGCCGAGTTGATCGCCGCGTTCGGAGTTTTCGCGGCCGGGTTTCTGATGCGCCCGTTCGGCGCGTTACTGTTCGGCTATATCGGGGACCATCGCGGCCGCGAAAGAGCGCTGACCCTGTCCGTGCTGGCGATGGCGGTGCCGACCTTTCTGATCGGATTGCTCCCGACGCATGCGTCAATCGGCAATACTGCCGCGGTGCTGATGGTCCTGCTGCGCCTGGTGCAGGGGCTTTCGGTCGGCGGCGAATACACGACCTCGATGGTGTTTCTGGTCGAGCAGGCGCCGCCCGGAAAACGCGGAGCGATGGGTGCGCTTGGGGTGGGCGGGGCGTTCGCGGGCGTGATGCTCGGGTCGGCGGTCGGAACGCTCGTCGCCTGGCATATGCCGACGGTCACTCTGCTCGCGTGGGGATGGCGAATTCCGTTCCTGGCAGGAATCGCAATCGGCTTTGCCGGGTACTTTCTGCGCCGCGAACTCCGCTTCGTTGAGGAGGCGCCGCGCAAGACGCCCCCTCCTCTTTCACAGGTGCTGCGCTCGCAGTGGTGGCGCATCTTTCAGGTGACGGGCTTCAAAGTGTTCGATGCGGTGGGATTTTACCTGATGTTCGTGTACTCGACCACCTATCTGGAAGAAGTCGTCGGCATCGAGCGCGGCAGGGCGATGGCGATCAACACGATCGGCATGGCCGGGGTGCTGCTCATGCTTCCGCTCGCAGGCCGGCTCTCGGATCGTTTCGGGCGCAAGCCGCTGCTGTTGTTGTCGGCGTCGGCGGTGGTTCTTTTCGCGATGCCGCTGTTCAATCTGCTGTGGCATCCGGTGTTCACGGTACCGCTGATCGGGCAGTTGGGTTTCGCGGTCATGATCGCGATGTTCAACGGCGCTTCGCCGGCGGCCGCCGCAGAGGCATTTCCGTCGAGCGTGCGATGCAGTGGCGTCGCGATTAGCCATAACCTGTGCATGGCGATTTTCGGCGGCACCGCGCCGATGGTCGCGACGTATATGATTCAGCACACGGACAATGAAATGTCGCCGCCGATGTATCTGATCGGGGCGGCGGTTATATCGATTATCTTTACGCTGACGCTCCGCGAGACCGCCAAGTTGCCGCTGGCGGAGTGAGCGCGATCAAAAGAAAAAGGGGCGAGCATTCTGCTCGCCCCTTGTAGTTGCGATTTGCTGCCGACGGCGCTTAGAACGCCATGAGCTGCTCTTCTTCGGGCTGGTTGCGTCCGTCGAGCACCAGGCCGCGGGTCTGCTGGCTGTAGAGCCGCGCGTAGGTTCCACCGCGGCGCAGCAGGTCCGAATGGGTGCCGACTTCGGCCACGGTGCCGTGATCGAGCGCGATAATCAGGTCGGCCGTGATCGCACTGCGCAGCCGATGCGCGATCAGGAACACGGTGCGGCCTTCCATCAGCCGCTCCATTGCTTCGTGGATCAGGTTCTCCGACTCCGAGTCTACGGCCGAGGTCGCCTCGTCCAGAATTACGATCTTGGAGTCCTTCAGGAACGCGCGTGCAAGCGCGAGGCGCTGGCGCTGTCCGCCGGAAACTTTGACGCCGCGCTCACCGATAACGGTGTCGAGCTTGTCCGTCGACTGCTCGATGAACTCACGCAGGTTCGCCTGTTCGAGCGCCTGCCACATCATCTCTTCGGTCGCATCGGGCCGTGCATACAGCAGGTTGTCGCGAACGCTCACGCTGAACAGCAGCGCGTCCTGGGTTACCAGGCTGACAGCCTGCCGCAGCGACTTGAGCGTGTAATGCCGCACGTCTTTGCCATCGACCAACACGCGGCCGCCGGTCACATCGTAGAAGCGCGGGATCAAGCTCGCGAGTGTGGTCTTGCCGGCGCCAGAGCGGCCCACCAGCGCGACCCGGTATCCACCAGGAATGTGCAGGTCGATTCCCTTCAGAACTTCGCGGCGCTCGCCGCCATCGCGAGTCGGATAGCCGAAGTGCACACCCTCGAAGTCGACGGAGCCGCGCTTGACCTGGAACGGCCGGCTCAGCGGATGGTCCGCGATTTCCGGCTTCATATCCAGGAAGGAGAACATTCTCTCGATTGCCGCCAGCGACGCCGACACGATGACGTTGAGCTGTGCAAAGCGCTCGAGCGGCCCATACAGAAACCCAAGATAGAAGAAAAAGGCCATCAAGGTGCCAAGCGTCATCGTTCCGCGGACAATCATCAGTACGCCAACCCACATCACGATCGCGGGAGCGCATCGGGTCAGCAACTGGATCAGCATCTCCTGCGATGCCGCCAAGCGGACCTTCGCGACCGAGCGCGAGTACATCTCACCGCCGCGCTGCGTGAAGCGCTTTACCTCGTGCTCCTCGCCGCCGAACGATTTGACGGTCGTGGCGCCAACGACGCGCTCATGCACTTCGCCGGTGATCTCCTCGACTTTTTCCTGCATCCGATGGCTGACGGCCTTGATGCGTGGGGAGTAGTAGCGCATGAAGGTGACCCACAGCGGCGCGATGCACATCGCGACCAGCGCGAGCTGCCAGTTCATCGCGAACAGGATCATCACGACCAGGACCAGCGTGATCGCGTCCATCCAGACATCGATCAACACGGAATTGACCAGTTCGTTGGCCTGCGCGACGTCGTTCATCACGCGAGCCACGATCGCACCCGAAGGGTTGCGGTCGAAAAATGAATGCGGAAGCTTCTGCAGATGTGCAAACAGCTTGCACTGCAGATTATAGATCAGGCGATTGCCCGCAAGACCGCCCCAGTAGTTGCGATAGAAGCTGGCGACTGCCTGGAGGGCATACAGAACCAGAAGTACGATGCTCAGCGCAGCAAGTTTGCCTTGCACCGTGGCACCCATGCCAAGGAGCCCGGCAACTGCGGCACACCAGCGATTTATGGTAGAGCATATTGCGTCGGGCTTGGGCTGGGCACTCACCAGTACATCAATGACGTATTTGAAGGCCATCCCAAACGCGAGCGGCAGGGCGAACTTGCCCACCCCCATCAGCGCGGCGCCGACCACCAGCCGCATTTGCGGCTTCAACAAGGACAGAAACCTAAGCAGAGGCTGCTTCGAGGTATCTTTAAGCTTCCCGTCCATAAAACGCCTTTCGTTTTCTCCTTGGTTCTCCGACCTCAACCCTGTCTTGCTATGGTGCAATGGCTGTGCCCCCGGTTTGGCCGGTGACGGGTTGAAATACCCTAGGGATTTAGAGGATATTTTCCACCGGGGTCGCACCATAGCGCAGGTGGTATAACGCATTTCGTAAGTTCCAATAGCGTAAGTGGTGCAGGCGTAGAGACGCCTGTGGTCGGGGGTTGATTGGCGGCGAAGGGCTCAAAAAAACAAAACAACAATTTAGCGCCATTGTTGTCCGCGGCCGGAAGCTAGATGGACTCGTCCGCGGTTGGACGCGACGCCGTCCGGGCGGGTACTCCCGCAGCCGGCGTGGCGGAATCGTTCCGCGAAACGATCGCGATTATCTCCGCGATCGTCATCCTGCTCATCTACCAGGGCTACACCCTGTCGATCGCCGGCGTCGCGGCGCCGTGGATTTCGAAGAGCTTCAACCTCGACGAAGCGAGCCTGGCGCGCCTATTCGCCTGGATGTCGGTGTCGGCCTTCGGCTCACTCGCGCTGGCGCGATGGGCCGACAGGGTCGGCCGCCGGCGCATCATCCTGCTGGGTCTGTTCCTGTCGCCCTTGCTCTCGGCAGGTTCCGCGATCGCGACCGATCCGGTTCCGTTTGCCATTTATCAGATCATCATCTCGGCGCTGCTCGGTGGTTCGGTTACGTCGGCTATCGCGTTGCTGGCGGAGGAACTGCCCGTAAATCAGCGTGCGCGCGGTCAGGCCGCGGCGGCAACCGCCAGCGCGGTGGGCGGCGTGCTTGGCTACCTGGTAATTCCGGTCCTGCTGCGGCTGGGATACTCGTGGCGATGGCTGTTCGCGCCGTCGATAGCCGGAATTGCGCTGCTGTGGCCAGTGGCGCGAATGCTGCCGCAGACGCAGTGGGCGGAGCAGCAATCGAAGGGCACCATCACTAAGAGCCGCATCTACGACATCTTTCATCCGATTTACCGGCGCCGTGCGATCGCGCTGCTGGTAACGGCCGCACTCGCCACGGTGGCCGGAACGGCGGTGAACGGATGGCTCTACTTCGAGGCCGTATCGATCATCGGCCTCTCACCGGAGAAGGCGAGCACGCTCGTCGTCACCGGGATGCTGGTGGGGATGGTCGGTTTTCCGATTGGCGCGTGGACCTCAGAACGTTTCGGGCGCGTGCCGACGGTAATGTATTTCGGCGGCGCGGCGTGGCTGGGTGCGATCGCGTTCTACTGGTGGCCGAACATGACCTTCACCTGGCCGCTCTTGTGGCTCACATCCGTGTACTGCTGGTTCAAGGTGGGCTCCAGCGTGATGACTGTCGGCGCAAACGCGGCGGCGACCGAGCTTTTTCCTGCGGCGCTGCGTTCCACGATGATGGGATGGCAAATGATCGTCGGCGCGGTGTTCTCGATACTCGCGCAATCGATGATAGCCGCGTTGATCCGTCCGCTGGGCGGCCTTACTAACGTCATCGGTTACTTCGCGCTGCTCGGAATACCGAGTGCGCTGATTTTCGGGTTTTTCATCGATGAGACGCGCGGCCTGCCGCTCAAGGTCGCAGCCAAAGAAGATGAGTGGGAGAAGGTCCCCCATCGCACAACCTTGGTATCGCCCTCGCCGAAAAACCCATGAGGAACCCCGCTGCCAAAATCCGACGCCTGCTTGCCCTTTGCGGCGTTCTTGCGCTGACGGTGGCTCTCTGCGCCAGCGCGGCAGCGGCGCGATCCCATCGCAAAGTGCGCCATCCTTCGCCGACGACCACTCCAACGGCCACGCCGACCGTGGTTCTGCGGCCGCTGGTTCTGATCACCGGCGGCACCGGAACGATTAGTGTGCCAACCGGGGAAAGCCCGGCGGTTCTGGACAGCGCGGAAATCTACGATCCGGCGACCGGGCAATTTCTCCCGGTCCAAAAAATGGACTCGCGGCGAGATCGGCACGAGGCAAGCCTGCTGCCCGATGGCAGCGTACTGATCGTGGGCGGAGTCGATGCGGTCCTGGTGCCGACGTTCGAGTTCCCCGGCCCGGTGATGCCATGGATCCTGAAGTCCAGCGAGATTTTCTCCCCCGACGCCGGGTTCGTGAAATCCGATTCGATGACCACCGCGCGTGACGAGCCGACCGCCACGCTGATGAAAAACGGCAAGGTCCTGATCGTCGGAGGGAGCACCGACGAAACCGAGCTGTACGATCCCAAAGCCGGAAAATTTTTCGCGACCGGCACGATGGCGGTGAGCCGCTATCGCCAGACCGCTACGCTGCTTGACGATGGCAAAGTGCTGATCGCGGGCGGCGGCGACCGCAAAGCTGAACTCTACAATCCGGCTACCGGAAAGTTCACCGTCACGGGCTCGATGAGCAGTGACCGCGTCTTTCACACCGCGACGCTGTTGGCCGATGGCCGCGTGATGGTGGCAGGAGGAAGCCCGTACTCCAAGAACGCGGCCCTCGATACGACCGAGCTGTACAATCCCAAAACCGGAACGTTCCGTGCCGGTCCTAAAATGAAGGAAAGCCGCGCGGGCCAGACCGCCACGCTGATGAAGAACGATCGCGTCCTGCTGGCGGGCGGTCACAACGACAATTCCGCAGAAGTCTACGACCCCGCGAAAGGAACTTTTACTCTGACGGGACCGATGAGCGTCAGCCGCTTCGGTCATTCGGCGACGTTGCTGCCCGATGGCAAGGTTCTGATCGCCGGGGGACTGGATGCCACCTACAAGACGCTGGACACCGCGGAACTCTACGACCCTGCGACTGACAAGTTCGAGCCCGCGGGCACGATGACCTCAGCGCGGGCGGGACACACCGCGACGTTGATCTTAGTGCAATGGCCGGTGACGTGGATTCTGCCGACGCCGACGCCAACTCCAACCCCGACCGATACTCCGACTGCGACTGCAACACCGACCGCGTCAGCCACGCCGACCGCGACCGAGTCCGCGACAGCGACCGTTACGGCGACGCGCACGGCCACGGCCACTGCGACATCGACGGCCAAACCCGAGACCGCGAAACCCACCGCGGTGCCGGCCGCATCGAAATCGACTACACCGAAAGCATCGACCCCCAAGCCGGCCCCGAAAGCTTCAACTGCCACGCCGAAGGCATCGACTCCGACGGCGACTCCCAAGCCAACAGCGAGCGAGACGCCGGCAGCGGCCATCAAATCAGCGACTCCAACGCCCAGCGAAACGGCGACATCGACGATAACAGCCACCGCAAGCGCAACACCGGAAGCATCCTCAAGCGCGGCGGAATCGCCGGGTCCATCGCCAGAGGCGACCCCGCCCGAGAATAGTCTCTGAGTGGCGGGCCGGAGAGGGGAACCGTGCGATTGGTCCATCAGTCGCGGGGCGGGTCAGGGCCAGTTACACACTCGCCTGACATTCGCGATGATTCCATTGACCCTCATCCGGCGCGCAGCGCGCCACCTTCTCCCGGTGGGAGAAGGGCTTTGAGTGTCGAAGGGTCCGGTCGAGGGAAACCGTCTTATTGCTTCATGTCGATTTCGACGCCGCCGGTTCGCTCCAGGACTTCCACCGCCGCCGCATTGGTGTTGGGCAAGCGCTGAAATTGGAGCGAGACCGAACCCTGGCCGATTTTCATTCCTTCGACCTTCAGCCATTCGAGCCAGGGCGGCATGATTGGACGATCGATACTGACGCGGTTTTCGAAACCGAGGATGCGCATTCCGAGCATCGCCTGCAGAATCAGGAACACGCTCGCCGCCGACCACGCCTGCGGATGACAGGCGACAGGATAGGGGACCGGACCGAGATGCGGTTCGCGATGGAATCCGCAAAACAGCTCCGGCAGGCTCCCGCCTCTGAAGCTGACGGCGGCATCGAGGAGGCCGTCGAGAACCCGTATTACTCCCGCGTGATTGCGGTTTCTCGCCATGCCCATCGCGGCGATCGCGTTGTCATGTGGCCATATCGAGCCGTTGTGATAGCTCATCGGATTGTAGCGGCGCTCGGAATCGCTCAGCGTGCGGACGCCCCATCCGGTGAACATGTCGTCGCGCAGCAGCCGCTCCGAAAGCGCCACTCCGCGATCGCCATCGATCAATCCGGTCGCCAAACAATGCGCCGCGTTCGAGCTCATGACCTGGCAGGGTTTTTTCTGTCCATCCAACGCCAGCGCCACGGTCTGCTTTTGATCGATCCAAAAATCCTGCACGAATTTCGTCTTCAGCGCCGCCGCGCGCTCCGCCAGCCGGCCCGCCACGTCGGCGTGGCCAAGGCGCGCCGCGACATTGCTGAGTTCTGTGTAAGCGGCAAACACGTAACCTTGCACTTCGCAGAGCGCGATCGGCGCTTCGGCAAGGTCACCGTTGGCGTGCGAGATCGAATCGAAGGAATCTTTCCAGCCCTGGTTCGAAAGCCCCTGCGGCGTCTCGCGCCGGTACTCGACGTAGCCGTCGTGGTCACGATCGCCGTACTTGTCGATCCACTCCAGCGCGCGCTCGACGTTCGGCCATAGATCCGATGCGAGCTTCAGGTCGCCGGTTACCGAGACATAGAGGCCGAGCAGCCATATGAAGAGCGGGGTCGCATCGATAGTTCCGTAGTAGCGGCCGAACGGAATTTCCCTGGTGGCCGCCATTTCGCCGGCGCGCATTTCATGGATGATCTTGCCCGGCTGCTCATCGCGCGCATCGTTGACCTCGGTTCCCTGGAGCGCCGCGAGCGTTCGCAGCGTGTGCCCGGCGATTTCGGGGTTGAACTGCAACACCGACAGCGCGGTCAGGATGCTGTCGCGGCCGAAGAGCGTCGCGAACCACGGGATGCCCGCCATCATGAACGCTCCCTCGTCGGTCTGCGCGATAATCGAAGTCAGATCAGCGGCGGACCGCTTGAGCAGAATATCGAAAACGCTGTGGCTGGCCGTAATTTTCGCCCATCCGGATTGCGCCGTCGCGATCTCTTCGTGCCGCGAGCGCATCGCATTCTGAAAATCTTCGGGCCGATGGACGTCAACGGCGTCGGGTGGTGGTGCCTCCAGTCCGCAATTGATTCGAACCTCGAGCTTTACGCATTCGTCCTGCTCCATCCGCAGCGCGAACGATGCGCGCCGCTCGGTGAGCGACCGTGGCGGCGGATCGAAGACGATCTCGGTGAAGCGATTGACGTTGTCCAGCCCGCGATAGCGAAATTTGACCTTGCCGTGGTCGATCTGGACGGGGAAATATTCCCCGCGCTTTTCACGCTTTACACCGCGCACTTCGAACAAGTCGGCAAAATCTGCTCCGAACACCAGGTCGAACGGGAGTTTTGCGAGCGCATGCGAATAGTTGCTGATGACTACGCGATGGTACAGCGCCGCGTTCACCAGCACCCAACTGCGCTCGATCTGGATGGAGTTGCGCGGCAGCTGGATGGTGCCGTCGCGCGTGCTCAGGTCCGGATTGGTCAGGTTGGCGCGGAACTCGGCGTTGTCGTCACTCAGGTAGGAATTGAGGAAGTACGGCGACTGCTTGGCGATAGTCATTTCGAAGGCGCTGAGAAAGCGCGTGTCGCGGTAAAAGAATCCCAGCGCTTCGAGCGGCGATTCCGCTATGTCACCGCCGACTTCGAAAACCGCAAAACTTTGAGCATCGGCCAGCACGCGTGTCTCCCTGCGAGAGGTAAGCGACGAGGCGAGAACGTAGAATTCCGACCCGACCTTGAGGACCGCCTTCGCTTTTCGTGGGGCAGCCTTTTTTTGCGCGGCTTTGCCCGCTACTCCCGTATCCTGCTTCATCAACCAACACCCCGCTTGGCCGATGCCGCGCCGCCGTGGCGGATGACGTCACAGCATGCATCGGCCTGTTGTTTTGATTACTTCTCTTTTGACTTCGGGCCGGCCTGCTTGATGAGCCGGCGATAAACGCGCTCGTAGCCCTCGGCCATCTGGGTGGCCGTGAAGCGTTTGTCGAATTCAGCGCGGACTCCGGCACGCGGGAGCTTTTGCGCCTTCTTCACCGCCGCGACCATGTCCTCGACGCTGCTCGCGATGAACCCGCTGACGCCCGGCTCGACAATCTCCGGCACTGACCCGCACGGACGCGCGATCACCGGCGTGCCGCAGGCCATCGCTTCGATCATCGCCAGTCCAAACGGCTCCGGCCAATCGATCGTGAACAGCAGCGCGATCGCATTGCCCAGGAACTCGTTCTTTTCGACTTCGTTGATCTCCCCGATGTACTCGACGTCGGGTGGTGACAGGCGCGGCTTCACCACCGCTTCGAAATAATCCTTGTCGACGACGTCAACCTTGGCGGCGATCTTGAGAGGAATTCCCGCCTTCTGCGCGACTTCGATCGCGAGGTCGGGCCGTTTTTCCGGCGATATTCTGCCCAGAAACGCCAGATATTTCCCCGGTCCCGGACTGAAGCGCAGCAGATCGGTCGGCAGGCCGTGATAAACCGTCGCTTTCCAGTTCATGTATGGCAGCGGTTTGCGCTGTGCATTACTGATCGACACGACCGGTATCGATCGATATCGCGAGTAGACCGGCATGAGCGCCTCGATATCGAGCCGTCCATGCAGCGTTGAAACAGAAGGCACGCTCGCCAGGCGCGCGAACGGGAAACTCCAGTAATCGATGTGCCCGTGGATCACATCGAAGCGCTTGCCGCCATTCTCGAACGCATCGCTGATCATCGGGAAATGCAGGAACACGCCCTGCTCGGGAATTCCCGCCAGCCGCAGCGATTCGGGATGGCCAGCGACCAGCTTAGCCTTGGTGATGGAGTCGCCCGAGGCGAACAACGTCACATGATGTCCGCGGCGGACCAGCTCATCGGTCAGATATGAAACGACGCGCTCCGTGCCCCCATAAAGCTTGGGCGGCACACGCTCATACAAGGGAGCGAGCTGGGCGATTCGGAGCGGTTTGAAATCTGATTTCGACGATTTGCTTTTCTTGGCACTTTTGCTGGGCAAGCAGGTACTCCTCTCCTTCGAGTGAGCGGGGCGCGCTCCTCAGGTCACCGGTTGTCCCCCTGCTTCTCATATAAGCATGGAGCCGCCGCGACTTAAACGCTTTATTCAAGCGGTAGGCAACAGGTTCCCTCGCGCGCTTCTCTGGAATTTGCGACTATTTTCTTCTTGCGTTCCGCCCTGTTCCGGTAAGGAGAAAAGGCGATGAGCATTTATGTCGATAGCGCCGTGGCACGCGATCTCGAGCAAGGCGCCACACTGCCCGCGGAGTGGTACACGAGCCCGGCGATCTTTGCGGCCGAGAGCGAAAATATATTCCGGCGAAGCTGGCAGTACGTAGGTCACGCCGGGCAAGTACTGAACCCGGGCGATTTTTTCACCGCACGGCTGGGCAATATTCCGATCGTCGTCACGCGCGACGACCACGGCACGGTACGCGCGATGGCCAACGTATGCCGCCATCGCGGCAGCGAGGCCGTGCTGGACTGCGCGGGGAATCGCAAGACGCTGCAGTGCCACTATCATGGGTGGACCTACAATCTGGACGGGACACTGCGCGCGGCGCCGCGCGCCAACGAACAAAGTTCGTTCGCCAAGGAAGAGCTGTCGCTGGTGCCGTTTGCGATCGAAACCTGGGGCCCGATGATCTTCGTCAATCCCGACCCGAAAGCCGGCGCGTTTCGCGGTATGATCGGCGATCTACCCAAGCTGTTTCCAAAAGCGGGAGTCGACCTGAGCCGGCTGCAGCTGGCGCGACGCGACGTCTATGAACTCGCATCCAATTGGAAAATCATCATCGAGAATTTCAACGAGTGCTATCACTGCCCGGTCGCTCATCCGAAATTTTCGGAAGTCATCGACACCGACGCCTACCATGCGGACACCGGGCACGAATATTTTTCGAGCTACCACGGGCCCATCATCGGCTCGGACGGTCCCGGCGTGAACTACGCAACGCTGTGGCCAACGGTAATGCTCGCGATGTCGGCGCATCCGCAAGCGATGCAGGTGTTGCGCGCCTGGCCCATCGACGCGGAACACACCCGCGAGACCATCGATTATTTCTTCGCCGAAGGCACTGACGAAGCCGCGATCAGCGAATACATAGAGCTGAGCGACCTGGTTCAGCGCGAGGACGTCATCCTGTGCGAATCGGTCCAGCGCGGCCTGCGCTCCGGCATAATCAAGCAGGGCCATTTAATGCTATCGCGCGAACGCGGCATCCAGCACTTTCAGAAGCTGGTGTATCGCTTTGTCTCGCACGAAATCGCACCCTCAGCGGCTGACCGCTGAAAAATAGTTTCTCAGATCATTTCGCCTGACATGGCGAGATGGGTGTACAGACTCTTGCAGGTTCTCCTGCCTAAATTTTAGGCGAACCCAAAATAGTGTAGGGAAATCAAGGATAAATTGGGTTCGTTTTGTAAAAAAATATTTGGGACTTCCTCCGGTTCCGTCAACTCTGATGGTCTGTCACTCGAAGTAAGCAGCCGCGCAACTTCGAGGAGCGGCGCGACGCTAGCAAGAAAAACGGATGAATATGCAATAAGAGCGTTGGCCATGTGCGAAAGCGTACGCACTCCCGCAAAACACATCCAAGTCTAAAAAAGTTTACTCAGAGTCAAACCAAACGATCCGTCCCAGTTGCGTAGCGTAGGCAAAACCCCGCCCGCGGATCGAGACTGTCGATTGAGCAGGGCTTAGGCTCCAGACAGGCAGGCTCTCGTGATTAAGTTTTAGGCGAACCCTGATGCTATCGCGCGAACGCGGCATCCAGCACTTTCAGAAACTCGTGTATCGCTTTGTCGCCGACTCCCGGAAATAACTCGAGATCGGAGCTACCGCTTCACGAAATTCGCGAGAATTGAAATCGGTCGCTGATATAGTTCCCCAGGTATGACCCTTTCGATGAAGCTCGCATCAGCTCATCGTAGATACGTGGCGGGACTTCAAAATATTGATAGATTGAACCGCTCGTAAATTCGACTTCCAGCGTTTGCGTTAGGGGATCATAGCCGGCAGACGACAAGGTCGAGGAATCGACGGACTGGCGTTGCATATAGCGCTTCCTCTACTCGGTCGAATAGTCGACGCGAAAGCCGTCGCTCCCTGCCAGGAGCATTGCGAAACTAAGGAGCGCTTCGCGAATGCGGAACCGGTACCGGGTTCGCTTGCGCGAACCTGTCCGGAGGCCAGAAGCCATGTCGACTTCGTTCGCGTTGCTCTCTTCGCTCAGGATGACGTCCAGTGGCATCCAGGGCCGTTCGTCAGTTTTGTAAAGATCTCCTCCCACTTACAGAAAGAAAGTCAGGTTCTTGGCGAGCAGGATGCCCTGGTCGATTATTATTTTGCGGCGGGCGATTCGGAAGGTGCCTTGCGCGCGGCGCACGGTGTCTTCACGGCGGCCGGCGATGTAGTCGGTTTCGGTTTCCAGGCGGTTCCGATGCACCAGGAAGTGCGATTTCACGACGACGCTTGCGCCTTCCGCTACGGTGTCGACTGGCTCGGCGAGGCGGATGTTGGAAATCAGGTGTGATATGCGCGAGACGGGCTCTTCGGCCCAGTGGATGCCGGTCAGCATCTGCTTGACGCGCTTGGTCAGCGTGACTTTGTCGTCATCGATCCATGCGACGTCGTTCTCATCGGTGATGTCGCGGGCGCGATCGTGGAACTCCAGGTTCTTGCGCATCGGCATCCAGTAGCGGACATCGTCGGTGAACAGGTCGAGCCATTTCTCGAATTCGCGCTCATCGAGCAGGTCGGCTTCGGCGTACAGAAAATCCTCGATTTCCCGCATCAGGCTCAAATAAGCGAGACGCGCAGCAGATAGTTCTCGATCCATCTTCCAGCATCTCCTTGTGAGGTGACTCAGAAGTTCACAACCGGAAGGAGCGACCTAACCCCTAACCCCTAACCCCTTCCCGCACGGGAAGGGGGACCAGAACAAAATCCCATATGCCAAGCAGCCCTTGTCACTGCGGCTGAGGCTATCCCGAAAATGGCTGTCGGCGAAATATTTTCAACGAACCTCCAACTCAGGGCATTAGCGTCCGGGATTCTTATTCGGGCCTTCGATGGTCATTCATGGCGTGGTGGCAAGGCTCGCGAGCGCTGTTTCAAGGAGCGCTTCGCGAACGCGGAAGCGGAACCGGTACCGGCTTCGCTTGCGCGAAGCTGTCCGGAGGCCAGAAGCCATGTCGACTTTGTACAGAAGCTCCTTCGTCACGTGCGTTCCTCAGGACTCCTCGCTAGCTCGTCGGCAGCTCACTTCGCTCAGGATGACACCGGGTGGCGTCGGGCGCCGTTCGGCAGTTTTCCAAAAGCCTCCTTTATGTGGAGAAGGGCCTGTTCATTATAACCCACATGTTTCCTTCTTTTTGCGCCGGGACCGGGGTTCCGTACCCCGCTCAATAAAAAGTTTCGGAATGACACGAGACTCGCTCTCGGGAGTCTCCTATGAAGCGGCGGCGGGGCGTAGATGATCCCAAGTGTCCGCGTCCATGTATTCGGCCCAGCGCTTGTACAGGCCGCGCGCGTTCTGCTCGGTGTTGTAGAGAGTGGACGACACCGTGCCGGGGATTAGAGGATGCTGTCCCTCCGCGCCCATGCCGGCCTTGTAGTGATAGGTGTACTTGCGCGCGATTACGCCGTCGCTTGCCGCCGTCGCGTAGTTCCAGTTCTCCATGTCGTCCTGCTCGGTGAGGCCCGCGGGACCGGAGTAGCGGATGTAGTAACTGCGCAGGAACTGCTTGACCTCGGCGGGCGCTTCCTTGTCGACAAAGTACACGCGCCACATCTCGGTGCGATTCGCGCCGCGCGGATGCGCCACCAAAATCGTGCACGGCTGCTGCGCGTGAAAGGACATGTTGGGAAAGATCGTGCCCACGGTCGCCGAAACCCGCGCCTTGTCGCCCATCCGCGCCAGCCGCTGCTCCCAGCAACGCTGGAAATATTCCGCGGTCGCGGCAGAGCCGGAATATGCGCTGCGCGGCCGATTGGGCGCGAACACCGAGTAGATTATTCCGTGGCCTTCGGGATAGCTGGCGAGCGCGGGTCGTCCGGGATTGTCGCGGCGGCCGGGTCCGGCGGTCGGGCCGATGCCGACCATGTCGACCGATCGATGGCTGACGTTGTGGAGCATGTCGCCCGCAAAATTCTCCGCCACGATCTTCCAGTTCGACGGGATGATCCATTTCTGCACGCTGCCGAGCAGCTCCGTGCCGTCATCGCCGCCGTCCCACGCGCGAAAGCCGATATCCAGCGCGAACTTGTCGGGTGGGACGATGGCGCGGACCGGGCTTCGAATGATGCCGACGTTTCCATCGTCCTCCCTAAGATTCCGTACGGCGGGTTTTCCCCAGTACGGCTCCAAGGCCGGCGTATCGGAGGGGGCCT
>JBKQNE010000275.1:0-47710 GCA_052146355.1 Binataceae bacterium (SeqCode) | reverse complement strand
CGGGCAGGCGCCACGCAACGCGCTTCGGAATGACTCAGTTTTGAGTATTTCAGCAGCCTATTAGGGCGATTGGCTGGGGGATTTGGGATGCGCGGGTTCGTAGCGCTCCCACGACTGGACCAGATCTACACACAGTCCATACTTTTCCAGTCGAGCGGAAAGTAGGTTACTCGTATCGTAGAGCTTCGATGGGATCCAGCGCGGCGGCTTTGCGCGCGGGATAGTAGCCGAAGAAGACGCCGATGGCGGCGGAGAACAAAGTCGCGAGAACTACGGACCACGCCGAGACCGACATCGGCCAGCCGAGGCTATTGGCGAAAAGGACCGAGCCGCCGATTCCGGCCAGCACGCCGGCGATGCCCCCGAGCAAGCTCACCATCGCGGACTCGAGCAGAAATTGAATTTGGACGTCGCGCTCGGTGGCGCCGACGGCCATGCGCACGCCAATCTCGCGCGTGCGCTCGGTGACGGAAACCAGCATGATGTTCATGATCCCGATCCCGCCGACCAGCAAGGAAATCGACGCGACGGTGGCCAGCAGCAGCGTCATGACCCGGCTGGAGCTCTCGGAGGCCTGCGCGATTTCGTTGAGACTTCGCACCGTAAAGTCATCGTCCTGTCCGGGGCCGACGTGATGGCGGCGATGAAGCAGTTGCTGGACGTCGTCCTGCGCCGCGTCGACATCTTCGGCAGCGCGCGCCTGGACAAACACCATATTCACGACGCCCGAGATTTTGGGCGGGCTTCCGAACGGGCTCATGATTGCGGTGTCTGATTCGTACACCGGGCTGGAGGCACTGGTGGTTGGAACGCTCATATAGGGATTCAGGACTGGGTTGCTCGATCCCGTGGTGATCGACGATGCCGTGGCGCTTACCTGTGAGGTGCCAAGCACCTTTCGCTCGGCGGTATTGAACGGCATGATCACGACGTCGTCCTGGTCCTGGCCGAAGTTGGATTGGCCTTTGACCGCAAGCACGCCGATCACCCGCAGGGGAAAATTCTTGACGCGAATGGCTGTACCTATCGGATCTTCGTCCTCGCTGTAGAGATTGTTGACCACCGTCCTGCCGAGCAGGCACACCGGCGCGGCGCTGCGCTGCTCCTCGTCCGTAAAGCTGCGCCCCTCTGCCACAGGCCAGTCACGAATCGTGAAGTAGGACGGGGTGACGCCGGCCACGCTGGTGCTCCAATTCTGGTTCGAGTGGATGACCTGGGCGATCTGCCGGTCCGTGTAACTGACGGCGGAAACCGTGTCCACTTCTTTCTGAATTGCCTCGGCGTCCGCCACAGTTAGAGTCGAAGTACTTCCAGTGCCGATGCGCACACCATTGGAGGTCGTCGCGCCCGGCAAAACCACCAGCAAGTTGGTGCCGAGACTCTGGATCTGCTGCTGCACCGAATAGCGCGCGCCGTCCCCCACCGCCACCATCGCAATCACCGCCGCGACGCCAATGAAAATACCGAGCATCGTGAGCGCGGCCCGAGTCTTGTTGCGCCTGAGCGCGCGCCCGGCGGCACTCAGAGCCATCCCGCCGAATCTCCAGGTTCTGTCGCTCCGCTGTCTCGCAACCGTTTTGGCAGCAGTGACTCGATTGACACCAGCAGGCGGCGGCGGTGCCTCGCGCGTGCGGACATCGGAGAGAATCGCACCGTCACGGAAGGTCACCACGCGATCGGTATAGGCGGCAACATCCGGAGCGTGGGTCACCACCAGGACGGTGAGCCCGTGCTCGCGGTTGAGCCGGCTGATGATCTCCATGATCTCAGCCGAGTTCTTCGAATCGAGATTGCCAGTGGGCTCATCGGCAAGCAAAATCGCCGGATCGTTGACCAGGGCGCGGGCGATGGCGACTCGCTGCTGCTGGCCGCCAGAAAGCTGATTGGGGTTGTTCTGTTCGCGTCCCTGGAGCCCGACCTTCTCGAGCAGCTGTTTGGCGCGTTCCTCTCCCTCCTGGTTCCACTCCGAATAAAAGAGCGGCAATTCGACGTTCTCCAATGCAGTTGTCCGCAACAGCAGATTGAAGGTCTGAAAAATGAACCCGATTCGGCGGCTGCGGATCGCAGCCAACTCTTCTTCCTTGAGCGAGGCGGTATCGATGTTCTCCAGCAGGTAGCGACCGCTAGTCGGCCGGTCCAGGCAGCCAAGGATGTTCATCAAGGTCGACTTGCCCGAACCCGAGGCACCCATGATCGCGACGAACTCACCGCGCTCGATACCAAGGTTAACGCCGCATAGCGCCTGCACCTCGACCTCACCCATTCGGAAGGTCTTGTACAGATTTACGATTTCGATAAGCGGCGCCATGCCGTTGCTCATCTCAGCGAAGAAAGCCGAAGCGACGAGGAAGGCGCGGAGCTGCCTCCGGTGTCAGTCGAGCGCACCTTGCTTGTCACGACCATGTCGCCCACCTTCAGATCTCCGCTTAAAGCTTCGACGTAGTTGCCGTCGTTGAGGCCGGTAACGATTAAGACGGGTTTGAGCGTCCCGCGATCCGCGAGCCATACACGCTTTTGCCGCGAGGACTTGTCGGCGGCGCTCTGATTGGTAGCTCCGGGCTGGTCTTTGCCCGGCGTGAAGCGCAGTGCCTGAACCGGAATCCGCAGAACATTGTCGCGTCGGGCAGTGACTATCGTCACATTGGCGGTCATCCCGGGCACCAGCAGAAACTCCGGATTGGGCACGTCAACCACCACGTCGTAGGTGACCACGTTCTGTACCGTGACCGGCGCCTTGCGTACCTGGCCGACGGTGCCCTCGAATTCCCGATCCGGAAACGCATCGACGCTGAACTCGGCGACCTGACCGTTTCGCAAGTTGCCGATGTCGGACTCGCTGACGTTCGTGTCCACCTGCATCTGCGTCAGGTCCTTCGCGATCAGAAATAGTGTGGGCGTCTGAAAGCTCGCGGCCACCGTCTGTCCGACATCGACGTTGCGGGAGACGACGGTGCCATCCACGGGGGAGATGATATCGGTATAGTTCAGGTTGACCTGGGCCTCCTCCAGATTGGCCTGCTGCTGCTGGATGTTGGCGCGATCGAGTGCAATCTGAGCGACAACCTGATCGTAAGCGCTGTGCGCATTGTCAACCGTGTCCTGTGAAATTACGCCCTCTTTGCCCAGGCTGCTGTCGCGCTCAAACGTGAGTTTCTTGTACACCATGTCGGCCTGGTCCTTTGCGAGTTGGGCCCTGGTGTTCGCAAGCGCAGCGGTCGACTGGTCCGCCTTCACTTTGAAGGGCTTCGGATCGATCTTGGCGATGAGCTGGCCAGCCTTAACCGGAGTATTGAAATCAGCGTAGATTGCGATGATCGGCCCTGAATCGTAGGTGCCGACCTGCACGGTGATAATCGGATTGACAGTGCCGGTTGCGGTGACCGCGCGAACGATAGGACCGCGGTCAACCTGGGCAGTAGTGTATCGCGGCTGAGACGTTCCGCTCTGAAGGTAGTAGAACAAAACTGCCGCCACGGCCAGGACCGAGACGGCGATCGGCCAGAACCGTCTCGCAGCCAATAGGTTCATAAGGGTCTGCAAGATAGAGCATCCCCTGTGCCAGACCGGAACAGACGATTCGTGAGTAAATCCGGACCATTAACCACGGATCATGTGTAGCGAACGGCGCCATGATGGAACGTATCGCTGCGCGATTTCGAATCACGCATCTGCCCCATGGCATCTCCCCTTGGCTCGATTCAACCAGCCCTTCTGAACCGTCCCTAGAAGACGGTTTTGATCTGCGAAGTGCGCCGCGTTGATGTTATGGAGTCTTCGCGTCCGATTTGGACGGAGGGGTGTACGCGATGCGTATTATAAATTTCGAGGGGTCGGTGGGGCTGGGGCTGATTGACACGCTGTCCAGGATGTCCGACGTGCCGAAGCTGCGGTCGTAGACCTTCCGTGCGGCGAAGGCCATCTTTGGTCCGGGCGTGAATCCGGCCTTGGGAATTTCCGTCTCGTAAAACTTCACCAGCTCGTTGTAATCGCCAGGCACGGTGAAATCGGCGGAATAGACGACGCCGGCTTTGGGCACGGTAGAGGAAATCAGTGTCGCGCCTTTGGGCAGCGGAATTCTCGCATCCCACTGCGGCGGCATCGTGGGCGCACTGACGGCCGGTGAGGGCGCCGCAGCCCCATTGGGCGCCTGCGCCCAGACCGGAGCCGTTACCAGCAATCCGGCGACAGCGAGCATCCAGGTGATTTTCCTCATTGGTCCGACCGTGACTTGGCTGACATTGACAGCGAGACGCCCGTTATTCCAGTCTACGGGGGATCGTCGATTACAAGTCATCGGCCCGGGACGGCACGCCCGCAGGGCATGACCACTGCTCCATCAATGCGACACGATGCGCATATGCAAGGAGGGTATGAAATTGGAGAAGCCGCAGGATAACTCCCAGACTCCCCCCGCGAGCGGTCGCCCGCCAAAGGCCGCGCGGCCCCCGCAGGGCTACTACGACGGCATCAAGCAGAAGTTCGCCGAGGAGCGCGACCTGCGGTTGCACTACCGGCCGGAAGGCACCTCGCAATACACGTCGGACCTCGATGGCCTGTTGGCGAAGTACGCGGTCGACCCATACGGCGGCGAAATTACGACGCGCGAGGCGATCAACGATACCGTCGAATGCCTGTTCATCGGGGGAGGATTCTCGGCGCTCCTGACCTCCGCGCGCCTGCGCGAATGCGGCGTCGAGAGCATCCGGATCGTGGAGCGGGGAGCGGACGTCGGCGGCACATGGTACTGGAACCGGTACCCCGGCGCGGCATGCGATGTGGTCGCGTACGACTACCTGCCGCTGCTCGACGAGATGGATTACGTGCCCAAGAACCACTATGCCAAGGGCCCCGAGATTTTTGCCCACTGCCAGGCGATAGCCCGAAAGTACAACCTGTACGAACTCGCAATTTTTCAGACGACCGTCACCTCGACCGTGTGGGACGAAGCCGAACAGATGTGGCACATCGCCACCGATCGGGGCGACCGCCTGAAGGCGAGGTTCGTGATCTGCGCCAACGGCACCCTCTCCAAGCCTAAACTTTCCAGGATCAACGGCATGGAGACCTTCAAGGGCCACTCATTTCACACCTCGCGATGGGACTACGAATACACCAGGCCGGACCTGTCGGGCCTGGAAGATAAAGTCGTGGGCATCATCGGCACGGGCGCATCTGCCGTGCAGGCTATTCCCCGGCTGGGCGCGGCAGCCAAGGAGCTGTACGTGTTCCAGCGCACGCCGTCGTCGATCGATATCAAGGACGATTGGCCGACCGATCCCAACTGGGCGCGAAAACTTCAGCCCGGATGGCAGGCCAAGCGACGTGAGCAGGCGAAGATGACGCCGCTGCTCACCGACAGGATCAAGGCGGAGCTGGACGCCATATCCGCCGAAGAGAAGGTTCGCAGGCAGGAAAACGCGAATATCGACTATATGATGCGGATTCACAAACGCATCGACGAGATCGTGAAGGACAAGGAGACGGCCGAGTCACTGAAGCCCTGGTACATGTTCATGTGCAAGCGGCCGTGCTTCGACAACGATTACCTGCCGACTTACAACCGGCCCAGCGTCCATTTGGTCGACACCCGGGGCAAGGGCATCACGGAGATCACGGAGAAGGGCCCGGTGTTCGAGGGCAAGCAATACGAACTCGACGTACTCATCTACGCCACCGGCTTCGAGGTGCAGAAGACCGGCATCTACAACGAGATCAAAGGAGAGCGCGGCCTCGATCTCAACGACAAATACCGCGAAGGCATCCGCACGCTGTTAGGGATCCATACAGAGGGCTACCCCAACCTGTTCATCATGGGTGGCTACCAGGCGTCGTTCCAATTCAATTTGACGGACATGCTCCAGTGCCAGGGCGATCACATTGCGGCGTGTATCGACTACACGCGCCGCAATGGCTATCAGTCCATCGACGTCACGCCGGAGGCGGAGGAGTGGTGGGTACAGGAAGTCATCAACCATCGCGGCAAGACCAGCCGCAATCAGGATTGCACTCCCGGTTACTACAACTTTGAAGGCGAGTTCCAGCGCCGGCAGGACGGTAACTACAACGGAGGCTTCAACCAGTACTGCAGGCACCTGGACGAGGTGAAGACGGAGATGGAAAAACACTTCGCCTTCAAGAAGAAGTAAGCGGCGGATCATGCACTTCGGTCCGTGCGGACCGAACCGGCAGGGGGGTGCGGACCAGAGGCTGATGGATGCGACGCTGGAACTGGACCGCGTTCGCAAATCCTACGACGGCACCGTGGCCGTCGATGATCTTTCGCTTTCGATTGCTCCCGGCACCATCTTCGGTCTGCTCGGTCCCAACGGAGCAGGCAAGACGAGCGCCATTCGCATGATGGTCGGAATTCTGCTGCCCGACTCGGGAAGCGTGCGGGTTCTGGGCGCGCCGCTGACGCGCGCGGTCCGGCGTCGCATCGGCTATTTGCCCGAAGAGCGCGGGCTCTACCGGCGGATGACGGTGAAAGACAACCTGGTCTTCTTTGCCGAATTGGCGGGAGTATCGGCGCGCGATGCCCGTGCGCGCGGGCTCGAGTGGACCAAACGGCTGGGGCTCGACGGATGGTTTGAGCGAAGGGTCGAGGAACTCTCCAAGGGCATGCAGCAGAAAATCCAGTTCATCGCGGCGCTGATTCATGACCCGGAATTCCTCGTGATGGACGAGCCGTTCGGCGGGCTCGACCCGATCAACGCGAACGAACTCCGCGATGTAGTGATCGACCTCAAGCGCAATGGGCGCACCATCCTGCTTTCAACCCATCGAATGGATCACGCGGAAAAGATGTGCGACGAAATCTGTTTCATCAACCGGGGCAAAGCGCTGCTGCGCAGTAATCTGCGCGAGGCCAAAGCGCGGGCGGGCCGGCGATTCATACGAATCGAACTCGACGGCAGCGTCGCGTGCCTGGCCCGCAATCCGCTGGTGGAGAATTTCCAGGACTACGGCAATCACGCGGAACTCACGTTGCACGCTGATGCGGACTCGCAGCAGTTTCTGCGCGAGGCGATGAGTAAAGCACGGGTGCTTCAGTTCGAAGTGCGCGAGCCATCGCTCGAAGAACTCTTTATCGAAGTGGTCGGTGCGGAACATGCCTGAACTCTCGTTGCACGTTGTCGTAACCGTGATTAAGCGCGAGTACTTGCAGCGGGTTCGAACCCGCTCCTTCGCGGCCTCCACCATTTTCATACCCACCTTGTTTGCGGCGCTGCTCACGATTTCCAGTCATCATGGTGCTGTTTCCGCGCCCGCTGCGCATCCCGCCCCGAGTGCCGCGATGCTGGGAGCGATCGTGGCGGTCGCGATGCTTCTCTACGTGCTGTTCATCTCGATTTTCTCCTACGGCGCGATCGTGATGCGATCGGTGCTCGACGAAAAACAATCGCGCGTTCTGGAATTATTGCTGTGTTTTGCTTCCTCGGAAGAATTGATGGCTGGAAAAATTCTCGGGATCGGCGCGCTGGCACTTACCCAGGTGGCCGTGTGGCTTGGATTCGGCGTCGCGGCCGCGCTGCTCAGCGCGGCAGTAAGGCACGCGCTGGCGCTGCTGCACCTCGGCCCCGCGGTACTGATCTATTTCATTGTCTTCGAAGTGCTGGGCTATCTGCTCTACAGCGCGATGTTTTGTGCGATCGGCGCCGCCTTCAATTCGACCGATGAGGCACAACAGTGGACGCTCGTGCTGGTACTTCCCTTGATCGCGAGCAGCATGTTGATTTCCCCGGTCATGTTCGCGCCGAACTCAACGTTGGCGATAACTGCCTCGATGATCCCGTTCACCGCGCCGGCGCTGATGTATGCGCGGATCGTGATCGGCCATCCTCCAGCGTGGCAGGTCATGCTTTGTATCGCTTTGCTGCTGGCTTCCGTAGCGATCGCGATTCTGGTCACCGCGCGCATCTATCGCGTTGGCATCCTCATGTATGGCAAGCGGCCGACCGCACGAGAAATTATCCGCTGGGTCCGCTACGCGTGATTAATTAAGGTCCCAGTCATGGCGACCCGAGAAGTCAAAATGTACTCGGACTATAAAAGTCCGTTCGCTTATCTGGCGTTCGAACCCGGACTCGAGTTGGCAAAGCGCTATGACATCAGGGTGCGCTGGATACCGTTCCAACTGCGCGTAAAAGACAAGGGCCGGCGCAGCCTCTACTCGGAGTACAAGACCAAATACTCGTACCTCGATGCGCGGCGCTGGGCGAAGACACGCGGCCTGATCATTCGCAGCCAACTCAAGGTCTATGACACGCGTATCGCGCTGATCGGTGGTCTGTTCGCGCAAAAGCACGACCAGCTGCTGCCCTTCAATCTCAAGGTCTACGAACTCTTCTGGAAACGCGAGTTGCTGCCTGACGATGCGGACCACGTCGCGGCGGTAATTGCGGGCGTGGGCCTCTCGCCCGATAAATATCGTGCCTACCTGGCGGGCGAGGGCGCGGCAGACTATGAACGCGCGCAGGACGAAGCCGCCGCTGATCACATCTTCGGCGTGCCGATCTTCTTGTTCGAAAATGAACAGTTCTGGGGCTACGACCGCATTGCCGTGCTGGAACAGCGCCTAACAGAAGCCGGACTCAAGCTCTGATGCGAGAGCGGTCCCTCTCAATCACGGGCGGGACGCCCGCGTCACTAAATCCAAATTGCAGCCTACGACGGCCGCTTCATCTGGAATGATGGACCCGACCATTCGTCATCGAGCATCGACGGAGCGTCTTGCGGGCGTTGGGTAAGGCTTCCGGCGCCCATCCCCGATGTCACCGCGCCGTCTACCACCATCGCCTGGCCGCTGACGAACTCGGAGTCACCGCTGGCGAGAAACAACGCCATCGCGGCGATGTCTTCGGGACGCCCGGCGCGCGGCCACGGTTGAAAGGCCGCGAATAGCTGCGTGGCAGTCTGCTCGCCGCCCGGAATCCGGTTGTAGGTCAGAGGCGTCGCGATCAGGCCGGGGCAGATGCAATTGACGCGGATCTTTTCCTTGGCCAATTCAATCGCCGCGGAGCGGGTCAGGCTGATTACACCGGCTTTCGCCGCACAGTAGGCGTGAAGCCCGGCCGCGCCGCGCAAGCCTGCAATCGATGCGGTGGAAATGATCGAGCCGCCGCCCGCCTTACGCATCTCGGGCACTGCGTGTTTGATTCCAAGAAACACCGCGCGCAGCAGGATGGCGAAGCTGCGGTCCCAATTGTCGGCCGTGGTTTTCTCCAGCGGTCCGACCGCACCACCCAATCCCGCATTGTTATAGATGACATCGAGGCGGCCGAATTCCTTGACCGCGCGATCGACCAGTCCCTTGATGTCTTCCTCGCGCGCGACGTCCGCGAGTTGAAACACCGCATTGCCGCCGTTCTCCCGGCAGTCGCGCACGGCAGCTTCGCCGCCTTCGCGATTGAGATCGCCGATCACTACCGCGGCGCCTTCGCCGGCAAACCTGATCGCGCTCGCACGGCCGATTCCGCTGGCAGCGCCGGTGATCACCGCAACCTTCTTGTCCAGTTTACCCATGATTCTTCTCTCTACCCCGATCGTCCTGCGCGCGACCCGCGCTCTGAATGCCTGCGATTAACTCACACGCGTTCGATCAGTGTTCCCGTGCCGAGGCCGCCGCCGCAGCACATCGTGATTATCGCGCGCTGGCGATTGCTGCGCTCGAGTTCGTTCAGCGCCTTGGTGACGAGCCCGCATCCGGTTGCGCCGAGCGGATGGCCGAGCGCGATCGCGCCGCCGTTCGGATTAACCCGTGCCATGTCGGGGCCCAGCGTGCGCGCCCAGCTCAGGACCACGGAGGCGAATGCTTCGTTTATTTCGAATACGTCGATGTCCGACACTCCGAGGCCGTTCCTGGTAAGCAGCTTGCGCGTCGCCGGAATCGGCCCTTCGAGCATCAGGATGGGATCGCATCCGACCAGAGCCGTATCGATCACGCGGGCACGCGGCCGGCATCCGAGTTCCCGCGCCTTCGCTTCACTCATGAGAAGTACCGCGGCCGCGCCGTCGGCAATCTGCGATGAAGAACCCGCCGTGTGGATGCCGTCCGGGCGCGCGACCGGCTTCAGGCCGGCGAGCGCTTCGAGGCTCGTATCGCGCGGCACTTCATCGCGCGTGACGGTCCGCGTGCCGCTCTGCTCGCCGTCACCCTTCGGCATCGGCGCCTCGACGGGGATGATCTGAGATTGGAAGCGGCCCTCCGAAATCGCGCGCTTCGCCCGGAGCTGTGATTCCAGGCCGAAACGGTCGGTGTGGTCGCGCGTAATTCCGTACTTGGTCGCGATCCGCTCGGCGCCTTCAAACTGACTGGTGAATTCGAACCGCTCGCGATACTTGCGGGTTATCGGCTTGCCGAATCCGGCCTGGGCGCCCGCGATCGCATCGGAGCCAATCGGAAGCAGGCTCATGTTCTCGACGCCGCAGGCAAGCACCACGTCCTCGGCCCCGGAGGCGATCAGGCTCGCTGCCAGGTTGACGGCATACTGACTCGACCCGCATTGCGAATCGATTGTAGAGCAGGCGGTATCGACGCCGCCTCCGCCGGTCAGCCACGCGGTGCGCGTCACGTTCATCGCCTGCGCGCCCACCTTGTTGATGCATCCGCCGACGACATGACCAACCGTGGCCCGCGTAATACCGGCGCGCTCGATTACCGCCATCATCACGCTGCCAAGCAGTTCGGTCGGGTGCACCGCCGAAAGGGATCCGTTCTTTTTGCCGATGGGCGATCGGGCAGCCTCGACAATCACAACATCTCGCATGGTTTTCTTCCTTATACGATTCGGGATCGTTTGAACGATCTTCTACAGACTCGGAAAAAGCAAGCACCGATACTTCCCTTCTTTCCCACAGAATGGTCCCCCAGCGAGACGAAAAATATTTTGAGCTGCGCCGCGAGAAGCGCTCATCTCAGGCCGCGGAAACAGGCGCGCACTTCGCGCACGAAGGTCTCGGGCTGCTCGAATGCGGCGAAATGGCCGCCCTTGGCAAGCTCGTTGAAGTACACCAGCTTGCTGAATCGCTTCTCGGCCCAGCGCCGCGAGGTGCGGAAAATTTCCTTGGGGAAAATCGAGCAGCCCACCGGAATCGTCACCGGATCCATCGGCGCCGATCGAAAGCCCTCCCAATACAACCGCGCCGAAGAAGCTGCGCTGGCCGGCAGCCAATAAAGCATCACGTTGTCGATCAATTCGTCGCGCGTAAGAACGTTCTCGGGATGGCCGTCGCAATCGGTCCACGACCAGAACTTCTCCAATATCCACGTCAGTTGCCCCGCCGGCGAGTCGGTCAGGCCGTAGCTCACCGTCTGGGGACGCGTGCTCTGCTGCTTGGAGTAGCCCGAGTCCCAATCGTTGTAATGCTGCATTCCCGCGATCGCCGACTTCTCCTTGTCGGTCATATCGTTGCTCGTCGCGGGATCGGGCAACGCGATCGGCATGTTCAGGTGGATGCCGACGCAGTTGGCCGGGTCCTGGATGCCGATACACGTCGTCACCATCGAGCCCCAATCGCCGCCTTGCGCCGCGTAACGCTTGTAGCCAAGCCGCGGCATCAGCTCGGACCATGCTTTTGCGATGCGCTGGACGTTCCATCCGGCGCGCGAGGGTTTATCGGAAAACCCGTAGCCCGGCAGCGACGGGCACACGAGGTGGAATGCGTCGGAAGCCTCACCGCCATGCGCGGTCGGATTCGTAAGCGGTTCGATCACCTTCTGAAACTCGACGATCGAGCCCGGCCATCCATGCGTCATCACGAGAGGCATCGCATCCGCATGAGGCGATCGCACGTGGATGAAGTGGATGCCGATGCCGTCGATCGGCGTCTTGAATTGCGCGAAGCGGTTGAGGCGCGCCTCTCTCTCCCGCCAGTTGTACTTCTCGAGCCAATAAGCGCAGACCTCTTTCGCGTAGGCGAGCGGCAAACCCTGCGACCAGTCATCGACGCATTCGCGCTCGGGCCATCGCGTCGCGCTCAGGCGGCGCTTCAGGTCATCGAGTTCGGCGTCGGTCGCCGCGATACGGAAGGGTGCGATATCGTTGCTCATCGGGACCTCCAAAAGGTCTGGGCGGGTTAACCCAATCTGTCGCTGAACGATTTTTTCGTGTCAAGGTGGACAAGTTCGTGCTGCGGCTAAGGTAGGCTTATCGAGTCTCTACAATGGCTCAAGACCGTCTCTTCCGCGTCGCATCCCGATGCGAATTGCTGCCTTATCTGATCGATCTGCCGATTGGACTGTCGCGCAAGGAGGCGAAGGACCTCCTTCGCTTCCGCGCGGTCGCGGTGGAGGGCAAGGCGACGATTCGGCACGACACCCGGTTGGAGCCCGGCGACGTGGTGACGATCGCGGCACGTGGGCAGGCGCATGGCGCGGCGCTCGAACATCATGGCCTGAGAATCGTCCACCTCGATGATGCCATCGTCGTGGTCGACAAGCCCGCGGGGCTACTTTCGATGGGCTCGGAGCGCGAGAAAGAAAAAACTGCTCATCGGATACTCAATGAACACCTGAAGACGCTAACGAGATCACCGCGGCAGCAGGTCTTCATCGTCCATCGGCTCGACCGTGAGACTTCCGGCCTGATGGTGTTTGCAAGAAGTGAATCTGCGCAGGCAGCCCTTCAACAGAACTGGAAAGGCGTTACGAAGAAGTATCTCGCCGTGGTGAAGGGGGTCCCCTCCAATGCGCAAGGGACGCTCAGGGACCATCTGGCCGAAAGCAAATCGCTCCTGGTCCATCGCGTCGAACATGGCGGCGAGCTGGCAATCACCCACTATCGCGTACTGCGCACGATGGGCGGTAAATCTCTCCTGGAGCTGATGCTCGAAACCGGCCGCAAGCATCAGATCCGCGTGCAGTTGGCCGGCTTGGGCCATCCGATTGTCGGCGATCGGAAATATGGCGGCGCTCCTGAATCCCGGTTGGCACTGCATGCGTGCGAGCTGAAGTTTCCCCATCCGGTGTCGGGCGAGTCGATGAAGTTTCACAGCGCGCTGCCGCGCCAGCTCAAGGCGCTCGTCGAGCGGCGCCGAGCCATGCCCGCAAAGTGAGTTGTGTTATCCCGGACAATCAGGGAATTTGGCCGACGGGGGTTCACTAGACCATGACAGTCCTTCGCTACGTGGCGCTCGCAGTCGCGATTCTGTTCGTTGTCACGGTCGCGCGCCTGGCAGTCGTCGAAAAGGGCGGCCCAGCTCACGACGACTTGATGCTGGACGGCGGCATTCCGGCCACGTTCTATCTCCCCGGCGCCGGGAATCCTTTTTTCGAGCTGGTTTCGGCGCCGCAGGCACAACGCCCGCCGGGCGTCGTGCTGGTTCATGGTTTCAGCGGTGACCGCGAAATCATGAGCGCTCTTGCCCGATGGATTGCGGAGAACGGATACGCCGTGCTGGCCATCGATGTGCGCGGCCACGGGGCGAACCGCAACCCCTTCGACAACGGTTTTGCGCGGCCGTCCTTGCGGCCCGACGTCAAGGCGGCGGTCGATTTCATGCGCCAGTCGGATCGCGTCGATGGTTCCAAAATCGTCGTGATGGGGCATTCGATGGGCTCCGGCGCGGTCCTCGACTATGCGGAAAACGATCCCAACTTGCAGGGCGCGGTGATGATTTCCGGCGGATGGAGCCTCGGCCCGCAGCGGGCGAAAAACGCCCTGTTCATTTTCGCCCAGCACGACCCCGAATTTATTCAGACCCTCTCCACCGCGATCGCCACGCGCTGGGCCGGCGTTCCGCAGATCGAGCTGGGAAAAACCTACGGCGATTTCGCGCAGGGAACGGCGGTCGAAGCCATCCAGGTTGCGGGCGTCAATCACGTGCAGATTGTCACCTCGAAAGATGCCGCCACGACCATCGTGAAGTGGCTCGACAGCACGTTCGGCACGGCGCGCACGAGCGATATCAAGCTGTCCGATCCGCGCCTGCGCCTTGCAAGGATCGCGCGAGTACTTTTCCTGATTCTGCTGATTCCCATCGGGCGTATCGCCGGATCGATCGCAACCGAATGGGCCGAGCGCCCCGCCGGCGCTGACGGATGGATTGGTTTGGCCATACTCGCGGCCGCGCTCCTGGTAGTGATGCCGCTGGTTGCGAATGATGCCCCCGCGTCGTTTGTGTCGCTGGTAATTGGCGATGCCCAGGTGTCGTGGTTCGGCGCGGCGGGAGTGGTGATAATCGCCACGCTGCTGCTTTGGCGCAGGCTCGAATGGGTGACGTTCGGCGGCAGCACGCTGCCAACGCTGCTTGCTGCGGCGCTCGCGGTTCCTGCGATTTACGTGTGCCAGAATTCATATTCAGTGACGCTGCATCGGCTCGCGATGACGCCGGAGCGGCTGGTCGCCTGGATTTTCGCCGCCGCGCTGATGCTGCCGTTCTGGCTGGGATTCGAATTTCTGGTCCGCCGCGGCGGGATCGTTATGTCTACTGTGCTGGGATCGCTCGGACGGGTGATTATCATTGTGTTGTTGTTCGCGGCTGTGAGCGTTGGCATTTTCTCCGGCGTGCTGTTTCTGATCATCCCGATCATCGTGTTGCAGTTTATCGGGCTCGAAATTCTGGCCGCATCGGCTTACAGTACCTCGCGCAACTTGTTTCTGATCGCGCTAATCGAATCCGCCTGGTTTGCGGTGTTGCTCGCCGCGACCAATCCGATCACGTTCATGCTGTAAGGAGAATCGACCAATGAAAGCCGCAGTCTATTACGAAAACGGAACGCCCGACGTGCTCAAATACGAGGACGTTCCCGATCCGGTTTGCCATCCCAAAGGCGTCATCATCCGCGTCGAGGCGGTGAGCATCGAGGGCGGAGACACGCTCAATCGATGGCACGGCGCGCTGCTGAGCAAGCCCCACATCGTCGGATACCAGGCCGGCGGCGAGATCGTCGAAGTCGGCGCGGAGGTTACCAATCTCCGCGTGGGTCAGAAAGTCACCACTGTCTTCAACTTCGGATCGCACGCTGCGCTGCGCGCCGTGCCCGCCCGCAATGCGTGGCCGGTCCCGGCCGGATTCGATATCAAACTGGCCGCTGCTATTCCGGTGCCGTTTGGAACCGCCGATGATTGCCTGTTTGAGTTCGGCCGTCTCAAGGCCGGCGAAACCGTCCTGGTTCAAGCAGGGGCGAGCGGCGTCGGCGTTGCCGCTATCCAATTGGCCAAGCGCGCGGGCGCGAAGGTCATTGCGACCGCATCGAGCGACGATCGCCTGGAGCGGCTCAAGCCTTTGGGCATGGATCACGGAATCAACTATCGCAGAGACGACGTCGCGAAATCGGTAATGAAACTTACCGACCGCAAAGGCGTCGACCTCGTGGTCGATCCGATGGGCGGCGCAACCCTGCAAAGCAGCATCATGTCACTGGCGTATCGGGGTCGAATCTCGATGGTGGGTGCGGCGGGACGCGAAGCGATGACGGTGGATGTCTCCCCGCTGATGGCGGGAAATCGCTCGCTGACGGGGGTCTTCCTGGGCGCCGAAATCGCGACCGACCGCGCGCATAACATGATCCAGCGCCTGGTCGACGAAGCCGCGCGCGGTGAGTTCAAGGTAGTGATCGATCGCACCTTCCCGCTAAAGGAGGCCGCGGCCGCGCACGCCTACATCGAAAGCCGCCAGGCAGTCGGCCGCGTCCTGCTGATTCCGTAGTCTTGCTCTCCGGGACAGAGACTGTCGATTTTCGAAGCCTGCTTGGTGCTGACCCCCTAAGGCGGCGGAACGCGCACACCGCGTCGGCACCCACTCGGCCCGGAGGAGGGCAGTCCTTAGGGGGTCCAGGCGGCCAAGCTCTCGCGCCTAAATTTTAGGCAAACCCAAAAGAGTCTAATGAAATCAAGGATAAATTGGGTTTGTTTTGTAAAAAAATTCTTTGGCTTTCCTCCAGTTCGGTCAATTCTGACGGTCCGTCACTCGAAGTAAGCGGACGCGCAACTTCGTGGAGCGGCGCGATGGTGCCAAGAAAAACGGATGAATATGCTGAGCCGGTATCAGCCATGTGCGGGAGCCTACGACTCACCCGGCAGCCTCCGGTCGGGAAGACATTCTGCGACTCTCGACGATCGCATCGCGCTCTCCACGTTGGTTTGCAATGGGTGTTTATCGACAGCCTCGTCAGGGGGAGGACTTCAGATGCGCCAGGACTCCGCCCTGGCTTAAGTGAAAGTCCGATCGGTGAAAAAACCGTGGAAACCGAAGGGCACGTGATGCGTCAAATGAGCGACGGCGAGCGGCTTCGCGGCGATATCACGGGCGTCGAGAATAACGATGTCGGTGCGTTTGGTGGCGGCATTGAGCACCAGCGTCACGACGTAGCCATCGTCTTCGGCACCCTTGGCTGCGGCTGGGATAAAAACCGGCTCTCCCACGTACCCGTTGGGCGCGAAATCGTGCGAACTGATCTCGCCGGTCGTCGTATCAACTCTGGCAATGGTCTGTTGGAAGCCCCGGGTCGCGCCTGGAGCGGCGGCCGCGACGTAGAGGAAACGATAAGCATTTCCGTTCCGCCTTGGATCGATGCGGGGAAACTCCGTTGCCTCCCGGTCCGCCAGGGCGCGCGATTCCGTTTTGCCTCCTGATGGGTCGATAGTCAGGCGAGTCATCTGCGCCCCGCCACGCGACGGCCAGCCAGTCTTCCAGAAATTCCGAACCTCTTCGCCGGCGGTGCTGTAATCGGGGTAACGCGCTACATCGACGACCACTGAACCTCCGTCGTCGTAGGCGTTGGCGAAATGGAACTGAAAGAAAGGCTCAGCATCGATCCACCTGGGCTGCGAGGCACGATTACGCGGCACCATCAGGATCCTGGTCGGTCTATTCCCATTCCACGACAGCTCGCCATCGAAGCTGCCGAATCCGAGTATCATCTTGATGCCGTTGAACATGATCGGGTTGAAACAGAAAACCAGGTACTTTTCGGTGATGACGAAATCGTGATTCATCACCGACCACGGCATCTCGATGGCAGGGAACCGATCGAGCTTGCCGTCGCGCGTGATGCGATAGATCTGAACCTGGTTGGTGCGGCCATAGATCATGCCGAAGTTGAACAGTTCGCCGGTGCGCGGATCGATCTTCGGATGAGCCGAAAATACCGGCACCTGGCCATCGAAATCATCGGGTCCGACGGTCGAGAGGTCGGCGGGATTGATCCGATATGTAAAACCGCCCTCCCACAAAGAGAGCAACTTGTCCGCGTGGTACACGACCGAGGTGTTGGAAGCATTCTCGGGCACGCGCAGGGCATTGGTGAAGACGCCCCCCGGCTTCATCGTGCCGAAGCCGCGATACAGGACCTTGCCGGCGCTGGTTTCATTGATGTGCTTCGGGGTCATCACGTAGCGGTTTTGGTAGTGGACGCCGCCCCCCGTGAAACGAATCGCAGAGAGCATCCCGTCGCCATCAAACCAATGCGCCAGCCACTGTCCGGCGATCTTGTTGATGCCGGGGCCGTTGCGAAACAGCGTGCCGTTAAGCGCCGCCGGCACGTTGCCCTCGACTTCGACATCGTAGCTGCGTTCCGCTTCGAGGTTCTCGAAACCTGGACTCCACGGATATGAGCGCGTCGTGGCGTCTTCAGCACGTGCTTCCGGCGCAGCACCCAAAGCGCCCAACGCCAGCGGCGCAGCGGCGGTGGCGGCGGCTGCCGCAACCATGAAATTCCGGCGTGAGATTGTCTGCTCCATAATTGGCCTCCATGCTTTTCGGGGCCGCATTGCGCTATTCGCAATGAGTCTCTTATAATGTGTTTATACATATATGTATATAGACACATATGTCAAGAGGTTCACATGTCCCTGGGCTACGCGATCCTGAGCCTGCTGGAGAGTTCCGACGCGAGCGGCTACGAGCTGATGAAGGGTTTCGATCAGTCGGTGGCGGCGTTTTGGCACGCGACCCATCCGCAGATCTATCGCGAACTGGCACGGCTCGAATGGCAGCACCTGGTGAGCCATCGCATCGTGATCCAGCAGGGCCGTCCCAACAAGAAGGTCTTCACTATCACCAAGGCGGGCGAGGCCGAGCTGCTCCGATGGCTTGACGAACCCGAGACGCCGCAGCCCCAGGTCAACGATCTCACCACTCTCAAGGCGTTCTCACTCACTCGACTTCCGCCCGAGCGAGCGCTGGCCAAGGTGCGTGAGCTGGCCTCGATTCATCGCCCGCTTTACGAAACCTACCGGGCGCAGGAGCGTGAAATACGCACGCACGCCGGTTCGGGGTACACGCCTGATCTCGGCTATTACCTCACTCTGCTGCGGGGCCTCACCTATGAAGAGGGTTATCTGAAGTGGTGCGAGCAGGTCGAGTCGGCGATCCGTCGAGCCGCGGGTTCCACCAACAGCGCCGCCACAAAGCGACCGCGCGTGCGCTCGCGACGCGGTGCCGCCCGGGCGAAGTAGCAGCAACCGCCACGAATCTGGTCTTACTTCGATTGTCGAGGATCGATCAGGCGATACGGATTCGAGCATGGGGGGCCGCCGGCTAGCTCGATTGTTGGCGGCTGCTTCAGTTCCATCACGATAGAAGCGAACGTCATTACGCTCATCGGGTCGTTCGCATCCGGGCGGACCGAGATTGGATGCGATCCGCTGCGATCCGCCAGCGCCGATTTGACTTCGGCAATCGTCAGCGGCTTGTCCGCGACCAGCCCGCAGAGCGTGTCGTAGCGGCCGCGCGAATTTTCCTCGGCGGGATGCACCCGGCCCGTCTGCGCGCGGGTCAGCGGATGGTTGGTGTGTACGAATGCCGCCGAAGGTTCCTTCCAGGGCACCTCGTTCACCGCCGTTGCCGATGCTTCGAAGCTCGCGAAGCCGTCCGGGTCGCCGATTAAATAATGCTGGCCGGAGGCGTGTCGCGGCCCGCGAATCCAGCTGGTCGCCTCGGCAAGATTTCGTTTCGCCAATATCTCGCGCATCACGCACGCGACCGGCAGCCCATCAGCGGCGCTCGGCAATTGCCACAGCGTGTTCACCACGACGCCGACGCCCGCATCGTTCGCGCCGCAGAGCCCGATCATCCCACAGATCGTCATGACAGTGGCGCGCGCGGCGCCTTCACCCGCGGTGACAATCACCGCCTGGCCGCCGTCGTGATACGCGCGCAGGTCCATGTTCTGCGCGAGAATCGGCGGATTGCCGTCGCGGGGGCGGCTCGCGATCGCGCTGCATTTATCAGTTGCAGCCGCAGCCTTGCGGTAGCGCGCCGTGCCGAACCACCACTCCTCGTCCATGAACTGAAACGCCAGCGTTTCATCGAGCGGACGTTCGCTGCCTTCCGCAATTCCTTCGATCTCTTCCAGCAGCGCCGGCGACCATCGCCGAATCGCATCGACGAATCGGGTCTCGGCTAGAAATGTCGCGATGAACGAATCGGGATGCACGCCGAAGCGAGCCGTGAGGCTCGCGCGCCATTGCTCGCGCACCAGACCTATCGATTTGCGCAGAGCATCACCGTGCGCACGTCCCTGCATCCGAGGCGAGCCGGAAAGATAAAGCACTGGAACCGATGCGGTAGTCATTGCCCTCTTCGCGCGCGATGCCTGTTTCAGGTACGAGGATATCCGGCTTGGCGAAACAATGAAAATTCCCGACCTAATGGGTCTGATGCTCCCGCTGGTACTTCGCCGCGTAGCTGCGCTAGAGATCGCATAGAGCACGTCAAGCTCGGGGGTACTGACCATGGCAGCAACGCCAATCAAAGTAATCTCCGCCGATTCACACATGACGGAGCCAGCGGATCTCTGGACCGAAAGGCTCGACAACAAATTCAAGGACCGCGCGCCGCGCGTCATCAGGAGCGAGCACAAGGGCAACTTCATTTTCGTTGCGCCTGACATCCCGCCCTTTCCGGTCGCCGGAGGTTTCGCCGCCGGCCGCAGCGGCGAAGAGCTGAAGGAGTTCATGAAGCGCGCGAACCGCGAAGAAGGTTACAAGGCCGCGCGCCCCAGCGGATGGGACCCGGCGGAGCGCATCAAGGATCAGGATGTCGATGGCGTTCAGGCCGAAGTGCTTTACACGACCCTGGGGATGCCGCTGTTCGGGCTCCACGATGCGGACCTGCAACGCGCCAGCTTTCGCGTTTACAACGATTGGGTGGCGGAGTTCGCCTCCTACGATCGGCGCCGCCTGCACGCGATCGCGCTGATCTCGCTCGAAGACATCGCCGAAGGCGCCAAGGAACTCGAGCGCGCGAAGAAAATCGGGCTCAAGGGCGCGATGATTTGGGGCGCGCCTCCCGCCGAAGCGCCTTACTGGCACAAGTCATACGATCCGTTCTGGCAGGCCGCGCAGGACCTCGAGATGCCGCTGTCGCTCCACGTAATCACCGGCAAAAAGCCGCCGCGCTCCAAAGAGGAGCAGCAGAAGGTTCGCACGCGCGAGCCGTCATTCATCCGCGGCTACATGAACATCCTGCACGAAGTGCAGCGCTCGCTCACCGATATCATCTGCGGCGGAGTGCTGATGCGTTTTCCGCGCCTCAAGATCGTCTCCGCGGAAAACGACAGCGGATGGCTCCCGCATTACATGTACCGGCTCGATCACGCCTTCGAGAAATTCGGCGCGCTGATGGAAGAACCACTCGACATGACGCCCGGTGAGTACGTCCGCCGCAACGTGTGGGCGACGTTCCAGGACGATCCGGTCGGGCCGATGCTGGTGAGCTTCTTCGGCGAGGACAATTTCATGTGGGCTTCCGACTTTCCGCACACCGATTCGACCTGGCCGCATTCGCTGGATGTAATTGCCCGCGACTTCAAACAGGTGCCGGAAGCGGTCAAGCGCAAGATTATCTGTGAGAACGCTGCGCGCTTGTATCAGATCGATTTGAACTAGGAGTCCGATCCAATCGAGGAGATTCGTCGCATGTCAGAGTCGCCCCGCGCCCAGCGGCGCATCGCGATCATCGGTTCCGGGTTCGCGGGGCTGTGCCTCGCCATCCAGCTCAAACGGCGCGGGCTCGACAGCTTCACGATCTTCGAGAAAGCGGACCGTATCGGAGGCACCTGGCGCGAAAACACCTACCCGGGCGCATGCTGCGATGTGCCCGCGTTTTCATATTGCTTTTCGTTCGAGCAGAAGACCGATTGGTCGCGAAAATGGGCGCCGCAATCGGAGATTCTCGAGTACATGGAAAGCTGCGCGCGCAAGTACGATCTGGCGCGGCATATCCGCTTCAACACCGAAATCGCCGGCGCGCGATGGGACGCGGACGAAAGCGTATGGCGCATCAAGACGGCAGGCGGCGAGGAGTTCGTCGCCGACGTGCTGGTGAGCGGCACGGGGCAACTCAACCGCCCGTCCATTCCTAAAATCGAGGGGCTCGAGAATTTCAAGGGCGTCTCATTCCATTCCGCAAAGTGGCGTCATGATGTCGACCTGGCAGGCCTTAACGTGGCGGTGGTCGGCAACGCCGCCAGCGCGATTCAGTTCGTTCCCGTGATCGCGCCCAAGGTGCGCAAGCTGAACATCTTCCAGCGTAGCGCCAACTGGATGGTCCAGCGCGGCGACCGCGCCTACACCGAAGCCGAGAAACAGCGCTTCGCGCGCTATCCGCTGCTCGCGCTCGCGTACCGCTGGCTCATCTACTTCCAGCACGAGATCAATTGGCCGATCTTCCGCCGCGTCAAGTTTTTCGTCGATCGCACCCAGAAAATTGCCGGCGACTATATGCGCTCGACCCTCAAGGATCCTAAGTTGCGACAGTCGCAGATTCCCGACTACCCGTTCGGCGGCAAGCGGATGTTGATTTCCGACGATTACTTTCCGGCGCTGAACCGCGACAACGTCGAGGTGGTGCTGGGCGGAATCGATCGCGTGACTGAGAACGCGGTAGTCACGAAGGACGGGCGCAACATTCCCGCCGATGTGATCATTCTGGCGACCGGCTTCCAGTCCACCTCGTTCCTCGCCCCGATGGCGATAAACGGCATCGGCGGACGGTCGCTTAACGATGAATGGCACGGCGCGGCGCGAGCCTACCTTGGAATCACGGTGGCGGGATTTCCGAACCTGTTCCTGATGTACGGGCCCAACACCAACCTGGGACACAACTCGATCATCTTCATGATCGAATGCCAGACCAATTACATACTCGGGTGCCTCGAGCAGATGGATGCGCGCGGGCTCGCATCGATCGATCTGCGCCACGAGGTCATGGAATCGTTCGATGCTCGCGTGCAGCAGGAGCTGCAGCGAACCGTGTGGGCGGCAACCGGCAAGAGCTGGTACAAGACCGACGACGGCCGTATCACCAACAACTGGTCGGGCAGCACCATCCGCTACTGGTGGGAAACGCGCACCGCGGACCTATCGCTGTATCATCAGAAAGCACGAGCCCGCGCCATCGAGCGCACTGCGGCACCGGTCGAAACGGCGGCACACGCGGCGGCGGACTGACGCTCACGAAGCAGGGCGGCGTCCGTCTTCACGCCGACTTCGCGATCAATTCCCTGGTGATCTCGGCGTGTCTGCGCATGCCCATCTGTTCGTATGCTTCCAGCGCTTCGCTGAGCATGTGATGCGCTCGCGCGCGGTCCTCGGACCGCCCCCGCTTCATCAGCATTTCCGCGTAAAATCGGCGCGCTTCGGGCTGCTCGGGCCGATTGGGAATGTCACGGGCGATTTTGATCGCCAACTGGAAATACTCTTCGGAGCCTTCCCAGTTTTCGCCGGCTGCCGCCGCGATTCCGGCCACCAGATAGGGCGAGCGCGAGGTCATGAGAAATATTCTGGTGCCGCTTTCGGTCGCGAGGCGCGCCAGCGGCTCGAGTTCCGCCGCCTGCTTATGTTCGCCAAGCACCCACAGTCCTTCGACGACCAGCGTCATGAACCCCCACGATCCCACCGGGCTCGGCACGTCGGCGCGGGGCAGCCATTCGCGGCGCTTCTCCAGCAGCGCCAGCGCCGCTTCACGCTCGCCGCGATAGGCCCTGAGCCGGAACAACATTCCGGCGCCGTAGCCGTTGAACGCATCCCGAATTTCGCCCGCGTATGCTTCTTCTGACCGCGCCAGCGCGGCGTCCCAGTTGCCGCGCATGAATTCGACCAACGCGAACAGCGCATAGGTCGATGACGTCCAGCCCATCCTGGCCGCCTGCATGATCTCCAGTTCGCGCTTGAACCATCCTTCGAGCGCGTTCAGGTCGGCTTTCTTGGAGAACTCGTTCCACGCGCTCCCGCGGATATAGACCATTTTGGCGGCGTCGTGACCCAGCTTGTTCGCCAGCGGCTCGAGTTCGGCGTTCACTTTTTCCGCTTCTTCCAGGTGGCCCGCTTTGAACAGCGCTCTCTGCAAAAAGCCCAGGAGCTGCGCGAGCGACCACACCGCGCCCGTCTCGCGAAGAATCGCGGTGCTCCGGCGGCCGTCGTCGAGCGCTTCCTGCACGCGCAGGAAAACGAAGTTGTGAAACGATCGATAGCCGAGCACCTCGCCGAGCGCTCGCCGGTCGCCCGATTGCTCTGCCAACGCCACCGCCTCCGCCAGTGTGTCAGCCGCGGACTTGTATGTCCCGGTCGCGGCGTGCACCGCACCGACCATGCCGAGGAGTCTTGCGCGATGGCCGCTCACGCTGCCTTCGAGCTGCATCAGCGCGCTGTATGCGAATTGCGCGGCTTCAAGGTGGCGCCCGGCCCATCCGAGCGCTTCGACGATCGCCACCGAAAGTCTTCCCACCGCTTCCCGATCGCCAAGCGATGCATAGATGTCGAAAGATTTCCGCCAATGTTCGCGCGCATCGTCCCATCGCCGGAGGCTGCGCTCGGTCATCCCGATATCCGAAAGCAGCTCGGCGTAGCTCGCAGAATCGAGCGCCGATACGCGGTGCAGAGCGGCTTCGAAATGATGGAGCGCGTCTTCGTACGCGGCCGCGGCGAGCGCGCTCTTGCCGGCAATCATGAGGTAGTGGGCGGTCTTGGAGCTTTCGGCCTCCGGACCAGCCTGCACCAGATGATGCGCGATTTCGGCGGCGCGGTCGTCGAGCATCTGCGCGGACATCTTTTCGATCGCTTCCGCCACGCGCAGATGGAGGCGGCGGCGGCGCGGAGTGGCAAGCCGGCTCAGAACCGATTGCCGCACGAGTTCGTGGCTGAAGTTGAACGACTCCTCGGCATCATCGCGACTCGACACGATCAGACCGGACTTGAGCGCCTCTTCTATCGCGTTGAACAGCACGTCTTCCGCATTCTGCGCGATCGATTCCAGCAGGCCGAAACTGAAACTGCGCCCGATCGCCGCGGCGGCAGCCAACGCCTGCTGCGTCGGCCCGGTCAGTCGATCGAGACGGCGTCCCACCACGAGGCGAATATTCTCCGGAACGTCGACTTCACCGATACGGACTTCGGCGCCGAGCGATCCGGTCGCCTCGGAGATTTTTCCTTCCTCCTGGAGATATTTGAAAAGCTCTTCGACGAAGAACGGATTGCCGCCCGTCTCCTGGTAGATCGCCTCGATCAGTTGCGGCGGTGGCTCCATTGGCGACAGCGCGCGGATCATGCTGCCCACTGCGAGTTGCGGAAGGCCCTGCAACCGAATGGGGCGGATTCCGCCGCGAATCAATTCCTCGAGTGTGCGTGTGAATGCGGGAGTTCGATCCGCTTCGGCATCGCGATAGGTAGCTACCAGCATCACGCGCAGCGCCGCGATACGGCGGGCGAGATGCAGCAGCAGCGCGAGCGTGGCATCGTCTCCCCACTGCAAATCGTCCAGCACCAGGAACACTGGCTGCCCTTGCGCCGCACGCTCCACGAAGCTGCATACCCCTTCGAACAGGAATCGCCGCGCCTGTTCCGGTGGCAACTCCATCGGCGCCGGGATGTCCGGAAAGATCTGCCGCAGCCGCGGCGCCATCTGCGCCAGCTCCGCCGCGTTCTCCCCCAGCGCCCGGCGGAACCCTTCGCCGTCCCCCGTCTGCCGCAGCGCCATCTCCACCATCTCTACGAATGGCGAATACGGATGCGGCTCTTCATCGTCATAGCAGCGGCCGAACAGCACCAGCGCGCCTTCGTTGGCCGCCTGCCGCGCGCTTTCGATCGCCAGCCGCGTCTTGCCGACCCCGGGTCCGCCGCCCAGCACGATGATCGAGCCGTGGCCGTCGATTGCGCCGCGGAATGCCGCGACGATCTGCGCGTGCTCCGCCTCCCGCCCAACAAAGGTCGTGCGCTCCGCGCGGAATATCGGCGCTACCGCCACTTCCGCCGGCGCGGCACTCGGTGCATGTCCGTTCGCGCTGCTCGCAGTCATACCCGCCGGCGATGAGCCATTGCCGCCGAGTTTCCAATCCAGTGGATTGCTTGCGTCCGGAGTGTACGAACAGAAAGTCCCGGTCTGAATGGTCCGCGCCAGATCGTTCGCCAGCGCGGCCTCGTTCTGCGCGATCTTCTCGATCGCGTGCTTGATCGCTTTCGCTACGCTCACCCGCGCCCGCTCCGACGACGATGATGCGCGCCGGCTGCGGCCCCGGAGTCCCACCGCACGCGAGAGCTCCCGCGTCAGCGCCTCGATCTCATCTTCCGCTCGCGAGGCGCTTTCGACGTCGTCGCGCCGCTTGGCTGCTCCCAACTCTTCCCGTAGCTGCTCGAGCCGCTGCCGATAGGCAGCCTTGCTCTGCGCATCCAGCATCTCGCCCGCATCGCCGAGTCTGCCGACATGAAGGCCGGCGTCTTCATGTGCCCTTCGCTTCGTGGAGGAATCGGCCGGAGAGTCCGAAGTTTCGTCGGATAGATCGGTTTCGGCAGCCACCAGGTCCAGAACATGAAATTCGGCGCCGGGATTCAGAAGCAACCGGGCCAGGTAGGAAAGCCCCTTGGAGTCCCGGAGATGGACGGTCTGACTTCCAGACCCTATCGTCCAGAAATCGCCTTCTTTGAGGAAAACGGCCTGTCGGCCCACAGGTCCACCCATCCTGGGATTGACCCTTACCTAACTTACGTTACGAATCGAGATCCGATGGTGGATTGTCTTTATTTGTAGCAACCTCAAGCGCAGCCGCTCAAGCAGCCAATTTTGCCAGCAGTTCCTGCGCGATTTCCGCGTGACGGCGCATTCCGATCCGTTTACAAACCTCTGGTCGAGAAACAATAGCCGGCGCCGTGCAGCCAGCACTCGGGTTCCTTCTCATGGGAATCGCGTCTGAAGGAGCGGATGGCGGATGGCGGCCTCCGGAGCGCTTCCTGCAGCAGGCGATCGGCTTCGGCGCTCAGCGCGCCAAGGCACGGAAAGATCACCACGTTCCCCAGGCACGCGGCGGAATAGCTCGACCCGCTTCGCTGAATCTTCATCTCCACTCCCCATCCAGCACGCGGATCATTCCGCCGACCCCATTCCGCTCCCACAGGCCATTGGATAAGTGGAAAGACCAGGCGCCCTCCGTCATTCAGAGCATCGAGCCATCTATCCAGCGGATGCGTGGCGCCGGCATTAAACATGATTGCGTCCGCGGGTTCAATTTCGCATTTCGTTATGTCCGCTGCGAGTACCTTGACCTGCGGAAACCGCTTTAGATTTGCGCGAGACTTGGCGGCGAGCCCAGGATCCAGCTCGACCGCAATTACCTTGCCGGCTGCTCCTACGACGCTCGCAATCAAAGCGGTGTAGTAGCCCGTACCGCAACCAGCATGGATGGCCGTGTCGCCTTCCCGTAGGTCCAATGCATCAAGCCACCGCACGACGCCTACGGGCATGCCGTTGTTAGCTTTTCGCTCCGGATCGATTCGGACAGCAACGTCTGCATACACATGCGCTGGATCGTCATCGGGCGTCTGCTCGGTCCCTGTCATCGTGGAAAGTTGCCAGGGTCCTTTGCCCAGGAACTGTTCGCGGGGAACTTCAGCGAGGGCGCGTACCAGGCGCTCCGAGCGTATTCGTCCCCTCTGGCGAATCATCGCGGCGTAATCACTGCGGACTCGGTCGAGCCTGCGGCTCGAGAGCAGGACCCGCTGGGCGTTGAGTTCCAGGACGTACCCGTCTGGGTCGGATACGTAGGCGTATCGTTCTCGGATTTCGTCTTCCTCGTATTCGCCTCTCTTGATCAGGGCGCCCCCTGCACGCACCACCTCTTCGATTGCCGCGTCCAGTTGGGCATCGACTCTCAGGATGAACGCGAAGTGCGACATTCCGCCGGACTCGACCGGCGCTCCCTTTGCGTGAATGAGCGTGAGGACGTCGGCTTTGCCGGGAGTGCCGAGCGATATCTGGCGCGCGTTAGGATCGCCTCGAATCGTGCCTCGGTGTTCGCGGAGGAACTCAAGACCGAAAACACTCTGATAGAATTTTACCGAGCGATCGAGATCGGCGACGTACAGGCTCAGATGCGCCAAGCCGGAGGTCTCAATCATGTGGACCTACCTCCCGTTCGAAGAGCGCGACGCCGTACATGCCCAATGTCAGGATCCCGCGCGGCTGAAAGCCGCATCGCTCGTAACGACGGCGCAGCGGTGCGTTCGATATCATCGCATCGAGGCGCGCGATTCTTATTATCAATGCCGGCCGGAATCCCTCAAGCGACCTGGTTGGTGCGGTTCTCCTCGTGTTCACGAAATTGTGCCTCTGATTTTCACGCCCTTGAGAGCAGCGGCTTAGTCGCGCGCGTGGGTGAATCTGCCGCGGAAGGATTCATATAACCCCAACTCTGTGGGCGGAACCCACGCGCGCGGCGTACTATCGCAATTGCTGCGTCGAGGCCGCGAAGGTCGCCGGTTTATCGAACGAAAAATCGGCGCACCGATCTACGTCTTAATTCGGAGCCTGCAAGTACTCGAGGATCTTCTCCAGACGCTCAACCGGATTGATGCATTCGAGCAAAGCCTGCTTCTCGGCGAGACGGATGCTCAGATGGCCGACCATCTTGTCGGAAAGAATGGCAGGGTCATCAATCGCCCCGATCGAACCGAGTATCTCAGGCGGTATCTTCCCGGTGCGACGTGCTTGAGCCTCGAAGGTGGAACGCACTGAATCGATAAGCGTCTCGAGTCCGGTCGGGTGGCCCGCCGGTTCGTCAACCTCTTCGGCTTCGGCCTTGAAGAACTCCTCGTCGAGGACATAGCGGACGACTCGCGCGCGCTTCTTGCCCTCGATCAGAGCCTTCACGGTGCCGTCCGAAAAGCGTGACCGCTGGAGCACGACACCCAGCGTGCCGACTTCGTACATATCGGCAGGAGAAGGTGCCGCGACGAGCGCGTCCTTCTGGGCCATCAACAGAATCGGGGTCTTCCGGTCTTCGACTGCTTCGATCGCTCTCATCGACGTGTGGCGCCCGATATAGATCGGATAGGTCTCGTGCGGAAAGGCGATCAATTCACGCAGCGGCAGGAGAGGTACTGAGCAGTCCGCTACGACCTGCATCAGCTCGGCCCAATTCCTGTAGCCGTAGTCGATCGCGAGACGGCGCTGCGCCGCGGCCAGTTGCAGACCTTCCTGCTTGGCGAGTCGCTTGGCCTGTTTGCGGAGATTTTCCTCGGACGGATTTTTTGGGAGCCGCTTGCGCGGCTCGTGGGACGTGGTCATAACAAACCCCTTCCTTATGTGCCCGGCGTCCGCTAACGGGCAGGAAAAGGTTTAAGTTATCTAACTGACGAGGGGTGGGCTGGGCCCTTTCCGCGGACAGGTGGCCGCCTGACGGCCAGACAAAATCCTAGTTCGCGCGCCAAGGTAAGGCAACAAGATCGCCGCCAAGGGCGGCGATCCAAATTTGAAGGCGTGGAAACCATGTCGAGCTTTCACTTACTGCCGGAGACCTTTCCAGAACGGCCGAACGGCGCCGGCGGTTACGATCAACACTCGCCGCCGCTTGCCATCTGTGTACGTGCAATTGCGTATTTTCGACCTCCCGGGCACTAAGCCAAGCTGCCTTGGCAAACCCGACGATTAGTGGCTATCACGCTGACAGCCCGGATCGTCAAGCGGGCAATTCAGGCTGTCCCGGAGTAACTAGTCTTAACCGCGGGAGCAAAGTGAGTGAGTTATCGAGCGATGCTTCCCAAGCTGGCACAAGCACTGCACTCTGACGGCGCGAGCATCGTGCCTCTGACTTCCTCACCCTTGGTACTAACGGTATTGCCGCGTGCGTGGGTTAATCTGCTGAATGATTCATCCCCCGAGTCTGTGGGCGGAGCCCCACGCGCGCGGCGCCTCTCTGTTCTCATTCGAAAGCGTACTGGCCTTCATCACCGTAGACACGAGGTCTGCGGTTCGTCGACGGCGGGCACCAGTTCATTGAAGTGAAAGATCCGCGCGAGTCGTCTTGCCGTCCTTGATTCCGTCGGCGTTGAGCTTGAGAGGCAACACGGACAATCGCGCCGGATCGATCTTCGCGCTGAGATATTTGCGGACGGCATTGGCGCGCTCGTCCGCGAGTTTCTTCAGATCGCCGTCGGTCACCGGCGCGTTGGTGATCATCAGCTTCTTCATTTCATCGGGCGGAAGGCTTTTGGCGAGTCCGATGAAATAGCGCGGCTTGGGGATCTTCGCTTTCGAGTAGGCCTGCGACAGATATTTGTCATAGTCGGCCGGCGTCACCGGCACGTTCCCGGAAGCGGCCGCATCGCCGAGGTCCTTGACCTTCTGCGCGCGGATTTGATCCGCCAGCCACGCTTCGCGCAGTCCCTGGAGGTCGATCTTCGGATCGACGCGCCCGCAAATACTGATCTTGAGCGCCGGTCGATCCTGCAGCGCAGTCGCCACTGTCGCCAGACCCTGCTGCGCTTCCGGCGTCAAGGTCGCCAGTCCCGGATCGAAAGCCACATACGATAGATCCTGACCGCCGGCAGCGCTCCCGCCCCCGCTCACCGCCGAGGCGAGCAGACTGAACGGCGAAGTGACAGCCTTGACGATCAAGTTGAGAAAGGCGTGCCAGATCAGTGCGCCGACGCTGAATTGCGGGTCCGAAAGCGAACCTGAAACCGGAATCGTGACATCGATTTCGCCGCGCGAATTTTTCAGCAGTGCGACCGCGAGCCGCACCGGAAGGTTGGTGGCGGTCGAGTTCTCCACGCGATCGCCGAAGGTGAACTGATCGATGAAGATATGGTTGGTCGCCGTCAACGCCCCTTGATTGAGCATGTAGTGCACATCGACGTTGAGCGTTCCCTTGACGATTGGATAGCCAGTGTACTTCGTCGAATAAGGCGACAGCCCCGTCAGTTCTATGCCGGTGGCCTTCGCTTTCAAATCGACGAACGCGGTCGGCGCCAGGGGATTCACTGAGCCGTCGATATTCAGTGGCGCGCTGCCATTGATGTGCCCCTGCAGCGCCACCTCGGCGGGCGCGGTGGTCGTGGTGCCGAAAGTGCCAATCGATCCCGCCATGTCGGTCAGATTTGCTGAGTAGTTCGGCTTAATGAAATTGTCCGTGTAATCGACCTTCCCGCCCTGAAGCTTGATCTTGCCGACTAGTAGGTCGCTACCCGGCTGCAACCCCGGAGCCGGAGTTGCCGCCGCGGCGGGAGTGACGGGTGCTGCGCCGGGTTCGCCTTCGGCGCGTGTCAGCGACTTCGGCTGTTCTTCGGGATTCGACGTAATGTCGCGGATGTTCAATTTGCCGGCGCTGTTCAGAATAAGGCGCGTGTAAAAATCTGAGAGTGCAATCACGCCGACATGAACCTTGGGGGGTCCGTTCCCGATGGCCGCGTCGATTTTCGTGATGCTCAACGACTTCCACTTGAGAAAGTCGTCGCCGGTCAGCTTGTCGATCGTGGTCACATTGCCGAGTTCGGCGTCGCCGCGATAGTTGACCTGAAATTGCTTGTGTACCTCCGCCAAGCCGAGGTCGCCCTTCATCGTCAGCGCGGCGCTCGTTATCTGCGCGTTGAGCTTGGTACTCGCGTAAGCCTCGGCTTCGGCGAGATCGAACCGCTGCATATCGACATGGAGATCGGCCTTCAGCGGATCGATCGCGGCGGTCCCTTCGATCTTGAATGTGCCCGCGCGATTGCGCGCGCCGTCGAGTTCGAGCGTTATGGGCTTCGAGAAATCGCTCGACACTCTCTGCAGATGGATATTCAACGGCGAAAGTTCGACCTTCACGACCTGCGGCGTAGCGTGGTCCTCGAGTCGCGCGTCGGTCTTTTCAATCGCGACCGATTCGACCTGGTACTGCCAGGGCGGCTGGGCCGGCGTGGATGATGCCGCGGGTTGCGTGCGGCGCTTGCGTGCTCGCTGGCGTTCCGCGCGGGCAAGCGCGCGCTCGGCGGGAGTGGGAGGGGGAGCCTGCCGCATCAGCGACTTCAGGCTGAGCGTACCGTTGCGATAGCGCTGCACGAAAAGCTTCATACCGTCGGCACGAATCTCTTTCACATCGACCTGTCGCGCCGCGAGATCGAAATTCCCAACCGATACTCCGAAGTGCGTCCAGGCAATGGGCTGATCACGGCCGCGCGGCGCATTGATCGCGAGATTATCGAGCGCCACATCGGCAGGCTCCGCGTGCACGTTGAACTGGTCACCCGCGAAATGCGTCTTAAGCGTCGCGTGCGCCGTAAACTTCCCCGATGCGATCGTGCCCGCCAAGGCGCTCTGCGCGAACGCCTGCAAAGCGGGCAAGTCGACCTGATCGAGCGTAACATCGGCGCCCAGATCAGACTTCGGCAAGTCGAGCGAGCCCTTGACCGCGATCGCGCCGCCGCTGTGTATGTTCGCGCCGACCTCGAACGTGGCCGGAATCTGCCCGTTCAGCCGCAGGTTGTTTACCGCGACGTGAATTCTTTCGAGCGTGATCGCGGCGGGACTCGCGCCGCTCAGATCGGTGAAGTTCACCGAGCTGCCGAGCATCGCGATCGAATCCACCGACGCATCGAATTTCGGACTCGCAGTCACCGCCGGAGCCGGCGTTGCAGCGGGCGGCGGCGCAGCGATCGCCGCAACAGCCTGATTGCCCGGTGGCTGAGCCGGAGTCGGATGGCCCGTCACCAGCTCGGTGAGATTCAATGTGCCGTCATGATTGCGCACGACGTTGGCTTTGAGGCCGTCGATCGCGATCTCCCTCAAGTATGCGACGCCGGCCAGCGGCTCGACATCCGTCAGCTTCACCTCGCCGTGATCGAGCGCCACCAGAGGCGCATCGGCCAGGTCACGCACATCGAGCTGATCGAGCGCGACCGCGCCGTTGAGCACGATGTGCGGTCCCGTCTCCGCTTGTTTGAAATGCAGCAGCACATCCATCGAGAGCGCGCCCGACGGAAGTTTGATCGCGAACGTCTTGGGCAGGTACACGGCGTAGTGCGGCAGATCGAACCGATGCAGCCTCAGGTTGACGATCGAATCGAGCTTGCCGGCGAACGGTTTGGACACTCCGGCGATCCGCACCGGCGCGCCGTCAACCCTCATTTCCAGCAACGGCTGCACGATGATGTCGGTGTCCGCCGGCAGGTTCGCGATGAAGGGAACGTCGAGCTGCAGTTTTTCGATCGCGTGATGCGCTCCGAGCATTTGATCGTCGAACGTCACATCGCCGTCGATAATCTGGATGTTCGAGACGGCAAACTTCGGTAGCGGACTTGCCGGTTTCGCCGGCGCCGCAGGAGCCGCAGCTGCGCCCCCCGTCAGGAGATCGGAGAAATTGAAAGTGCCGTTCGTATCGCGCACGAGATGAACCGCCGGCCGCGCGACGGTGAGTTCGGTCACGATGGGCGCGAAGCGAAACGCCGAGGTCCACGAGGCTTTCACGTCGAGATGCCCGACATCCGCAAAAGCACCGGCAGCTGAATGATCGCCGACATGCAGGCTATCGATCTGCAGCCTCAACCGGTACGGATTGAAGTTGATCCTGCCAACCGTCACCGGCCGATGAAGCGTCGCCGAGACTTGTCCGGTCAGGATGCCGCGCAGAATGTGCGGCACCACGAAATATCCGGCGATGCCGTAGATTAAGATGAGCGCGAAGATGACCGCGCCAATCCGGCGCGCGCGGCGGGTCTGCGCCATTTCGATCGCATGGCGAGCGATAGTCAGGGCACGTTGCAGGTATACGTTTTCAGGATCGCCCATTCATGCCGCTCCGCCACTCCCAAAGGCAGTTCGCATCACCGGGCAGTCATCGGTATCCGCGAATGTGCTCGAGAGAACGCCGAATGCCAGGATGATCGTAGGCACAGCCTCCGCGCCAATACCAATGATTAAAGAAGGCCAGCAGAGCCACAAGGGATATATGTCTCTTCAGATCTCTACTGATGCGCACGAATGTGCCGCGCGGACCATTCCAGTCCTGCTAGTGGACTAAAATGGCCGGGCATCGCCGCGGAGCGCGCGGCGGATCGATTTTTTCAGATTGCAGGGCCGGATCGCCGGCGCGCCGAATTCGGGTCCGGCAGATACGCGCGCCGTATCATCATCGTGATGACGGCGATGCAAAGCAGCGAAACCAGCACAAAGCAACAGAGGTTTATCTGATCGGTGCGAGACGCGATTGCGAACGAATCGGGCGGATCGAGAGTGTATGCGGCCGATGCTCCTGAAAGCGCCGTCGCGATGATCCCAGGAATCAGCCCGAGCAGCGCGCTCGCAAGAGTCACCGCCATAAATGCACCGAAGATACCGCCCGGCAAAGGAACCTGACGCGAAAGATTTGCCGCGGAAGCCAACGCTACCGCGATAATCGGAAACATGAAGGCGACCGCACCGCTGTATCCGTTCAACAAGCGATCGGCCAGCGGCGAGATAACAATGCGCGGCTCCCTTTGCTCGGGCTGCTCGCCGCGAGCTTCCGCACTCAGGTCGCGATATATCTCCATCGCGCGCTGGAGCAGATGTTGGTTGATCACTCCACCGCATCGGATCATTTCCAGCTCATCGGCGTGGTTCGGGGCGGCATTGGGCTCGTAACGCCATCCTCTGCGCCAAATCAGATCCGCCAGCGCGGGATTCGTCGTCAGCGGGTTACTGTCATAGGCAAACTGCATGAAATCCAGCATCACCGGCCGCGTCCGGTGTCGCTGGACGAAACCGTAGTAGCGAATCCATTCGAGCAGCCGGAGGCGATCGGGAATTCGCGACTTGGAATGGCTCTTCGCGTAGCTGCAGGCATCGATCGGATGCCGTATCAGCACCACCACATCGCATCGGCGGCGGAAAGCGCGCTTCAGGAACCCAATTGAATTTCCGTGCGACTGGACCGGCGCGGACCGCCGCAGCGCATTCGCGAAGAACGTGACGCCGCTACCAGGGAATCCATCCACAGCAAGACACGGTTGCCTCATCTGGCCGCGTTCGAAATCGGTCGTGCGCGGCGAGCCGATGAACCACCGCTCGATCGCAGAGTACGGTCCGGAGGCAACTATCCAGCCCGGAATATATGAGAGAAGCAGCGAGAGAATATGGCGAACGGTAGCTCCAATAGAATTCCGCCGACCGTCGATATTCATGACATTGCTACAGACGGATTAACCTTATCAATGGTTTCAACCCGCAAAATCTTCCGACATCAAAGGTGCAAGAGCATCCGCATCAAAGCAAGCCCAGACTAGGACGAGGCGGGATAAAACCGGTTCATCGGCAGCCCCTTCGGGAGCAATTGATCCGGGGTTCGCGCACCCTGGAAAAACCGGGAGACAATCGTTGCGGTCTCGTCCAGCACGGGCAGGAATGCATGCATGTCCGCCGCGGCCATCCCGCGCTCGATCGGATGAAAGTACGAGACGTCGCCCTCCTGAATCTCCACCGACGCGACCCCATTCAGGCGCGCCGAGATCACCGGCACCACATCATCGCCGGGTCCCTTGGTGGCGCCGTCGAAGTCGTACATCTTGTCCGGGTCGGGACCGACGTTTACCTGCAGCAGCACTGCGTCCGGCTTGTTGCCAAAAATCACGAGTTGATCGGAGGCAAGAAGCTTGAACTGGGGGTCGGTCGAAAACGGCAATCCGGTCAGCACGGTTTTCGCCGCGGTCAGATGAACCTGCTGAACATCGAATCCACTGTTCCGAACATCGGGATCGACGGTGTTCTTCTGCCAGTTGCTCTCGACAAAGACGTCGAGTTCGGCGCCGTTGCGCACGACCGGTTGCGGAAAGCGCGGCAGCAGCTCATAAACCGCGGGGAACGTTCGCGCGAGCTTGCGCAGTTCCTTGTAGCCGCCGAACAAAGGCGTCTCGCCGGTGATCAAGGCGGTGGCAGCTTCCAGCGAACCCAGATGGGGGGTTGCGATAAACACGATTTGGCCCACCGGCGGCGGCGTGCCGATATTGGCGCGCTGCCACGCATCGAGGAATGCGCGCAGCACCAATCCGCCCATGCTGTGAACCGCGAAATCGAACAGCCGGTCCCATCCGGGAACCGATTTCATCGGCTTCTTCTGCAGGCGCAAAACGAACTGGACCAGCGCCTCGGCGCTGTGCACGATCGAGTAGCGCCAATCATACGGAAACAGGTAGGCGGGAACATTGAGGCGTCCCTGCAGCGCCTGCACCAGCGGACCATACGCGATTTCGATTAGCTGCGACGGGCGGCTCAGCACCTGATCGTCGTCGTCAGCGGTCGCGGCATCATCGAGCGCCAGGCTGTTGAAGTCGGGCGCGGTGAATTTCTCCCCGGCGATTGTGAGGGCGGACCAGGTCGTCTGCGGCGTGATCGGATAGACGTTCTGTAGAGCCGAACCCTGGATTCCCGGAATGACGATGCACGGGCGCTGCATGTTTCCTCCCCCTTTTGTCGACCAACGGCTTTTGCAGTCGGACAATTCGTCGGGTTTGCCGCCAGACTGTTATCACAACTGCGGGTTGAAATTCAGCCTCCTTTCCGCCGCGCTGCCCCGCTGAGTATGCTGCTTGCCGCGGCCAGCGTCTCGCTCGAAAGCCAGCCTTCGCTCAGCGGGTCGCGCCCGCTCGCGATCACCGACGCACAGGCATCGATCACCGGTCGCCTCAATTGATGTTTGATTCGGGCGAACGCGGGGCCCGGAAGATTGGCGCATTCCGCGGCCTTCTCGAGCGCGCGATCGATTAGCTTGTCGGGCGCCGCACATTCATCGAAAACTCCCGCCGCCAACGCCTCCGCACCGGTCATGTTTTCGCCAAACAGCACCAGCCGCCGAGCGATCTGCGGCGAGAGCTCGCTGCGCACCACCTCGATCGCGGCGATCGGATAGGGAATGCCCGCGCGCACTTCGGTCAGACCCGCCTGGAGTGGCACATCCGCGACGATTCTCCAGTCGCAACACAACGCAAGGACCAGCCCGCCCGCGATCGCGTGGCCGTTGATCGCGCCGATGACTGGAAGCGGGCAATCATAGGCGCCGAGTATCGATCTGTTGAGCGCATTCAGCAGCCGGCGCTGATCGGCTTTGCCGTAGCTGGGAACTGCCTTCAAGTCGAGTCCGGCACAGAATGCGCTCCCCGCGCCGGTCAGTACGACGGCACGCGCAGATTGGTCATCGGCGATCGCCGCGAAAACCTCGCCGATTTCTTCCATCAGGGCGAGGTCGATTGCATTGGCCAGCGGGCGGTTGAGCGTCAGAACCTCAACGGCTCCGACGCGCCTGCGATCGATCCCGCTTGCCATTGCGCACCTCCCCTGGCCGGTCATGCCCGATCGAACCGATGCTCCCACGAATCAGCACAGGGGTATAGATTCAAGACAGCTCGAGGAAATCAGCTATGGGTCTGCTCGTAAACGGCGAATGGCGCGACGTCTGGTACGACACCGAAAAAACCCAAGGCCGGTTTGTTCGGCATGAATCCGGCTTCCGGAGTTGGGTGACCCGCGATGGCTCCCCGGGGCCGAGCGGCGAGGGCGGATTCAAAGCCGAGCCGGGCCGATATCATCTCTATGTATCGCTGGCCTGCCCGTGGGCGTCACGCGCTGTCATTTTTCGAAAGCTGAAAAAACTCGAAAACGTCATCTCGATTTCCGTCGTTGACCCGTTCATGGGCGAGAATGGATGGGCTTTTTCGGCGCCCGACGGTTCGATTACCCCCGGATCCACTCCTGACGATATAAACGGTGCGCGCTTTCTTTACGAAATTTACCTGAAGGCGAAGCCCGACTATACCGGCCGAGTAACCGTTCCGCTGCTGTGGGACAAGCGCAAGACCACGATCGTCAATAACGAATCGTCAGAGATAATCCGGATGCTTAACCGCGCTTTCGACGATTGGGCTGATTCGAGCCTCGATTTCTATCCGGCGGATCTTCGCGAGGAGATCGATCGCGTCAATGTCATCGTCTATGACCATGTGAACAACGGCGTTTACAAATGCGGCTTCGCAACCTCGCAGCGTGCTTACGACGAATCGTTCGATGCGTTATTCAAAACGCTCGATGCACTTGAGGCTCGTCTTGCCGGCCAGCGGTATCTCGCCGGACCTCGGCTCACGGAAGCCGACTGGCGGCTGTTCACCACGCTGGTGAGATTCGATTCGGTCTATCACGGGCATTTCAAATGCAACCTGCGGCGCATAATCGATTACCCAAACCTATGGAACTACACGCGTGAGTTGTTCCAGGTTCCCGGCGTGGCCGAGACGGTAAATCTGTTTCACATCAAGCGCCACTACTACGCAAGTCACGTCACGATAAACCCCACTCGAATCGTGCCCAAGGGTCCGGCGATTGACTTCAGCACGCCGCACAATCGCGCGCGGCTCGCGTCGTAGTCACTCAGTAGTTACTTAAGATTTCGTTCTCCCCCTGTGCATCGTCGCATCGCGGTGGGTTGAGCACCTTTTGGCAGACTCAGCCGATGAACCTGATTCAAAGGCGCGTCGTTGTTCAGTGGCTCGGGATCTCTTCCTGTGCGTTGCGCAATGCGTTGAAGACGACTGGCGGCACACGCAGTCGGTCGTCGGCATAGATCGCGCGGACCTCGGGGAACGCTTCGTCTCCCGCCACCGTCAGGCTGGCTACGCGATCGAGCAGCGCCTTTTTCTCCTCGGTCAGTCCGGCGTCGTTCATTTCCATCAAACCCCAGACATCCCACGGCAGCAATTCCATTCGATTGAGCGAGGCGAGATCGCGCAGCACGTTGCCGGCGATAAACCACAATCCCTTCATCCCGACATGGGTGAGGCCGAAACAATTCGCGTCGGCGCCGCCGCTGCGGCACATCTGCCATGCGTCGCCCGCGATGATAAAGCGATCGCGCGGCACGTCGAGCGGATCGAAGTCGATGCGGAAGGCTTGTCGCTGCGTCGCGTCGAGTTGCGCGTCGACCAATATCCAGCGCCCTTGCCCGGCGTTCCAGTACTCGCACACCCAATGGTCTTCGAACTTGCCCGGCGTGAAATACGCGCCGAAGCCGCATCGCGCACGCGCCGGAACACCCTGTGCGCGCAGAATGCCACACAGCAGCAGCGTGAAATGGCGGCACACGCCGCCGAATTTATTTCGGGACTCGCGCGCAATCGTCAGCGGCTGCGCGTCGTGCGCGCGAATTCGCGCCACCATTTCCCCAATCGCACGCAGATGCGCGTCGTCGCGATGCTGTTCGGAAAGCGTGAGACCGTACAGGAAGGGCGCTATGTCGCGATGAATCAGCACACCCTGCACGATTTCGCACAGCGACCCGATGTCCCTGGGCAGCGCCTTGAATTCCGCCGCGAGCGCGTGCGGCGCCGTCATCGGACCATCGCTTCTGTAATATTCCTGTGGAGTCTCCATGTTTCGCTCCATCGGGACCGCGCGTTCACGCTGCCGTCCCAATCGACTGCTGCGTCATGTTCACTTCGCCGATGCGAGGTACTGGGCGAGACGGTCCAGGTTGCTCGTCCAGCCGCCACGATGTTCGTCGCGAGCCGTGACCGATTCGAAACCGGTCTGCCGCAAGGTTAGCCGCGTCTTCCCGCCAAGGTCTTCGAAGGTCAGCGTCAGCAGCGTTTCCGGGCCGGGTTTGCCATCCGGCCCTTCCCACGCCGAGGTGGAAACAAGGCGCTCCGGTACGACGATCTCGCGGCACACGCCGCATAACCAATGCGCGGAGCCATCGGGCGCGCGCATGCCCAGGCGATAACGGCCGCCGGGACGAGCATCGATCTCGCATGAGATGGTCGTGAAGCCTTTCGGACCCAGCCATTGCGCCTGGCGATCTGCCTCGGTCCAGGCTTTGAAAACGAGCGCGCGTGGCGCATCGAACACGCGCGTGATGACCAGCTCGCGCTCGGAGGACTCCGTGGCGAAGTTACTCGTGGCTGCCATGTCTCGGCTCCTTCATTGCGGCTCGCTGCGGAGTCGCCGGATCACGCGTTCGCGGCGCACGCGCCGGCGAGATAACGCTCGAGACTCGCCAACGAATTTTCCCAGCCCATCACAATCGCGGCGGTCTGTCTGGCGGCGCACGGAACCCGCGCACCTCGTTCCGCCGACATGTCTTCGATTAACGAGCATGCCTCGTTCATCGCTTCCACCTCGGTAGGCGCCGCGCCTATCGTGCCGCCGTTGCGATGCGGATCGGCGACGCACCAGAACCATGTCTGCTGGCCGTTCCAGACCTCGAAGCTGTTGCCCAAATAACTACGACTACGCATGGTTCATCCTCACCAGCTTCCTGGCGACCAGGTACGACAGGGAACCCACGCACAGGACCACGAGCAGCGTCCGCAGATGCGTCGCCGCCGGCATCGAAAGCCCGACCCCCGTGCCAATTGCAATGTACGCCGCCAGACACATGGGGCACTTCGGCAGCAGTGCCAGGCCGGCAGTCGGAGCTATCCACGCGGCGAAGTCGCGGCATCGCCGCATGAAGCTCGTCGATGCGCCGATCGGCACGCGCGCCGGGTCGCTCGAGGCGACTTCGCAGCATCCCCTCAATGCCGTTCCTCCCGCGGTTTGCCGTATTCGTCGTGGCGGCGTACCCAGTCCGTCAGGTTGTAGTTCGGACCGTTTTCGTCGCGGCCCTTCGGCGTGAGATCGAGGAACATGTAGGTGCCGAGTCCCCGCTCGTCGCCTCGCGCATAAGACGAGTAGGTGTGAAAGACGTTGCCCGCGTCATCCTTGAAGAACACGCTCGTGCCGTGAAGTTCTTCGGTGGAGGCATCGATCATTTCGAAGTTGTAGTAGACCTTGCCCTTCGCCATTTCGTCTTTCTTGAACGACACGTGGTAGTCGTAATTGAAATCGTTGCCGTTGGACGAGATCCACTTGAAGCGCCAGCCCATCCGCTTCTTGTAGGCTTCGATCTCCGCAAGCGTCGCGCGCGAAACCGCGACGAATGAAACGTCGTGGTTCGCGAGGTGCATGTTGGGACCGTCGATATGATCGCCAAAGAACGAGCACCCCACGCAACCCGCCTTCCAGCCCGGACCGAGCATGAAGTGATAAACGATCAGCTGGCTGCGTCCGTCGAACAGATCAGCGAGCGTCTTTTTGCCGTGCGGCGTGTCGAAGACGTATTCCTTTTCGACCTTCACCCACGGCAACTCGCGGCGTTGGTTGTTCAATGCGTCGAATGCGGCGGTGAGCTCCTTTTCCTTTTCCAGCAGCTGCTTGCGCGCTGCGACCCACTCTTCCTGAGATACAATTGGATGTTGATTCATCGTCCGATCTCCTTTGCCTTGAGTTGATTCCGTTAAACGCTCGCCGTGTATTCCGCCAGGCGATCCAGAGCTTCGCCCCAGCCGCGAACATGGTCGTTGTGGACCGCAACCGTCTCGAAAACCGCTTGATGCACCGTGAGCCTGGTCTTTCCGCCTTCGTCAGCGAACGTCACCGTCACGATCGTTTCGTGGCCAGGCTTGCCCGCCGCGTCTTCGAACGCATACGTGAAGACCAGGCGTTCCTGCTCGACGATTTCGCGAAACACGCCCTGCTGCCATTCGTACGTGCCGTCGGGCGCGCGCATGCCGATGCGCCACGGGCCGCCCGCCCGCAAATCCATCCTGGCGGACACCGTGGTGTGGCCGCGCGGCCCCCACCAGCGCTTCAGGTGATCGGGCTGCGTCCACGCTTTGAAGACCAGGCTGCGCGGCGCATCGAACACCCGCGTGATGACGACCACGCGATCGGCAGGCTCAGAGACGGTATCGGTCGCCATTTCAGGTTGCTCCACCATTGCCGTGAGTCGATTCCTTCACGCGCTCGCCGCGTATTCAGCCAGGCGATCCAAAGCCTCGGTCCAGCCGCCCGAATGGTCGTCGCGAATCCCGACTGATTTGAATACGGCCTGGTGCAACGTGAGCTTGGTCTTGCTACCGAACTCTTCGAGCGTCACCGTCAGCACCGTTTCGGGGCTGATAGAGTTGCCGTCCGCATCGTCGATGATGCAGGTCCAGACGATCCGCTCCGGCTCCGCGATTTCGCGAATGACGCCATGCCACCAATGGTCGCGGCCCTCGGATGATCGCATGCGAAGGCGATAAGCGCCGCCCGGGCGGACATCCATCTCGCTGACCGATGTGGTCATACGGCGCGGGCCCCACCATCGGATCAGGTTCTCGGGCTGCGTCCAGGCTTTGAAGAGGACGCTGCGCGGCGCATCGAACACGCGTGTGATGACGAGCACGCGCTCGGCGGGCTCGGTAGTGGTATTAGTCGCCATTTTTCTTCTCCTTCATCGCCGCTCTTCAGGCACTCGCCACGTATTCCGCCAGGCGATCCATCGCGTCGCTCCAGCCGTTTGAGTGGGCGGCGCGAACCTCCACCGTCCCGAAGACCGCTTGATGCAACGTCAGCTTCGTCTTGCCCTCGTGCTCTTCGAGGGTCACGGTCAACAGCGTTTCGGCACTGATGGATTTGCCGTCCGGGCCCTCCAGGATGCAGGTCCAGACGATCCGCTCGGGCTCTACGATTTCGCGAAAGACGCCATACCAGTAATGATCGATGCCCTCGCCCGACCGCATGCGGAAGCGATAAGCGCCGCCCGGGCGGACATCCATCTCGCTGATGGACGTGGTGTAGCCGCGCGGCCCCCACCATCGCAACAGGTGATCGGGCTGCGTCCAGGCTTTGAAGACGAGACTGCGCGGCGCATCGAACACGCGCGTGATGACGAGAACGCGTTCGGCCGGCTCTGTGATTGTATTAGTTGTCGCGCCCATTCCTCTTCTCCTTCGTCGCAGCTCAGACTGCCGTCGCCAGATAATCGGCCAGGCACTCCAGCGAGCTGCTCCAGCCGCCCCGATGCAAATCGCGCGCGGTGACCGACTCGAATACCGCGTTGTGCAACGTCAACTTCGTCTTTCCGCCAAGGTCTTCGAAGGTCACCGTCACGACAGTCGAGGGACGCGTCGGGTTACCATTCGCATCCGCCCAGCAGCCATCCATGACGATCCGCTCCGGCTCGACGACTTCGCGAAAGACGCCCTGCGACCAGTGGTCGCCATCGGGCCCGCGCATCTGGAAGCGATAGGTACCGCCCGTGCGGAAGTCGAGTTTGCAGGAGGGAAGCGAGAAGCCGCGCGGGCCCCACCACTGCGCAATTCGCTCGGGCTCGGACCATGCCTTGAACACGAGCCTGCGCGGCGCATCGAATACGCGCGTGATTGTCAGTTCCAGATCGTTCGACTCTGCGACCGCATCACTTCTTGCTGCCATTTTTCTTCTCCTTCGATTGCAGCTCGCGCAGATACTCCTCCAGGCGATCGAAGCTCTCTTCCCAGAATCTGCGATAGCTCTCCAGCCAGTCCGCCGCGTCCTTGAGCGGACCAGCGGCCAGCCAGCAGGGCCGCCACTGCGCCTCGCGGCCGCGCGCGATCAGGCCGGCGCGCTGGAGCACCTTAAGATGTTTGGAAATGGCGGGAAGGCTCATCTCGAACGGCTCGGCCAGCTCGGTGACCGAGGCCTCGCCCGATGCAAGCCGGGCGAGAATCGCGCGTCGCGTAGGATCGGCAAGAGCGGCGAACGTAGTGTTGAGATCAGGTTCCATCTACTGCTGCTGAACCATTCAGTTAAATAACCTACCGGTTAAATAGCTCCGGAACCGATCTATGTCAAGTGCTCAATTCTACGACTCAGTGGCGTGACGAATGGATCAAGCGCGAGGCCCTGCCTGCCCCTCGCCCGCGCACGCGAAGCGTCCGCCTGAAAAAGCGGGAGAGGGCAAGCGGCGCGATGGTTGCCTCTTTTTTGCAACCATCGTGACGCGCGGGTGAGGGTGCAGCGAATCCTCGGAGACTCACTGCGCGGGGAGAAATTCAGTCAGCTTCGCATCGTGCGGGATGATGAAGAAGACCAGCAGCTTCGCGGGCGCGGTTGCGCTCGCGTTCTTCGAAACCATGTGATGCTGATGCGGCAACTCCGACCACATCTGGCCCTTCGAATAAGTCTGTTGCGGTTGATCGTCCAGCTTCGACACGACCGCGCCTTCCAGGACGTAAGCGTAGACGTAGCCCCCATGTTCGTGCGGCGGGGTCGTTCCGCCCGGCGGATAGTCGACGGTGATTACCACTACATCGGTGCCAGGCTGATCGCCCAGCGGCTGGCGCATCAGTTGATGCACCACGCCCGCCGATGCGCCGGGTGCCGTCTGCGCGCTCGCGCCGCCCGCCCTTGCCAGAATCACCGCCGCGATCGCGCCGGCGATGTATGCGACTACCACTCGTTTCATGCGTGAGACCTCAAGCGCCCAATAGCCGATTGCGCATCGATCGGCGAGCAGGTTCAACCGACGCTCAGCACTATTTTACCGCGCATGTGGCCGCGCGAACCGAGTTCATACGCGTCGCGCGCCTGATGCAGCGGAAGGACCTTCGACACGATCGGGGTTATCTTTCCCGCATCGACCATCTTCGCCAGCTCGATCAGATGCCCGCGGTTGGGCTCGACGATAAAAAACAGCGCGCGGATACCCAGCCTGGCGGCGGTCTCCTGGGAGGGCTCGTCGACGATCGAGATCAAGGTGCCGCCGCGGCGAATCACACCCCACGATCGCGCGAGAGTTTCACCGCCAACGCAGTCGAGCACCAGGTCGGCATCGCTGACGAAATCTTCAAAGCTGGCTTGGTCGTACTCGATCACCCGGTCGGCGCCCATCTGCTTCACGAACTTGGCATTCGCCGCCGAGCAGGTCGCAATAGTCTCGGCGCCAATTGACTTCGCTATCTGCACCGCATAGCTGCCGACTCCTCCCGCCCCGCCGTGGATAAGCACTCGCTCTCTGGCCTCCAGCGATGCGCGAACGCGAAATGCCTGCCACGCCGTCAACGCCGACAGCGGCATCGCGGCCGCATGCACGTGATTGATCGAGCGCGGCTTTGGCGCGAGATCGTCCGCTTTGGCGGCGACAAACTCCGCCGCGCCACCATCGCGATAGAAGTCGATAAGCCCGTACACTTCCTGCCCGAGCATCAGCCCGGTCGCTTCCGATCCGATCTCCATGACCACGCCCGAAATTTCGTGCGAGGGAATTACCGGAAGCCGGCTGGTGCCATCCGCGTTGACCCAGCTCGGCGGCCAGGTGAATTCCGCAGGCGAGATCGCCGCAGCCTTAACCTCGATAAGCACGTCGCCCGGCCTGGCCACCGGCCGCGGCGCCACTTCGTAGACGAGCCCTTCGGCCCCGCCCTGTACGTGGCTTCGAATCGCATTCATTTGTTCACTTCCGATGTTCAGCATTGTCATGGTAGCGGTCGGACGATTTACACGGAATGACGAGATTTGATGATGCCCGCGCAAGGAATTTGCGCCTCGATGGTCCCTGAGATAGTTCCTGACAAGTCCGATGCTCCGTTCTACGCGTCTTGAATGGTGCAGAACTGGGTAGCGCCTTCATATGACAAACCGATGAAGACAAATGCGACATCTCGAAAGACAGTTGTCCGGATCGGGATTCTCGCGCTGATCGTCGTTGCGACCGCTGGCGCGGCAAGCGCGCAGACCATTTCAGAATCCAAGAGCACGGGCATGGCCTTGCCCGCCCATCCCGTGCCGGCACAAAGTGATTCCAGTCTTGTGCCGGGAGCAATCATCAGCGCCGAAAATGCGGATCGCTTCACGGACTACCTACCGACTGCGGCTATGCTCGCGCTCAGCCACGGCTTCAAGATCCAAATTACTCCCACTCACAAGGTCGAATGGTCGGCCGGGTTCGAGCAGGCGACAGAAAAATACTCGCCCCAAGTAAGCTTGGATAAGAATGATCACCTGGCTCACTACGTGGCTGGCATGCCGTTCCCGCTTGTCGAGACCAGCGATCCAAAAGCGGCGATAAAGATCGCTTACAACTGGCATATGGGACCGGTGTTGCCCCATGACTTCTCGCTTGCGCCTTGGACCGTGACAACCTACCAGTCCAAGCCTGGAAATCCCGTACTGCTGACCCCGTCGGATGGAAACTTCGCGTGCGACAGCTTCGAGTTTCTGCGCTACGCGCACAGGACTGAAGTTGGCCCAATCCCCGCTTTAGACGATTCCGCGGGCATCGAGTGGAAAGCGAAGTGCAGCCATTGGAGTGCCAGCGGTCATCTCGACGGTTTCCACGGCAGCGCAAACGTTTGGATTCGCTACCTTGATCCGTTCAAGAACGACGGCTCACTCGGTTTCTTAGCAGCGGGGCGGCGGGTTTTCTTTGAAGAAACGTCTGATCATCCGGCTTTTCCGACGGCCCAGTGTCGCGAATGCCATCAGCCTTACTGGGCATACGCTCTACCCAAGACCGAAATCTACAAATATCGGCTGCTTGGCACTGCAACGATACTGGCGTGTATGAACGCGGACGAAGAACCCGCTGGCATTGTACCTTCGAAGGAAGGGTACGCTCTGACTCAGGAACCTTTCCAACTACGACAGGCGTATGTTTTGGAAATGACGCCTGACGATGAAAGCATCACTCAACGCACCCTCATCTGGATCGACAGCGAGACCTATCTGTGGCTTGCAGCGGAATTTTTTGAACCAAGCGAGCGCGTTGCCACTGCGATCCCGCTATGGCGTATGCGTCCTGCATCTGGAGGAGGAAATCTGTTTGATCTGGCGGGTAGCTTCTATTTCCCTGATGACGGAAGTCCGCTGCGTTCGGTCGTACCGGCACATTCGTCGTTTGTGCAGAAAATCAATGTCGGCAGCCTGTCGGATCAGGCGTTTACCCCATTGGCAATTACGCGATGATCGGGAAATTGGTTTAGCAGCTCAGTTACGCTTCAGGCGCGGGTCGTCGCTCGGAACGCATTGCGCCTTTTTGTAGAACTGCAGAGTCACCTGCCGGTTGCGCGCGTTCGTCAATCTCTGCTGCCGGTCCAGCACGTGCTCGCACTCTTCCTTGGTGCGATACGTCGTCGGACGCTTCGCCCACTGATTCAGCGGAGCATCGGCATTCCCGCGTGGAAATTCCTTGTTCGTCGGCGGCAGGATCAAAAGCCATCCGGCCAGCGAGATCGCCGCCACGTGCCTCGGTTTCATACCAGTCGCCTGTGCCTCACGCGAATGGACCGCCCCGGAAATCCCTACTGTACGCTCGGCGCCAGCGCTTCGAGCGCGCCCGCATCGGGGAGCGCCCTCTCCGCCCCCGTCCCTTCCGTGCGCGGGAACGTCAGCGTGACGTGGGTCGCGCCCGCCTGGTAGTGCGCCGCGATCTTGTCGCGGATCGCTTTCTCGTCGCCCCACGCGATTAGCGCATCGACCAGCCGATCACTGCCGCCACCGGCAAAGTCCGCGTCGCCGAATCCCATATTGCGGTAGCTCTGCACGTAGTTGGGAAGCGTGAGATAAAAGGCCAGCACGCGGCGTCCCGCCTGGCGCGCCTTCGATGCGTCCGTCTCGAGCATCACGACCTGCTGCACGCAGATCCATTTGTCCGGGCCGATCGCCTCTCGTATCCGCGCGGTCCGCTCCGGCGTGATGTAAACCGGGAAGGTGCCCTGCGTTTCCGCGGCCGCGAGTTGCAGCATCTTCGGCATCAACGCCGCGATCACGACCGGAGGATCGGCCTGCGGCTTCGGCGCCATGTACGGCGCTTTTTTCATGCGCGCAAGATAGTCGCGCATATAAGCGACCGGCTTCGCGTACTTGATTCCCATTTGCGCCATCACCGGCCCGTGGCTGACTCCGATTCCCAGGATAAAGCGGTCAGGAAACATCTCGGCCAGCGTTCGCGCCGCACCGATCATCGTGATCGGCTCGCGCTTCCACACGTTGGCGATTCCTGTTCCCAATATCAGCCTCTCTGTCGCCGCCAGGACCCGCGCGGCCAGCACGAACGGGTCGCGGCCGAACGCTTCCGGAAACCAGAACGTGCTGTAACCCAGCCTTTCGACGTTGCGCGCAAACTCCACCAGCTGGTTTGCCGTCATCACGTCCGTCAACGCGAAAACTCCCGGGGTCCGCAGATTCATCGTTTCTCTCCGCTAGGAATAGACAGTGACTTAATCGGCGCTCCTGCGATCTCACATATCACGCCCGGTTTACACCGCCTCATCAGGATCGACAAGGCAGCCAGCGCCGCGCGCTTCCCGGCGCTGCCTTTTGTCCGCATACCGTCGAGTCTGATACATCGCGACATAAGATCGCAGCGAGGTAATTCATCGATGGCATTCAGGCTTAACGTGACCGCCCCTCGCCCGCGCACGCGAAGCGTCCGCCTGAAAAAGCGTGAGAGGGCAAGCGGCGCGGTGCTTGCGTTTCTTTCGCAGGCACCGTGACGCGCGGGTGAGGGTGCTGATCGCACGATGCCCAACGCTTTGCTGCACCCTCACTCGCGCGTCACGAGTGTTGCAAAAAAACGCAACCCTCGCGCCACACGACCTCTCCCGTCACAGTGTATGGACCGGAGTGATCGTTTACGGGTGATCGGACTGATCGTTTACACATGGTGGAGAGGAGAGCGCAGGTCAATAGTTCGGATTACCGAATGGGCGAAGAGCAAGTG
>JBKQNE010000274.1:0-3435 GCA_052146355.1 Binataceae bacterium (SeqCode) | reverse complement strand
CCTTCCGCTGGACCAAAACCACCGACCAGCTCAGACGCAGCATCCGTAACGCTGCACTTATTTACGAGACATGACACTAGTTGGCCAATCGCTCGACCTGCCCGAAAGACGATGATCGCTGCGATTGGAGCAGGCCGCCCCGTTTCGAGGAAGATGTAATCCCCGCGTTGAAAGTCTTGTATCGTTCGAATCGATACGGAAAGCCGGAACCTTCCCTGAAAGGGAAACTCGACTTGATTTTTTCCCGGCAGCCGATGCCCTCGGGTGAGAACGCGCTGCCTTTCGAGGTATTTGACGGTGAAGAATTGGTTCCGATCGATGACTACCTAAGTAAACATCCGCGGCCTGAGCTCGCGGAGCTGGCGAAACGGATGCGATGGTTAAGTGCGGGACCATACGGTAATCGCGCGGGAGACATAGTGTTGTTGCCGAAGGCGTGTCCTAATTTGCCGATTGAGCAACGGTACTACTTTGCACAAATGACTCATTACTCTTGGCACGGCAGCGCATGTGAACAAGACAGTCACATCCCGTTCATACTAGCGCAGGAGAACGGATCGGGTGAGAAGATGAGATTAATTATGAGCAGGTTCGGCGGCTCGTCGCCGTCTGAACGAGAACTGACTCCGCTGGTTCGTTCGCTTCTTCAGAAGTAGCAACTGAGCGGGCGAGGCGATACCGCGTTCGGCGGAGCCTAGAACTAGAGGCGAACCGCTGACGAAATCGACGACTGGCTTCCTTCCCGAACCAGAGCAATGTGTGTGTCAGCCCGGAGAGAGGGCGGGCACCCATGAAGCCAAGGCTTACAGGTATTGACGTCGGCAAGATTTCGGATCAGATCGCCTCGCTCGATTCCCTGGGGACGGCACCACTTCAAGAGCGCAGGCTAGCACCTTTCGGGACAGAACCTCATTCGCGCTTGGGCCGGGAACTGTTGATCCGCGCCGTCGCCTACAAGCTCCAGGAGAAAACCTCGGGCGGCGTTGATCCCACGGCGCGTCGCTTATTGGAGCGAGTTGGCGCCGACGAAACCGCGCGCAGACCGAAGCCCGCTCGAAGACCATCTCCAGGGACGTGTTAATTCGCGAATGGCAGGGAGCGATCCATCGAGTCACCGTCATCGACGACGGGGTTATCTTTCGTGATCAGCGATATCGCTCACTTTCTGAAGTTGCACGTGTCATCGCCGGTACCCGTTGGTCTGGTCCCTTGTTCTTCGGCCTGACGGTGCGCACGGAGAAGCAATCTAATGGAGCGAACTAAGCCGCCAGTTTGGCGCTGCGCGATTTACACCCGGAAGTCTTCCGAAGAAGGTCTGGAGCAGGACTTCAACTCCCTGCACGCCCAGCGTGAAGCATGCGAGGCACGTTACTATAATGGGATCATTCGGCAGAAATGAACAACTCATCGGCTACGCAAAGAATGTCGTGGTGGTACCCAGCCGCCGCGCCTGGGACGAGTACCAGGCGTGCGGGGCCTACATCTGCCAGGCGGGACGATCTTTTCAACCTGTAGAGTATCTTGCCTTCTACAGGGATGGCGTTATCCTTCCGACGGTGCCGAAGGTCCTGGAAACAATCGATCAAGTTGAGTTGGTCAAAGGCCACGATTACCCAGGCCCGTTGGCACGAGTCGTCGATCGTGCTCTCGAACAGAAGCTGCGTCCAGAAGGCGTCATACAGAAGGTGTTCATCCTCACTTCCCCGGACGATTCGAGAACGGTGCGCCTGGAAACCCCTGCAACCAACACCTTACGCTCGAAGGCAGGCCGAACCGCGGCCTTTACGCAAAATCAACGCTATGTGGCTTTGGATGATTTGCTCAAGGCTCGGACTACCTCCGAACTTGAGTGACGACACCAAAAGGACTCTGCCCTGACTTGCCCGGAATTCTTGGATCGTGACGCCGCAGATTTTGCCTCGGTTCTCTGAACCTTTCAAATGTCCGGCCACTCGCCGCGTTCCTCACTCAGGAAGCACTCGAAGAGTAGCTCCATCTTCACCCCGATTCGTAGATTTCTGAAGCAGACGTTCAAAGGGCATCATGTCAAGCTTGTACCAAGGGGCCTGTTCGCCTCCAAATAGGATGATGAGCGGTACGCGGAGTTTCGCGAGCATCTCGATAGTGTTGCTCCTCTTCATCCTTTGCGCGGATGCGGCCGGCGCCGAGCAAGGACCCTTGATGCGCGTGGCCATACTACCCGACTTGATTCCCGGGGTTGCGCGGCAACTCCTCCCCATGACCATCGAACTTCCTGGAGATCACGCGGACTCGCGGTCTTCCCGGATCAAAATCGTCGGACTCATCTACTGCGGAGGCGATCGCCACGGTGGCGCCAATGCACTTGCCGAAGTCTATCCCTACAATGCAGCGATTCCATCGAGCGCGCTGTCGCAGACCGATTGCAAAGCAGCACTCAACGAGATTGCGCAACGACTCGCCGGTTCACCGGGCGCGCCGGATTGGGTCGAAGTGATCAGGACGGACATCACGTGGGTGCCGTGGGAGCTTAAGTTCGCGATGCTAGATGCGGCCGGCGCTGGAAAGGGAGCCAAGCAGGCACCCTCGCTGAAGGGCGTTGGACAATTCCAGCACTACCTGACGTCGAACCTTCAAATCCTGTCGCCGCCCGGCCAAAACTATCGGTTCGACCTTGCGATCGGCTTTCTCGATTCCACGATCGTCGTCGCTCTCTTTCCTGCTGGTCGCGGCGTCGCCAACCCGCAGCCTTATCCGACGGCCGACCCTTTGCTGAACGGCGACATTTCCTCCGCGCCCGCGGGCGCCAATGTTCTGGCTGAGGCCCAGTACGCGTTCATCAACGATCTTCTGAAGATGTACGCGCCGTCTTATTCGATTCCGATCGAACTACAGGGGATGACGCAGACGATGGTGGCGAAGAACGTTCGGTTGTCGGGCAAAGACAGGACGATCACCGCCGCGGGTCAGCTCAGCCTGGAGAACTTCGTCTACAACGCCACGGTTCGCTGCGACGGCGATGATCTGAGCGTCAGTGCGATCACGCTCGAACCTCTGCCATCCAACTGCGATGTGGCAGATATGGTCGAGCGGCTTCAATGCCAGGCGCAGCAGGCAGCCATGGCCGGATCGAGCAGTGCGGCGGCCGCCGCTCTGACCAGCTACTATCAAGGCCAGAAGTTTCATTACTCCTCGATGAATAGTCCCCTGCAGTTCACGCTCGGCGACGCGGAGTTTGCCGCGACGTTCGAGGCCCTGAAATCGAGCTCGCGAGATGCGACCTTCAGCGAGGCCGGCCGCGTGATGATCCATAGAACCAGCGCGACCGCCGGCAAAATCACCCCCGAGAACGCACAGTGAATCGATACCGACGCCGAGTCGATCAGCGCGGCACCAACTAACCGAGGACGGGGAGATGGCCTTGTGTCGAAACACTCGCTGACGTGTGTGTGGGGG
>JBKQNE010000273.1:0-3067 GCA_052146355.1 Binataceae bacterium (SeqCode) | reverse complement strand
CCCCGCCCGAAAATGGGCGGGGACTGAGGCCTCGATCATTCCAGCCGCGAAGCACTTTGGTTCCCCAGATAACAGGACTTGTCGATTCCAAGGTCAGGCGTGTGGTTCGCAGCATTCTGTTTCCTGCGACGAGAGCCCAAGTCCCGGTTGGTATCGCGTGTCGCTGGACCGCATACCGGGATTTCACTTTCTATGGCGACCAAACGGCTCTCCGGCCTTTCGACTTGACGATGGCTGACGAGATCGCCGCATAATCCGTTTCTCCAGATCGGAATCGACGGCTCCACCAGTCCCGAACGGCGTCGCTCCAACCAACCAAAACCTGAACGACCAGCGAGTCGACGCCATTTACAACGCCTTGATCAAGGCCGGCGTGCCAACTTCCAAGATCCAACTGGGCGCCTTCGGCGATCCACAATTGAGACGCGACAATCGAGTAGAGGCGCTGATCAGAACCGGTACTTCATCGAGTGCATCGCGGTAGTCAATTAGTTCCGCAGTGAGTAACTAAAGTCGCCGGAAAATCCCTTCACGTTAACACGCAGAAGGGATTTTCCGGACCGCTCGACAATCAATTGTTCGCACGGATGAGATCGGGCATTCACAAAACAACCCTTACGCCCGACATCCGCGGTCGTCAAAAGCCCATGCTCAAGTCGGCTTATTCTCGACGGTAATCAGCATTCCAGGCATCACTCGCAGAATTCCGAATAGCGACGGCAATCCTCGATTGATTAGATGAACGCCGTGCGCTGCCGCCAAACCGTTTTCCCGGGAGCTTCGCTCAAGCAGGGCAAAAGGCACGAAGAATGCCGCCGGAGGCGTACCGGGCTTCTCTTCCCTATGTGCTTCCGCCTGCGTCGGCAAGTTACCTAGTCGGACGCTCTTGATCTCATTCTCCAGTTCTTGACCTATCGTGTCCGCTTCGAGTTTTTTGTCATCGGCTCTTGCTCTCGCGGCATCGGCTCTTCCCCTCTCGGCATCGGTCTTTAGCCTCTCCGCATCGCTTCTTCCCTTTCCCGAACTTTGTTTCTGCCAATTCAGCGTTCGATCGATAGCACCCGTGAGGACAGCCGTTCCTGCCATGACCGGAGCAGAGATCACACCGGCGCCGCACGTCGCGAGCAAGCCCAACCCACCGAGGATCACGGCAGGACCCGTTGTAAAAAAATCCACCGAGCCCGCTGCAACCCGTATAGTCGGCATCATGACATCCACGCCAAAGGGCCGATTTGCCGCGAAAAGCGATGTAATCAGTTCGGTCAGCGCTAATGACGTGGCTGCGACTTCGGAAAGTTGCAGCCCACCATCAAGGGCAACGCGCATCGCCGGGTGGTTAAATCGAACGAGGAATTCGCGCGACTCTTGTAGATTACGATCAAACGACACCATTCCGTTTCGGACGAGCTGGACCATCTCATCGTCTGAAGGATCGATTCTTCTTAAGAGGTGCGGGAGTATCTTGGCGCCGTTCTGCGTTACCCAGGAATCGGCCTCTTCCACAAGTGCTTCGTCTACGTCTCCTCGTAAGAGCGCGGGCCTATCGTCATTGATTCCTGCCTCGCGAATGATCTCAAGCCGATCGGGTTCGGTAAGCTCAAGGATGAGCTCTCGCAATACTTCACATGGCATTGGCGACACCTCCCGGACATCCTTATTGGAGTTCTCCGGGTTGGAGTTCTCCAGGATGCGCCGTCATCAGAAAGTCCTTTAGCCCGTCCTGGTCGACGACCAGATGCCGGTTTTGCAGGGAAATCAGCTGTTTCTGTGTAAACTCGTGCAAATGTTCCGTTACTCGCGGCCGTGAGGCTCCAACCAAGTCAGCCAACTCGCGCTGCGGCAGCGACACGGTCAATCGCACCCCACCACGAGCGTTGGGGACACCGAAACTCTCGCTCAAATCGAGCAGAGTAAGTGCGAGACGCTCCTCAAGCGTACAGCCTATGAAGTTAGACTTACGCAATTGCACCCGATCCCAACGCCCCAGAAAACTGGTCGCCAGCAGCTTAAAGCCCGTCGCTCCGATCCCAATGCAAATCTTGACGAAGGTATTCAATCCTGTACTTCCGACCTGGCACGCCGTAATCGCTTCGCAACGAAAGTTATAGGTAATGCCCGATGTGGGTCTTGGAAACGCGGGAATCAGTCCGGGCGCCACGATGATCATCGTGGTTCGCTGGCCTTTGCGATTATTGCACGTAATGCGAGCAACCCCGGAAAGCAGAATGAAAGCGCGTTCGAAGAAAGATTTATCGGAGAAAATAATGCTTCGCTTTTTGTGGCGGGTCACCGTCAATGCGTCGCTCAGTTTCCCCAGTTGACGGGCCGTGAGCCAAGAGATGTTCGCGAGCGCCTTCAGGCTTCGCACCCTCTGTGCTCGCACCGATAACATGAGTTAATCATACATTAATTCTTCAATTCTTCGCAGCGTGTTGCCAAAAAGCCCCTACGTCAAGTGACTGTCCGCTAACAGCAGCCGGCAGTAGCGGAATTGCTTTGTCGGACGGCCTCCGATCTTAATCCAAGCCGCAGCCGCAAGAGGTCATCCTGTCGGATCCGCGCCAGCGGCATCGGCCGACTTGGCCGCACAGGCGAGAACTTCCAGCGCCTGGCGCCCCCATCTTTCGCCTGTCCGTTTCAAGCTGTCTTAACTAATTCATCAGCCGACCGAAGGCGCCGCCCAGAACCAGCCATCATCGCTATCCACCATGAGCGGAGCTCCCCGGCATCAATCGCTCCTAGTCCTGGGAAATCGAAGAGCGCACTCGCAGATCGTTGTTAACACCTCGTACGCCCGTCGTATTTCTCGCGATCGACTCAACCCGCGCGGACATTTCCGAACTCTGTACTCGGCCATGGAGTGTCACGACGCCTGCGGTGGTGCTGACGTGAATAAGGTTGGAGTGAATGTCCTTGCCACTGGCGAAAGCCGCTTTCACCTCGCTAGTGTTATGTCTCTGAAGTAAATGTAGCGTTTGTTCGTCTATTCAGCATGGGCGTAAAGAAATGCTGGGTGGAAATAAGCGGAGCAGATCGAGCCGAATTGGAGCACTGGTTGCGGGCACAG
>JBKQNE010000272.1:0-12305 GCA_052146355.1 Binataceae bacterium (SeqCode) | reverse complement strand
CTGTGCCCGCAACCAGTGCTCCAATTCGGCTCGATCTGCTCCGCTTATTTCCACCCAGCATTTCTTTACGCCCATGCTGAATAGACGAACAAACGCTACATTTACTTCAGAGACATAACACTAGTATATACTGAGATCAACACTTCTGAAGGCGATTCGATGTCAGCATCCCGCACGTTGTGTTCTCGCGCGAAACCCTCTGCCAAGACCTCCAACTCGGCGAGCGTCGGCGAGTAGCTTTCATGGACGACGCGGCTCAATACGGTACGTTCAAATTCAGCGTTTGCCGCTCGGGAACGTTCTTGCTTCGCTCCGACCGTCCGTCGATACCCCAACCAAAACAACACTAAGGACACTAAGACCCCGATGCCTGGTGAAAGAAGATATTGTTTGAGGTTCACCACGTAGCATTCACACGTGAACGACGCGTTCTGTTTGAAGCGACACGAAAGATTCGCGCCTTATCCAATTCACCGGGATGATTGCCGTGGTTCTTCAAAAATAGATCCTTAGACAATCAAAGCTCATATATTAGAACCCACAAGAGGCGTCTATCGGCGCTCGCTAGAGAGTTCGTCTCCCGGTCTCGCTGACTCGATCGTCTTCACCTGAAGAGTTCTCGGAAAGACTCTAACCTCCAGTCAACGAAGCTGTGAAAAGAAACGCGGACACCGACGGTACGCCGCGAGATCAGAGCCACAAGATATGTGCGAGCTTCAGATCCGTCCGACGTCCTAAGCTCCTGTACGAGAAGCATTTAGTGATTCAGGAGGAAAGTCAGACATTCATCGCGACGCCGGCCGGAACCCGCCCCGAAACCGATCTTCACAAGGCTGAGATGCTCAGCGAGCTTTACACTAACGTTTAGACAGCAATCTCCATGGCCTCGATCATACCCCAAAATCGATTCACCAACTGGGTTATCAACCCTCTTCTGACAAGATAGGCACCGTTCGTTAACAGGATTTGTGGACCAACGCCGGACTTCAGGTGCTCTTCAGGGTTGACAAGCTTGTGTTCCTAGTTAACTTGTTAGTTGGAAAAAGGCGGAGCGGTGTTGGGCGGCTGTCCACCTCTAATCTTCGGTTTCTGACGGACTCACCTCTAAATCCCGACCTGCGCAGCGATCGCTCCGCGAAAAGGACATTGCTTTTCACAAGCCGGAGGTTCACCGGTGCGGACGTCAATCAGCGAAAAGATAACATCCAATAACGAGGCGCAGAGTACCGCGTCTTCTTCCAAGCCTCAGAATCGGACCCTAGTTTTCATCAGCCACGCCAACCCGCAAGAGAATGATTTCGCTAGCTGGCTCGGCGCGCAACTCGCCTGCGCGGGCTACGAAGTATGGTGCGACGTCATGAAACTTCTAGGCGGCGAACTATTTTGGGAAGACATAGAGAATGCGATTCGTGAAAGAGCAGCCAAAGTCGTCGTCGTGGTTTCCAAGACGGCGAGCATCAGGAGTGGCGTGCTCGATGAAACTGCCGTGGCAATCGCGACAGAGCGAACACATGACATTCGCAACTTCGTGGTACCGCTTCGCCTAGACGACTTTGATTTGAATCGGCTGCACGCAAATCTGTCTCGGAAAAACGTAATTGATTGCTCGAATAGTTGGGCTGACGGTCTCAACCAATTACTTCAGGTTCTGGCGCGAGACAGTGTTCATCGAGGTGCTGTTGGCCCAGCCGATGTTTCGCGATGGTGCGCAAAAAGGCACGATCCTGAGCAGCAGATAATGCCCTCTCCAGAGGCGCTTCTTTCGAACTGGCTTGAAGTTACGGACCTTCCGCCGCAGGTTACGCTCTTCGGTTTTGGCGTCGAGAGGTCCAAAATAAAGGACCTCGTCAGCCGATGTCGCGTACCAAAATTCGAATATCTTCGAATGATGGGATCGTTCGGCTCAGAAGCGGATGTGCGCGCTGACCTACCACCGGAGGTACCTCTTAGCGTCGATTACGAAATACCTACAAGTGAATTCCTCAACTGGCCCTCGCAACAGCCGGGCGTAGATCCAAATATCGCGCGAAATTTCGTCAGTTCCATGCTACGGCAGTCTTGGGACCGTACCCTCGAACGGCGAGGCCTTTTTCGGTTTGAAGTGTCCAACGGTTCGGCTGTCTGGTTCTTCCCGAAAGATCTAATTCCCGACAATAAGGCGGGTTTTGTCGACCAGCAGGGTAAACCTCGAAGAAAGTTAGTCGTAGGTCGAAGTGAACGACTTGGTGTTTATTGGCATCTCGGCTTCAACGCGAAGCCATTTTTTGGTCGGCAGTCACGCTTTGTCTTGAGACCATCAATCATATTCTCGGATGATGGACGAACTCCCTTGCAAGACGATAAGCGAATGCACCGTCTTCGCCGGGGCTTCTGTCGGAGTTGGTGGAACGATCGTTGGCGAGATCTTTTCCTCACCTACGTGGACTGGCTCGCTCGCGGCGAGCCCACGTTTGCGTTGTGGGCCGGAGACACCGCGAAATTCTCAATAAGCGCGGCTCCTATCGCTTTTGACTGCCCCGTTTCTTTTAGCGATCCGCCGAGAAAATCCCGCCCGCAGGTTCAGACACCCCAGGTCATAGATGGGGAATCTGATGATCTGGTCGACCTTCCGGACGAATGGGATGAGAGCGTGGAACCGGACGCTGACTTTGAGGGGGACGATTCAGATGACGCCTGACTCAAACACGTGGAAGCGGGCCGAGGTAAAGCATGTCGATGAGCCGTTCTTAACGTTTGGTTTTGGCCAATCGCTTAGGTACGCGAAGGACGGCCTCTTTCTGTTTGGTCCGTTGGTTGACGAGCAAAAGCCAGCTGAAATCCGAGCGGGGGTTGTCGGAACCGAGTCCGGAATCGATCGTTATCGACGATGGGTTCAGAAAATCGGTCAATTCATCCCACCCGGTGCACAAGGAGCTCAACATCACACCGCATTCCCGGGTTTTGAAGCAATTTTCAAGACCTCCTGGTCTGCTCGACCGTTGGCAGAATTGAAGGTCTCAACCACTGAACTCGAACGAGCTATACGAATCTCCGATCGCCATGAACGAGTCTTCAAGACCGTGGATCTGTTCGAGGCCCCTATCCGACGTCATATGCGAGAGGAGGACGCGGCTCCGGCCCTTTGGTTTGTCGTAATACCAGAGGACATACATAGATTCTGCCGACCGAGATCCACGGTTCCCAAACTGGAGAGGATTCCTTCTAAAGTCATGATGACCGCCGCGAGAGCGCGACGTCTCGAGAGAGAGCCTCTCCTTTCGTTTCTCGCCGACGATATGCGCATTGCGCAAACTTACGGCTACGACGTCGACTTCCACAACCAACTAAAAGCGCGGCTCTTAGATCAAAGGGCCGTGATTCAAATCGCCCGGGAGACGACACTCACTCCTGAAGATTTCGAGCAAGACAGCCTCCGAAGGCGAAGACTCCAGGATCCCGCAAACGTCGCTTGGAACCTCTGCACGACTGCCTTCTTCAAAGCGGGCGGACGCCCATGGACGCTAAGCCGAGTCCGCGAGGGGGTCTGCTACATCGGTTTGGTTTTCAAGCAAACTCCCACGGGCGATCAAAGTAACGCATGCTGCGGCGCCCAAATGTTCCTAGGCTCCGGGGACGGTGTTGTTTTCAAGGGCGCCGTAGGTCCTTGGTACTCAGCGGATACCAAAGAATACCACCTTAGTGGCGCCCAAGCGGCAGAAATCGCACGGATGGTCGTACAGGCATACAGAGACAAGCATGACAATGAGCCGCCGACCGAACTGTTCATTCATGCAAAGCAAAGATTCAACAACGAAGAATGGGACGGCTTCCGGAGTGCGGTGCCGGCAACTACCAATTTGGTGGGCGTTCGAATTCGACGTTCAAATGACATGAAGTTGTTTAGAAGGTCCGGCGCAAGTCCCGTGCTGCGTGGCACGTCATACTGCGTTCATGATGCGATGGCGTATCTATGGACGTCGGGCTTCATTCCCGACCTTCAGACATACCCAGGTCGCGAGGTTCCTAATCCATTACTCGTGGAGGTTTGCCGCGGAAAGGCGGAACTGGACACCGTCGTCCGAGATGTGCTGGCGCTCACCAAACTTAACTTCAATGCCTGCATATACGGAGACGGACTCCCAGTCACTCTGCGCTTTGCAGACGATGTAGGTGAGATATTGACCGCCGCTCCTGCCGCAGACCTACCGCCACTTCCGTTTAAACACTACATTTGACGGTCTGCATGATACTGAACTGTCGCAAGCTCTCAGCCTCCCAGGTCGGACTTTCCGCTGGGCCGCGTTCCCGTGATGGTCACCTACTCCAATTTCCGCGATCGCATCGCGATGTGCCTCGACCATAAGACGCATCCCTTCTGCGTTGTATATTGAACGCGACAGGGAATGTCCGCGCCGTCGCCACCCGCTCCTGTCATTCCATCCCAGGGGAGGTAAACCGTGACTCGATCAATTCGATGGGCTCTTCTGGTTCTGATCTCGTTTTCCACGACGGCGATGGCGGCGGACCAGACCGTTGTCGGAGCGGGCAATGATCGCGCGATCGCGATTGCCGAAAAGTCGCCGCTGATCAAATCCGCGATGGCTTTCCTGCGGCAGGAAGCCGAGCGCATTCACGATTCCAAGCTCCGGCGCGAAACGCTCGATGCATTCACAAACCCCGGCACTTGCGTGGCGCACCGCGCCAACCTCAGCGACAAAGACAAGGCTGCGATTATCCAACGGCTCATCGATGCGGCCCTGGTTAATCCCGCCGACGCCGTGGGCTTTCCGGGTGGACTGACGGCCGGCATCTTTCCTCCTCTCAAAGACGATGGAACCGCGTGCCCTCATCTGCCGCAGCGCTTCGATTCCGCGCCCGGCAGCGTTTTCGCGGGCCATCATTCGTATCCGGGAGGTTTGGCGGTTCATGAGGCATTCAACGACATCAGCGACCTCAGCCTCGCGGCCGACTATCGGATGGCATACGGGCACGTCGATCGCGCGGGCCTGCCATCAATCGACATCGCCGGCCAGGCGGACTTCACTCAACCCGACGGAGGTTTGGATATCGACCAGGACCTGATCATCGCGGCACCCATCTGGCACGATTGGGCGAAGACCTTTGTCTTCCAATGGAACGCCGACGGAACCGAATTCAAGGAACTGAACTTCGGCGGCAACGGCAAGACCGACGGCTACGATGGCAAAGGCGACTCGCGCACGCCCGGGCATCATATGCTCGGCCTGGCGGAATCGATCAAACGCGGACTCCCGCCCGAATTTGTCATCACACAGGCAAGCGCGCATTCAGCGCCAACCCTCGGCAACGAATTCAAGGTCGTCAACTGGATTCGCGCGGCGGCGATTATTGCGCGCGTCGATCCGGTCGCGAACGGATACCTGGCTACGGATGCGAGCGGAAAGCTGCGTCTGCCGGCATTGGCCGCGACCGGCAGCTTCGACTTTGCCACCGTGGCGCCATCGGCGCCCTACTTTCTCCCCGAAGACACGCTTCACAATCTCTCCGACGGCAACTATTTCCTCGCCGTCCCCGCCGCGTATCAAATGGGCCTGGTCCTCGCGAAGCTCGCACCGGAATTCGGCTTCAACCCGGCTGACGCAGCAAGTTTCAACAACCAGTTTCGCAATCCGGTGTTCAGTTACCTAAGCGCGGAGCGATTGCTGTTCATCTACACGCGGCATGGAGTGGATGGGGTCCGCAGCGAAATCAAACGACTCCGGCAGTTGGGAGTGATCTGAGGGTTTTGGACGACATCACGGAATGTTCTGAAGTGGCACAGGCTTCCAGCCTGTGTCTTTGTGACGGTAAGCAGCGCCAAATCGACCTGACTGCTGACCCCGTCCTCTATGGACGCTGTGGATAAATACCCGAATGTGGATGCGCGAACTTTTTAGACGTTGATACGTAATGCGGGGCCGCGTAGGCTCCCGCACATGGTCGATAGCGGCTCAGCATATTCATCGTTTTTCATGCCACCATTCCGCCACTCCACGAAGTTGCGCGGCCGCTTAGTTCGAGTGACAGACCGTCAGAATTGACCGAACGGGAGGAAGTCCCAAAATATTTTTTACAAAACAAACCCAATTTATCCTTTATTTCTCTACACTTTTTTGGGTTTGCCTAAAATTTAGGCACGAGAGCTTGGCTGCTTGGAACCTAAGCCCTGCCCTAACCCGGGCCAGCGGCTCGCCAGCCTGACACCGTGGCGTCACTGAACACCGTTCGGTGGCCTCTGCATGACTGAGTGGTAACGCAAATTCAAAGTGAAACAGACTCAGCGCGTGGCGATGAAGATGCCGCTTCGGTGGTGATTCGAATCGCGCCGCGCGCGCGAATCTCTCCTTCGATGTAGCTGCTCATCTCCGCGATGCGCTCTTGCGGCGCGCGATTCATGGCAGTCATCGACCGGATATACGCGACCATAGGCTCCGCTTCCGTCACGACCAGCTCTCCACGAAGTGGCTCCAGCCGGACCTCGCTGAAAACCGACCGCAGCGCCGCCTGTCCGCTCACAAGACCGAAGCGCGTGGCGTTGTTGGTCATCGGGGCCTTGCCGACAAATCGCTCGGCGATGCTATCCAGCTCGCGCATGTGCGCAACTCCCACCGTGGTCGCATACAATGAGCCGCGCGGTTTCAATACGCGGCGAATCTCAGCGAGGGTCCGCGCGAGATCGGGCACGTGGTACAGCATGTGATTCGCGACGACCGCATCGAAGACACCGTCGTGATAAGGAATCGCGCTCGCATCGATCTGCTCAAAGCGGAACGTCGCCGCCGATGCGAGATTGGTGCGCGCCTCGGAGAGCATCCCGAAGGACATATCCGACAATGTGATGTCCCAATCGGACGAAATCCGATCCGCGTTCCCGCTCCACAACGCGCCGAAGCCACACCCGAGTTCGAGAATTCGGGCACCGGCGTTGAACACGAAATGATCGAACACCCATCGATGGAACGGATAACGGCTGGTGCTGAAACGCTGATGGAGTTGGAAGCGTGCGGAGAGATTGCGTCCGTCGCGATACTGGCCGCTGCGCAAGCGCGCAGTCGCGGTGGCAGGTTCCGAAGTCATTTTCGGATCGTCGGTCAGATCGCGATGCGCGTCAAACGCCTGCTCGCTTGTCCGGGTTTGGCCCCTGATATATTGATGAAGTCCCTCCAACCGCACGCCCCGGTAGTGAAAAGGACATCACGGAGGTCTCCGGAACCTCAAGTCCGGGTTCGACTCCCGGCCGGGGCACTCACACACTTGCATCTTTCCGGCTTCTGATGCTTTCTCTAGCGCATCAGATAAGTCCGCACTCACACGGTCACCAGGGCTGCCGGAAAGATCGATCGCACATGATTCCAGCCAAGCAACTTTTGAACGAGATAGTGAGTTCGCTGCGAAACGTGATCGCACCCGCAATCGTCGAGCCCTATCCCAAGGCGCAGGCCTACATGGCTGCCGTAGTCCTGGAATTTGTGTCACGGCAGGTTGAGGAGCGAACCGATATCGCCGAAAGCAAGCAGGCGGCGATCGTAGCGATGTTCCACGATCTTTCGCAGTTGGCCGACGCAGATCGAATCGTTGGCGATGGTCCGGCGACCGAGGCTGAATTGTGCCACCTGATCGAGCGGCTGTACGCGCAGCGCGAACACGTCGGCGAAGAGGCGTTCGCGGCTGCTAATCACCTTGTCCGGCGGACGCTGCGGCAACTCCTCGATCAGGAACTCAAAATCGCGGGAAAGGCCGAGGGCTGAGCAATGGCGGCCACGCCGACAACTCAGGAAAAGATCAGCGACTATCTAAGAGCCAAACTGCCCGCGGCGCGAAATCTCACCCTTTCCGATTTCGTCCAGACCGCCGGCGGCTGGTCGCATGAGATCTACGTCTTCTACGCAACCTGGGACGAGAACGGACGCCGGGAACGCAAAGGATTCTGTCTGCGCAAGGACCCCGGTGTCGGACTGCTTCGCGAACTTTCGAGCCTCAGCGAGCAGTTTTGCGTGCTCGAGGCACTTGAGAAGACCACTGCGCCAACGCCCAAGGTCTATTGGTATGAAGAAGATTCGGCCTTGCTCGGTGGTCCGTTTTTCATAATGGAGAAAGTCGAAGGCGAGGTACCGAATCCGTGGTCGCGCGCGGGCAAGCAGTTTTACGCGGAAGCGAGTAAGCGCGGCAAGTTGCCGCTTAGTTTCGTTGAAGCGTTGGCATCGTTGCACAACCTGGACTGGCGGGAAGCCGGCCTGGATTTCATCGGGGTGCCAGGCCGCGGAAAGGATTTTGCGCTCCGTGAAATAGCCAAATGGGAGAATCTGATCCGGCTGTCGATCAGCAAGCCGGAGCCGGTGCTCACGGAAATTCTGATGTGGCTGCGGGCGAACGCACCCGAGGTGCAGCGGCTGGCATTTGTCCACGGCGCCTATCGCACCGGAAATCTAATCATCAAAGATGATGCGATCGCCGCCATCATCGATTGGGAACTACAGGTAATTGGCGACCCGATGTATGACGTCGCTTATGTGCTTTCCGATCTGAACCGGGAAGGATCGCCGCTGCTATCGTGCGTGGTGGAGCGCAACTTCTTTCTCGACCAATATCAGAAGCTCACCGGCCTCGAGATCGACCTCGAAGTCTGCCGCTATTACGAAATCCTCTACATGATGCGGAGCACGGCGTTCTGGCTGAGTGCATCGGGACTTTTCGCCGAAGGCAGAAACAAGGATTTGCGCCTCGCTCGTACTACCTATTCGGTCCCCGTCGTCCTCGACATGGCGGCCAGGGCGCTCGGCTTTTGAGTCCGCCGGGACGAATCGGCCACCGCCAAGAATCGAAGGAGAGTTCAGATGCTGAGTGCGTGGGACGAAATGATGTGCCATCAACTGCCCGCGACGATGGACCATGTGCACACCGACAATCCCGAGTGGACCGAGCGCATCTACATCAGCATCTACAACGTTCGGGACAAGGACACGATTCTCGGCGTGGGAGTCGGCCAGTATCCCAACAAAAACGTTCAGGATGGATTCGTTACTGTCTGGCACGCGGGGAAACAGCACAACTTCCGCGCTTCGCGGGCACTGCGCCCGAGAATTGATGAACTAAAGATCGGTCCGCTGTCGATCGAGGTGCTCGAAGGATTGCGGCGCTTCCGCGTCCGTCTCCGTGACAACCCATCGAGCCTGCGGCTCGACGTTGAATGGACAGCGACGATGAATCCGCACGAGGAGCAGCACGATTTTCGCGAGAGCGGCGGCAAGGTCGTGCAGGACATCTCGCGCTTCGACCAGGTAGGTCGGGTGCGAGGCATACTCGAAGTGGGCGGCAAGACAATTTCCCTCAGCGAAGACGCGTGGTGGGGACATCGCGACCGCTCATGGGGCACGCGTCGGCAGCTGCGGACCGACACGTCGGATTCAAAGCGCACGACTTTCGCGCCGTTCCTGTTCAGTTGGTCGGCGGCACAATTCCGCGACTACGCACTTCATTGGCGCTTCGTCGAACGCGGTCCCGGCAAGTACAGTTATTTGAGCGGCGAAAAGGTTTCGCCGTTCGGTGAAAAAAACGAGCCCGGGTGGCGCGTGCAGAGAACCGAACAGGAATTTCGCTGGGATGCCTCCGGACCCGTTCAGACGCTCAAGGGCGGAGATATCGAGCTTTACTTCGAGAATGGAAAGAGCCGGCAGGTTTCGTTCGTGACCCACCCGCCGCGATGGCATCTCAAAGGCGGCGGTTATGGCGGTTATCGAGGCTGGTATCACGGCGACTATAAAAGTGAATACTACTTCGAGCACGACATCTGGGACTTGACCGACCCCACGACACTCGCCGAGGCTAGCACCCTAAGCGATCATTTGATCGAATGGCGCTGCGGCAATGACGTCGGTTTCGGGATCATGGAATACGGCGTCGGCCCCGGCTACCACAAATACAAGGAGATCCAGCATCTCCCTACTTTCTGAATCACCTCGGGCCTGGATGCTCCTGCGCCGGCCGCCCGCGTGGAATGGTCTCCTCCGCTGCGCAGCGGTGCGAACCTGGTGGCGGGACTCGACCCGCGAAGCGACAAATGTAGAAAGAGCGACGAGGTTCGTCTCGATCAGCTGCTGGAGATCTGGGAATCGCGACTTCCCCGGGAAAGCAGCCACATCGAAGTGCCTTCCACTTTGGACGTGCTGTCCCAAACCGGCGCGATCATTTTTAGGAGACCGGAATCGTGCGTGATGTACTGGTTGGCGAGGGAAATTTCGGACCCATCGCCAGCCAGCAGATATGCGCCAAGAACGTATTGCTCGTTGTCAAACTGATCGAGCGAGCCGGCCGGATAATCATATGGCCAATAGATGTCGTGAAAATGTACCTGAACGCCCTGAGGGAGATCCGGCAAGATTTCCATCATGAGAACGCTGACGTCCGAGTTCCGATACGAATAGTGCGAGCTGTCGATGAAAAGAATGTCGCCGGATTCCAGCGTACGGAAGATCGCCAAATCGGTCTCCTCGACTGGACGACGAATGATCTGGTCGCATAACGCATCGATATCGGCGCGCGGATGCGGATCGATCGAGACTATTTTGGTTCGCAAGTTGTGGTCGCGAATCGCGCGCCGCGCGAAGCGCGTGGAATGGCCCGAACCGACCTCGAGATAGAGCCTGGGATTATTTCTCACCAGGTGCGCGTACAAAGCTGCCGCATCCAGGCGCGGCAACCACACGTTGTCCCAACATGGATCGCTGCCAGTGCCTTCCCGGGCCGATATCGAACGAAGAGAATCCGCCAGCGAAACGATCCCTTCAAGTTCTTTGGCAAAGATCTCCCGCCTTGAGTCGAGCATCGCTTTGAAGCGTACGTGGGGTCGCTCCAGCGTGTAACGCGGTCGAAATCGCACCGGGTAGAGCAAGTGAAGATAGGAAAGCGGCTTGTCGCCGGGAGGTCCGGCGGGACCAATTCCGAGAGCGGCTTTGAGTCGCCATCGCGGATAAAAACGCGTTGCCATAGAGGAGCCTGGGTTCCTGCTCTTAACAAAGATAACCGATCGCGACGTCGAAATCCGGCGAACCACCAATTCCGTCCTGCCTTCGTCCCCCCTACCTTGGTCGAGGCTCTTTTCGTCGTTATCGAAGTCTAACGTCGCGCATATCTATCTACGTGGCGCATTCTGTACCGCTTTGATTATCTTGTTTAGGTAATATTATCCAATATTATGTAAATTTTGCAGTCCTTTGTTACTTTAAGCTATTGTCTCTCTATCAGAGCATTGATACTGTCTGTAAAGGTCGATCGCTAAGTTAGCGACTTCATTCTTGAGCAGACTATCGCGGAGTTGCGACCCGGCTCCGTACCTGGAGTTTCCGGCCTTTCTGTAAGCCCCCATCAGCCTATGCCTAACGATGAGCGTTTATATGAAATTGCAGCGAGCGAAACGTAACAGCCTGGTCGCCGGAATAGTTCTGCTGGTTGTCGGCATTCCGCTCTTTGCGCTGGGCGATTCCAGTACGCTGACGCTCTCAGGCAACAGCGTCACGGTGACGAGTACGTCATCGACGACGCTCGACTTCCCCATCACTCGCACAGGTGACACGACCTTCGATGCTTTTGTGCAGTACCAGACCACGGATGGCACCGCGGTCGGCGGCGCGAACTACACCGCCGCGAACGGATCGGTCGTGATTCCCGCGGGTGAGAGCAGCGCGATGATTCCGGTTACGATCCTGGGGAGCAGCAGCCTCCAGCAGGAGGAGACTTTTCAATTGCAATTGCTCGGCAGCGGAGGCGGCGCCTTCACCGCCAGCTTCGCCACCCAGCAGACCTTTGCCACTGGCAATACGCCCTACTCGGTGGCGGCAGCAGACGTGAATGGCGACGGGGTGCCCGACCTAATCGTGGCTGACAGCGGTGGCAACACCGTCTCGGTGCTACTTAACGCCACTACGCCGGGCGCCACGATACCCAGCTTCGCCACCCAACAGACTTTCGCGACAGGCAACACCCCTTACTCGGTGACGGCGGTGGATGTGAACGGCGACGGCATGCCCGACCTGATCGTGGCTAACGAGAGTGACAACACCGTTTCGGTGCTGCTCAACACCACCACGCCGGGCGCCACCACACCCAGCTTCGCTACTCAGGAAACTTTTGCCACGGGCACCGCGCCGTACTCAGTGACGGCGGTGGATGTCAACGGTGACGGCAGGCCCGACCTGTGTGTGGCGGTGCAGCGAAGCTAGCTTTCGTTCTAACAGGTGAAAGTCCTGTCGGTGGAGGTGCCCAGATGCCACCGTAGATATATCCGACGGCGAGGAGGGTGACCGACTCGGCCG
>JBKQNE010000271.1:0-20488 GCA_052146355.1 Binataceae bacterium (SeqCode) | reverse complement strand
CGCGCGATCTCGTCCAGCAGCAAAAGCTCCTCGCCCGCTTCCCTCGCACCCTCGTCCTCGACTACCTTCAGCATCGGTGGCGTCCTCCTTCCACCCGGCTCCCACCGGGGTTCGCGTTGCCTACGCGGAAGGATACGCCGCCTTTTTCATGCCGTCATCGATCCACAACTTTCGGTAATAGCTCCGCGGAATCGGCATAGAGTGGCTCCAAGGTCGCCGGCCGGAAGGCCGAGCGTTGCATTTCGCTAAGAGCGGGTCGTCGCTGGCGATACACTGGAAATAATCAATCTTCCCTTGGCGTCTTCGCTCGTACGGATCAAGTTTTGAGGAGGCACAGGCGTTCGCCCCCTCTTTCATGTAACCTGCTAGAACTGCACGGATTAGAGGTCTGCGAGAAAGGAGAGATCCAATGAAGCGGGTTTTGGCATTTGTCACCGTCGTTGTCCTGGCTGTGTTTGCGTCTGGCGTTCTGCTGGCCCAAAGCAATCCCCTCATCGGCACATGGAAACTGAACACCGCAAAGTCGAAATACAGTCCTGGGCCGGCGCCACAGAGTGCGACACAGACATTTGAAGCCCAAGGCGAGGGCGTAAAAGTCAGCAGCGAAGGAACTGCCGCGGATGGAAGCAGCACCGCGTGGGGCTACACGGCAGACTATGACGGCAAGGACAATCCGATTTCAGGGACAGCGCCGAACGGGGCCGATACCATTGCCCTTAAGCGCATCAACTCGAACACGACTAGAGCCACTTTCAAGAAAGCCGGAGCAGTAGTTTTGACGGGGCGAGACGTAGTCTCCAAGGATGGCAAGGTCAGGACAATATTTGCGAGGGGGAAGAATGCGAACGGCCAGGCAGTGAGCAACGTGATCGTCTTCGACAAGCAGTAAATTATGAGGAGGAACTCCTCGTGCGGCCAACAATACTAGTCCTGTTAATGTTTCTATTTTTAGGCGCGGTCAGCTGGGCGCAGACATCTTCATCGACCGAGGCTTCGGCCGCCGAACGATTGGGCCTGAAGTACTATTCCACCGCCTTCGAGGAGACGCCGCCGCAGTGGGCCAGACGTCGCGGGCAGTCTGCAATCGAAATCGCGCTTGGGTGGAGCGTCGCACGGCAGCTCCTCAATGAAAGCTACATCAGCCGCTTTCCGGTTGTTGTCCTTGCTGAAAATCCCATCACAACGAAAATCGGGACTCGGTGCAGGAACACAGAGCTACGAGCCAAGACCAACTGACACGAGCGGTGTGGGAAAGCATTAGCTGCTGTTTCGCAGTCGAGATCCTCGACTGTAGAACATGAGCAATCTCCGGAGTGCGCGCTGCGGCGCCAGCGCCATAGAGCCGAAAGCCCCGGCGGTGCATTGGACCACGGTGGCCGGCTTCACCAGCACCATCACGTCGAGGCAACGCGGCCACACCCTGTAGAGCCAGACCCACCGGAGCCGATCGACAGGCCAGAATCGCGGACGGCCGGGCCGTTGGCGATGCAGGACCGCCACCTGGTGACGGAGCGCGACGACCTCGAGCTCCAATTCCACGCGGCTGCGAAACCGACCAGCGAGCCAGGAGAAGAACGCCGAGATGGATGTGAGCATCCGGCGACACTACGGTCCGTCAAGGTAAATCACCAGACTTTTCGACGCTTTCGGAGTTTTCAGTAGGGACAGTCGGCACGTCACAAGAGATTCTGAACGCTCAGGACACCCAGGAGCTCCTTGATCTCGTTGAATACGCGAACAGGTTTCATCACGACACGAATGCGGCGTGGGAGACCGAAGTAATCAACGACGGTGAACTGAGAGGGTTCGTCACCAGAGTGCTGAGTTTCGTCCGACGGTGACACAGCCATGCAGACATAGGAGCCCCGGCAACATTACCTGAAAGTTCCTAGCCCAGGGTTGAGAGACACCTAGCCGCCAACACATTCTCTGCGCACGCCGACTCAATCTGTTCGGAACCTTGCAGTCCCCCGTGTCCTGATGTTCGCGCATCAGCCAGCGCTCCTCCTGCTGCGACATGAACATGCTCTGGCCGTGTCCGGCGCTCATGTGTCCGTCCTCCGTTGATGATTGGCGGAAATAATCGAGGATGAAAACCCGCAGCGACGAGGTCAGCGAGTCATGCGGCGGCTTGCGGCCACGTAGCTGCAAACGTCGTGCGGCGTGCAGAATTCGCGGCGGCAAATCTCGGTGATGGAGTCCCACATCTGCTGTGCTCCGCAAAAACTCAACGGCACTCATGCAGCACGGGCCAGGAGGCTGTGCTCATGGTGAAGTCCGTTCAGGATGGGGCGGGTCACCACTCGGCTTGACCGGTCGAAATGATGCCTCTGGCGTTGCACATGCACTCGAAAATTTAGGGGCGGATCGGGTAGGCCTGGTCGCCGGGAAGAGTGTGGTCGCCCTCGATTGTAGTGCGGGAGCCAAGACCGCAAGACTTTTCGAAGATGCTCCTCGGTCAACGGGATAATCCAGTCCAGACACTCCCGCCGGAGTGTCCCGATTAGCCTTTCGCACAGCGAATTCGCCTGCGGGTGTTTCGATGACTTCGAGACCCAGGCGCGCTAGCGAAGCATCGAGACCGGTGGAGAAGATCGCATCGTGGTCGTGAAACCTTGGATCGGAGATGCCTGGTCCGAGGCTGGGCCGGATCCGCTTGTAATGCACAACTCGTTCTTTGAGAACGCGCCGCTCTTTTGAGTCCCCGTTTCGGTCGCGGATCAGATTTTTAGGAGGAGCCACAGGAATATCGTTCCAGTTGATACCGCGAACCGTGGTGATGAGAGCAAGCGTGGCGTGAAATTGCTCTGAGCCATTTGCGATGTGCTCATGCAGCCAAGCTCTTTCGAATAGTTGCCTTCACGCGTTCGGTGACGGTTGCGAGATCGAAGCATCCCGGATCGACCAGCCACTGCATCGAAACGCCGCGCAGCAGCGCGACGCACACGGCCGCCTCGCTCACGGGATCGACGTCGCTGCGAATCTGCCCTTCGTCGATACCGACGTGGATCGATTCCTCCGATACGGCGCGCAAGCGATCGTTCAGTTCCGCGAAGACCTTGCGAATTTCCGGCACCGGTCCGAGCGCCTCGCCCATCAGCACGTAGAGCGCGCGCAAGCGCGACTCGCGCGCGACCAGTTCCTTCAGGTAGGTATCGACCATCACGGACAGAGCATCGAGGCCGGGCCGCCGCCCCGCGATCGCTGGACGCATCTGGTCATTCCAGAATCGACTGGTAATTTGGTCGACAAGCGCCTTCAACAGGCCTTCCTTGGATCCGAAGCGATAGCTGACCAAGCCTTGGCTGTAGCCGGATTCCTCGCCGATCTCGGCGAGCGTGGTGCGGAAGTAACCTTGGCGCGCGATCAGCTTGATCGCAGCCCGCATCATCCGCTTGTCGGATTGCTCCGTTCGCTCCGCGTGGGTTCGACGTTTCCTGTTCGGATTCGCAACTGCCTGCGCCGTCCTGCTCCTCATTGGGTGCGGAATCTAGCACAGTATCCTGATTGGTCAATCAATCAGTATCTGATTGACGGTGGAAACGAATTCTTGCTAGATACGGCGCGTGGCAGACCCGGATTTTAATCAATTCAAGCTCGTTCCCAAGGGCCATCAGTTCGAGGACTTCAGCGAAGGCCAGGTCTTTGATCATCACTGGGGACGCACCATCAACGCCGGCGACAACAGTCTCTTCTCCACCGCGACGCTCGCCCATTGCCCGCTCTACTTCAATGCCGAGTACGCGCGCTCTCTTGGGCATCCGGACGTCGTCGTGAATCCGCTGCTGATCGCGTGCACGGTAGTCGGCATCTCGGTCGAGGACCTGAGCGAAGCGGGTGGGCCGTTTCTCGGCATCAACGGGCTCGAGTTTCATCGGCCGGTGTATCCCGGCGACACGCTGACGGCGCGCAGCACGGTGGTGTCGAAGCGCGAATCTGCCAGCCGCGGCAATTTCGGAATCGTCACGTGGCGCACCGAGGCTCGCAATCAGCGCGACGAGCTGGTGCTCAGCTACGAACGCACCAACCTGGTCGCCAGGCGCGGAGGACGTCCGCTATGAGCTACATGACCGACGAACGAGTGATGATCCAACAAACCGCGCGCGACTTCGCGATGAACGAGGTGCTGCCGGTCGCGAACAAGCTCGACCCCGAACAGGGCGACATCCCGATGGACCTGCGCGCCAAGATGGGTAAGCTCGGCTTCTTCGGAATCATCATTCCTGAGGAATACGGCGGCCAAGGTCTCGGCGTCTTCGAATACGTGCTCGTCACCGAAGAGCTGGCGCGCGCATGGATGAGCGTTGCCAGCATCATCGCACGCGGCAACGGACTCGGCGGCGGATTCACCGAAGCGCAGCGCCGCGAGTTCCTGCCCAAGGTCGCGCGGGGCGAGTTCCTGGGCGCAGCTGCGCTGTCGGAGGCCGACGCCGGCTCCGACCTCGCCAACGTATCGTGCAAGGCGACGCGCGATGGTGACGGATGGGTGATCAACGGCAGCAAGATGTGGTGCACGTTCGCAGATGGTGCGAACTTCATCACGCTGCTTGCGCGCACCAAGCAGCCGTCGGATCCGCGCCGGCGCCATGAGGGAATCAGCCAGTTCTTGATTCTGAAGGAGCCTGGAAGATTCCCACCCGGACTAACCGGCACGCCGATCCGCAAAATCGGTTACTTTGGATGGAAGACGTTCGAGCTGCACTTCGAAAACTTCCGCTTGCCCGCCGACGCATTGATGGGCGGCGAGCGCGAAGGTGCCGGTGAAGGAAGTGCTTTTTCCGGTACCGCGAACATGCTCGCCGTCGCGCGTGTTCACACCGCTGCGCGCGCGGTCGGTCTTGCGCGCGGCGGCCTGGAAGATTCGCTGGCATACGCACAGAAGCGGATGGCGTTCGGCCACGCGATCGGTGACTTTCAGGCGATCCGCTTCAAGTTGGCCGACATGGCTACCGAAATCGAAGCTGCACGCCAGCTCACCTACTATGTCGCCGATCTGTGCGACCAGCGGCGACGCTGCGACAAGGAAGCGTCGATGGTCAAGCTGTTTGCGAGTGAAATGGCGGAACGGGTGACCAGCGAAGCGCTGCAAATTCACGGTGGCTACGGATACACGAAAGATTTTCCGCTCGAGCGCTACTGGCGCGATGCGCGACTTACCAAGATCTTCGAGGGCACGTCCGAAATTCAGAAACGCATCATCTCCGATCGACTCCTGGGCAAAGGAGGCAGGATGGATGCCCGCTAAAGTTTCGGCGCTAACCGGCAAAGGGAATTACTTCGAGGACTTTGAGGTCGGTGCGAAGCTGCGCCATGCGCGCGGCACCACGATCGGCGAAGTCGAAAATCAACTGCTCACCAAGCTGGTGCTCAACACCGCCGACGGCCACTACAACGAGCATCGGATGGCGGGTACAGCGTTCGGCCACCGCCTGGTGTTCGGACTCATTACCGGCTCGGTGTGCATCGGTCTTGCGACGCAGGACACTGGCGAGAATGCGCTCGCGGAGTTGGCGCTGACGGAAATCAAGTTCACCTCGCCGGTCTTTCACGGCGATACTCTTTACGCATACAGCGAGGTGATCGAAAAACGCGACTCCGACCGCCCCGATGCCGGAATCGTGCGCTTCAAGCATTGGGGCACCAAGCAGGACGGAAAAGTCGTCTTCGAGGGCGAGCGCACCGTACTCATCAAGAAGCGTAGCCATTGGGCAGATCGATGAGAGCGCGCACCGGGCCGCTCAGCGACCTTCGTGTACTCGACTTGACCCAGGCCCTCGCTGGTCCGTTCTGCACGATGCTGCTCGCCGACCTCGGCGCCGATGTAATCAAGGTCGAGCCGCCGCAGGGCGACATGAGCCGTCAGCTTGGACCGCCGCCAGAGGATCGCGAGGGGTGCGACTACGGGGGCTACTTCGCGAGCATCAACCGCAACAAGCGCAGCGTCGTGCTCGACATCAAGACGGCGGCGGGCCGTGATGCAATTTTGAAGCTCGCGAAAATAGTGGACGCGTTCGTCGAGAATTCGAAGGCCGGCGTGATGGATCGCGCGGGCATCGGCTACGAAAAGCTCCGAGAGGCGAATCCCAAGCTCGTTTATGCAGCCATTCGCGGCTTCGGCGATCCGCGCACAGGAAAAAGCCCGTACGCCGAGTGGCCCGCTTTCGACATCATCGCGCAAAGCATGGGCGGCTTCGTCAGCATGACGGGACCCGAGGACAGCGACGGTTTTCGCGGGGGACCGGGCGTCGGCGATATCTATCCAGGCACCCTGCTGGCGCTCGGTATCGTCTCCGCGGTGCATTCTGCGCGTGCGACGGGCAAAGGCCAGTTTCTGGACGTCGCGATGTACGATGCGATTCTGGCAATGTGCGAGGCTGCAGTTTACACCTATTCGCGCTCGGGCGTGATCAGAGGTCCGCAGGGCAACGGCAATCCGGTGCTGTGCCCCTTCGACATCTTTCGCACCCGCGACGGTGCGATTGCGATCGCGGCTCCCAACGAAAATCAATGGGCGCTGCTATGTGCGGCGATGGAACGCCAGGACCTCGTCGCTGACGACCGATGCCGCACCAATCCGCGCCGAGTCACCAACAACACGTTCGTTCGCGGCATCGTATCATCGTGGACCGGATCGCTTTCCACGCGCCAAGTTCTCGCGATGCTGGGTGGCAAGGTTCCGGCCGGTCCGGTGAACACCGCCAAAGACATTTTCGAAGATCCTCATTTGCACGTACGAAACATGTTGGTCGAAATCGATCAGCCCGGAAACAATCCGCCGCTGACGGTGGCGGGATGTCCAATTAAGTTCACGGAGACGCCGTCAGGAATCTACGCGCGGCCGCCCCGATTGGGCGAGCACACGGCCGAGGTTCTCGCCGAGGCCAGCGTTTCATATCCAAAGGAGAAATAATCGTGGCCCTTCGACTCAGACGCTCCGAGCTTTCAACGCCCGCCTCAAGCCCAAAAATGTTCGAGAAGGCGATGGCGTCGGCCGCCGATCTGGTGTTCCTCGATTTGGAAGACGCGGTCGCACCCGCGCAGAAAGACATCGCGCGCAAGAACGCGATCGAAGCGCTCAATGACCTCGATTGGGGCAGCAAGGTTCGCGCGGTCCGTGTCAATGGCGCCGATACCCATTGGGCGTATGACGACGTCATCCAGGTGGTTGAAGGCGCGGGCGAAAAGCTCGATGTCATCATCGTACCCAAGCCCAAGGCCGCGCGAGACATCTGGTTCTTCGACACGCTGCTCACGCAGATCGAAGCGAAGAAGGGCCTCAAGAAACGCGTCGGCCTGGAAGCGTTGATCGAAGAAAGCGCCGCGCTGTCGCGGGTGGAAGAAATCGCCGCATCGTCGCCGCGCCTGGAAGCGCTCATTCTTGGTTTCGGCGATTTGTCCGCGAGCCAGGGTGTTCGGCTCGGCATCTCCAGCGATCCAACGCATCGCTATCCTGGCGACATGTGGCACTTCGCGCGCGTGCGGATGATCAGTGCTTGCCGCGCCAACGGACTCGACGCGATTGATGGACCATTTGGCAATTTCCGCGACCCCGAGGGCTATCGGCGCGAGGCGACTTGGGCGGCGACTCTTGGCGCCGTCGGCAAATGGGCCATCCATCCGAGCCAGATCGAGCCTGCGAACGAGGTGTTCGCGCCGACTGCGCAGGAAATCGAGAGCGCACGGAAAATGAAAGATGCCTACGACGCCGCGGTTCGCGATGGTGCGGGTGCGGCGGGTGCCGGTGGAATGCTGGTCGATGCGGTCGCGGTGCGAATTTTCGAGAATGTGCTGGAGCGCGCGCGCCTCAGCGGACGCGCTTGAAGTGAGTCTGAAACTGGGCCGTTTCAGGCCACGACGCGCTCGAACGGATTGCGTTGTGTAGGCGTCACTTGCTAACCAGCATCGACGCGCAAGTGGTATAAGCAGAGCAATCAGGCGAGGAGGCCAGTTGCCAATGTCGCACAAGGGATTTTCGCACATCGGGCTCTCGACACTCGATCTCGACAAGACTCGCGACTTCTACGAGGGCGTACTCGGCTTCAAGCCGGTGCGCTGCGACACGATCTCGGTGAAAGAGGGCGGCAAGATTCGCCACATCTTCTTCGATACCGGACGCGATCAGTTGCTCGCCTTCATGGAAGCGCGCGGCGTCCCTGGCGTTCCCGCGGAATACGATGCTGGCATCAATCGCGGCCTCGGCGTGCCGAGCGCTTTCTATCATTTCGCGTTCGAAACCGGCAGCCTGCCCGGACTCGAACAGAAACGTGCCGAGTTGCTCGCCAAGGGCGTCAAGGTCAGCGAAATCGTTGATCACGACTGGGCCAAATCCATCTACTTCAAGGATCCCAACGGAATGCAGCTCGAGTATTGCTGCTATACGCGCGAGCTTAACGACGATGACGCGCGCATGCAGGATCGCTTCGAGGCATCGATTAAAGGGATGGGCCTCGACGACCAAATCGACATCGCACCGAAAAAGTAGTTCGGCGCCCAAACGGACGGCTTCGCCCGGCCTAGGCCCTCGAGATCGGGGTTACAATGCTGCCCGAAGCTCCCCCTAACGGCGGTTTGACAGCGGTAGTTGACAACCATGAGTGACAGCTAGCCCGCGGTCAGGTGCTGCGTGACATCGAAGCGGACAATCGCGGCCTTCCGGGCATGGGAATGTTCGACCCATAACCAATCGAGACCAGAAAGATCACGGATTGGCAGCGAACGGCGACCGCCGGTTGCCGTAGGTTTCCGTAGCTGATCCGCGAATGATGAATTCCAACGCTCGAGGACTTCGCGATGTCATCACCAGCAACTGACGAGAGAAGCGAACCGGTCAGCACTCCGATGAGCGCGGCCGACGTCCATGCAAACGCGCGCGCCTTGAGCGGCTATCTGCGTGAGAAATCCGATGAGATCGAAGAAGCTCGCAGGCTTCCAGGCGAAGTGGTTAAGCGTCTGCGGGAAGCGGGGATGTTTCGACTGATGATGCCGAAAGAATGGGGCGGTCCGGAAATGCGTCCGACCGAGCAGGTCGAAGTCATCGAGGAACTCGCCAAAGCCAATGCTTCCGCCGCATGGTGCGTGATGATCGGATGCGATTCCGGATTTTTCGCCGGTTTCCTCGGAGACGGGGCCGCCAGAGAGATTTACCCTCGCCTCGATATGGCCACCGCCGGCAGCGCAACACCATCCGGGCGCGCGGAGCGCGTTCCGGGCGGATATCGAGTCTCCGGCCAATGGTCATTCGGCTCCGGGGTGACGCATGCGGAGGTGGTCGAGCTTGCCTGCGTGCTCCATGAAAATGGAGCGCCGGTCACCAAGGCCCCTGGTACGCCCCTGACATGCGGATTCCTGACGCAGGCTTCAAACGTGGAGGTGGTGGACAACTGGCGTACCACCGGGATGCGCGGGACCGGCAGTTGCGACTATAACGTGAAGGACCTGTTTGTCCCCGAACGATTCCTCTGCAACATCCGTCCGCCCGCGCGGCCTCCCGGCGTGCTGTGGCGACGCTCCACGAACTTCCTGCCCAAGGTTGCGGGGGTGCCCCTCGGTGCGGCCCGTGCCGCGATCGATTATGCGGTCGACGCAATCAAAAACCGGGTGGAGATCCCCTCCGGCCGCCCTTTGAGAAACAGCGGACGCATTCAAAACGTGATCGCGGACGCGGAGATGATACTGGGCGCCTCTCGTTCCTACGTCTTCCTCGCGATGGAGCGTGAATGGAAACGGCTCGAGAACAACGAGCAGCCCACGATTCGCGAGCGCGCAGACGCTTGGCTGTCGCGGGTGAATGCGGCCCAGTCCGCATGTGAGATTATAAGAATGCTTTACGACGCGCTGGGATCAGCTTCGATCTATTCCGAGCGAAGTCCGCTCGATCGGGCGCTGCGCGACGCGGAGACGGTTTGCCAACATATCGTCATGCAACGCAAAACGCTGGGGATGGCGGGGGCGATGCTCCTCGAAGCCGATACTCCGCTGCTTCCTTACATCTGAAAGGGCCGCCTTCCTGCAGCAACGCAGCAGCAAGGTACGTTCCGCGCCGATCTCTTGTCGCTACTGAAAATTGGATCGGAACCGTAAAATTGACCGGTCCGGGAGACACGCTGTCGAATCGAAGCGATGCGATGATACGAGCCGCGATCTGAACCACGAGCGGCCGACCTGGCTCGCGATCGAAAAACCACCAATACGTCGCCAGGCTTAAGGTCGGCAGCACAGGCGCGGAAGGCAAAGGTTATAACGCGGACTCCGAGCCTGTGTGTGGCGAATTGTTGATTTTCAAGCAAAATCAACAATTCGCCACAGACAGATCTTACCGGTGAGGCTCTCAGCCGCGGTATCGATATTCCGCTCGAGTGGACCAGACAGAATGCGGCGCTCGGCTTCGATTGAGCCGGTCCTTCGCGTCGCTACCATTGCTTTGTGCCCCTTTTTCTCGCGGCACCAGCGAAATTCGCAACAGAGATAAAATGACGAAATCCTCACCGTGTGGCTCGAACTCGCGTGTCTCTGGTGCCGCGAGAGATGCAAATTGAGCCCGTTGTGCGCGGATTTCCGGCGAACCCCGCTCAGAATCTCCGGAGGTGAGGACTGGGTGGCGGAGCGAGGGAGATTCGAACCCCCGGTACCGCGAGGACTTATGTGGCCGGAATTCGCCCCGAGCTTGGCGCACTATTCGGCCCGAATAAAAGCATCCGTGCTGGAGAGAATATGTTCGCCGTGGATTCGGCTCTTCTTCAGAGCTCTCCGGTTCCCTTCGTTCGACCAGCTGACACGCGAAATTTCGTTGACGTCGAACATCAGAAGTTTGGAGTTCGAATCTCTCCATCTTGGGCGGGCAGTCAGCAACTCAACTTTTTTTACTTGGAATTGCACGAATCCTAATCGGCGTCGGCGCGAACCGCTCCTCTGCCAGCGCGTCCGAAGGCTATTTCAAGAGCCACAGGGATATGACGTCACGGTCGCGGTGCGCGACGACCGCGAGATGACGTCTTTCATGACCGATGCGATGGGGTTCAGAGTGGGGCGGTTTCCATATGCCCCTTGGTCGAGGCCAGCTTTTTGAGTGCGCCTTTGAATTCTCCGCGGCTGATTTCCACCGTAGTAAGGAGCGGCCAAAGTACGCCCTCGATGAACACGCGGGGGCTTATTCCCGCCCCTGAAGCATGAAGCCTTTCCTTGTACTTTGGGATCAACCCATCGCCCGGCATTTTGAAGTTCGAAAGCACGTAGGCGAGATCGGCGATGGTGCCATCACGATCCTGCGCAAGGTCCAGTCCGATCATGGCGCGATACCAGCCGGCGTGGGCCGCTTCGTCTCTGCCTACAAAAAAGAAGATGGCTTCTAGCACCTTGTCGGCCAGGACCCGCGCCTGATCCTTTTGGACTTTATAGGCCTTGTAGGTTGCGCCTTCCTGAAGTGCTCCGTAACAGTTCATCTGCCGAAGTGTTGCAAAAGGGAGCTTCCACGGACGGGCGGAAACGCCTTCCTGTATGGACGCAAACTCCGCTTCCGAGCGCAGGCCCGAACGGGTCAGGAATTCGCGAAAAACCAGCCCATGCTTGGACTCTTCAAGGGCCCAACAGGTCTGGAACCAAGCCGCGCCAAACCTCGCACGCACCAGTTCGAGCGCTTTGGAAGTGTAATCGGGAACGTAGAGTTCCTCGGAACAGTAGATCTCAACGCGTTGCGCCTCGGTTTCCGTGGCTTTGGAGGAGTCGAGCTTCTCCCACGGAATATCGCTGAAAATACTCCAGCGCCGCTTGGTTTCCGCGGTCTCGAGAAAATCGAGATACAGCCGATATACCTTATCCGGTGCGATAGCCGACATTGCGTCACCATACCTTTTCGCTCGAAGAGGTTAGGCGTACTGAATCGCCAACTTTTGCCATCGTGCCAGGTGGCTTAGGAGGTTTTGTCAGGGCGTTGTTCAATACTTAGGGTACGCAAGCATAACTCGTCTGAACACCAACAAGAAGCCGGAGCGACGGCTCGAGCGATCTGCATGTCGCTGACTAGGTCGATCTTTCGAAGATGCAAATCACCACACTAGAGTCCCCGAGTAAAAGCGGTTGCCTCTGCTCCGGAATTGACCGCCGAAACTGATCAACTCGGCCCCACACTGCTGGAACCGCTAGATATCGGTCGGCCACGCTAAGGGCTCGCTTACATCATCCCGTCCGGAGGCATCCCACCAGGCATTGCGCCGCCACCCTTCTCGTCCGGCTTCTCTGCCACCATGCACTCAGTGGTAAGCAGCAGGCTCGCGACCGACGCCGCGTTCTGCAAAGCACTACGAACGACCTTGGTCGGGTCGGCGATACCAGCCTTAATCAGGTCTTCGAACTCCTCGCTGGCCGCATTGAATCCGAACGGCCCCTTGTTGTGCTTGATCTTGTCAACGACCACCGAGCCTTCCCATCCCGCATTGGTCGCGATCCACCAGGCCGGTCCCTCGACCGCCTTCTTGATGATGCCGATGCCGACCTTTTCATCCTCGCCGGCGCGCAGGTTGTCGAGCGCGCTGGAGGCGCGAATCAGCGCGACGCCGCCGCCGGGAACCACGCCCTCTTCAACTGCGGCGCGGGTGGCATGCAGCGCGTCTTCGACGCGAGCCTTCTTTTCCTTCATCTCCATTTCAGTCGCGGCGCCGACCCTGATTATGGCCACGCCGCCGACCAGTTTGGCCAGCCGCTCCTGGAGCTTCTCGCGGTCGTAGTCGGAAGTGGTTTCATCAATCTGGGCGCGGATTTGCTTGATGCGCGCCTCAATGTCGGACTTCTTTCCGGCGCCATCGATGAGGGTGGTGTTGTCCTTGTCCACGACCACGCGTTTGGCGCGGCCGAGGTCGTTGAGGGTGATGTTCTCCAGCTTTATGCCGAGTTCTTCGGAGATGTTGCGCCCATTGGTGAGGGTCGCGATGTCGTCGAGCATGGCCTTGCGCCGATCGCCAAAGCCAGGCGCCTTGACTGCGACACACGAGAGCGTGCCGCGAATCTTGTTCACCACCAGCGTGGCCAGCGCCTCGCCCTCGATATCCTCGGAGATCATCAGGCACGGCTTGCCGGTCTTGGCGATCGTCTCGAGGATCGGCAGCAGATCCTTCATCGACGAGATCTTCTTCTCGTGGATCAGGATAAACGCATCGTCCAATTTCGCTTCCATCCGTTCCGGATCGGTCACGAAATATGGCGACAGATAGCCGCGGTCGAACTGCATGCCCTCGACCACTTCGAGCTGGGTCTCCAAACCGCGCGCCTCTTCTACCGTGATGACGCCTTCCTTGCCGACCTTCTCCATCGCCCCGGCGATAATGTCGCCGATGGTGGAGTCGTTGTTAGCCGAAACCGTGCCAACCTGGGCGATTTCCTTGCGATCCTTGGTCGGCTTGGACAGGTTCTTGAGCTCGGCCGTAATCGCCTCGACGGCGCGGCTGATGCCCCGCTTGAGCGACATCGGATCGTGCCCCGCGGCCACCATCTTGATACCCTCAGTGTAAATCGCGCGGGCGAGCACGGTGGCAGTGGTGGTGCCGTCGCCGGCGACGTCGGAGGTTTTCGAAGCGACCTCCTTCACCATCTGCGCACCCATGTTTTCGAACTTGTCTTCGAGCTCGATTTCCTTGGCCACAGTCACGCCATCTTTGGTCACGGCGGGCGCGCCGAAACTTTTCTCCAGCACGACGTTGCGGCCTTTGGGGCCGAGCGTCACTGTAACGGCGTCAGCGAGAATGTTGACCCCTCTGAGGATCTTCTCGCGCGCTTCTTGTCCGAAACGGACTGTCTTTGCCGACATCGTTCTTTTGCCTCTGTGTTCACGGTTTCATCGGATTGAATTGGGAATCGATCGAATCGACCAATTGCGCCTACTCGAGGATTCCCAGGATGTCTTCCTCGCGCATGATGAGGTGTTCTTCGCCGTCGATGTTCACCTCGCTGCCCGAGTACTTGCCGAACAGGATCTTGTCGCCCGTCCTTACTTCCGTCGGAATGAGTCTGCCGTCGTCGTTCACCTTGCCTTTGCCGACGGCAACAACCTTGGCCTCCTGGGGCTTTTCCTTGGCGGTGTCAGGGATGATGATTCCACCCTTGGTCCGATCCTCTTCCTTGAGACGCTTGACGAGAACGCGATCGCCCAATGGCCTGATTTTCATAGGCTGACCAGTAGCCTCCTTATCTGGAATCTGGAATTCCCAAGGGATTCGGGGGTAGACCCATCAAGGCGGTGCGCCCCCGGCGAATTGACCTAACTAATCTGAACCTTGACCGGTTTGGACTCTGAGCCTGCTCGGCCTATTTAAGTCTAAGCACGAATTGCAGCATTGCACGGCGTGGCCGGCTAATTGTGGCCGAATATACCCGGCGCGGCGTCGAGCAGTCTGCTTGCTCCACCTTTTTTCCACACCGGTTAGGGAGTTTCCAGATCAATCTGAACGCCGCCCTTGAACGCCGCAATGATCCGGCCATAAGCAGCAAGGCTGACCCGCTCGACATCGGGTGCTTTGCTCATATTCGCCGCGGTCGCCTCGGCGTCACGCCGCTTGGACGGCAGGGCACACAGCGTGATCTTGCCGGCCTTGGTTCGCACGTATGCAGTGAACATTTTCTGTTGCTCATATGGACAGTATTGGAATTTCGACTATTCAGGCCTCCTCAAGGACTACTGCACCGCGGAAATGCATCATCCATCCGAGGTTGTTGTGGAAATTTCCAACTCGATGGAACCGTTGCGCCGGAACAGAGAATTTCCTTCGCCAGTCGAATGAACCTTTGTGGAAAAGGAACGAATACATTGATGAACATGCCGGCGACACTACGGCGACCGACGTCAAAACCCTACCGATTTTTAAAGGTTTTGAGGAGGAACATCTTCCTTGAGTAACCCCCTTTGCAGTTTCGGCACCCAGACGAGTTCCCTCCTTGTATCGAAGTCGCTTTTACCAACAAGGATGCGTGCTGTCCTAAGACGGCGGAGTTCAGGGCGATTGTCCTAAGTGAACTGCGGGTGCGCTGAGCGCTAGGCGCCTCAGCGCGAATCTCAGCGAAGTGCTCCGCGACGCGCGAAGCATCCGACGATATATGAAATACGTGTCAACTGCCGCTCGGATGCGACGGAGCAAGTTGGCGGCGGCGCGGTGGGGCTTCACGATTCTCTGTCCGTGGCCCGTTCACGGGTCTTCCCGTGCTGGCCGGTCATTGCTCTCTATTGATTGATCTTGAAAATGGGAGTTCCTGGATGTCGAGAGGCGCAGTATCTGCGGAACCATTTGCAGGCACGCACGTCCATTTGTCGAATCGCCCCGTGACATTGAACGCAGAGAGTTAGGGTTTTCCACTTACCGGATATGGTGGGATCGTGAATCGAGCACGGCTTACCTGGCCTGCCGCAGCGCTCGCACGATTCTCCCATTTCCTCATCATGCGCCGTGGACTGCCGGAAAGCGAAAGGCGGGTCGCAACAGGCTTACTCGCACTATGGCGATTACACTTGCGGACCAGTTTTGACCGTCGGTTATCTGAACCGTCAACCTGAACTTCGAACGGCTGGGGCCTGACGTTGTCTAGGTAGCACATGACACCGGCGTCCCGTGCCCAGGATTACTTTGTACTCGGAGATGATCGCTTGAGTTTACCCTGGACCAGCCACTGAATTCTTTGTAGCCAACCGGCTTCGCCCGCGTCGGTCATCGACAGCTCTGTGCCAGGTGGCGCCGCCGGCTCGAGAGTGGCGCGGCGGCCGGTAATTCGAGTGATCAAAATCCGGTAGAAGATCGGTTCTAGCAGGCGCTCGGTGCCGTCGAGGGTCGTCTTTGCGTAACCGGGCTCCCACCATAGAGCGTGCTGTTGCAGTAATTTCCAGGCGAATTCGCGCGCGGGCTGGGATTCGGGCGTATCAGGCAGCTCTTCGTACCGACCGAAGACAATGACACTCACCCACTTGTGCGGGCTCACTACCTCGTCCGCTTCAACGCAGACCAGGGGGTTCGCGCGCATCCACTCGATCTTTTGCCCGACTGTGGAAAAGCTATAGAGATAATTATGCTGGTAGGCGAAATAGAAAGGCACGACATAAGGCCGAAGCCCATGAGCGCATGCTAGTCTACCGAGACGCGTACTGGCCAGCAGATCTAGACTCGCCTGCCTGGTTAGTTCCTCGATTAACATCACGAATCTCCCGCGTCTCGACCATTATTTTACTTCTTGCAGACTTGTTGCTCGTGGCTGGTCGTTTTGCTGCCGGCGGGTTGTCTGGCCGCTTCGCCTGCCCCGTGTCACGATTTGGCTAGATGTTTTGCGCTCGCGGCTTTCGCTATCTCGTCCAACTGATCCTTGGTAAACGGAGGATCCTGCAAGTTCGCTGTGTTGGTGTGATGCACCTTCAAGTGTTTGTTCCGCGGCCCGGGCTCAGTTCGTCGCGAACCCAACCTAAGACTCCTCGTAACTGTCCTCAGGAAAACCGATCCGAGTGACATAAAGTGTACCTCTCAAAATGAGGCGACCGTCACCAGGCTCGACGGACGGCCGCACAATTGCGCGACTTGTTTCGCATCTTACCTCACCAGCTCCGGCGATGGTCCGGCCGTTCGCACCTTCCGGTACGAGCACCAGCGTCTGTCGCAACTGTCAGCCTCGATGCGGTCGTTGTATCGTCTTTGAGCCACGGCGAACGCATCCGGTTCGTCCGATGGTATCCGCGACACCGTGCCGACTTTTAAGGCTCGGGGCAGCGTTCCACGGTGCGGTATTCTGAAATTGGTTAATTCGTTAACGTGAAGAAATTCCGCAGCCTCGGCGGTCGTCATGAAAGCAGGTCTCGACATCGAACGCACCCTATCGGGAGGCGCCGTCGTCGGTTGTCCTGCGAGCTGTTCGCACGCTCGGCGGAACAAAGGGCGTGAAGTTCGGCAGGGTCTCGAAGCAGCAATTAGTTTTGCACTTTGGCGCGACTAGCGATACACGCGGCTTGTGCCGCCGTTCTCCTTGACGCCTGCGCCGCTACGGTGAGCGAATATACCTGCGGCAACCTTCCTGTCTGCGAATTGTTGATTTTCAAGCCGCCGCGTTGGCCCTCCGAGTGCGCGTGGCCGTCTTGGTCCGCGCAGTCGAACCGTAGCGCTCCTTGAAGCACGCGCGGCATCGGGCGTCGCGTCTCTTCTTGAAGGACGGCGCAAGATCGTCACTGCCGCAGTATCGGCAGACGAGCTTCTCCGCCTTGGTCGCAGATCGCGATGGGTGCGATTTAAGCTTCCGAGTTTTTGAGTTCGGAGTAGCCTTTGTCTCGGGAGCGGCCGGGTTCGTATGGCTGTTCATATGAAATCTCCTTCTCGAGCGGGGCTTCGGCGCCGCCGCCGTCGTCAACACTCATCGCTCCATGGCGGCGGTGTTGGAAGGAGACCGTGCATTTTTGGTGGCGATGGCCAGGCGAATCGCAAGCGCGCTTCGTCGGCTCCGCACACTGACTATCTGCCGCCCTTGGGACGGACCTAGGCAATTCGCGGCCGGAGAGGAATCGGCAGATTCGCAACAATCGCGCCGAAAGAGGCGTTCTCCGGGTCCGCGTGAGACCGAAAATCGCGCGCACGCGCGCGGTTTTCGAGCGATTCTCCGGTAGGTCCCGAATCCTAGAGACTGAGGTGTGGAGCGAAGTGAATTCGAACTGCCGGTCCCGCTGACCTCGCGGGAAGTGGCGGAATCAGGCGAGTTTCCCTTTCCGGCGGAGAATCAGATCAGATTCCGCACTTTTAACCGGGACCGAAGAAGGACTGGCTGCGGAGCGCCGAAAGAGCGATGTGTCTGTCTACACCCAGAACGCGCAAGTATAGAGCCATCCGGAGTCCAATTAGCCGCGCCGCGATCGCGCGAGTCGAGTTTTTCCCTGAGAAAGCCCAAAGTACTGCACGTCTATCAGCGCGAACAGACAGTCTTCCACTCGATGCGCCGAGGACCAATCTAGCGCTCTTTCGGCCAACAACATTGATTCACGGTCCGCAGATACCATCAAGGGTGGATCTCCCGGCGTGAAAATTGGCCACAAGCACGTAAAGGATTATTGTTGGACGCGCTGCTTCGACGTACAACGGATTACATGACGATTCCATGCGGCATCTCAATTCCGCAAACCTTCGACAAGTCCCCGATCAACCTCCAACTCATTCGGGCGTTCGCGCCCAGGGCCGAAGCGCTCGGATACCACAGCTTGTGGGTCCAGGAGCAGATGATCGGCGACACCCCGATGTTAGAGCCGATCACGCTCTTGACCTACGTCGCGGCGCTGACCTCGAGAGTTCGGGTTGGCGGTGTTGCTGACTGCGATCCGCAATCCCGTGGAACTAGCCAAGATTCTAGCCACGCTGGATCAGCTCGCCCAAGGAAGGTTGATCCTAGGCGTAGGTATCGGCGGCCCGGCCACACCGCACGAGATTTTCGGCGTGCCCCGCGAACGACGACCGCGCCGCTTCGTGGAAGGACTTCAAGTCTTAAAGGCGCTTTGGACCCAGCCGAAGGCATCGGTGAGCGGAGAATTCTGGAAGTTTGAAAACGTGGCGATGGAACCCAAGCCGATGCAAAAGCCGCATCCGCCGATCTGGTTTGGCGCGCGCACCGAACTTGGCCTAAGGCGCGCGGTCCGGCACGGCGACGGATGGATGGGCCGGGATCATCTTCCTCGGCTGAATTCATGCAACACGTGGAGTGGCTCCGCCGCCTGCTGGACGATGCCGGGCGCGACCCGAAAACCTTCTCGGTCTCGAAGCGAGTCTACATCGCAGTCGACGATGATCGGGCGCGCGCAGAGCATCGCTTACGAGAGTGGTTCAGCGCCCGCTACCGGAACTCTGACATGGCTCCGCGCGTCTCGATTTACGGCAGCCGTACGGAATGTATCGACAAGTTGCGGGAACTGGTACGCGCCGGCGCGCAGCATCTCTTGCTGGACCCGGTCTTTGATCATGTGGAGCATCTGGAGTTGTTGGCGCGCGACGTGATCCCGAATCTTTGAACTGATTTCGCCAGCATTTCTCGGCCGACGAGGGTTATCGACACGGGCACAGCAACGCCGGTGGGCGTCTCACCTTCGCGAGCCCCGAAGGTGGGACCGCGGTGGGCTACGTCTGCAACAACGTGGCCCCTGGACTATCAGCCGAGCCCCGATGCCCGCGTGGCTGCCGTGGACTGCGGCGCTACCGGAAGTGATCGGATGACGCTCCTCAAGAGCAAGCGCCCATCCGAACTGTTTGCCGCCATTACCCGGTGGATCGATTCCGAAGCGATGCCTCTCGTGTCATCGCGCCATGTCGCGCATCGCGTTGGGGTCGAGTCCGTTCCCGGGCCGATACTTTTTCAGTTCGGATTCAGGCACTCCCGCATGATACTGGCGCGCGAGCTCGTCGGGATCGAAGCTTACGCCGATGGGATTTTTCGCGAAGTCATTGCTGCGGAAGAATCCTTTCAGCTCCTCGACGGTCGCGAAGCTGTCGATTTGCAGTTCGACCTTGTTGCCATCGGGATCACGATAGTACATCGACAGCGTCATGCCGTGATTGATCGGCGCCACCGGCGTGATGCCCGCGGCTTTGAGTCTCTCGTACGTCGCGACCAGATCGCCCAGGCTTGAGTAAGTGTAAGCAAGATGATCGAGGCCGGCGCTGTGCGGTGCGCGATCCTCGATACCGGGAAACGCGGCGATCGCGATCCTATGATGCTCGTCGTCGTAGGTCATGAAAGCGAGCATCTGGTTCTCGAACACGACGTTGGCCTGCAGCACCGTCTGGTACCAATCGACCATCTGCTTGAATTTGTTGGTGCGCAGAACCGCATGCGCGAATTTGATGGGAACGATTTTCTTCGATGCGCCATTGCCCGCATTACCACTCATGATGGGCCTCCTCGAATGTGCGTCTTTCAGGCGACAATAGACAGATGATGGACAGCACGGCAATCGCTCAGAACCTGTCATCCCGGCGAGCTGCTCAATATGACTGACAAGCTCGAAGACGAGTATCCGTCAACATCCGGATAGTCGCCTTGCGGAACAGCGACTTCATTTCAGTGCCGATCAGCTGGTTCTGTCTTCCGCATCGGTAGCGGGCGTGGCGGGAGCGCGATTTGGGCAAGTTGGCCTTGGGGCGGCGGGTCGCTTGCGCGATGCGACTGCTTTGGTCGGCTTGCGCCATAGCTCGCGCGACGCGATGCGCGCGCCCTCCGCCATCGCCTTCAGCTTGGCCCAGGTTATCTTCGGGTCGACCGTGACGGATCCCGCGAACGTTGAGAACCCACAGTCGCTGCCCGCGATCACGGAGTTCAAAGCTCCTCTTCCCCAATGAATTCTACGTTGGAACGCAGGATTTTTGTCACCGCGCAGCGTGTCTGTGGCGAATTGTTGATTTTCAAGCAAAATCAACAATTGTCGGGTGGGACGATGGCGCGGACCGGGCTTCGAATGATGCCGACGTTTCCATCGTCCTCCCTAAGATTCCGTACGGCGGGTTTT
>JBKQNE010000270.1:0-43445 GCA_052146355.1 Binataceae bacterium (SeqCode) | reverse complement strand
GCTGTCCTCCGCGCCGGCCACCACGTGGGTTGGCGAAACAATCTTTTCCAGCTCGAAGTTACGCGGGTAGTTAACTGCACCCGCTATCGTCTTCAGGTAGGAATGCTTGTGCAGCGCCGAGATGCTGCGGTTTCATAGGCACGGCTACACGCGCGCGAGGCTGACCACCACGTTGACCACCAAGGGGGTGCATTCCGGCGGACAATCTAACTTTTGGCGGATTGACTATTGTACGGAATTGCTCTGTGTGGACGCTGGCGGATATGATTCTCTCGAACTTGAAAACCGGCAACGGTGTAAGTCGCTCGCCAGTTCGAATCTCGCCCACTCGTCTAACCGACTCGTTATCTGACGCCGGCGGCGGTTGAGACCGCTTCTGATTCACTCCGTCCCGGAAACCCGCAACGTCTACCTGACGTCGTGAGCGACCGTTGATCCAACGCCAGTGGCGATCGGAGCGGCGGCAACTGACCTACCTAGTCGCGACCATTGGTTCATTATCGCGATTAAGGCCCCATTCGCAGCCCCCGTACAAATACTAATCTGAAGTTCCGCTGAATAGTCGAGGCGATCCATGGTGTTGCCAGTCACAAATTCGACAAACTGCGTACTCCGAGTAAGTTTCGCGAGGAGCACCACCAGCACGCCAAAGATCATACCCACTAGCGCTCCCATTAAGACCCCGACCACGATATTTCTCTTGGTACTTACGCGACTGAAACGGAGCACGCTTCGGTACCGCTCATAGGTGGGAAGGAGAATGGTCGCGAGAAATGGACCGTGCGGGTAGAACGCATAGAAAAAGAAAGCAAAAAAATAAGTTATTCCGAGCGGCAAAAGATCACCGAAATGAAGCGGTCCAATCTCGTTTGTTACCAGATTTGCTAGCAGAGCCTCCACGAATATAAGTAGCATTCCGGCGAAAGGACCAAGAAAGAAGAGTAAAAGGGCAAGCAGTAATCGAACTCGGAATACAATGACGACCGACGCGAACAGAAGCAGTGGAATTATCCACACGACGATTTGCACTCCTGTAAGTGCCCCGAAGTCTTGGTTCGTAAGAAGCGCAATCAATGGTAGCACCCGCAGTCATAGTAACGTTCACCCGCCCGAATCTCATCTGCTTTGCTATTGGCGCCCCCCTGCCAAGTGCCGTTGAGCATTTGCAGCCTCGCTGCCGTCGAAAGCAGATCCTGATCATCAAGGCCCATGGCTCTCCCAGTAGCTCCGTAATTGAAGTTTCCCGCGTTGTCCCATTTACGCCAGCCACCTGGATATCGCTTGTAGTCCCACGCGCCGAATGGGCGAACCTTGTTTATCCACCAAGCGCCCGGCTTTACCCACGAAGCGCCCGCGTGTAGTTGGGCTTCCTGTATGTTTGCCGCTACTGTGCTGCCGTCGGGCAGAACCGGAACCGTCAGCCCCGCGCACGGAGACCCTTCCTGAGTCTCTGCCTGGTTCACCTGATCTGTCTGGCCCGCCAAAATCAATCCCGTGAGGCCGTGTGCGGGATGGCGCAGTTTCCATGGGACGGTGGGGCTGCCGCCGCCAAAGAGATCGTCAAGGAATAGGCCGAGATCCACCAACCCCCCGACCACAATGCCGACCGGGGCGGCAGGTCCGAGGCTGAAGGACAGCCCGGCCTCAGTACCAAGAGTGCTGATGAGCGTGCTCACACCCGCCGTGACCCCTGCAGCTCCCAACCCGGCGCCCATCGCGATGCCGCCGTTGGCCGCATTTTGCCCCACATCGAACGCGCCGCCTCCCCCAGAACCGCCCATCCCCGCAAGGTCCCCCGGCCCCGATGGATTCCCGCCGGTTCCACTGGTCGAGGTCGGCCCCATCATCGACACCGCTCGGGTCAGTTGCGGGTTGTAGTACTGCGACCCCGCGTAATACAGCTCCGAGGCCGTGTCGTATTCCATCCTGGTATTTCCTTCAATCCGCGTATTCTATTACTTATGCGACGCTCAATAATAAGCATCACCGGCGGGGAAAACTGTAATCCTGACGCAACGTGCCGCTCGAAATCTCGTCGCAACCTCAGCCTGGCCAGGTCCGTGATCTCCGGCAGCCGCATCCATTCTTAGGTTGAGGACCGCGTCCTGACACTCCTTCTCCGCAAGGAAACTGTCAACTAACTCCCATCTATTGAGCGGCGCGGACATTTCCGTCTTCCGCTCGTACCCAATTCCAGTGATCGGCGGAATGATAAGATTCCATGTGGAGTATTGTGCTGTATGATCGAGTTGACGAGCATCTCGTGTGTCGTCCCGACAAACCAACAATATTGAAACTAACAAAGGGAGGATAACGATCAAACGCGTCAGGTTCGCCCAGAGACGGTCGGATCGTCTATCGGCCCGTACGCGAGAACGGAAAAACACTATAGCCTATTCACCGGACACATCGATACCAAATAGCACCAGAACATACCGTTATGGCGCCCAAATTGGCTAACTGTGGTATAGAACCGTTGCCACAGCTGGTAATGACAGAAGACCTAGTATCGCAGCGCAAATTAGCACCGCACGTGCCAGGATTTGGAGCATTCGCGATTTTCGTATCATTTCAGGATAGTCCGACTCCGTAACGAGCCAGATAAATCCGACATCGGTGAAAAATACCAAGGACCAATTCTGTTGCGTCATTTCCATGAGAGACCATTTTATCCCAAAGCTCAAACAGTAATAGATGAAAGGCACTGCCATTGACAGCAGCATAACGCACAGCAAAACGGCTATAATCGTCTCTATTCTATTCCGCATTAAAGATCTGCCAGCCTTGAGATTATGGCAAATTGAAATCGTGAGGTGGTGCCGGAATTGGCTTATTCGTGCTGACAGCACGACAGGCAGCAATGATCCCGGCCGTAGCTGTACATGTTACACCCGCCGTTAAACATCCAGCCGCGGTTTCGCAGGTCGCCAGGCCAATCGCGCATCCTGCGGCATTTGGAATTAACGCCGGGGCGCTCAATCCTAGGCAGGCCCCCAAGCTCATGGAGCCAGGTGTCTCGCGGCGAAGTTCCGGACGTATTCCATCCCCTGGTACAGATACGGGTTCGTGTTCCGGTAACTGCCGCTATAGCTGTAGTTCCCCGAGGGATCGTATGTATATTGCTGGTCGATCGCTCCCGATGAATTCACCATCGCGATCGTCGAGCCCGCCAAATCGTGCAACGGCACCCAGCTCCCCGGCGCCGATGGTCCCTTGTCAAGGTAACTCAACACCTCGCCGCCCGGTCCGTTCAGGGTTTGATGATTGTAGTACAGATTGTCTGTCGCCGCGATTGCCGTCCCACCATCGTAGAGAAACGTCATATCGTCGCTGCCGTAGGACGAGCTTTGCGCCAGGATCTCGCGCCGTCCCTGCGCATCGTAGGTCATGTTCAGATTGCCGCCGCCGTTGACGGCCGGCGAGATAGTGGCCAACTCAGTGCGGGAACTCCAGCTATAGCTCTCTCCGTTAGATGGGTCGTAAGTAAGGTTGCTGTCTTTGTCCGCGTCCTGCTGCATCGAAACGCCATTCCAGCTCGCCACCTGATTAGTGTTGGAATACGTCATGGTCACGCTCGGCGGCAGATTGTACCGCGCGAACCTCCCGCCCACGCCGGTCATGCGGCTGTTCGTATCGTAACCGTAGGTCAGGTTGCCCAGCGTCGTTCCGCTGACGCTGCCGCAGGCCGGGTTACTGAGCGGCGGGTTGCCCGCTCCATAGTACATCGCGCACACCCGCGAGTCGGCATCATATGCGTATGCGGTCATGACCGGGTTCGGCGCGATTCCGCTGGTGCTCAGCAGCTCGCGGCGTCCGTCGCCGTCGTAAGTGAAGGTGCTGGTCACCGAACCATTGCCAATGGTCTGCACCTGATCGTCGTTGAAATAGTTGTAGCTTAGCGTAGGCAGCGTGGTGGAGCCGTAAGTCGCCGCCATGCTGATGCGGCGGCCGTTGTTGTCGTAGCCGTAGGAAACACTGCCTTCCGGCACCGTCTCCTTCAGGATGTTGTCCATGCCGTCGTAGGTGTAGGCGATCGGCCCGCTGGTCCCGGTGTCCGTTATGTTAGTTACCCGGTCGCCGAAATCGTAGCCGTAACTGATCGTGCGCTGCGTGTAGCCGCTGACCGAGTTGGAATTGAACACCACCGACTTTATGCGGCTCAGCTTGTCGTAGTTGTAAGCGGTTTTGACGCCGCGCTTGTCGGTGAAGGTGGTTCTACGACCGTTGGTGTCACGGTTTTCGACCGAGCAATTCCCCGCCGGATCGCAAATCGTCGTCGAGTCCAGCGTGCCGGGAATCGTAATCGTCGTCGTGTAGCCCCTGAGATCCGTCATCGAAGTTAAATCGCCGACAAAGTCGTAGGAGTAGTGGCTGGTGTACCCGTCGGGATCAGTCTGCAGCGTCCTGTCCCCGAAGGCGTCATACTGAAACGAGGTTAGCCCCCCGAGCGGGTTCGTGACCGAAGTTACCCGGCCGAGCGCGTCGGTGCCGTAGTTGGTCGTGTTACCCACGGGAGTGGTCGCGTTACCCACGGGATCGGTCGCGCTCGCCCCTCCACTTCGGTGACGGAGTATTCAACTCCTCGGCCACTCCTATCTCGCCCTCTACCGGCTACACCGGCGGCGGTCTGTCCTATGTCTGGAACATCGCTATCGACGCTTCAGGCAACGTCTGGGCGGTGAACGACGACAGCCTGAGCGAGTTCAATTCCTCGGGCACTCCTATCTCGCCCTCCACCGGCTATACGGGCGGCGGCCTGTCCGACTTCGCCTGTCCCGATGCGATCGCCATCGACGCTTCAGACAACGTCTGGGTGACGAACGAGTGCAGTAACAGCCTGAGCGAGTTTAATTCCTCGGGCACCCGCTATCTCGCCCTCGACCGGCTATACCGGCGGCGGCGTGACCGCGCCGTTTACCATTACCATCGACGCTTCAGGCAACGTCTGGGCGGGGAACTCATTCCTCAATACCTTGAGCGAGTTCAACTCCTCTGGCACTGCTATATCGCCCTCTATCGGCTACAGCTTTTTCGGGTACAGGAACGACCCCATCGACGCTTCGGGCAACGTCTGGAGCGAGGACCCTGAGAACAACGCATTGATCGAGATGATCGGCGTGGCGCGGCCGGTGTTGACCCCGCAGGTCGCATGCTTGAGGCAGCCGACGCCGAGCGCAGTCTGCCTGCCGTAAGGGACCCAACCGACAGACACGCTCCACGCCGTGGCGAGCGCAAGCCGCTCGGCCTGCATGGCGAGTTGGAATCGGAGAGCCAAAACGGATATTCCAGCGGCATGCAGACGGCGATAGTCACCGGCGGCAACAGCGGATTGGGCTACCACTGCGCGCTCGCGATCGCCGCGGCCTCACCGCAGTGGCATGTGATTATCGGCAGTCGCGACCGGGCCAAGTCTGCCGAGGCGGCGCGTGCGATCGCTGCCGAGAGCAGAAATCCGAACGTCACAGCGATGGACCTGGATCTGGGTTCGCCGTCCTCGGTGCGAAAATTCGTCGCCGAGTTTGCGGATCACTCGCCGCCTCCGCTCAAAGCAATCGTCTGCAACGCCGGAGTTCAGTTCATCAAAGGCCTGACCTACGGCAGCGACGGCTATGAAACCACATTCGCGGTGAACCACCTAGGCCATTTCCTGCTGGTAAACCTGTTGCTTGGCCATCTGGAGGCTCCCGCCAGAATAGCCGTGGTCAGCAGCGGTACTCACAATCCGGAGCAGTTCACCGGCATGCCCAAGCCCGTGTATTCCGATGCAAACTCCGCGGCGAAACCGGCTCCGGAACCCGATGCGGCTACTGCGGGCCGTCGCGCGTACACCACTTCGAAGTTGTGCAACATCATGTTTACCTACGAGCTTTCGCGACGGCTCAAGAACGCCGGACGCGACGCGATCTCCGTCAATGCGTTCGATCCGGGTCTCATGCCGGGAACCGGACTGGCAAGGGACTACACCGGGGTCCAGAGATTCGCCTGGAATTTCGTGCTCCCCGTGCTGCGGTTCATTCCCGGAGTGAACAGCACCGGCAAGTCAGGCAGAGACCTGGCCCGGCTGATTCTCGATCCGCAGCTCGAATCGGTCTCGGGCAAATATTTTGTCGGCAGGAACCAGGTTCCCTCGTCGAAGCAGTCTTACGATGAGAGCCAGGCAGCCGAGCTTTGGGACGCGAGCGCGAGAATGGTTCACCTGCGGCCCGAGGAAACCATACTGCCGATCGCCGGAGCGTAAGCCCAATCCTCGTTCTGCTCTGCGACGAAACCCTTGGCGCGAATCTCCTTTTCTGTCATTGCCGCGCGCGCCTGCCGCTGTGCTCGCGGCAACTCATGCCGGCTCGCGAAGATTCCACCGCTTCCGAAATCTGGCGGGTAATCTGCGAAATCTGCGGATTATTCAGAAGAAGCGAGGATCGTTTGGTTTGACTCTGGTTAAACTTTTTTAGACTTGGACGTGTTTTGCGGGAGCGCGTACGCTCTCGCTCGTGGCCGCTACTCTTCCAGCGTCTTCACCTGTTTCTCTCGCCACCAGCGTGCCGCTCCTCGAGGCGACGAGCGAGCGAGGCGTCCCGAGGACCGACGGGACGAAGGATCCCCTTCGCGTTCGCGAAGCGCTTCCTGGCTTTGCGCGGTCGCTTACTCGAGTGACAGACCATCAGAGTTGACCGAACCGGAGGAAATTCCAAATATTTTTTTACAAAACGAACCCAATTTATCCTTTATTTCGTTAGACTTTTTTGGGTTCGCCTAAAATTTAGGCACGAGATCCCGCTCCGCCGACGAGCCGACGAGCGAGCCAGGAGCCCTGAGCTACTAGTTCTGAGTTTCGTCGCGTGGCGCGACGATTTTGTCTGTCAGGTGCCGTCGGAAAGTGGTGTCATTCCGAGGCTCTTTTCCGAGGAATCCCGTGGGTGTGAGAACCTTTGAACTCGATCGCCGAGACAGCCTCTTTGGATTGCGGGCGCAAGCCCACGCCGCGGACCAACGGGACGCCGGATCCCCACCCTCACCACGTGTCGATGCAGGGGCGCTTCTTGCCGGTGCGCGGCGCGGGCGGCGGCGACGATCGCAGCGCAGACATGATCCACTTGCGCGATTCGAGCGGGTCGATGACGTCGTCGATCTCAAACGTCGATGCCGTATTCACCGCTTTGCCGTGCCGGTACATCCGATCGACCATCTCGTCGAACAGCGCCTTGCGCTTTTCGGGCTCTTCGAGCGCCGCCAGTTCCTTCCGATAGCCCAGCTTCACCGCGCCTTCGAGTCCCATCCCGCCGAATTCTCCGGTCGGCCATGCCACCGTGAAAATCGGCGCCTTGAAGCTGCCCCCGGCCATCGCCTGCGCGCCCAGCCCGTAGCCCTTGCGCAGCACGATCGTGAAAAACGGCACCGTAACGCTCGCGCCGACCACGAACATCCGCGCCGCATGCCGCACCAGCCCGGTCTTCTCGATTTCCGGACCGACCATGATGCCCGGTGTGTCGCACAGGAACAGGATCGGAATATCGAATGCGTCGCAAAGCTGCATGAAGCGCGCTGCCTTGTCCGCGCCGTTGCTCTCGATTGCGCCCGCCAGGAAAGTCGGATTGTTCGCGATGATTCCCACCGGCCGCCCCTCGATTCTGGCCAGCGCCGTGACCATCCCGAGCCCGAAGTGGCGCCGGATTTCCAGCACCGAGCCGGTGTCGGCCAGCGTTTCGATTACCTTGCGGACATCGTAGATGCGCAGCCGGTTCTCCGGAACTATTCCGCGCAGCAACCGCTGGTCGGCGCAGTTCCAGTTGTCGATCGACCCCTGGAAGTAGGAAAGATACTTCCGCGCCACTTCGACCGCCTCGCGTTCGTCGGCGACCGGAATGTCGATCACGCCGTTCGGCACCTGCACATCGACGGGCCCCACTTCCTCGGGACGGAAGATGCCGAGTCCGCCCCCTTCGATCATCGCGGGTCCGCCCATTCCGATATTGGAATTTCGCGTCGCGATGACGACATCGCAGCATCCGAGCAGCGCGGCATTTCCCGCAAAGCATCTGCCCGAGTTGATTCCGACCAGCGGAACCAGGCCGCTCAGCTTGCCCCAGTAATTGAAGGCCATGCAGTCGAGGCCCGCCACTCCCACGCCATCGGTGTCGCCGGGCCGTCCGCCGCCGCCTTCGGTAAAGAACACCACCGGCAATCGCGACTTGAGCGCGATTTCGAACATCCTGTCTTTCTTGCGATGGTTCTGCTGTCCCTGCGTTCCCGCCAGCACCGTGTAGTCGTACGACATCAGGATGCATTGGGCGCGCGCCTCGTCGAACAGGTCACCGTTGACGCGCCCGATACCCGCGATCATCCCGTCGGCCGGCGTATTCTTCACCAGGTCCTCGACCGTCCGCCGCCGCCGCTGCGCCGCGATTACGACCGGGCCGTATTCGACGAAGGTCCCCGGGTCGCAGAGATCGTTGATATTCTCGCGGGCGGTACGCTGATGCGTTTTGCGCCGGCGCGCCACCGCCTCGGGCCGCGACTCATCCATGCCGACCAGGTGGCGCTCATGCACTTCGGCGAGGTCCGGGCGGACATGATCGAGATCAACTTCCTTCTGCTCGGTGGCCGCGGCGACTTGCACCTCCGACTCTTCGATGAAGGCCAGCGGATGCCCCTCGAAGATCGCGTCGCCAATCGTGACCAATATCTGCCGCACCGCGCCGCTGATTTCCGCGCGAATGACGTGCTCCATCTTCATCGCTTCCATCACGAACAGCTGCTGATCCTTGTGCACCAGGTCGCCCTCGAGCACATCGATGGAAACGATCGTCCCCTGCATCGGAGCTTCGACGACGACCATCCCCTCGGGCACGGCGATGTCGTGGGTGCGCTGAACCGCAACCGCCACGGGCGCTTCCTGCACTATCGCGGCGCCGGATTTGCCGTGATCGAGGACGGCCAGCGGATCCTTCATGTCGATCTTCGCGCCCGCCAGCCGCGGCGCCGACGCGCGCTCGAAGAAAAGCCGCTGATGCGGCGTCGACGGGGCCAGCTCCCCGATTCGATCTTCCACGAAACGCGTGTAGACGCGATTTGCGGCGAACTCGGGATGTTGCAGCAGGCTCTGCAGGAATCCCAGGTTCGTCGGCACGCCCTCAATCTTGAATTCGCACAGCGCACGATAGGTGCGCTTTACCGCGTCGGCAAAATCTGGCGACGGCGAATGCGCGATCAGCTTGGCGAGCAGGGAGTCGAAGCTGGGATTGGTCGTGTAGCCGACGTATGCGAACGAATCGGTCCTGAGGCCCGGCCCCGATGGCGCCTCGAACGCGGTCAGTGTCCCGCCCGATGGTTTCGCGGTCCCATCCGGGCGCATCGACTCCATATTGATTCGGGTTTGAATCGCGAAGCCCCGCGGCTTGGGAATGTCGGCCTGCGCGAGTCCAAGCTCGGCGAGCGTTTTTCCCGCCGACAGTTGCAGCTGCGTTTTGACCAGGTCGACGCCCGTGACTTCCTCGGTGACCGTGTGCTCCACCTGCAGGCGCGGATTGGCTTCGATGAACGCGAACGATTCCTTGCCGCCCTCGGATGCGTCGACCAGGAACTCGAACGTGCCCAGGCTGTCGTAGCGAACTTCTTTCGCGAGCTTCACTGCCGCCGCGAGAATTTGCTCGCGCAGCGCGTCCGAGAGTCCCGGGCTCGGCGCCATCTCCACGATTTTCTGGTTCTGGCGCTGGATACTGCATTCGCGCTCCCACAGATGGCTGACGTGGCCCGACTTGTCGCCGATGATCTGCACTTCGATGTGCCGCGCACGCGGCATCAGTTGCTCGACGTACACGTCGCCGTTGCCAAATGCGGCGCGCGCCTCCGACTGGCATCGTTTGTGGGCTTCTTCGATTTCTTCCGCGCGATGGACGACGCGCATTCCGCGGCCACCTCCGCCGGCGACCGCCTTGATCATCATCGATGCGCCCTCGCCCAGCGAGGCGAAAAATTTCTTTGCGTCGTCGAGGCTGGTCGCGCCCGTCGTCCCGCGCAGTACCGGAACGTGCGCCTTTTCCGCCAATGCGCGCGCACGAATTTTGTCGCCGAACAGATCCAGGATCTCGGGCCGCGGCCCGACGAATGTAATTCCCTCTTCCGCGCAGCGGCGGGCGAACGCCGCATTCTCGCTCAGAAAGCCGTACCCCGGATGGATCGCGTCGCAGCCCGCCTGTTTGGCGGCGGCGACGATCTGTTCGATATCGAGATATGCGGCGGCGCCTTTGCCGCGAAGCGCGCGAGCGTCATCGGCCTTGCGCGTATGCAGCGACGACGCATCGTCCTCGGAAAAAATGGCGACGGTCGGGATGTCCAACTCGGCCGCCGCACGCATGACACGAATCGCAATTTCGCCTCGATTGGCGACAAGCAGACTCTTCGGAAGCATGAATCTTGCTGACTCTCCCTCTTATCGATCGGCCCCAACAGCGAATCTTTTCGCCTGACCTGTTAGATAAAGCAAACTCCCCCATCATAGCGAAAGCATGACAGAATCGACGCAAATGCCCGGCAAGGTCTGGATCGGAGTAGATATCGGCGGCACCAAGACCGCGGTTGTTCTTTCCATCAAACCACCCGCGGTGGAAAGCCGGCTGCAATTTGCCACCCGGCCCGCCAGAGGCCCCGGCCACGCGGTGGACTCAATTCGCGAAGGAATCGCAACGATGCTCGCGGCGCGCAGATTGAGCAACGCCGCCATCGCCGGCATCGGCGTGAGCTGCGGCAGCCCGCAGGATCGCATACGCGGAATCATCCAGGCGCCGCCGAATCTGGCGACCTGGGTAAACGTTCCCATCAAGTCGATCCTCGAAGAGCAATTCGGCGCCCCCTGCCGGATCGAAAATGACGCAAATGCGGGAGCGGTTGCCGAGCATCGTTACGGCGCCGGACGCGGGTTCATGAATATGGTCTTTCTGACGATGGGCACTGGACTGGGCGCCGGAGTCATCGTCGATGGACGCCTGTATCGCGGCACCAACGACATGGCCGGAGAGATCGGGCATCTGCGCCTGACGCGCAGCGGACCGATCGGAAATCACAAGCAAGGCTCCGCGGAAGGATGGGCCAGCGGCGGCGGAGTCGCGAAGGTCGCCCATCAAGCTGTCATCGCTGCTCGCAAGCGCGGCATTCAGACGATACTCGGCAAGCATCTGCAACCCGGCAAACAGATCAGCGCGCGCGACGTCACGCTGGCGGCGGCAAAAGGAGACGCGGTCGCGCGGCGGATCATAACTTCGACCGGCAAGCGGCTGGGTCAGGTGCTCGCGATTCTCGTCGATGTCCTGAATCCGCAACGAATCGTCATCGGAGGCTTGGCGATGCGAATGGGTGAGACACTTCTCCAGCCTGCCCGCGAGACTATCAAGCGTGAAGCGCTGGGAGTGTCTGCCGAATCCTGCGAGATCGTCCCCGCGGCGCTCGGCGAACGCATCGGCGACGTGGCCGCCCTATGCGTCGCCATGGGGATCTGTGCGGAACCCGGGTCCCGTCACAAAAAGAAGTCCCCATGCGAATCCTGACGCAAACGCCCGATAGCACTGGGGTGTCATCCTTTGTCTTCAGGCGTCGTTCGAAAGTGGTGTCATTCCGAGGTTCTTCTCCGAGGAATCCCGTGAGTGTGAGAACCTTTGAACTCGATCGCCGAGACAGCCTCTTTGCGTTGCGGGCGCAGCCCGCGCTGAGGACAGACGGGACGAAGGGATCCTCTGCGCGCAACCGAACCCGTGTTCGCGACGCGCTCAGATTGCCGCCCGGCGCCGTGTCAGCTAATTGCGATCAGCGGCTGCGAGGCCGGGAGTAACTATCAATGGACCACCTTTACTTCGTTGCGCATACACATTGGGACCGCGAATGGTATCAGCCGTTTCAGCGGATGCGCGCGCGCCTGCTCGCGATGACCGATCGGATGCTGGCGCTGCTCGAGGATGGCAGCCTTCCCTGCTTTCACTTCGATGGGCAAACGATCGTGTTGGAGGATTATCTGGAGGTGCGGCCCGATGCCGCACGGCGCATCGCAAAGCTGGTCAAGGCGGGCAAGCTTCAGATCGGTCCCTGGTATCTGCTTGCGGATAGTTTCATTCCCAGCGGCGAGGCGCTGATCCGCAACCTCGAGATCGGACGCCGCCTGGCCCATCGCTTCGGAACGCCGACCGCCATCGGCTACCTGCCCGATCAGTTCGGGCACGCCGCCCAACTGCCGCAGATCCTTTCGGGTTTCGGTCTGAAGGCGGCCGTCACGTTTCGCGGCGTAGGCCGCGAGATCAAGCGCAACCGCTTCATTTGGGAGGGACTCGACGGCAACGGACTGCTGACCATTTTTCTTCCGTTCGGATACGCGAACGGCGCGAGCTTTCCCTCCGATTCCGCCGCCGCGCTCCTTGCACGCGCCCAGGAGATTGCGCGCCGCGAGCGCGAGTTCGCCGACGGCTCGCCTATTCTGGTTATGAACGGCAACGACCACGCCGAACCCGACCCGCGCGTCTTCGCGCTGCTCGGTGAAGCGAGCAATCTCGACTCGGTCGCGATGGAAGCCGGCACGCTCGAAGAATATGTTCGCCGCGTCGCGGAATTGCCGCAGGATGGCTTGGCGCATCATCGCGGTGAATTGCGCTCGCCCGCGCGGTCCAATGTCACGCCCGGCGTCACTTCGGCCCGCGCATGGATCAAGCAGCGCGACTTCCACAACTCGTACCTGCTCGAACGGATCGCCGATCCGCTCGCGGCGCTCGCCGGAATTCTCGGCCGCGGCGACGACCTGAAAGCGCTCCTCGAACTCGCATGGCGCACCGCGATTCAGAACCATCCCCACGACTCTATCTGCGGATGCTCCATCGACCAGGTTCATCGCGACATGCGCTATCGCTTCGACCAGGCGGAGATGATCGCGGACAACGCGGTACGCAGCGCCATCAGCACGATCTTTCGCGGCCAGCGCGCGGGAGAGCCGGCGATCGCGGTGTTCAATCCCACGTTCTCGCGCCGCGCCGTCGTCAATGGCGAAACAGAACTCGAAGACCCCGACGCCCGCTACGTCGTGGTTGACGGCGACGGCAAGCGAGTCCCTGCCGTCATCGAACTGTCCAGGCGCGCGCGCGGACTCGATATCGAGCTTTCCGCGGCGGACTTCAGAGGACTGACCACGGGTTCCTCCAACATCCAGGTCATGGGGCTATATCTCCAGCGCTTCGCTCTGAGGGCCGCCGGCACGAATCGCTTTGAACTCGATCTGATTCTCAGCCGCAACGCGCCCGCGGCCTTCGATTCGCAGGATTTCAGAAAACAGCTTACCGCGCTGCCCGATGATGCCCGGGTCGTGATTCACGGGAAGACCGCGGCGCGCGCGAAAGTATGCTTCGTCGCAAACGGCCTCGCGCAGGCCGGGTTCACATTCTATCGAGTGGTGCGAAATGACTCGGCCGACTCGACTCCGGAGACTGCGCCAGGCACGCAGTCGATTGAAAACGAATTCTTCCGCTTGGGTTCATCCGCAACCGGACTCTCGATCGACGATCTATCCAGCGGCAAGCATCTCGAACTTCATTTTGAAGACGATGGCGACCGGGGCGATGAGTACAATTTCGATCCAGTCTCCGATTCGGCGCCGATTCTGATGCCGCAGTCGTTGAGCGCGCGCGTGATCGAGCGAGGCGCGGTCCGCAGCCGGCTGAGCCTGTCGATCATCTACCGCCTCCCGGCATCACTGACTCCCGATCGCGCCGGACGCTCGCAGCAGACTGTCGATTTGATGGTCAACGTCACCGCGACGATATACGCAGGTCTTGCCCGCATCGACTTCGACGCCGCCGTCGACAATCCCGCGCGAGACCATCGCCTGCGCATCGCGCTTTCCACTCCGATCGCGGCCGCAGAGTCGGTTTCGGACACGAACTTCGGCGTCGTTCGCCGGCCACTCGATCCGGTGGAACCGCCGGGTATTACGGAGGATGTATATCCCACGGCACCGCATCGTATCTTCACCGCCGTCGAGTCTCCCGATCTTTCCGCGGCGGTTCTGAGCCGCGGCACCTACGAGACGGAGGTCAGACGCGATGTAGGCTGCGCAACGATTCTGCTGACGTTGCTCAGATGCATCGGATGGCTCTCGCGTGGCGACCTGAAAATGCGGCGCGGCGACGCTGGTCCGGAAATGGAAACTCCCGATGCGCAGGAGATCGGGAGTCATCGTTTTGAATTCGCGGTCACGACCTGGTGCGGCTCGTACTCCGAATCCGATTTCCTCGAGCGCACGCAGTCATATGCGTTCCCGCCCCGCGCCTTTGGTGCGCGAGCTGGTTTCGATTCATTGCAGCTCTGCGAATGCGACAATCCGCGCATTCTCTTCTCAACCGCTCGCGCAACGGAACGCGCCGATGGTTATATCGTGCGCGTCTTCAGCGCATCGGAAGTGCCCGAGGCGGCGCGCTTCAAATTCGGCGCGGCCGGCAGCGTGCGATTGATCGATCTTGCCGGGCGTCTCCTGAAAAATCCGAGCTTTCGGCGCCGCCGCCGCGGTACAATCGAACTCGAACTGCGTCCGTTCCAGATCGTGACGTTCAAAGTTGCGCGGGCAGGGGCGGCCTGATCGCGACGATGCCGTCCAGCGATGTCTTCACGCCAGATAGCTGAGAAAACCGATCGCGCCGCGCGACCGATGCCTCTCGCGCCGATGCTCGCCTCGGTCCGTCGAAATCTTCTCGCACTGCCTTTGGCGCCCAGCGTCCTGATCGCGGTGATATTCCTCATTCAACTGTGGGGGCTCAGCCAGTACTTTCCCGTCGACTCGTGGCTGACCCGCAACCCCTTTTACACCAACAGCTACGCGCTTCATTTTGCGCGCAGCCTGTTGAGCGCATCGGCGCTCGGGCGGCACCTGAGACTATGGAGCTACAGCCCGAGCCTGATGGCGGGATATCCGGCGGGGACGAGAACCGAACCGATGGGCGATGCGGTCGCGCTGTGGTTCTGGATCTGCAGCGGCTTCTCGACCGTGCGCTCGTTCGGACGCGCCGCCGTTCTGTACAAGGCATTCGTAGTCGGCGTGCTCGTGTCGATTCCGCTAGCGATGGCGGCTGCCGCACGCTGGCTCGAATTCGACTGGACCATCGCGGTGCTCTCAGCCGCACTCGGAGTGTTTGGGACCTTCAACTATCCGGGTCTACTGATGATCCGGGCTGGCATGTTCGCATTCTTCTCCGCGGCGTTTCTGTCCGTCGCATGGGGCGCGCTTCTCTACCGCTCGCTGGAACGAGGCGCACGCGGATTTGTCGCACTCGCGATCACCGGCGGCACACTGACTTATCTGCATCCGCTGGCCGCCGCGATGCTGGTGCCGCCTTCAATTGCGGGTCTGGCGGAGTCGCGTAGCGTCAGGCGCTTCGTCGCACTCGCCGCCGCACTGGCGGGCGCTTTCGTGCTCTCGATGGGATGGCTCGGTCCGGTCCTGTTCACGCGGGATATAGGCTCTCACTTCTCGAATTGGTGGCAGACTTCGCGCAGCATAGGCGGCGGCTTCGGTATTCTCTTTCACAAGCGGCTACCCTTCCCGCCAATCGCTATCGCCGTGGCGGCGCTGTATGGAGCCCTGCAGGCGCGCACCCGACGGCGCTTTCTGATCGTGTGGCTCGTGGGCACCTTCGGCTTCGGCCTGATCGCGTATTTCGGATCCGCCATCAAGCTCTTCGACAACGTCGAACCCGCCCGCTTTGAAATCGTCTTCTATGCGTTTGCGGCTCCATTCGTCGCGCTGGGCGTGCGCGAATTCTGGCTACGCCTCGGCATCTTCGGTTCGCCGTGGCGACAGGTTACTCAACTGATTGCAGTCGTAGTTGTCGCCTTCTTCGCCCTCGTGTCTGGCGCATCGTTATGGCTCGAGACAACGGTGCACGGTCCGATCGTGGCGACGCTGCCCGCGCAGGCGTCGGAACTATGGGGATGGATGACGGTGTCGGGCCGCGACTCGAGAATCGTCCTGGAATCTGGATGGAGCCGCGACGAGAACGGCGGCGTGGTCTCGCCCTACTTCCGCGCGGATGTCGGATTGTTGTGGGCGCTCGAAAGCGGCCGCGAAGTTATCGGCGCCTCGCCCAGTGAAGGATTTTCATCCTTCGGCTTCGTCGATCTTGGCAACGCCATCGCATTCGGCCGTCCGCTGAACAGTTGGGAGCCTGCGGATTTCCGTCGGCAACTCGATACTTACAATGTCGGCGCGCTCGTTCTGTGGTCCGCCGACGCCAAGCAGTATCTGGCAGGGGTGCCGGGCGTGGTCGCCCTTCAGGAGAGCGATCCATACACGCTCTACGGCGTAGCCGGCGATCACAGCTTCCTGCTGGCGGGCAAGGCGGCATCCGTCAGCGCGAGCCAGGATTGCATCCAGATAAAAGACGCCGAGCCGGGGCGCCTGGTTCTGAAATATCACTACTTCAAAACTTTGCGCGTCTCGCCCGCGATGGCGATGGAACCGGTTGCGGTCGGCAACGGCGACCCGAATCCGTTTATCCAAATCGACAACGACGCGAAGCGGGACATCATCGTCTACAACGCGGGCTTCAGCGGATGGGGCCGCGCTCCCGCGGCCTGCGAATAGCGAAGCGCGGCACCGGACAAAAGGAGGATCCGCAGATTTCACAGATTTCACGGATTCCGAAATCTGCCTGGCAATCTGCGGATTCTCTTCTTTCTTCTACACGCCGGCGAACCACTCGTAGCCCTGGTTCTCCCAGTAGCCGCCGGTGGGGTCCGGCAGGAAGTTCACCTCAGTCAGATACTTGACCATCTTGTAGCCGAGCTTGACGGGCGAATAGAGGCGCAGCGGCGCGCCGTGATCGGGGTAGAGTTCGTGGCCGTTCATGCCGTAGGCGAGAATCGTCTGTGGATGCATCGCGCTTTCCAGATCCCACGACGACCAGTAGCCGGAATCGAAGCTCCGAAATTCCACGTAGCGCACGCGCGGATCGATGCCTACCACCTTTGCGATCTCGCTCACGCGCACACCATGCCATCCCGCCACGGCGGACCATCCTTCTACGCAGTGATGCCGAACGCGGAGGTCGACCCGCGCCATCCGCTTCAGGTCGTCGAGCGAAAGAACCATCGCCTTCGCGACCAATCCGCCGACCTTCAACGACCAGTTGTCGGGCGGGAACGGCATGTCATCCGAAACGAAGTAACTGGGGAATGCGTCGGCGGACGTGCTGGCGGAAGGCGGCAATTCCGGCGCGAGTCGGGTAGGCGAGAACATCGCGCTCTCCACGCCCTGATTCCATTCGCCCATCGCGCGCAGAAAGAACGTGGCCGCCCGCGATTTCTCGCATCCGGCAAGCATCGTCGCGGCGCCCAGTCCGAGGAGCAATTTGCGGCGCGTCAAAAGCCTAGCCACGCTTCCCTCCAGTGAACATCTCGAGGATCGCGCGCGGGTGCATCGCCACGAGCACCAGATGCGCGATGACGAACATCACGATCAACACCAGCGCACCCAGATGCACCGCTCGCGCGCCGTCGTATCCGCCGAAGATCGCCGCCAGCCACCACAGCTGCACGGGTTTGTAAATCGCCAGGCCCGAGAGAACCTCAACGAGCGCGAACACGATGACCGAAGTGTACGCGAGCCGTTGCAAGCCGTTGTAGAAATCCATCGGCGGCGGTTGCCGGATGGCGCGCACATAGTATGCGAACATTCGGAATGCGCCCGGAGTGTCGCGGCCCGGAAGGAACAAGCGCCGGCGCCATTCGCCGCTGGCGATGAAATACGCCAGGTAGATGAGTCCGTTCAGAATCAGGAACCAGGCGATCGCGAAGTGCCAGTGACGCGCCCCCGCGAGCCATCCACCAAAAGTCGCCCATCCCGGCGGCGATACACCTTGCAGCGGATACCAGCGGTATTGCGCCCCGCGCGGACCTAGCGCGGGATACGCGCTGAATATCTGCAGTCCGCTGCCGGCCATGATCAGCAGCAGCGGTATGTTGATCCAGTGCGCGAGGCGAATCGTCAGGGGCTGCGCCCTGCGTTTTCGCCATCGTGGATCAATGCTCGCTTCAGCCATTGTTTTCGCGCGCGATGCGCCTCACTCCTCGGGATGCATGGGGGTCGCCTGGCCGCCCTTCATCATGTGCCCGTCCATCAAAATCATGTCGCCGTTGCTCAGATGCTTTTCCTCACCGTTGCCCATCTTTACAACACCGGCGGTCGTCACTTTGGTTCCATCGGGCATCGTCATGTCGTCCGGCATGGGCTGAGTCGCCTTGCCGTTTTTCATCGTCATCATCTGCCCGTTTTTCATGATGACGCCATCCATCGCCATCGCCGCACCCGGCCATATCGCACAAAATGCGAATGTCGCCGTCAGGATGATCGTTGCAATGGTCATCGACCTGGTTCTTCCACGATGCTTTTGATGCCGGTTACCCGCCATGGGTTTCGCTCGATCTCGGCTGCGATGCGCCAGGCGCGTTGACTTGAGCGATCAAGCCAAGTAGCGTGATGAAACTACGCCTGTGATGAACCGCATTTCCGCTATCGCCATTATTATGATGATTACCCTGGCGGGTGGGGTGCGTTTCGGGCGTCGCTAGATAACGACTCGGAACGATGACACGACCCCTCCCGCCAGTTTCGGTGCGAGGGGTTTTCCATTTCCATAAATCCTTCTCACGGTACCGGCGATGAGGCGGTCGTCTCAGGAGAGAACGACCGATGGACTGTCACACCATATTGACCCGGGCGCTCAATGCGCGGGTCGCGGAAGTGCTGCCCGAACCCACGCCGCTCGACGATGCGCGGCGGCTGTCCGAGCGCCTCGGCACGCCGGTCCTGCTCAAGCGCGAAGATCTCACGCCGATCTTTTCGTTCAAGCTGCGCGGCGCCTATAACCGAATGGCCCTGCTCGATGACGCGCAGAAGGCTCGCGGCGTCATCGCAGCCTCCGGCGGCAATCACGCGCAGGGTGTCGCATACTCGGCCGCGCGGCTGGGCATCCAGGCCCGCGTCGTGATGCCGAAGACCACGCCGGAAATCAAAGTCGAGGCGGTGCGCTGCCACGGCGCACGCGTCGATCTTATCGGCGACGATTACTCCGAGGCGGCGGCATACTGCACCGAGCTGGCCGCCGCCACCGGCATGATCGAGATTCCAGCATATGATGACCTCGACGTAATTGCCGGGCAGGCGACGATCGCGCTTGAAATTCTGCGGCAGGCGACTCCCGACCTCGGGTCCATTTTCGTTCCGGTGGGTGGCGGCGGATTGGCGGCCGGAATCGCGGCCGTGATCAAGGCGGTGCGCCCGCGGATTCGCGTGTTTGGCGTCGAGCCCGACGATTCGGACGCGATGACGCGTTCGATTCGCGCCGGGCGGCGCGTTGCGCTCGATCAGGTGGGAATTTTTGCCGACGGAGTCGCAGTGCGGATGGTCGGTGAAAACACCTTCGCGCTATGCCGCGACTATCTGGATGATTGCGTGACGGTGAGCATCGACGAGATCTGCGCCGGCGTCAAAGATGCGTTCGAGGACACCCGCGCGGTGCTCGAGCCTGCCGGCGCGCTTTCGATAGCGGGCCTCAAGCGGCTCGCACGCGAGGGACGCATTCCGGCCGGTCCCGCGATTGCGATCGCATCGGGCGCCAACGTTAACTTCAACCGCCTTGCGTTCGCGGCGGAGCGCGCCGCGCTGGGCGAGCATCGCGAGGCGATGTTCGCGGTGACGATCCCGGAGCGTCGGGGAGCTTTCCTGGATTTCTGCCGCGTCATCGGCGATCGGAACATCACCGAGTTCAATTATCGGCTCGCGACGCGTGACGAGGCACATATCTTTGTCGGGGTGGAGATCTCGGGCCGCGCGGAAGCGGAGGAAATAGCGCGGTTGCTCCATGAACGCGGCTACCGATGCCACGACCTGACCGGCAATGAACTGGCCAAGTCGCACGTCCGGCATATGGTTGGTGGCCGCTCCGGCGGGGCGATTGACGAGGTGCTCTACAGCTTCAGCTTTCCTGATCGGCCGGGCGCGTTTCTGAGGTTTCTCACGATGCTCGGCGATCACTGGAATATTTCGCTGTTCCACTACCGCAACCAGGGCGGTGCGTATGGCCGGATTCTGTGCGGTTTCGAGACGCGGGGATGCGATCGCCGCGAACTGCGCGCGCGCTTCAACGCGATGGGCGTGGCCTACACAGAGGAAACCGACAACCCCGCAGCAGCATTCTTTCTGCGGTGAAGGGCAACCCCTTAACCACAAAGGCACAAAGACACCAAGAAGAGTGACCGCCTTGGTGCCTTAGTGCCTTTGTGGTTAAAGTCCGTTCTGCGTGGTCGCAGCAGCGATCACTTCACGTAGAGGAAAATCCCCTCGTAGATCAGCGCGGGCTTGTCGTTCCCGACCACGTGCACCGTCGTCTCCTGGGTGACCTGCGTACCTTGCGGCCGCGGATCCACTGCCACGATTCGCGAATGTCCGTGAACCTTCGCGCCGGCGGGAACCGGCGAGATGAAGCGCAGCTTGTTCGCGCCGTAGTTGACGACATTGCGATATCCGGTGACCTTCCAATCGGTTTCAGTTTCAAACGCGGGCAACAGACTCAGCGTCAGAAACCCATGCGCGACCGGTCCGCCGAACGGACTTTCCTTCTTGCAGCGCTCGATATCGATGTGAATCCACTGATGGTCGCCGGTCACGTCGGCGAACTGATTGATCTTTTCCTGCGTCACCTCGATAGGCTTGCTCCAGGGCCCGTACTCCTGGCTTATTTTCGAACGCAGCTTTTCGACGTCATCAAAGCGAATCGATTCCATAGTATTTCTCCAACAGTTGAATTTCGGCCGTTCAAACGTGCGCCAGTACGTCCTCGTGCAGCCGGAGTACCTGCTTCTCGTCTATTCCCATCATGGTGGAGAAGATGAATTGGGAGATACCCCACTCCTTCGCGCGGCGCTTCAACTCCACGATGCATTCGTCGGGCGTTCCGATTAGCGACAGCGGCGATTGCAGCATCCCCGCGGAATCGAGGCCGAAGCCCGCCGCCATCATCTCGGCGGTCTTGCGCGTCGCCTCGGGCGAGTCGGTGATCATGAGCGTGAAGATGAAGTTGCTTGCCGCAATCGCGTTGGGATTGCGGCCGAAGCGTTTCGCCTCGTCCCGTACGAACGCAAGCTTGCCGCGGAACGATTCGTCCGTCATCCGCTTGACGTTGTCGAGCGAGATTTTCCCTGGCTTGCCCGCATCGGGGATGATGTTGATGTAATCAGCGTACTTGGCGGCGATCCTGAGCAGACCTTTGCCGCCTCCGCCCACGATAATCGGAGGGCGCGGCTTCTGGATCGGCTTGGGCCACAGGATCGCGTCACGGAGCTGGTAAAACTCGCCCGCGAAATTCGATCGCTCGTTGGCCCACAGCGAAATGATGCAGGCCAGCGCCTCATCGAGCATCTTGAGCCGCTCCGTGATCGGCGGAAACGGAATACCCGTCATCTGGAACTCGGTCTCGGTCCATCCGGTCCCAAGTCCCGCCACCAGTCTTCCGTTGCTCAAATGATCCAGCGTTACCAAGCTCTGCGCGGTAATCGCAGGATGACGAAATAGATTGCACAGCACCAAATGGCCGATTTTGATCTTTTTCGTCGCGTCCGCCACCGTGGCCGCGATTACGATCGGATCGTACGCGAGCGTATGCGGATCGTATTGCCGCTCCGGCCCCTCCATCACGATATGGTCGGGAAACACGATCAGATCGAACCCGACTCCTTCGGCGGCTTGTGAGATCGTGCGGAACCGCTCCGGTTCCATGTTCGAAAGCTGCAGTCCAAACTCCATCTGCTCCTTACTCCTTCAATACGGCCGCCGCGGACGCGCCGCCGCTTCGCCTGAAACCGTTCGCCTATTGCTTGACGGCTTCCACGTCTATGGAAATCGAAATTTCGTCGCCGACCAGCACTCCGCCGGTTTCCAGCGCCTTGTTCCATGTGAGCCCAAAATCCTTGCGGTTGATCTTCGCCGTCGCGGACGCACCGACCCGCGTCTTGCCAAATGGATCCTTGATCGGCGCCGTCGGTCCATCCACATCGAGCGTGACGGGCTTGGTGACGCCGTGCAGCGTGAGGTCGCCGCTCAGCTTCCATTTGCCGTCGCCCGCAGCCTCGACCTTGGTCGACTTGAAAGTGATCGTCGGATACTTGGCGACGTCCAGAAAGTCCGGGCTCTTCAAATGACCGTCGCGCTTGTCAACGCGCGTGTCGATCGAAGACGCGTCGATCACGGCATTGACCTGCACCGAGTTCGGATCGGTCCCGTTCGATGTAATCGTGCCGGACGTTTTCTCGAACTGGCCCCTCACGTTCGAGATCATCATGTGCCGCACCGAAAATTCCACGCTGGTGTGGTTTGGGTCGATATTCCAGGTGTCCGCAAGCGCCGGCGCCGCCGCTATCAGAAGGCCCAGAGCCGCCAGCGCAGGAATCGCCCGCCATGTTCTCGGATGCATATTGTCCCCTCCCGGCATTTCGCCGCCCGTGACTCTAGTCCACTCCCGCGCGCTTGACGATAACGAAAGTTGCATTTCGATACTGAACGCAGCCGGTGAAAGGAGCAACGGCGATATGGTGATACAACCATCTTAAATATACTTGACGCATCTCCGCGGGCGGGTTAAAAACGATTTCGTATGGCTCGAACGCGACAGCCGCGGACCTTGCGCGAGGCGTTGGCCTACTTCGGCGACGAAGACCGATGCGTCGAGTTCGCGGCGGCCCTGCGATGGCCCGATGGGATCAGGTGCCCGAGCTGCGGCAGCGCCGAGGTCACGTTCCTCGCGACCCGCCGCATCTGGAAGTGCAAAAACGCGCATCCGCGCCAACAATTCAGTGTCAAGGCCGGGACCCTGTTCGAGGACTCGCCCATCGGGCTCGACAAATGGTTCGCCGTCATCTGGATGATCGCGAACCAGGCGCAGGGGCCGACCTCTTACGAAGTGGCCCGCGAACTCGGCGTCACGCAGAAAACCGGTTGGTTCATGCTGCATCGCATCCGGCTTGCGATCGAATCGGGCAGCTTCGAGTTCCCGGGCGAGACCGTGATCAACCTGCCTCGCGATGATGTAGACGTCTCGCGAGAGGAGCGAACGCGATGAGCCGTTCGGCGCGCAACGGAACGCCGCCCAGGAGCTTCGATCGGTTCGAAGATCTAGCCCGCCGCCTGTTCCAAGTGAAGCACGAAGGGCTGAAAGCATCTGACGCCGAACCCGCCCGCGCGAATCAGGGTGCGATAAAGTCGCGGGCTGCGACTAGAGCCAAGAGATTCATTATGACGCTCTTAGGAAAAGAGAAACTGCACTGCTCCTTCTGCGGTAAGGATAACGATCAGGTGCGATTTCTGATCGCCGGCCCCAAGGTCTTCATATGCGGTGAATGCGTGAATTTGTGCGTCGAGATCCTAGAAAAGGCCAAGACCTCCTGCGCGGATCCCGCACCGGCATAGCAGCGCGATGCCCCTCGCCCGCTTAGTTGCGGGAGAGGGCAAGCGGCGCGCCCTTTGCGCTCTTTTCGCAAAGGCCGTGACGCGCGGGTGAGGGTGCTGCGTCGATCGAAACGCCCCACTCCCTTACTTAGTCGCTGCCGCGATCGCTCCCTGACTGCGCAGCTTCTCCAGCTCCGCGTTGCTGAAGCCCCAATCGCGCAGCGCCTCATCGGTATGCTGTCCCGGGCTCGCGGGCGGCCGCTGGATCTTTCCGGGAGTGCGACTGAAGCGGGGCGCAGGTCCCGGCTGAACAACGCCATCCTGCTCCACAAAAGTCCCGCGATGGCGATTGTGCGGATGCTGCGGCGCTTCTTCCATGCTGAGCACGGGCGCGAAGCATACGTCGCTGCCCTCCATGATTTTGCACCATTCGTCGCGCGTCTTGCTCTTGAAGATTGCGGTCAGCCGTTCCTTCAGAGCAGGCCACGACGAGCGATCCATCTGATGCGGCAGTTCCTGGCCCTTGAGTCCGGAAAGCTCCAGCAGCTCGTCGTAGAACTTCGCTTCGATCGATCCGATCGAGACGTACTTTCCATCGCTGGTTTCGTAGACCTCGTAGAAATGGGCGCCCGTGTCGAGCAGGTTATCGCCGCGCTCGTTGGTCCATACTCCCGCCGCCTTGATGCCATAGATCGCGGTCATCAGCGATGACGCGCCATCGACCATGGCCGCATCCACCACCTGTCCCTTGCCCGACTTCTGGGCTTCGAGCAGTCCCGCGACGACGCCCAGCGCGAGGTAGAGCGCGCCGCCGCCGAAATCGCCCACCAGATTGAGCGGAGGCAGTGGACGATCACCCTTGCGTCCGATCGAATGCAGCGCGCCGGTCAACGCGATGTAATTGATATCGTGGCCAGCGGCTTCCGCCATCGGCCCTTCCTGACCCCATCCCGTCATGCGTCCGTAAATCAACCGCGGATTGCGCGCGAGACATACGTCAGGGCCCAGGCCCAGCCGTTCCATCACCTTGGGACGAAATCCCTCGATGAGTGCATCGGCTTCTTCAATCAGTCGCAGCACCGCCTCAATCGCTTCAGGCTTCTTGAGGTCGAGTGCGACTGAGCGGCGTCCGCGATTGAGCACATCGAACTTCGCGCGCATCGAGATTCCCAGCCCGGCGCTGGAAAGCCGATCGATGCGCAGCACGTCCGCGCCCATGTCGGACAGCAACATCGCACACATCGGCCCGGGCCCGATGCCCGCCAATTCGATTACCCGATAACCTGTCAAAGGTCCCATGGTGATTCACCTCTATGTCCAGACGCGCCGCGAAAAATCGATCGCCGTCAGCGGTAATTAGCGTGTCGTGCGCGCGATGAAAACCCCCGCGCGATCCGGCCAGACACCCGTCCGATCTGATCAATCCGCTTCAGGGACCGGATGGACCGTCGATGAAATGGCGACCGAGGAGCGGCGGCCGCTTACTTCTTCGCCCGCGTTCGGATCGAGCCACAGGTAGATGACCGACGATCCGACCGCGAGAATGCCCGTGATTATAAAAGGGAGCGCGAAGTCCTGCGCCGACAGCGTCGACACGCTGCGCCCGTGCAGGCTGATATGCAGCAGCAGCGCCGCGGTCGCGACACCGAGGCTCAGGAACAGTTGCTGCGCCATGCTCGACAGGCTGCTGGCATTGCTCATCAGCACCGCTGGCACGTCAGCATAGGCGAGCGTTCCGAGCGCGGTGAACTGGAGAGATCGAAAGAAGCCGCCAACCAGCAGCGTCGCGATAATGACGGAATGCGGCGTCGACGGACGAAACCACGCATAACTCATCATAATGAAAGCGCTGACGATGCCGTTGAAAACGAGAACATTGCGGAAACCGAAGCGCCGGATTATCGGCGGCGCGGTCGGTTTCATGATCAGCGCGCCCGCCGCCCCCGTGAAGGTAATCAGGCCCGAGGCGAACGGACTCAACCCGAACACCAGCTGCAGCAGCATCGGCATCAGGAACGGCAGCGCGCCGATACCCATGCGGAACAATCCGCCGCCGACGGTGGCCGAGTTGAAGGTCGGGATTTTAAGCAGCGCCAGGTCGATAATCGGATAGCGCGCCCGCCGCGCGTGCATCACGTACGCCCCCGCGCACAATCCCCCTCCCACCAGCAGGCTCATTACGAGGCTCGCCGGAAGGATGCCGCGGCCGATCATCTCGAAGCCGAAGACCAGTCCCGCCAGCCCGAGTCCGGTGAGCACGAAGCCGCGAAAATCCAGCGGTGGTACGTCCTCCTCGCGAATATTTTCGATGTAGAGTGTGACCAGCGTGATGCCGATGAGGCTGATCGGGACGTTGATGAAGAAAATCCATCGCCACGAATAGTAGGTGACGATGAATCCGCCCACCGGCGGCCCGACCACCGGCCCCAGCACCGCGGGTACGGTGAGATACGACATCGCCTGCACGAGTTCGGACTTCGGAATCGTCTTGAGCACGATCAAGCGCCCGACCGGCACCATCATCGCGCCGCCAAATCCCTGCAGGACGCGCGCGGCGACGAGTTGCGGCAACGACTCCGACAAGCCACAGAAAATCGACCCGATGGTGAAGACCACGATCGCGGCGCGAAACACCGTGCGCGATCCGTACCGATCCGCCATCCATCCGCTGATCGGAATAAAAACCGCAAGGCTCAGCAGGTACGACGTGATCGCGAGGTTGAGCCGGATCGGATCTTCGTGCATCGAATGCGCAATCGCGGGCAGGGCCGTGGAGATGACCGTGGAATCGAGCATCTCCATGAACAAGGCGCATCCGACGATCAGCGGCGCCAGGAACTGACTGTTGACGAGCCCTTTCGGACTTTCCGGTCCAAAAGTTTCGCGCGCTTCGGCGGATACGGACTTGGGTTCGGCTAATGCCACGAAAGAACAATCTCCGGAGGTGCAGGCCTTGTAGCGCGGGACCACCCCGCCTCAGCCTCGTCAGAATAACAAATCACTCGCAAGTTTGTCGCGCTGCCCAAGCGGGCAAACCTCTGCGTATGCGCTCGATTGACTGGGCGCGTACGCAGATTCGGGGCCTTTTCGGATTTGCCGCCCGACGCAGGGGCGGAAACCCGCAGCCCGGTCAAATGATCTGGCCGGGCTGCGGTCCGGGAACTATTCCCTCGAGGTCGGGGTCTTTCTGGTCGGACCCAGGCTCGCGGGTGGGTTGCTTTTGGGCGGCGCGCTCGACGCGACGCCGTTGCTTGTCCTGTTGTTTCTGTCTGCGGACTTGCTCTCTACGGCGTTTTTCCATCGAAGCTCCTTAGACTTGGAGACAGGCTTGCGTCCCCCCGCGCCCTTGATTTTTTACCAGCGATCGCGGCCGCGACCGCCGCCGCCACCTCCACGATTGCCGCCACCGCCGCCGCCACCACCACCACGGTTGCCGCCGCCGAAGCCCGATTCACGGGGCTTGGCTTCGTTCACCCGGATGTTGCGTCCCTTCAGTTCGGTTTCGTTGAACTGCTGGATCGCCTTGGCAGCTTCGTCCTCACTCCCCATCTCGACAAAGCCGAAGCCCTTCGATTGGCCCGAGAACTTGTCCGTGATCACGGTCGCGCTCTGGACCGTGCCGACCTGCGAAAAGAGTTCTTCGAGGTCACTATTGGATACCGAGTAGGCCAGATTGCCTACGTACAATTTGCTGGGCATTCGTTGCCCTCCGAAAGTTTTGCCGAGGTAGCTCCGAACAGAGAACCCGGGCTCATTCCCGGGCTGGATGAAAGGAAGGCTCCGCGGTTTGCTCTATTATCCTACCCGCCGCGCGGAACTAAGGATATAGGCATGTTTAGCCTATCTCGGACCGCCCGATTCGCGAGCCGAAACGCCAGACAGCGCTATACATTGGCGGCCGGGGCAAATAGAATGAACAGTACCCGCCTTTGAACGAGTCCTTTCGAAACCGGCTTGTAGTCGATCGCTGGGACAGTTCGAACCGTCGGAATCAGACAGGAGGCATTGGATGCCTAAGTTGTATGTTGGCAATCTCGCCGTCTCGGTGACCAGCCGTACTCTGCACGCTCATTTCTCTCGTGCGGGAGGCGTGATCAGCGCGCTCGCCGTCAGCGACAAAGCGTCGGGGCGTTGCCGGGGATTTGGCTTCGTGGAAATGGCGGGGTTGTCTGATGTCGCAGTCGCGACCAGTTTGCTCAACCACACCGAGTTGGACGGACAACGCATCGTAATCGAGCCGGACCCGGCCCTGAAAAACGGCAAAGGCCGCCACAAAGCGGCGGCGCATTCGTAGGCAATTCGGCCAGCTTGGCGATCGGTCACGCCTGTGCGCGGCCGTCGCCTTCACCGAGCCTGCGATGGAACATCTCCAGCGCCAGCTCGTAACAAATTCGCGCCGCCGCGGGATCGTAGCGCGGCCCTTCGTCGCGCATAAACGCGTGGGCCGCATTGAATTCGTGCCAGGTAAAATTCAGGTTCGCGCGTGACATCGTGTCGTAGATAATCGCGCGCCCCTCGCGCGGGACGTGAGGATCCTGGCGCCCGAAGATCATCAACATCTCTCCGCGAATTTCGGCGGCCCGCGCGAGCGTATCGTCGTTCTTTCCCTGGCCGAGACTATGCTCGTGCAGATCGGTCGGGTACCAGCACGCCGCGGCAATCACTTCAGGATTCAGCGCCGCACGAAACGCCAGATGACCTCCGATGCAGATTCCCGCGGCGCCGATGCGCCCCGTGCAATGCGGATATGACTTGAGGAAATCGATCGCCGCGCGCGCATCGCTGTCATAGCTGGCGAGCGTCTTCGTGGTTTTCAATTCGTTGCCGCGCGCCGTTCCCGCCGCGTCGTAGGCCAGCGCGGTGCCGGCGGCTTCGAACTCGTGGTAGATTTCCGGCGCAGCGACAATGAAGCCGTGCCCAGCCATCATCGCCGCCATCCGCCGAATCGGCCCCGTCATCTGATAGATTTCCGAGTAGAAAAGGATAGCCGGATATCGCCCCGGCGCCACGGGCCGGAAGATATGCGTTCGCATCGGACCATTGGCGGTCGCGATGCTGACTGCTTCGTCGTCCTTAATGATCACCTGAAGCCTGCCGCTAGCCTTCGCGCTTGAGCTGATCGATTACCTTGGTGCCCGCCGGCGGATCGAGATCGGTGCGCGTCGTTTCCGTGATCCGCGCCGCCATCATGTAAAAGCCGATCGTCATGATCAGCTCCACGACCTCGCGGGGCGAGAGAAACTTCATCACTTCCCTGACCGTTGCCTCTTCGGCGCGGACGTTGTTCACGACCTGCTCCGTGAAGCGCAGCGCCGCGCGCTCGAGGTCGGTGAAACATGCCGCGTCAGTTTGGCGATTCGAGATCGCATCCACCTGCGCCTGCGTGGCGCCCACCGAAATCGCGATCGGCACGTGCTGAATCCATTCGTACTCGCCGCCTTCGATTTTGACCGCCATTAGAATCGCCATCTCGCGCAGCTTGGCGTCGAGCTTCTGGCGACTCAGGATGGTGCCGCCCAGGCGAGTGAACGGAATGAAGCAGGTCTCCGCATTCGCCATCATCTTGAAGATGTTGAGCTGCACGGGCGCCTGCGCGAGCGCAGTGCGCACGTCCTCGGGCAGCTTTGCAATATCGGGATACGGAACCAGGCTCATGGGTCACCTCGGCGTGGCTTTCGGAAAAGACACGGCACCCTTGTTGTCTGTAGAAGAATCTTGCGGGATTGTAAAACCAGCGACGTGCCTGCGATGCGCCAGCGGTCTGACGCTGTAGGAAAAAGACGCCGGCGGGACGCCGGCGCCACTCCAGAAGTTCTGACGCCCGGATGGCCCCTCGCCCGCTCACTTGCAGATACAAGGGTGTAGCGGCGCGGCCCTTGGGTGTTCTTCGCAAGAGCCGTGACGCGAGGGTGAGGGTGCTGCGCCCGCTTGCACGTTCATGCAGAAAGAGTAATGAGAAATGAGACGCTCAGCTTTAGATCAGGAGGCCATCTCGATGGGTCTGCCCAACGGAGTTCATCATCTCGCGGTCTGCACCAAGGACATCAAGGGTCAGATTGAGTTCTATACCCAGGTCGTCGGCATGGAGTTGGTCGCGCTCTACTGGATGCATGGTGTCCAGAACACCTTTCACGGCTTCCTGAAGATGGGCGACAGCTCGTCGATTGCGTTCGTGCAATCGCCGGAGATCGGCGAAATCCAGGGCATCAAGGGCGTGTCGCACGCGGGCTCGCCCGGGACTCCGGTGGCCGCCGGCGTCATGCAGCACCTCGCGCTCAACGTCGATACCGAAGCCGACCTGCTCGCGATGCGCGATCGGGTGCGCTCGCACGGCTACTGGGTGATGGGTCCGATCAACCACGGCTTCTGCAAATCGATTTATCTCGCCGCGCCCGAAGGCATCATGCTCGAGTTCTCCACCTCCGAAGGAAATTCGATCGATGCCGACGCGTGGATCGATCCCGAAGTCCAGCGCCTCGCGGGTATCACGCCTTCAGACTTGCGGCGCTATCGGAATCCGCCGTCGTTCGATAGCCAGGGCGGCAAAGTCGCCCAGCCGGCGCCTAATTCGGGAAAACCGATGATGGACGGGATGGAGCGGCTCTACAAAATGACCGACGAGCAAATCGCGGCGCGGATGGACCAGCCGACTCCACCGGTCGACGTGCGAAAATAGCGCCCGCGCCGTCCATTTATTCATCTGCCTGCTAACGCAGCGGTCCTATGACCGCTGCGTTGGCATTTGCCCGCCGAAAACGCGCGCGCCCAAATACTTCGAGCGCAGATTCCAGAGATCGTCCTTAAAGTTCACTCATTTGTCATTGGCCTGATCGCTTTTAGTCTGGAAAAATCAGGTAGGCATTTGCGACGTGCGCCGCGGAAAACTTGGCACGCCGGATGCTTGCTGTTTTGGGAGGGAGAAGAACGTCCGAAGTGATGGATGATGGGAAGGATTGATGATGATGATGACGACGACGAATGTCGATGAACAGAAGGTGCGTGAACGCGCCTATCACATATGGGAGCGCGAAGGCCGCCCGCAGGGCCACGAGGCCGAGCATTGGCAGAAAGCGTTACGCGAGTTGGCGATGGAAGGCGCTCCGCGTGCGGCGAAACCCAAAGCGGCCGGCAGGTTGACTCGGACCACCAAGACCTCGCCAAAGGGCGAGAGCCGGGTCAAGAAAATGGTCGAGAAGGCCAAAGAGGCCCTCGATGGTCCCGCGGCAGAAGGTCCCAGACCGCCGGCCCAGAATGGGAAGCGCCGCGCCAAGCCCGACAGCCCCACCGGAAAAAGACCACCGCGCCGCAGCTAGCACCCTCACCCGCAAAAGAGCTGGCGAGGTGCAATGAAGGCGCTCAGCGAAGCTATGCAAACTGATCAGAGCACCATTTCTGGTTTTGTTGCTCCGAGTAGCATTCCGCCGACCGCTCTCGCCAGCGGGTCGGGCCCCAAATAGGCGTGGGCCATCGCGGTTTGCAGGTCCTGGAAGCGGCGCTGCAGCGGATGGTCGAGATAGACCGCGCGGCCGGTCGTGGCGCGAAAAAGATCGGCGACCGCCTGAGCCACGAGTTCGCACCCGCGGTTCATGTTCCATCGCTTCCGCGCCCGCAGCTCCATCGATGCCGGCTCGTGTGCCTCGGCCATCTGCCACAGCTCGATCGCATCGGCGCGCATCCGCGTAACGGAAGCATCGAGATACCAGAGTGCTTCGGCCAGACGCTGCTGGGTCAGCGCGTCATCGGCCGCTCGCCCGCCGAAGCTCAGAGTGCGGGAGCTGGTCAGAGATATCCATGTGTCCACGAATCCCCGCGCGGAACCGAGCACAGACGCGGCCAGCGCCATGTGAAACACCACCGACCACGGCAGACGATAGAGCGCGCCCTTGTTGAGCTCCTGGCCCGGGAGCGGAGCATTCATCGCGTAGTCGAGATGAGATTGCGTGCGATGCTGAGGAACGAAAGTATCTTCGACAACGATGTCCTTGCTGCCGGTACCTCTGAGACCCGCAACGTACCAGTTGTCATCAATGCGGTATTGGTCGGGCAGAAGGAGAAATGAGCGGAAATCACGAACCTGATTTCCGGCGATCTCGCGCGATCCACAGATCGCACCCAACATCACGCCCCGTGAGTGGTCGCATCCCGACGAGAACGACCAGCGTCCCCGAACCTTATAACCACCTGGAACTTTCTCGGCCGTGCCGGTCGGGTTGTACGAAGAAGAATGCATCGTCGCCGGATCCTTGCCCCACATCTCCCGCTGCGCTTCATCGCTGAAGAGCGCTAGCTGCCAGGGGTGCACCCCGATCACGCCGGCCACCCAGGCCGCCGATGGAGACACGCTCGCCAGCTCCATCGTCGCGTCGACGAACTCCACCAGGGTAACCTCGCCGCCTCCCCAACGCGCAGGTTGGAGTGAGCGCAGGAACCCGCCCCCCAGCAGAAGCTTCCAGGTGCGATCGCTCAACCGCCGCAGCTTGTCGTCTTCGGCCACGTTCTCCGCCAGTTTCGGCGCCAGCCGTTTGGCCTCCATCACCAGGTTCATCGTGAAGCTCCCCGCTCGCCGAATCCGTCTCGACGGCTACGCAAGAGTTACCAAGAGTTGCACAGACAATTGCCATCCAGGCGCGGCTGCCATGCCGCTGCCTCTTTAAATTCCGCGACGCGCGAGTCAGGCGGCGTTCTCCGGCCTCATGATCGCTTCGATCGCGCCGATGCGATCGATTTCGACGCGCACCGTATCGCCGTTCTTGAGCCACTGCTGCGGGTTCATCGCAAGCCCGACTCCACCCGGCGTGCCGGTGAAGATCACGTCGCCCGGCTCCAGCGTCATCGCGCGGCTCAGGTGCGCGATCTGGTCGTAGACGTTGAAAATCAAATTCTTCGTGTTCGAGTTCTGGCGCAGTTCGCCGTTGACCAGGCATCGGATGCCCATCGTGTGCGGATCGCCCAACTCATCGGCGGTGACGATCCAAGGGCCGATCGGCGCGTGGGTGTCGAACGATTTGCCCAGCACCCACTGCGTCGTCTGCATCTGCCAGTCGCGCACCGAGACATCGTTGCCCGCACAGTAGCCGAAGACCGCTTCGGCGGCGCGTTCCTTCACGACGTGTTTGCATCGCTTGCCGATGATCACCACCAACTCGGCTTCGTAATCGACCATTTTCGATACGATCGGCAGATCGATGGGCGCGAACGGCCCGTTGATCGAAGTCACTGCTTTGGTGAACCAGATCTGATGCGCCGGCGGCTTCTGGCCGGTTTCCTTCACGTGGTCCGCATAGTTGAGCCCGATCGCCATCACCTTGCCGGGCCGCGCGATCGGCGCAAGCAGCCGAACATCGGCCAGACGCGCATCCGGGGCGGCGCTGTCGCCGAGCTTCTTCACCTTCGATCGTACATCGTCCCACGCCGAGATAAGGCCGATCATGTCCTCAGGCAGCGCTGGAAGATGCTTGCGCAGGTCGATCACGCCCTCGCCTTTCACGGCGCCGAGCTTGATACCGCTATGATCCGCGTATGTTACCAGCTTCATTGCGTGCTCCCTGGCCCATCGGCTCTTAGCCCATTGTCGGCGGCGCCGGCGGTCCCCATTGCGATCCCATCAGATCCTTGACGGATACAGTGTGTGATCCCCAGGTCGCATCGAGCAGGTCGCCATCGGTCCAGTGCTCCACCATGTGTCCCCACGGGTCGCGCCAGTAATCGAAGATCTGGCTGCCAAGGATGTGGCGGCCGACGCCCCATTCATGCTGCCGCCCTTTTTCCTTAAGCCAGTCGTTGCCGCACATCAGATCGTCGAAGTCGGCGACCTCGAAGGCCGCGTGATTGAACTTGGGCTTGCCCGAGCCAATCAGGAACAGTGTGTGATGGTCGCTCGGAATCGCGCCGCGGTCGCAGCGCAGAAACGCGCCCAACGCTTTGCCGGGGGCGAGGCTGATCTCATCCGACGTGATCAGACCGAAGCGCGATTTGTACCACGCCTCCGACTCGCGGAAGTCTTTCACGTTGAGTACGCAATGCCCCAGCCGCTTTACGTGTGAGGGACTGTGCTTGAGCCGCTTCACCGCGTTCTGGCGCGGCGTTTCGTATGCGCTATTGGCCGGCTCCGCACGCGCGACTTCAATTCGCGTGCACGGCGCGCGCCCCGCAACCACCTCGATGCTGAAGCCGTTGGGGTCGGTCAATTTAACGACCGCGCCACCGCCTGGACCGTCGAGCTTTTCAATCGATGCTCTTTCCGCATTCGCGATCGCCTCGAGATCACCGATTGACGCGGCCTCGAATGCGACGCCCGCGAACCCGGAATCGCCACGCTGGGTCACATGAAGGAACGGGTCGGGATCGGACCCGCGCATGTAGAGGACGTCACCGGTTTTGTCGGCCCGCGCCATGCCGAAGTCGGACAGGAACGCTTCCATCACGTCGAGGTCGGGCGCGCGAAATCGCACGAACGCTACATCCTGAACTTTGATTCCCATGCGAGTTCCTCCTCGCTATTTCGCTTGCAGAACTGACTCGACCGCTGCGGCGATTATTCGCGACGCGGCCGGCCGCCCAAGTCCGAGCCCATGCAATAGAATGCCGCCCAGGTCGCGTGCAAAGACGACCGCCTGGTCCTCGGCGAGATCCATGACGCGGTTCAACCCCGCCATGGTTAGTCCCACGATGACGGCAACCCCTACGTCTGCCGACGCCACCACGATACGGCCGGCGGCCAGGCCGGCAATCACGTCGCTTCGCACGCCCGCGTTCACCGGCGCGGAAGGATCGGTGGCGTGCGGAAACAGCCGCATCATCGCCAGCGCGTGACGCCGATCGCTGAGGCCGAAGCGGAGCACGCAGCAGAAAGCGCGCGCCACCCGGGCGGCGGGATCCGTTATGCCCACGTTAGTCAGCACGATTTCATTCTCGACTCGCGCCCGAACGGCCGCGGCAAGCTCGCGCGCCAGCGCATCCTTGTCGGTGAAGTAGTTGTAGAAGGTGCCCTTGGCCACGTCCGCACGCATCGCGATTTCATCGACGCTGAGCGAATCGATGCTGCGCGAGGCCAACAGGGAATGGGTCGCATCGAGCAGCGCCTGGCGCGTCCGGACTTTGCGCCGCTCGACGCGGCTGCTGCTCGCCGTGCGTCCCGCAGGTTTTGCGCCGGCTTCAGATCGTTGCTTCATTTTCTTTCGCTTTGACGATTGGGTGCAAAATTGACGATTTGGTCATGTTTAGACATTGCGGTCATGTATGTCAAGAACCGCGAAGGCTCGCGCGACCGGAGAGGCGATCGTTGATTCGAAGAGCCTGAGCGCCGCTTGAATTATGCGGACGCATTTGCGAATAGCTGGCGGTACGCAGCGCTCATGGTTGTACAGATTTACAGCATGACCTCGATTGCCGATGCGGTCGCGACCGCGCAGGCGGGCGCGGATTTGATTGGCGTCGTCGTGGCGGAACGCGGCCTGGTGCCGGAGGCTATCAGCGCCGAGGCGGCGCGCGAGATTCATGCCGCCATCCGGCCGCGCTCGCGCGGCATCGCGTTGTCCCTTTCCGACGATCGCGACGAGATTTGTGCGATGGTCGACAAGGTCCGCCCCGACATCGTGCATATCGCCGCGCGCGAGGTCGATCCGGAAGACTGCGCCTGGATTCGGACCCGAATCACTCCCGTGCGCCTGCTGCGAGCGATCGCCGTTCGCGCCGGCGAAACGCTCACCGAAGCGAAGGCCCATCAGGAGTGCGCCGACTATCTGATGCTCGATTCGGGAGCCAAGGGAGTGCGATACAGCGCCGTGGGTGGCGAGACCCACGACTGGTCGATCTGCCGCACGGTCGTCGACCAATCACGCGTTCCGGTCATCCTGGCGGGCGGCCTTTCGGCCGACAACGTGGCGCAGGCAATAGACGTCGTACGACCCTGGGGCGTCGATTCGTTCACCCACACCGATGTCGCCGGACAGCGGGGCGTAAAAAATCCCGTTCGGGTGCGTGCGTTCATTGCCGCAGCCCTGCGCGGGTTTGCCGCCACGCTCGATTAGCCTACGTGAGACCAAAGCGGACCTGCAACTTTACCCGCCGCCTCGGTACATGGATTTCCGGAACGGTGCACACCGCACTGCTGATGGTGATCTTCGCTAGCGCCGCCTTCGCGGCGTCATCGATGCCGCCCGGCGATCGTCATTTTTATTTGCCCAATCCAGCCGCCTCGAAAATCGTCACCGTGACACGGGAAGGCACCGCGGAGGCGGAAATTACGGTGGTGACCGAGCCGGTCGCCATCAAAGAAAACGGCCCCAGAGAAACGATCGCCAAGTTCGGCGAGGTTTATACGTTCGCGCCCCAGACTATCATCGTTCATCGCGATACTCCGACGATCATCACCTTCTGGAATCTTCAGCCCGACGACGATCACGACTTCGCGCTGCTCGATTCAAACCTCAGAGTACTGATGTACGAAGATCTGCCGCCGCTGACCAAGACCTCCTACGTCTTCACCTTTCACAAAGACGGGCTGTTCGACTTCAAGTGCATGCAGCATCAACCCGCCATGAGCGGACAAATTCTGGTGCTGCCACCCGCCCGCCGCCCATAGAATCCGCCTGGGTCGCGCTGCTGGACCGCTGGAAGGGCTCGATCCCACCCTCCGCCTCGCGAAATATTCACAGTCGGCGAAGTGAATGCTGCGGGCCGAAAAGCGTCCATAAGCGCCCTCCAGGAACGGCCCCCTAACTCCCTGAACCGAAGTGTTCAACCCATTGCTGACGCTCGTTTTTGAAACGAAATCCTAGCGCTCATATTGCCGTCATGCGCCGGTAACATTGGCTTGCTCTTCTATAGCTTTCGTCAGATCTGGCGCCTGCGCGCGTCGCCCTTGAACTTCTTGAGGAGAGGCCAAATGAGAAGAGTCCCAAACGCTTCCGCGGTTGTTGCGCTGTTGATCTCTGGCTGGCTGCTGAGCTTAAGCAGCGGCTTGCAGCCAAACCACAGTTCCGGCGTCGCGTTCGCGGCCGGTGAAATAACCCTGCAGGGCACCGGCGCAACGTTTCCGGCGCCGCTGTATCAGAAGTGGTTCGCCGAATACAACAAGCTGCATCCCGACGTTCAGATCAATTACCAGGCGCTGGGCAGCGGCGCCGGCATCAAGCAGTTCCAGCAGGGTCTCGTCGATTTCGGCGCCAGCGACGCCGCCATGACTGACCAGGAGATGGCGCAGGTCAAGAACGGAGGAGTACTCCTGCTGCCAATGACCGCCGGCAGCGTGGTGCTCGCCTATAACGTGCCCGGCGCTCCTGCGGAATTGAAGCTCTCGCGCGATGCGTACGTCGGAATCTTTCTCGGCAAGATTACGACCTGGAACGACCCGATCATCGCCAAGTCCAATCCCGGCACGACCATGCCCGACACCAAGATAACGGTGGTCACCCGTTCCGACGGCAGCGGCACCACGTTTGTCTTCACCTCGCACCTCACCGCTATCAGTGATGCGTGGAAGGCCGGTCCCGGCGCCGGCAAGTCAGTCAATTTTCCGGTGGGTGTCGCGGGAAAGGGCAACCCCGGCGTGACAGCGCTTATCAAGCAGACCCCCGGCGGGATCGGTTACGTCGAGTACGGATATGCCAAGCAGGTCGGAATGCCGTTCGCGACCCTCGAAAACAAAAGCGGCAACTTCATCCAGGCTACTCTGGAAAGCGGCAAGGCCGCGCTTGCGAGCGTTGAGTTGCCGCCCGACCTGCGCGCCTGGATTTCGGACCCTACTCCTCCAGACGCCTATCCGATCGTCACCTACACTTGGGTACTCGCCCACAAGAAGTACAGCGACCCGACAGTCGCCCAGACCCTTAAGGCGGTGCTCAACTATGGTCTGACCGAAGGGCAGGCCTTCAGCGTTGACCTCGGCTACATTCCCCTGCCCGCAAGTGTAGTCACGGAAGTCGGAAAGGCGGTGGCTGGGATTTCATGAGCTCAGCCGCTGACGCTACTCATCATCCGGCTGCCAGCAAGGGACCGTTGTTCGCGGCGGTGGAGAGCGAGATCTCGCGCGCTCCCACCGGCCTCGAACTCGTCAGCGACCGAATCTTCCGCACGACTACCCGGGTGATCTCGTGGCTCTGCGTGTTGCTGGTCTTTTATGTCGTGATCAGCATCGCCCGCGTGGCGATGCCGGCGGTACGCAGCTACGGAACGTCGTTCATCACCAGCACCACCTGGGACGCCAATCGCGAACAGTTCGGTATTCTGCCCGCGATTGTGGGCACCATGTACAGTTCGGTGCTGGGATTGTTCATCGGTACCGTCTTCGGGATCGCGATCGCGCTGTTCCTGAGCGAGGGCTTTCTGGCCCAGGGACTCGATGCGGTAATGGAATGGATGGGAGTCGCCGACCGTCCATTCTGGGGCGCGGTTCCTGCGCGCGTCGAAGACGTGCTCAACGTCACGATCGAGCTGCTCGCCGCGATTCCCAGCGTGGTCTACGGCCTATGGGGGATCTTCGTCATTATCCCGTTGGTCCGGCCGATCGCCGATTGGTTTTATAACCATCTCGGATGGATTCCGCTTTTTGGGACGCCGCTCAGCGGACCCGGACTGTTCCCCGCCTCGCTGGTCTTGGCGATCATGGTTCTGCCGACCATCTCCGCGATCTCGCGCGACGCACTGTCTGCGGTACCGCCTAAGATGCGCGAGGCCGCGTTCGGCATCGGTGCGACGCGATGGGAAGCGATCCTCGCGATCTTCGTTCCCACCGCGGCCACCGGAATCTTCGGCGCAATCATCCTGGGCTTCGGCAGAGCCCTCGGCGAGACGATGGCGCTGGCGATGCTCGCCGGCAACGCCAACGTGATCAGCTGGTCGGTGTTCTCGCCCGCCAACACCCTCGCCGCGCTGCTCGCCAACAAGTTTCCCGAGGCCGACAGCATCGAGGTGGGAGCGCTGATGTATGCCGCCCTGGTGCTGCTGGGTATCACGCTGGTGGTCAATGTCGTCGGCACCCTGATTCTTCAGCGCGCCGATGCCAGCCTCAAGGGGTTGCGCTGATGGCCACGCCTGCGAACCTGCCGGTGACCGACGGAATCGACCTCGAGAGTCTCGAATTCTCGCTGCGCCGGCCTCGCTCGCTGTTCAGCTACGTCATGAGCGTGCTGACCGGCATCGCGACTATCGCCGCGATGTTCCCGCTTGTCTCGGTGCTCTATCTGCTCGTCGAAAAGGGGACCCGGAGCTTGAACATGGGGGCGTTGACCCAGCTGCCGCCCGCGGCGATGACCTCGGGCGGGGGGGTTGGCAACGCGATCGTCGGGACCATCGTCATCGTCGCGCTCGCGACCATCATCAGCGTGCCGGTAGGAATTCTGGCCGCGATTTACATCACCGAATTCGGGCCGGAAACCCAAACCGCGGCGGCAGTCCGCTTTGCCGCCAAGGTCCTTACCGGACTGCCCTCGATTCTCGCGGGCGTCTTTGCTTTTGCGATAGTCGTGGTCGTGACTGGCGGGTTTTCCGCACCGGCTGCCGCTGTCGCATTGGCGCTCCTGATGTTGCCTACTATCCTGTTGACGGCGGAAGAGGCGATTAAGCGAGTACCCCCCAGGATGCGCGAAGCTGCGGTTGGGATGGGTGCGACCCCCACTCAGGTGGTCTCCAAAGTGGTCGTTCCCACGGCCTTGCCTGGAATCCTGACCGGTGTCATGCTTGCCGTCGCCCGGGCCGCAGGCGAAACCGCACCTCTGCTGTTTACGGCTTTGTTCAGCGATTTCTGGATAAGCCGTACCTTCCCGCAGTTTTTGCCCAAAACGTTGAGCGACTTGATGAAACCGACCGCCTCGCTGGCGGTTATAATCTATAACTTTTCGGGCTCACCTTTTGAGAACCAGATAGCGCTGGCCTGGACCTCCGCCCTGATACTGGTGACGCTCGTGCTGATCGTAAACGTGGCAGGCCAGGTCCTGGCCAGACGCACTGGCAAGTGATGAGGAGATAAGTGATGTCCGCCGCACCATCGACAACCAACGGCCCCGCGCCCCAGAGCGACACTCTGATCGACTGCAAGATTTCCGAATTGCACTACGGCAAGTTCAAGGCCGTGCGCGATGTCGCGGTCAAAATCATGAAGGGCACTATCACTGCGTTCATCGGACCATCCGGATGCGGCAAAAGCACCGCACTGCGCTGTCTCAACCGCATGAACGACCTGGTCCGCGGCTTTCGGATCAAAGGCAACGTGATCTTTCGCGGCTACGACATCTATGCGCCCAATGTCGATCCGGTCGCCGTACGCCGGCACATCGGGATGGTCTTTCAGCAGCCCAATCCGTTCGCGATGAGCATCTACCGCAACGTGTCTTTCGGCCTGAATCTCAACCGCTACAAGGGCAATCACGCGGAAAAGGTCGAGCAGGCGCTTCGCCAAGCCGCGCTATGGGACGAGGTCAAGGACAAACTGCATACCAGCGGCCTTGCGCTCTCGGGCGGACAGCAACAGCGGCTCTGCATCGCGCGCGCTATCGCGACCGAACCGGCGGTGCTCCTGATGGATGAGCCGTGCTCGGCGCTCGACCCCATCGCGACGCACAAGATCGAAGAGCTGATGAAGGAGTTGCAGAAGAAGTACACGATCGCGATTGTCACTCATAACCTGCAACAGGCCAAGCGCGTCGCCGACATGACCGCATTCCTGTATGTCGACACCTCGCAGGGTGGACGCACGGGTTATCAGGTCGAGTATGGCCCGACGCAGCAGCTCTTCGAGAGTCCCCAGGAAAAGCACACCAAGGACTATCTGAGCGGCGAGTTCAGCTGAGCTCCAGTACGATGCGCGCGGCGCGACTGCGTCGCGCGCGATCATATGGGGGTTTCCGCGACGGACGTCGCCCTGTCGCATGCGCCTTACGCGGGTTTCTTGCCGCCCTCGACCGCTCCGCTGGCGGCTTTCCACGCCCCGAAGCCACCGCCAAGGTGACAGACCGGTTCGAGTCCCATCCGCTGAAGCGTCTGCGTCGTCAGCGCCGATCTTCCTCCCGCGGCACAGAAAAACAGAAACTTCTTCCCTGAGCCGAAGATCTCCTTGTAGTAGGGGCTTTCCGGATCGATCCAGAACTCAAGCATCCCGCGCGGCGCGTGGAACGCGCCGGGAATCCGTCCGTCGCGATCGAGTTCGCGAATATCGCGGATGTCGACGAAGACGACGTTCGGATCGTCCTTCAGCTTCAACGCGGCTTCCACGCTGATGGTTTCAATCTCCGCGTTCGCTTCCTGCGTCATTTGTTTGACGGTCTTCTTGAGCTTCAGCGTCATGACAATTTCCTCACTGAGATTCGTGGAACAGATACCGGTTCTCCGCCTTCAAAGCCAGCAAGGTCGCTTGACTCATCGCGGTTATATTTCTATAGATATGGAACTATAAAAAAGTCGATCGCCATCACGGCGCTGGGTGCGCTGGCTCAGGAGACCCGGCTCGATATCTTCCGCCTGCTGGTTCAGAAAGGCCCGGAGGGGATGCCCGCCGGCGAGATTGGCGAGCGACTGGGACAGCCTTCGCCGACGCTGTCGTTCCATCTCAACCAGCTCCGGTTTGCCGGCCTGGTCACCTCGCGGCGCGAAAGCCGCTCGATTATTTACAGCGCCAATTTCAAGGCGATGAGCGATTTGCTCGCCTACCTGACTGAAAATTGTTGCGGCGGACGGCCGGAGCTTTGCGCTCCGGACGCAACCGCGGCTTGCGCATCGGAATGCGCGCCGCAGCAGACCGCCACGCCAAAGCGAAATCGGAGGGTGTCTCTATGAAACGGTTCCATGTCCATGTCCACGTCGCCGACCTCGATTCGTCGGTGCGCTTCTACTCGACGTTGTTCGGCGCCACGCCAGCGGTGATCAAGCCCGACTACGCGAAGTGGATGCTCGATGATCCGCGCGTCAACTTTGCAATTACTTCCGGTGCGTCAAAGCCCGGCCTCGACCATCTGGGTCTGCAGGTGGAGTCTAGCGACGACCTCGCGACTATCGCGGACCGTTTGAACGCGGCGGGCGAGTCGGTGCGCAAACAAGAGAACGCCACCTGTTGCTACGCGCGCGGCGACAAAGGATGGGTCTCCGACCCGAGCGGCATTTCATGGGAGACGTTTCGCACCTTTGGTGAAAGCACGGTGTACGGCAACGACGTCGCGCCGCGCCTGGAACTCGCCAAGCCGCAAACGTGGGAGTCGTGCTGCGCGCCGGCCGCCCCCGCGGCCACCGCTTGCTGCGGTGCCGCAAAGGCCGAGTAGGCGCGCCTCCGCATCAGCCGGTCGTGCATGCTCGGTTGAGTCAGCCGAATGCACGATCGGCTGTCGAGCCGCGGCTCAAGCTCATTCACTAAGATAGCGCCGGCCGCGCTTCCTGCATCATCTGATTTCGACGATAGCCTTTTCTTCCTTGGCTATAACCGCATCGGGAAGCCGCGCATAAGACAAAGCTTCCAGGTAATCCTGCCCTTTCGTCAGGCCCCAACGGAGAAAGCCTATGATCGCAGCGCGCTTGGCGGCATCAACAATGACAGAAGGCACTAACATCCAGGTGAAACTCGATATCGGATAAGCGTCCGCGCGGGGCGGATCAGTTATCGAGACCCGGAAATCGTTGGGCATGTTATTCGCTACAGCAGCGGCCGCCGCCGTCACGCTGGCGAAATCCGCTTTTATGAATTGCCCAGCGCTGTTTGCTACGGTTCCGTAAAGGAGATGCTTTCGAACGGCATATGTGAGCTCCGTGTAGCCAATCGAATAGGGCGTATCAGTCACCAGTTGCACAACACCGTCGTTGCCTTTGCCGGCGATACCAACCGGCCAGTTGACCGAAATTCCGGTACCTGCGCTTTCATGCCATTCGGAACTCACCTTGGACAGATAATCGGTCCACACGTAAGTAGTCCCACTTCCGTCCTGGCGATGAACCACCACGATGTTGTTGTTGGGAAGAGGAACCTCGGGATTCGCTTTCGCAATTGCCGCGTCATTCCATTTAGTAACCTTACCGAGATAAATCCCGGCCAGTGCCTCGGGCGTGAATCGCAACTCCTGCGTAACACCGGGCACATCATACACGGGAACATCCGCGCCCAGTGCGGTTGGAAAGTGAAGCACTTCGCAGTTGCGATGAGTGCTGAAATCCAGCATTTGAGTCTTGTTCAGAGGACCATCGGTACCCGCAAAGTCGACGGTCCCAAGCATTACGTCGTGAATGCCGGCACCAGAGCCATTTGATTGATAGGTAAATCGCACGCTTGGATCTTCCTTCTGATATTCCTCTATCCATTTGACATACATTGGATATGCGAAAGTTGATCCATCGCCGTTGATGTCCACCTCGTCGGCGAAAGCTGCACTCGGCGACAGCCCGAGCGGTAGCGTCGCCAACAAGAGAACGGCCGACATTACGAGATATTGTTTCACGAGCCTTCTCCGTTACTGTACCGTGCTTTGCAGGCTGACCTTTGGAACGTGCTACTCATACAAACGCTTCCGCCGTCACGCGTCGGCCTCTTTCAGCTTCACCGTCAGCTGAATCCCCTGGGTCCGCGGCAAATTGAACGACAACAGGCCGGCTGCGAGCACGAGAGCGCTCGAAGCCAACAGACATCCGCTAATCCCGTAAAATTCGAAAATGAGACCGGACAACAAGGTCCCCAGAAGCCGGCCGCCTGCGTTGGCCATGTAATAGAACCCAACATTAACGGCGACCTCTTCGTCATCCGAGTACGCGAGGATGAGATACGAATGGACCGAAGAGTTGATCGCAAAGACAACCATGAAAATGGCAAGCCCGATCATAAGTGCCGGCGTGGAGCTGTTGTGGAGCTGAAGCGCGGCGGCCAAAGCGAGCGGGATGGCAACCAGGACAAATGCCCAAAGGCGCGCCGTGTCTCCCGTGACGCCTTCGCGCGCACCTGACTGGCGAAGGATCTCGGGAACGAGTGCCTGCACGAAGCCATAGCCGATGAACCAGGCCGCCGCGAAAGCGCCGACCTGCC
>JBKQNE010000269.1:0-5673 GCA_052146355.1 Binataceae bacterium (SeqCode) | reverse complement strand
GCCGAGGCCTACGTGTGGTTAGCCTCGGATGCGGCATCGTTCATTACTGGTACGGTGCTCTCGGTCGACGGCGGATTAGTACTTGGGACATAACTTACAGTAACTCAAGAGGACTGATTCATGACGCGTTACGCAACTATTGTCGCCACAGGAAGGTACGTACCCGAGATAGAAGTGACGAATGACATGCTGCGTGAGCGGTTCAAACATATCCCGGATTTCGTGGATAAGATGGAGGCCAGCAGCGGCATCAAGACGCGCTGGCATGCCCCCGAAAATTGGGCTACCAGCGATGTCGCTCTGCCCGCAGCCAAGCTAGCAGTGGAGCGCGCCGGCAAGAAACCCGAAGATCTCGATCTGATCATCCTCGGCACCGATTCGCCGGATTACATAACACCTGCTACTTCGGTCGTGCTGCAGTATAAGTTGGGCGCAAAAAATGCCGGAACGTTCGATGTCGGTTGTGCCTGTGCTTCGTTTCCAACCGGTCTTTCCGCAGCCGCGGGAATCATCGCTGCCAACCCAGGCATCAAGACGGTGCTGGTCATCGGCGTCTATCTTATGCACAAACTAACCTCGCCTGCCGATCCCATGGTCTTCTTCTATGGCGATGGCGCGGGCGCGGCGGTGCTCGAACCTGCAACTTCGCCGGGCTTTATAACTTCGACCTTTCGCGCCGACGGCTCCTATCACGACTATTGGGGAATCTATTCCGGGGGCACCTTCGAACCGGCGACTGAAGACTCCGTGAAGGGGGGGCGCACCGCGTGCACGATCAAGAACCGCTATCCTCCGGAGTTGAACGAGGAGACGTGGCCGATCATCGTACAGCGACTCGCAAAGGACGGTGATTTCAATCTGCCCGACGTCGATTGCTTCATTTTTACCCAAGTGCGCAAGCCCACGATTGAACGCGTGATGGAGCGTCTCGGTGTACCCGTGGAACGTGCGCACACTATCATGGAACAGTATGGCTACACCGGTTCCGCCTGCGTCGGCATGGCACTCGACCACGCTGTCGAGCAGGGCAAGGTGAAGTCCGGTAACCTGGTCGTGATGGTCGGCTCCGGGGTCGGCTACAATCAGGCGGGCTGCGCGTTTCGTATGCCGTAGGCGGCCTTCGGACTTGATTTCCAACCAAGCCGGCCGAGAGGAGCGGAATGGGCCTGGCAATCAAAATTGTACTGCTGCTGGTTTTCGCCGCAGTTACTGCTCTGATTGTCATGTTCATTCTTTTTTTCTTGCGACCCGTCGCCACGGTGTTCTGGCTGCGGAGGCGCGCCCTTCGCCGAGCCGGTCTTCGGAAAACGAAAGTTACGACCACGGTGGGAGAACAGATCGTGTGGCATGGCGGCCGTGGTCCTTGGCTGGTCTTGCTTCATGGCGCAGGCGATCAAGCGGGAACTTGGAACAAAATGGCGCCCGAGCTGAAACGCCACTTTCAGCTGCTGATCCCGGATCTTGCAGGCCATGGCGAGAGCGACCCGGCTGCGGGTGTGTTGAGTCTGGGAACGCTGCTCGCCGCACTGGAGCAGATACTCGATGCAATGCCATGGCGAGATGCACCGCTGGTGTTAGTAGGTAATTCGCTCGGAGCCTGGATGGCGATGCTCTATACGCATAAATGTCCGCATCGCGTGACGCGCGTTATCCTCATCGATGGCGGCCCCATCAAGGCTGTATCGGAGATTGGCATCATGCCAAAGGACCGCGAAGAGGCTCGGCGCGCGCTCGATGCCGTGCTCGATCCTTCCACGCCGCGTCGGCCAAATTTCGTCCTCGACGATCTAGTCCGCGTCTCAAACACAGGTCCGATTTCGCGGCTGCTGGCTGCCGGTGAAGAAGACATGTCGAAATACCTGCTCGATGACAAACTGGCAAGTTTCCAGCTGCCGGTCGATCTCATCTGGGGTGCCTCCGATCGTCTCGTCCCGCTGGATTATGCGAAGAAGCTGCAATCGCAGCTTCCGCATTGCACGCTCACGGTCATTGAACGTTGCGGCCATGGACCTCAGCTCGAGCGTCCCCGGGAGTTGACGCGAGTCTTGTTGCAAATTCTCGCGTCAGATTCGTCCCGCGTACCAGCTACTGCGCAATCTGTCTCCACGCAGTCTGGGGAGAACCCGTGATCACCGGCGATATTCTCGGAGAGCGCGCCCGTCTTAGCCCCGGCGCGGTCGCATTGATCCACGTTCCCACGCGTCGGCAGTTCACTTATGCAGAACTAAATCGGCGGGCGTTGCAGTGCGCGCGCGTCTGGACAGATCTCTGCTCTCTCGTCCCAGGAGATCGCGTCTGCATCCTTTCCGAGAACCGGGTTGAATATGTCGATGCCTTTTGGGCAGCGGGTAAGTCGGGCATCATCCTCGTCCCGCTCGGAACACGCAGCACGGCTCACGAGCTGCACCAGATACTCGCGGACTGCGGATCGCGCTGCCTCATGTACTCCGCACGGCACGAGAAACTCGCAAAAGAGCTCCAACAACTCGTGGTCTTCGAGCACTCAATCAGTCTGGATGCGGAGGACAGTACCCCGAAGGCGCTGAGTTACGCCAAAGCTATAGATCGAGTTCGCCCAGATCCGCTCGCAACGAGACTCCAGCCCGAGGATATTTTCTGCTTGCTCTACACCAGCGGCACTACCGGACGCCCGAAGGGCGTAATGATTCCACACCGGCAGATTGCATGGAACGCATATAATACGGTTGTCTCCTGGCAATTGCGGCAGAGTGACCGGGTTCAGATTTACACGCCCATGTACCACGCCGGCGGCCTCACCGTATTCATGACCCCGCTGTTCGCCATTGGAGGCAGCATTGTTTTGCATGAGGGTTTCGACGCCGCTGAAGTGTTACGAGCTCTCCGGGACTACGAGTGCACGCTTCTTTTCGGCGTGCCGACGATCTTCAAAATGCTTCTCGATTCGCCAGAATTCGCAACGCTCGATTGCAGCCATCTGCGCTGGTGTGCCAGCGGAGGCGCTCCGCTGCCGTTGCAACTTCTCCATGCCTACCAGGAGCGCGGACTGGTTTTTCGCCAAGGCTACGGGCTGACCGAGGTTGGCGTGAACTGTTTTGCCATGAGCGACGAGGACTCCCTGCGCAAGTCTGGTTCTGTTGGCAAGCCGATGATGTTTACGGAGGCGAAGCTCCTTGGTCTCCAGGGTAGCGATCCCGAGGGTAATCAGGTCGCAACCAGTGAGATTGGCGAGCTTGAGGTTGGCGAGCTTGAGGTTGGCGAACTTGAGGTTGGCGAGCTGTGCCTGCGAGGTCCGCACGTTTGCCGAGGCTATTGGAACAATCCAGCCGCCACCGCCCAGGTGCTCGATGCCGAAGGATGGTTCCACACCGGCGACCTGGCGCGGTGTGATAAAGATGGATTCTTCTACATCGCAGGCCGCTCCAAAGATATGATCATCAGTGGCGGCGTCAACATCTATCCGGCGGAGATCGAGAAGGAATTGCTCGATCATCCGGCCGTTGCCGAAGTTTCCGTCATGGGGACGGCCGACGAGAGGTGGGGCGAGGTTCCAGTCGCCTTCGTTGCGCTGAAATCAGGCGCCAGCGCCAGCGACCTCGAACTCATCGAGTTCCTTCGTCCCAGAATCAATAAGATCAAACTGCCGCGTCAAGTCATCTTTATAGGAGCATTGCCCCGCAACGCCTATGGTAAGGTTCTGAAACTCGAACTCCAGGATCGGTTGAAGCAGGATCGGTTGAAGCAGGATCGTTTGAACAACGATAGGTTGCAGAACGATCGGTTGCAGAATCCCAAGTCTGGCGTCGCCAGCGGAAGCGATGCTACCACGCCGGAGCGGAAGTCATTTTAAGGAGGAGTTTTATGAAGCGCATTTACATCGCCGCTTATCATCAATCGAAATTCGGGAAGCTCATGGGCATGACTGTGCCCGAGATTCTTCAACGCGCCGTTACAGAGACCTGTGCGGAAATCAAAGTGGAACCCTCCACCATCGATGTAGGCTCCGTGGGCGCCACTTGCAATATATCTCTCAACCAGCAAGGACTGCTCGCAGGCCTCGTGGCCGAGGTTCCGGGACTCGCCGGTAAGCCGATCGAGTCGGTCGAAAATGCGTGCGCCTCCGGTGGCCAGGCCATCCTGTCCGTCATCCAGAAACTGCAAATCGGATGGGGCGATACTGGGATTGCGATCGTCTACGAAAAAATGCGCGACGCCGAAGGCAAGATGGATGGAAAGCTCATCGGCCAAGCCCTAGGGTATTTTTCGCATCCCGACGAACGTGAAGGTAAGGTATACATCTTCCCCCACCTCTTTGCGGAGGTGATGGAGTGCTACCTCAAAGTACACCGCATTCCGGAAGAACACCTGGCGCAGATCGCCGTCACCGAGTACGCGAACGCCCATCACAACGAGTACGCGCAGATGCGCAAAGTCGATCTTACGGTCGAACAGGCGATGCAGATCGGTGGCATCAATCGCTACATTGTCGAAGGCCTCCCGCTCAAGACCTACGATTGTTCGCAGATCACCGACGGCTATGCCGCGCTCATCCTCGCGACTGAGGAAGGACTGGCAAAGCTCGGCGTGAACAAACAAGACTGCGTCGAGATTGCCGGGTACGCGCAGGCCACCGACCCTCTCAAGAAGGCTGGCCGCGATGTGCTTCGTCCTGCGGGTGCGATCAAGGCAATGCAAAGCGCTTATAAGATGGCGGGGGTCAAGCCGGAGGATGTAAAGGTCGCCGAGATCCACGATTGTTTTACGGTCATGGGAGCGCTCGGCACGGAGGTCCTAGGAAAAGCCGAGTACGGCAAAGGCGCACAGTATTGGGTCGACGGAAAAGCCGCGGTCGATGGCGAATGTGGCATTAACACCTCGGGTGGTCTCATTGCGAAGGGTCATCCCATTGGCGCAACCGGTGTCGCCATGCTCGGATGGTGCGCGCGGCAACTCCAGGGTAAGGCCCCGCAACCGTTGCAAGTGAAGAATGCCCATGTTGCCGCCACGTTCAATATAGGCGGCCCCATCTGTGCCTCGGTGTGCACGGTATTGAAATCCTAGTGTGGCTGCGGAAAAAGTCGGTGTTGCCCCTTGATTTTGGGTGGCGCAGCGGTTCACCGCTGCGATAAGGTTGTTTGTTTTCAGAGTCGGCGTCGGCCCCGCGAAAACCGTCCCGAGCTTCTTCACGAGCGCAGAAACTCCAAAGTCAGCGCCCACGCCTGCCGCGCCGAGCGCGGCTCATACGATGCCCGCTCGTCGCAGAAGAATCCATGGTCGGCATGTGAGAACTCGACATTCACATAGATCTTCTGCTGAGCGCTCAAGGCCTCGGTCACCGCTTTCCGGTGCGCAGGCGTAATATGCTTGTCCAATCCACCCCAGATGAGCAATGACGGGGCCTGCACCTTCGACGCCCGGTCCAGCAATCCGGGAGCGATTCACCGTAAAACGACACTGCGGCGCGCAGAGGAACCACACTATTGGCAAGAAATGAAACGCGGCCACCCATGCAGAATCCCACACTCGAGATCTCGTTCGCTTTCACTTGCGCATTCGAACGCAGCCACTCATGGCCCGACCGTATGTCCATCTCCGCCGTCTCTGTTCTCACTGCCTGATAGTGCGGCATCACGGCAGCAAAGTCGGTATAGCTGCCCTCAAAACCCGGCGGCGCCGTGCGATGAAACAGCTCCG
>JBKQNE010000268.1:0-5157 GCA_052146355.1 Binataceae bacterium (SeqCode) | reverse complement strand
GCAGCCCTTACGACTCATGGCCACTGACACGCCATCGCGGCCCGTACTGCACCATCGACGCCTCTGGCACAGCTTCAATTTCTGGCTGGTGCTGTTTACCGCGGTCTACTCGCTGATCTCGTTGGCCGGTTTGTGGGTAGCGATCCAGGCGTCGCGGCTCGCGCGCGAAACCGCTGATGCCGGCATAGCCACCGTGCGCGCCTGGCTGGACGTGAACTCGTTCAAGTTCATCTATTCCCCGACCAATGCGCGTCAACAGATCGCTCCCAAGTTTACGATGACCGTAGAAAACCTGGGCAAGACTCCCGCGAAGTCGCTCGTCCTTACCGTGGAATTTGCTTTCGATGATCAGTCGGGCGACAAGCAGTTCACCGGCTGTTCCCAGACGAACCTCGCCCGCAGTCCTTTCATGGTGGCAGGCCCTCCCGGCGAACGATGGACCTTCGCGGTCGAAAATGTGACACCGGCACAGTTGGCCGGCCTCAAGAGTACCTCCGACAACAACGCCAGTGTCTACGCGCACGGCTGCGTCCGCTACAACGACGTGATGACCAACCAGCCGCGGGTCAGTGAGTTCTGCGTGCGCTACTACGGAGGCGACAGCTACATCATGTGTGACAACAACAACCTGATGGAGTGACTCGCCGCGCTCTACCGCCGGCCACCTCCGCCGCGGTTCCCGGAAATTCGAAACGGTTGTAGAAGAGAGGCAATCGCTGTAGCGCGCCCAGTCACGAAATCCGAGAAACCTCTATGAAGACCTTTGTGATGAACGGGATCGATCGCGTCGGATTCATGGACAAGCCGGTGCCGAAACCCGGCCCCACCGACGCGATAGTCAAAACGAGGGTAGCGCTGATCTGCACTTCCGATTCGCATACCGTGCATGGCGCGATTGGCCCACGCGAGAATCTCACCCTGGGTCACGAGGCCGTCGGGGTAGTCCATGAAGTCGGGGCTCAAGTACGCCGCATCAAACCGGGGGACCGCGTCGTGTCGGGCGCAATCACGCCCGATTGGGGAGATACCTATTCGCAGGCAGGACATTCATCACAATCCGGCGGCGCGCTGGGCGGATGGAAATTCGCCAACATCAAGGACGGAGTCTTCGCGGAGTACTTTCACGTCAACGACGCGGACGCGAACCTCGCGGTAATTCCCGCGGGCGTCTCCAGCGATGCGGCGGTGTACTGCGCCGACATGCTCTCGACGGGTCTTGTCGGCGCAGAGGCCGCCAACATCCCGATGGGCGGCACCGTCGCAGTCTTCGCTTTGGGACCGGTCGGCCTGATGGCGGTTGCCGGCGCCAGACTGCGCGGCGCGGGAAAAATCATCGCCGTCGATTCGATCGCGAAGCGGCGCGAACTCGCAAAATTTTATGGCGCAGATGTCGCCCTCGATGCCAACGATGATCCCGTCGCTCGCATCCTGGAACTGACCGATGGCCGTGGCGTTGATTCGGCAATCGAAGCGCTCGGCGGTGACACGACTTTCCAGAACGCCGTCGCCGCGACCCGCCCGGGCGGCACGATCTCCAACGTCGGATACCACGGCAAGGGAGACTTCGTTCACCTTCCCCGCATCGCGTGGGGCGTCGGGATGGCCGAGAAGACCATCACCACTTCGCTCTGCCCGGGAGGCAGCCTGCGGATGGAACGGATGCTTCAGCTTCTCGAATCGAAGCGCATCGATCCCACCCCGATGACGACGCATCGGTTCAAGTTCAGCGAATTGGACAAGGCGTTCGAGGTGATGGACAAGAAACTCGACGGCATCATCAAGCCACTCATCATCTTCTAGCTTCTCTCAGGCGGCACGCTCGAACTTCGGCAGCCTCACGCCCGGTGAGTGCTCCTCGAAGATGACTCGCACGGGCATCCCGATACGGATGTCCTCGTTCCGGATTCCGACCAGGTTGGTTATCAGGATCAGTTGCGGGTCCTCGTCGAGCTGCACCTGTCTGTGGGAATGGCTTCACGCAGCTGCTGGAGGGTCCAGGCCGCGGTCGGATGGGCGGTCACGTTGAGGTGAATGATTCGGCGTGAAGCATGTTCCATGACCACCAGCACGTAAAGGATTCGAAACGTCGTGCTCGCGACCACGCAGAAATCACAGGCGATGATGGCCGCGGCGTGATTCTTGAGAAAGGTTGCCCACCGCTGATCGCCGCGAGGGATACCGGCAGGTGCGAACGGCAACTTTGACAGATACTTTCCGGATGGTGCGCGGTGACACGCGCAGGCCGAGTTTCAGCAACAACTATTCGCTCGTCGCCCCAGGAGGGGTTCTCGCCAGCCATCTTGCGGATCAGACGTTGGAGGTCCGAAGGAATCCGCGGCCGGCCAGCTTGGCATTTCCTACCCAGAAAAGCTGGAAGCCCTTGCGGTGCCAAGCGATGAAGGTTCTGGGCGTCACGACGGTTAATGCGCTGCGCCAATTGAACCAGCGGCTGAGCCACAGCAGGGTCAAGCGCGTCGGATGGGAGGTCCGGCGAGGCCTGATTCCTCTCGGCTGCAAGCGAGCTATTAGATCGTGAACTGAGCACCAAGAAGCGAAGCAAATCGGCAAAGAGGTTCAGCCAAAGCAGGCAGGATTTCATCATAGATCGATGTCCTCTGGTTTGGTCTCCTCTCTTTCCAAATCGGTCGCAATTTAACCCGTTTCAAGTCACGCCGGTAATTTTTGCGGAGGACAGTGGCTAAGAGAAGGAAGACCGGCTTCTTGTTCGAAGAAATCTATCTCTGGCATAACGTCGCAAAGGGCGCGTGTCATGTCGCTCCGGGGCTAACCTAGCTGTCGAAGCCGTCGGTCCTTCGTAGGTCGTCATGCAGTTCGAGCCACGGCACTCGATCGGGCCAGAACGCATGGCGCAGGGTCGCAGTGGGGTGCCCATCATGGGCCTTTGGATCCATGCAAGCTCTGCTGACGGCGACCACATCGGGCAGTGCATCGAGGTTGATAGTCAGCGGTGAGCCGCAGTTCTTGCATCGGTTGCGATGGACTTTTTCGGAACTATTGAAGGTTTGGAGATCACCGCCCTTGGTCCATCGAAAGCCAGCCTTGGGGAAGATCGAGAGGGTGACGAAAGCCGCGCCCTGAAGCCGTCGGCATACCGAGCAATGGCAATGATGCATTTCCACCGCGGGTTGCGTGATCGCAAACTGATTCGCGCCGCAGAAACATGAGCCCTTTATCTCTTCGAAGTTTGCCACGATCTTAATCTCCTTACGTATTCCTCTGACGGAACTGCCGCTAACCTCGCGACTGGACCGCTGCGCTTGTCGGCATCGCCATGAAGGCAGGCTATCGCCGGTACTTCGAAAACACCAATGAATTCGTGCGGATTAGGTTTAGGAGGAGCCCGGAATCGCGCCTACGTGCGGGTCGATGCATTCGCGGTCAGTAGCGCGCACACGAACGCGGCTAGGCCGGGTCTCCTCAAAACGGTCGGAGTTTCAGTAGGCGCAGCCTGGACTCGCGGCGCCACAGGCGTAGTTGTGACATATACTCGGAGGCGTCAATGTCTCAGCCAGATTTCTATTTCAACCCATTCGATCAGGACTTTCGTGCGAATCCGTATCCGCACTTCCCGGCGCTACTCGACGGTCCTCCGCGACAGATCAATCTGTTCATGCCGACCACGCTGATCGCGCGTTATGCCGACGTCGTCAGCGTGCTGCACGACCACGAACACTTTACTGTTCGCCGGCCAGAAATTCCATTTCGCGCGCGCATCGATCCCTTCGGTGGAGCGCCGACAATCCTGACCGCGGATCCTCCGGTGCATGCCCGGCTTCGAAGGCTGGTCAGCAAGGCCTTCACTCCAAGACGGGTGCGCGAGCTCGAGCCGCGAATTCGAGAGATAACGAGCGACCTGCTGAATCGCGCAACAGAGTCAGCCGAAGTCGAAGCGATGACCGTGCTCGCCAATCCGTTGCCGGTGATTGTGATCGCGGAGTTGTTAGGGGTCTCGGCCGCCGATCACGCCCAATTCAAACAGTGGTCCAACGATCTTGTCAGCTCATTCGGCCAAGACATGGCGACTGGGCCCTCTTCCGCCGGCATCGCCGCGAAGGATGAGCTGCGCCGCTATCTAGCGGAGGCAATTAAGCAACGCCGTGCAAATCCTGCCGACGATCTGATTGGCGCGCTGATTGCGGCTCGTGACGAGTCCGACGCGCTGAGCGAGAATGAATTGCTCGCATTCGTCGTGTTGCTGCTGCTGGCCGGAAACGAAACGACCACGAATCTCATCGGTAACGGTTTACTGGCGCTCTGCCACCACCCCGACCAACAACAGCGTCTTCGCGAGAACCGCGAGCTGGTTCCGAAAGCGATCGAGGAGATGCTTCGCTACGATCCTCCCGTCCAGATGACGGTGCGGATGCCAACCGCGACGAGCAACGTCGGAGGAACCGAGATTCCGACTGGCAGCCTCGCCTTCATCCTGCTAGCTGCGGCCAACCGCGACCCGGCGCACTTCCCGTCTCCGGAATTGTTCGACATCGGACGCGAGCCCAACGAGCATGTGTCCTTCGGCCAGGGAATCCACTTCTGCCTCGGGGCGCCGCTGGCGCGTCTGGAAGGCGCGATCGCAATTGAATCGATGCTGGAGAAGTTCCCGCGCCTCCGATTGGCAAATCCATCGGCCAAGCTGAAATACCGCGGTTCAATGGCCCTAAGAGGCTTGAGTGAGCTGCCGCTGTCAGTGCGTTAGGCTCCCGGGGCACGTCCGGTATCGCCGCGTTCCTGCCGAGCAGGCGCAACACGGCTGCGCACATGCAGGCTGCTAGCAGCTCGGGCCTCCCGGTTCTGTTCCTCTATGACACCGAGGCCGGCCACGCGGGGAGCAAACCGTCCGCGAAGGTGGTGAAGGACCTTTCCTAGAATAGTCGTTTCTGGTCTGGCAACCGGGCGTCGGCTTCGGGAAAAAAGTTTGGAATGCCAAGGAATGCCCAGCAAAGGTGAAGAGAATGAATTCTGTTTTGTGAGCCAACCGATTCGCATCGCGGGCATGCGCGCTTTCTGCATGCCTTGGTATATCGTAACCCATAAGATGCATTAAGGAGCTTGGAAATGCCGACGGGAGAAAGAACCAAGGAGTTGTCATTTCGGCTTTGGACCGAACGCAAATCTCTCGCCGAAATACACGCCCAA
>JBKQNE010000267.1:0-10989 GCA_052146355.1 Binataceae bacterium (SeqCode) | reverse complement strand
GCAGCCCTTACGACTCATGGCCACTGACACGCCATCGCGGCCCGTACTGCACCATCGACGCCTCTGGCACAGCTTCAATTTCTGGCTGGTGCTGTTTACCGCGGTCTACTCGCTGATCTCGTTGGCCTGTCGCTCCTCAAAACTTGGTCCACGCGGATTGATTGATGATTTCGAACCCCGGGCGATACGCTGCACGCATGGCCATGTCGCCCGCGGAAGCGACCTCGGTCAGCCGCGGCGAACCCCGAAGCCGGACCGACCTGGCGCTCGAAATGATCGCGCTGCGCCATCAGATTGCCGTGCTGAAGCGCAGCGGGAGTCGTCGCCCCTGTTCCGGTCTCTGGGACCGACTGTTCTGGATCTTGCTGTCGTGGTGGTGGCCTGTGGCCTCTCAAAACCTCATCCGCAGAGGTCCCCGCCCGCCATCGTTTATGATATTCGATAAGGTGGTCCGTTCTTGTCCAGCTCCGGCCGTGCCCTAAACACGGCGGTCACCAAATCTACTATGTTGAAACGGCCTCGCGCTCGAATACCGAGTTTGTTTTCGTCACGGGCGCAACACCGCGCCGTAATCTTCGCGACTACAGAGACGTGTTAAAGGTGACAGTAAGTTTCGCTTCGGAGGAAGAGAGTTATGGCAACATTTGTGGTTTTGGCGCGCTACACACATCAGGGCGTCGAGCATGTGAAGGCCTCGCCAGATCGACTGGAGGCCATCAAGAAGGGCTTTCATAGCAAGGGCGCAGAGGTTAAGGCCTTCTATAACCTGATGGGAGAATTCGATTCACTGCTTATCGTCGAGGCTCCCTCGGCTGAAGTGATGGCTCAGCTTGCGCTCGGGGTGGAAAGCAAGGGCAATGTCCGTACGGAGACCCTTCGCGCCTTCAGCGAAGAGGAATTCCGCAAGATCGTGGCCAGCATCTAGTCGTCACTGATCCTGGAGGAGCGCCCTCGTCGATGTGGCCGGCGCGAACGCGGAGCACCTTGGTTGCGATCCCCCATCGCGACGGCGGCCTCGAGCGAGGGCGTCGCATCGATACTCATCGAGAGGCACTTGTGTGTGGCGAATTGTTGATTTTGCTTGAAAATCAGCAATTCGCCACAGACACGTAGCGCTCACCGCGCCTGCAAGAGCGCTAGTTAAAGAAAACCCGATCGCGCTCTCACGCCGCCGCCCAACGGCGGCCAACCCGTCGAGGTCCAAGTCGGGCTCTAAGTCACGAGCCTAGCGCAGATCGACGAAGTGCTGGAGCGGTTCTACATCAAAGGCACGCTGTAGACCCAGAGTACGGCTGGACCGGCATTGCCTTACGTGAGCCCTCGGCCTAAGCGTAAGCTTTGAGAACTCGGGCCAAGGCCCGTCGGAGGTAAACACCGCGATGGCCGTTACAGTTAAGAGGATCACGTTGTGGCGGCGCGAAGTGGAAAATCGGCCGGGAGTACTTGCGAGCACATTGGAACCGCTTGCGCAGGCCAAAGCAGATCTCAAGGTCGTAATGGGCTACCGCCTGCCCGGCCAGGAGTCCCGGGCGGCGATTGAAGTGCACCCGGTCGTTGGGAGGAAAGCCACGGCCGCGGCACACGCGATGGGACTTGCAGCGTCAGCGATTCCGACGCTGCTGGTAGAAGGTGACAACCGACCCGGCCTGGGACACGCTCTTGCCCAAGCGATCGCGGACGCCAACATCAATCTGGGCTTTGTGCTGGCTCAGGTCGTAGGGCGAAGGTATTCGGCCGTGCTCGGCTTCGAGAATGATAGCGATGCGGTTAAGGCTGCGGTTGTCGTGCGCAAGGCCTCTACTGTGAAACGGCGCTAGCCAGGCCAGAAATTCGTGGATGATGACAGGACTTCAATGAGCCGCATCTGGCGAACAATCCACTAGTTCCATCGCCGGCTTGACACCATGCTTCTATCGGCGAATACGATTGACGACGCGCGCTTAGGGTGGAGGAACAGCATCATGAAAATCGAATTGAATCACACGATCGTGCCCGCGCACGACAAGGAACAATCCGCGCGGTTTTATGAAAGAATTTTTGGATTTAAATATGAGGGGCTTCTGGGACATTTCGCACCGGTTCGCATCCAGAGTCAGTCGCTGAGCCTCGATTTCGACAACCGGCAGTCGTTCCAGTCTCATCATTACGCGTTCAAAGTCGGGGAGGCCGAGTTCGACGATATTTTCGGTCGGGTGAAAGCAGAAGGGCTAACTTTTGGCAGCCGGCCTTTCACCCCAGATGACATGAAAATCAACAACTGGAATGGTGGGCGGGGCGTTTACTTTCGCGATCCTAATGGGCATCTGTTGGAACTCCTGACCAGAGACTACAGTGCCGAGACTATGCGAAATAGCGACTCTCCGCCCGCAGCGTCATCGCGCTAAAGCCTTCGGGAATCGGCGACTACGCCCAGTGGCGTATGCGGGCTCGGCACTCTCGATTTTCCACTCGAATCCGCTTTCATGTGGACCTGTTATTTCGGGGTCTCCCGGTTCGCTGATTCGCTACGACCTGCTGAGTTGCTCGCCCCTCTGGCGGACCTGACCGGGCATTTCCCTCCCAGCCAACAGGGGCTTTTACCTCCGAGCTTTCGGCCGAGTCGGTCACCCTCCTCGCCGTCGGATATATCTACGGTGGCATTTGGGCACCTCCACCGACAGGACTTTCACCTGTTAGAACGGCAGCTAGCTTCGCTGCACCGCCACAGACAGGATAACCTGAGACGAGAGAAATGCGCACTTGAGAAGCTGTGTCATGCTATTGCAGAAATCATCTCTTCAGGGACCGCTCAGGGGTCGGGAGGATTGGCGGCGGCCTCCGGGGCAGGATGGGCGCGCGCGATGCTCCTCTCGAACGATGCGAAGTCGGCTTCGAGCAGCCACTGCTGGCTGGCGTGCTCGCTGGTGTTGAGCAGGTTTTGACAGGCCGGGGAGAGATGCTTCGAGCCCGCTGAGTCCGTGCGGCATTCGTCGGTGCGAACGAAGGGCGAGGTGCTTTTCCACAGGCTTTTGCCGGGCAGGAAGTCGTATTCGAGGCTGTTGCGCGCGAACTCCTTCAGGTCCGTGTATGAAAACTGGTAGGTGTCCGAGGCGCGCTGGTACTCGTGGGTGAGGTCGATTCGCGAGACCCCGGCGTCGTCGGTCGCCAGCGTGACCGGAACGCCGTACGAGAGATAGGTCTTGAGCGGATGGGCGGGGCCGACCACGTTCAGAATCACGTCGTTGCTGGTCAGGCAAATCTCGACGAGGCGCCGGTCCTGAGCCATCTCGCTCATGAGCTGCGGCCAATTGGTTTCGTCTTCGACGTCGACGCCGTGCCCGATTCGGCTCGCCTGTCCGGTCTCGACCGCGGACCGAATATGGAAGGTCAGGTCCGCCGGCGGTGCGAACACGGATGCCAATTCGCCGGCATGCAGGCTGATCTTCACGCCCGGCACCTGTGCTCCGCAAAAACATTCGCTCGGGCTTGAACCCGGCATAGTTCTTAGGAATCTTGAGGAGACGGCGTCGACGGCAGAGGGTCTCTTACATCATGAGGGCAGGGTTGAGTTGGCTGAGGATCCTGGGCGATCTACTCCACTTTCTATGTCTCGGCTTGCGCTCCAGAACCTCGCTGGCAGCCGAGAATCTGTTTCTGCGCAAGCAACTCGCGTTCTATCAAGAGCGCAAGGTCAAGCCCCGACGTGCCACCGATCCGACACGCCTGACGCTGGTGGTGCTTAGCCGCTGGTTCAATTGGCGAGACGCGTTGACCGTCGTGAGGCCCAAGACCTTTGTCGCGTGGCACCGCAAGGGCTTCAGCCTTTTCTGGCGCTGGAAGTCCGAAGCTGGGCGGCGCCCGATCCCGGCTGCGCTCCAACATCTAATTCGCAAAATGGCGCGAGAGAACCCGACGTGGGGCGAGGAGCGGATCGCAAACGAGCTGCTGCTGAAGCTCGGTCTACGCGTGTCGCCGCGCACCGTCCGCAAGTACCTGCCAAAGTGGCCGGCTGCGCCGCGCCGTGGACCTCGGGGCGATCAGCGGTGGGCAGTCTTTCTAAGGAATCACGCTCGATTCATTGTTGCCTGTGATTTCTGCGTGGTAGTGACTGCCGCGTTTCGAGTCCTCTACGTGTTGGTGGTAATGGAGCATGCCTCGCGTCGATTGATTCACCTCAACGCGACCGCCCACCCCACCGCCGCTTGGACCCTCCAGCAATTGCGCGAAACCATTCCTTCCGACCACCAGTATCGCTTCATCATCCACGACCACGACGCGATCTTTTCGGCCGAACTGGACGCTTCGCTACGGCGCCTCGGCCTCAAGGTGATCACTACGCCAGTGCGCAGCCCGCAGGCGAACTCACTTTGCGAAAGACTGATCGGGACTCTGCGGCGGGAGTGCCTGCATTGGATTATTCCGCTGAGCGAAGGGCACCTGAGAAAAATCCTGGAGTCGTGGATGGCCCACTACAACCGGGGCAGGCCACATTCCTCCTTGGGACCAAGCTTTCCCGATCCGAGGTTGAGCGACCTAACAGTCGAACCGTGCGGACACCGCCTTCCGCTCGGTCACCAAGTCGTGGCCAGACCGATTCTGGGCGGACTGCATCACGAATACGGATTGCAAGACTGCGTGGCAGGGTGTGTTGCTTTCGGTGCAGCCCCGGATCCGATTGACCGGCTCGTTCGATCAGCGCTGCCATAATTTTTGCGGAGCACAGGCGACGATGCTTCACTGGGGTTCACCCGTATCGGGATCGAGCATCAACTTGGCCGCGGCCCGGTGACTGAAGTCAAACATGCCCTGAATCGAGCCAGCTATTGCATCCAGAGATTGATCCCCGATCGTCCCAAGACTGTAGCGGTCCTCGATGAAACGCAGAATCGAGGTCAGGTCGGTCAGCGTATGGTCGATGTAGTTGACCCTGGCGTAAGGCGAGATCACGAGGATTGGCAGGCGCGTGCCGTAACCGCAACGATCCTCGTAAGCTCCTGGCGCCGGCGTGCCGCACAGGCCGGCGCCGAACAGAGCGTCGTTGACCGGATCAGCCGATGGGCTGACGATCGGCGGCATTACATGATCGTACCAGCCATCGGAATCATCGTAGGTAATAATGATAGCAATGTGCTTCCACTGCGGGGTCTGTTGCAGCTCGTTGATGGTGGTGACCAGGAACTGCTGCTCCTCTAGCGGATCGGAAACCTCGGGATGACCGGTCTCTGTGCTGGGCGGCTTGATAAAGCTGACTTGCGGCATATTGCCATGATTGACCGCGTCCCAAAAATCACTGATCGCGTAGTTGTGATTAGCCTGATCAGCATCGTGACCAATCAAACGCACCGACGTCGGCGGCAGATGGTGGGGATTAGCCGTGGAGGCATAATATCCAAATGGAGCGTAGTGAGGATTGTAGTTGCTATCGCACTGGGCCACGCCTCCGACGTAACCGACGGCCTCAAAGTCACCGTAGAACCATCCCCACGTCACGTGCCTGGCGCTCAATAAGTTGCCGATATTCTGGCCGGTCATCTCGATTGTCGCTTCCTGGCCCCTTGGGGAACAATCGTCGTAGAGCGGGCTTACGTTCTTGATCACCGTGCCGTTGACTACATTGCCGGGAACGTTCGCCGGCAGGGCGCCGTGAGTCTGTCCCGAGATCAGGTTCAAATGGCCCATTACCGTGGTGCCGAATTCACTGTCGAAGAAGCTGTCGCTCATCGCGTAGCGCTGAGCATAGTTCCACAACGCCGTAACCGTGTTGCCGTCGTAATAACCCATCGCGAGATAAGGTATGCACCCGAGCCCGGTTGCACTCGTGTATTGGATGAACTTGTCGAGCAGCCCGCCGTCGTAGGCCTGCTGCTCATTCGTGTAGAAGTTGATGTTGTCGCAGGTCTGGTTTTGCGAACGGTCGAGCCGAAACGGGTTGGCCAGGTTCGGATTCGCAATCTTCAACGCGAGGGTGAGAACATCGGCCGCCGGCGTATCCGGCGCCGCAGTGAAGGGCGGCTCGCCGGGAGGATTTTCCGCCTGCGGATAGGTGCCGAAATAGTGATCGAAGGAAATGTTTTCGTCAAAGATGACGACGATGTTCTTGATTACCTCGGAAGTATCGCCAGAGGCCTTTGCCTGATCCTCCCCGCCGGAGCTTCCACATGCCGAAACTCCGCACAGCAGCCCCAGTGCCAGCAATGATAAGTTTGTCCGGGTCACCCTTCTCGAAGCCCTGGTTCTGATTTCGCATCGACACTAGGGATTCCGCAGCGCGGAGTCGAGCCCGGTTTTGAGGTAGATCTTGTGGATGACAGTCAGACTCGCCACAGACAGGAGTCGCCGTCGAGTGGGACTCGGTGCCCCCACCCAGATTCCCCTCGATGGACCGCCAACGGCTCCGGGCAGTTGAATGCGTCTTGGCGAATATATCAGACGGAGAATCTCGCCGCGGCGCGCTCCCTGGCTTTCGCGGCTTCTTCTTCGCGGTTCTTTGGCGGAGCCGTCGTCTCGAGCGAATGCAACAGATGAGTCGCTGCGTGCACGATCTCCTCGATCGCGTGCTCGAAGGCGTGCTCATTTGCCTTCGAGGGCCTGTTGAAGCCGCTTATCTTGCGCACGAACTGGAGCGAGGCAGCTCGAATCTCCTCATCCGTAACCGGCGGCTCGAAGTTGAAGAGCATTTTGATATTCCTGCACATATCCCTGACCTCGGCCGATCGCGCCGCTCAGGGCGCGAGGACCAGCTCCCGCTGGGCAGCATAGCAATCGATTTCCAGTTCCAGGCCAACGACCGGTGGTCGCGAGTAGTGCCATCGGATGCCGCGGTGCGCTGCGATGCCAAGCGCTGGAATCAGATCGGAGGCAAAGAGCGGCTGCAGATTGTGGACCGTGTAAAGGTTTACGGCTGATGCATCGCTCCAGTTGAGTTTCATTTCGCCGAGCACCTTGCCCAGATTGTCGATTACACAAAGCGTCTTGCGGCGGAGACCCTCCGAGGAGACATCGCCAAGGGCGACAATCTCTCTTTTTCCATCTGCGCTGGTCGCCATCTCCGGCGCACCGGCGAGCACGAAGGCAGGACGCGATACGCCGGCGGCCGGCACGATGTAGTAGAAGCCGTAGAGAGAAGGTTCATCGATGGTGGCAACGGCGGGAGCGACGTTGGTGCGAGCGATCGGATTGAAGCGATCGACCATCACGCCCCACGCTGCAATGCGCTCGAGATAGGCGCGATTGAATTCTTCGAACCCGGCGGGTGTGAGCGGCGCAGGAATGCGCAGCTCGACTCCGCACACGGTGTTGATCGCACGGTCAACGTCACGCAGATGCCGTTCGATCAGGCCATAGCCCTCCGATAAGCGTACCAGGGGTCGGAAGGTTGCATGAACGATCCCGTACCCGGAATCGGCGACGGCACCGGATGAAAATGGAACGCCACGGCCGCTGAGGAATTTGTAATTTCCCTTGGAGTTATCGAGCAGCATCCGTCGGGCTCCTCTCGGGTGCGGCTATGGACGCGCGTCGCGAACGAGTCGCTTCTTCAGCAGGTAGAGCGAGTGACCTTTTGGATGGTCCTTTTCCTCGCCGAAAACTTCGTAGCCAAGCTTCTCGTAGAGCGGGCGGGCCTGGAAGCTGAAGGTGTCGAGGAACGCGCCCGTGCATCCATAGGCGGCGGCATTTTCTTCCGCCATCGTGACCAAGCGACTCGCGTGTCCTTTGCCGCGGATCGACCGATCGACCCAGAGATAGTCCAGGTACATCCAGGTGCCCCAGAGATTGCCGAGTGCGCCCCCCATGATTTCGCCATCGGAGTCGCGCAGGAAGAAGTTGTGCGGCAACCAGGCCTGCTCCGGTAGACCCATCGCGGCGTATGCATGAGAGGTGATTCCAAACTTGATGGCAGCCGCGGTTTCGTTGGAAACGTACGGCTCCATCGCAATGGCCACATCAGTCAGCGGACCGTTCGCGGCATCGGGCGTGAGCGTGCGGCTGAGAAAGTATCGCGCATGAGGTGCAACGGGATGGTCTTTCAGCTCGCCGTACGCGGAGTATCCCAGCTGCTCGTAGAACGGCCGCGCCTCGTAGCTGCCGGTGCGCAGATGCGAATGCGTGCACGATTTTTCGAGCGCATAACGATGCGCCCGCGCCATCAGCGCCGCGCCATACCCGCGGCCGCGCAGGCTGGCATCGACCCAGAGGCTCCAGACCATCATCCATCCGCCCCAGATACCGCCGAGCAATCCGCCCAGGACTTCGCCGCGCGATCCCCGAATCACGAAGCCGACCGGGTAGTAATCGGGCAAGCCGGTCGCGGCTACGTTGTGCTGGTCAACGCCGCGCACCACGGTTTCGCGCCACTCAGGTCGCGGATACGGCTCGGAGATGATCGTCAGTTCACGCATGCGAAGGGTGCCCTGCCACTCGAAGCCGGTGAGGGCAAAGGGTGGAACCTTTAGACCAAAATGCCCTTCTCGGCGAAAGTCTTGACCGAACCAGACTTGAAATAGGTTGTCTGTGGCGAATTGCTAATTTTCAAGCAAAATCAACAATTCGCCACACACAGGTCCTTCTTAAGATCTGAAGCGAGATCGCCAGGATGTCGCGGCGTTCAGTGCCTGCCAATGTCGTTTTGCATATCCGCGATGAGTCTCTCCGCACGAGCAGGGTCGCGAAAGACCTTGGCCAGGTAGTTGATGCCCGGTTGGACCGGGACATTGGCCAGAACCGCGGCGAGCAAACGGTTCGCGCGATACGTGGAAGGCAGTTCCGTCGCGGGAGGGGACATAACGGCCGTGAGACCTGTACCCACACAGGACACATTGGTGTGTGCGGTCGAGACCGGGTTCAGCAGGTAGTCCGCCACGCTGCTATCGACGCAACTCGTGCCGCTGGGAAATACGCCATGACTGTAGCTGTTGCTATTGTAGATCAGGCTCGCATTGCCCAGGGCCGTATAGGTGACCAGCGCACCGTCGAGCGGCGTAGCGGGATCGTACTGGTCCTGAACCATCAAAATGTTGCCGATCGGACTCGCGCTCGCCGGGTCGGGCTTCGTGACCGTGGCTCCGTTCCAGTCGGTCGTGCAATTCAATTCATAGCGATCATGAAAAAAGGCGGGAGCAAAAGTATGAATCGATTCCACGAATTGATTCCAATAGAGCGGGTCGGTCGGGGCGTTCGCATCGTTGCATGAGACTGCCTTGTTCACCGCCTCGTTAATCCCTCCATCGTCCTGCAGCACGACAGGGATCGGGGTTCCATTTATGAGCGCGAAGTAGGCTGCTCCGAGGGTGAGGGCGACCGACTGCGTCTGCGAGTTAATCGTGGAATCATCCGAGAACTGCCAGGTCGCGAGGATGGCCTTCAGCTCCTGGTCGGTGATGCCCGGGTTCTCCGCGACGATCTGCATTATCACCCTGGCGGCCATCAGGTACTCGACCACGGCATTAGCATTGCGCTGGTTAAACAGGAAGCCATAGAGCTGGTTGCTCAGCGCCGTCTGCAGTTGCAGATTCAAGGTAAAGTAAATGTTACGGATGTCGTCCGCAGAGGTGCCCAAATTGAACAATTCTGGATGGAGCGCCGCGTACGGTATGATCAGATTGTCGAGCACGAACTGCATCGGCAAGGCCTGATCGTTTTGTGGCAGCGGCTGGGTAAAATCCAGCGTGCTGTCCAGCACCAGATGATTGACGTGGCTGGGAAATACGCTTGCGTACCAGACTCCGAGCGACGTGCCGTATGAATAGCCGTAGAAGTCAAGCTTCTTCAGACCCAACAGCCGCCGGGCACGATCCATATCTCTCGCCGTGGTGTCGGAGTTGATAAAGGGCGTCAGACTGTTGGCCTGGCAGGCCTGCGCGTCCAGCTGCTGATTGTAGAAGATATTGTTGAAGTTGTCGGTGCTGCGATCGATCGTGGCCACGAACTCAGGCTGGTAGGTCTGATCGAGCTGACACTTGAGCTGCGAGCTGCTCCCGACGCCGCGGGGATCAAACCCGATAAAGTCGTAGCTTTCGGAGAGCTGATGTAGCTTTGACCCGAGATCGGTGTCAGTAGAGGCCTGGTCGAAAAACATCGCCCTTTTGGGAGCGAGGCCCAGTCCGGCACCGCCTGGACCTCCTGGATTCATGAACAACGATCCAATCTTCGCGTTGAGATTGCCGGCGGCGACTTTGCTCAACGCGACCTTGATGTGCCCCCGTGAAGGGTGAGTGTAGTCAATCGGAACTTCCATCATGCTGCACTGCATTCTCGATCCGAAATAGTCCAGCAGCGCCTGAGTTAGGGTCGGGTATTTTGTGAGCGTGCAGGTTTCCCATGTCAGGGAGGACGACGAAGCAGGCGCGCCGCCGCTTCCGGACCGCGAGCAGGCGACTATCGAAATAGTGAGTATTGCAAGCACGCATATGGCTGACTTTGACCGCAACCGCATGATCCACCGCCTCTCCTTATGGGACACGAAACGCAGGGCCGCCTGTGAGAGGAGCACAAACCGCATCGCGCTGGAAGCTTAAACTCAGAAGTCTCGAGGCATACTCGGACATGTTGAAGGACGTACGTGTCAACTGGTTTGCCGCAACTCTGGGCGGAGACAACCTGCCTATGATTCCGTTGATTGTTAGCCTCGGGGGTCACGTTCGGGTTGGACTCGAGGACTATCACTACGCGCGTCAGGGGATACTAAGTAATCCACAGATCGCGGAGCGGGCTGCGGGGGCGATTCGGGCGATGGGGCACGAAGTGGCGACGCCAGACGACGCCCGCCGGATTCTCGAACTCTGAAGGTTCGCCTGAGAGGCATGAATCACGTCTGTGGCGAATTGTTGATTTTGCCTGAAAATGCTCCTCAGTGCCGTCTTGAGAAACCTTCTCTCAACGCTCAAGTTCCTTTCATGCGAGAGCTGTTCATCTTAATCGCCCATCTGCTCGTCACCTTGGCAAAGCTTACGAGGCCGGGCGGTCTTGGCGCAGTGGCGGCGGAATCATTGGCGGTCAAGCACCAGTTGCTCA
>JBKQNE010000266.1:0-54819 GCA_052146355.1 Binataceae bacterium (SeqCode) | reverse complement strand
CGCCACAATGCCGGGACTGCCGCCGCGAGTGGTGACGATCGAGAGAGACCAACGACCCAGAGGAGGAAATCATGTCACTGTCGATTGGCGATGTCGCGCCGGATTTCGAGGCGGAGACGACGCAAGGCCGCATCCGCTTCCACGACTGGATCGGCGATAGCTGGGCGGTGCTGTTCTCGCATCCCAAGGATTTCACGCCGGTCTGCACGACCGAGCTTGGCCGCGTGGCGAAGCTGAAGCCGGAGTTCGAAAAGCGCGGGATCAAGGCGATCGGCGTCAGCGTCGACGATGTCGAATCGCACAAGAAGTGGATCAAAGACATCGAGGAGACCCAGCACACCAAGGTGAACTTCCCGATCCTCGGCGACTCCGACAAGAAAGTCTCCAAGCTCTACGACATGATTCATCCCGAGTGGAACGACACGCTCACGGTCCGCTCGGTCTTCGTGATCGATCACAACAAGAAGGTCCGGCTCATCATCACCTACCCTGCCAGCACCGGCCGCAACTTCGACGAGATTTTGCGCGCGGTCGATTCGCTGCAACTGACCGACAAGTATTCGGTGGCGACTCCGGTGGACTGGAAGCACGGCGACGATTGCATCATCGTGCCGTCGCTCACCGATCCCAAGGTGCTGAAGGAAAAGTTCCCCAAGGGCTACAAGGAAGTTAAGCCCTACCTGCGCGTGACGCCCGATCCTTCGAAGTAAAGCGTTTACACGACTGAATCAGAACCCCGGCTTGAGCGATCGAGCCGGGGTTTTGTTTTTTCCGGTTGCGTTGAGTGCCACTCCGATTGTCGAAAAAACACCGGCGGGACGCCGGCGCCACTCGTACAAAGTGGCGAAGTGAGGTATTCGGCCGTAACGCTATTGCCGGCGATCACGGCTGCCTGTACGGACCCGGCGATCGCTGCGATTGCGATGACAAATCCTATGACTGCCCGAGAAATACTGCGGAACTTCACTAACCGCTGCCCCTTCCTCGAATGAATCTTAACCGCCGTCAAAGCTGATAATGCCAAATCGCGCCGTCGCGCAATGCTGAAACGGCCAAAATATACCTCGATATTGCGTTGACTTGTGTGCCAATGCGCCGGAAAATTGAGGGACAATGGCTCGAATTACCGTAGAGGACTGCCTCGACAGGATTCCCAACCGCTTTGAATTGGTGCTCGGAGCCGCCCGGCGCGCCAAGCAATTGCTCAAAGGCGCGCGACCGCTGGTCGAAAGCGACAACAAGGAAGTGGTGACAGCGCTTCGCGAAATAGCGGCCGGCAAGGTCACAATCGAAGAACCGCAGGGGGAATAACCTTCCCCGGTCCGCCTCGCTTTCCTTTCGCATTGACAGGCGGATGCTTGCGGCGCGAGCGACCAAACGGGCTGCGCCCATACGATTTCCGCGCGGATTTCTCCGATGGCTCGCAAAGCTTCCAATACCCGGCGACCGAAGCAGCGCCGAAGCTCGCCGGTTGAGGTCGATGATCCGCAGCGCGACGGCGCCGCGGAAGCGATCGAGGTCGACGAGTTCCATCCTGTAGATCCCGACGACGCCGATTCCACGGCGCTCGAAACCGGCCATCAGACCATCGACATTTCCGCCGACGCCGACGGCAAGGTGGCGTCCGAAGAGGAGGCCGGCGCGCTCATCCCGGTCGACCCGCTCAGCCGCTACCTCGCCGATATCCGCCGCTTTTCGCTCCTGACCCGCGAAGAAGAGACCGAGATCGCCAAACGGTACCATCGCGACCACGATGCCGCCGATGCGTACCGGCTCGTCACCGCGAATCTTCGCCTGGTGGTGAAAATCGCGCTGGAGTTCGCGCGCGCCTCCAAGAACGTCCTCGATCTGATCCAGGAGGGCAACGTCGGCCTGATGGAAGCGGTCAAGAATTTCGACCCCTATCGGGGCATCCGCTTTCCCTCGTACGCGGTGTGGTGGGTGCGCGCCTATATCTACCGCTACCTGATCAACAACTGGCGCCTGGTAAAGATCGGAACCACGCAGGCACAGCGCAAGCTGTTTTTCAATCTGCGCAAGGAAACCGAGCGGCTGGAAGCGCAGGGCTTTCGCGCAGAACCCAAGCTTATCGCGCAGCGGATGGGCGTGAAGGAAAGCGAAGTACGCGAGATGCAGGATCGGATGGCGCAGAGCGAGGTTTCGCTGGATCAGCCCGCCGGGCAAACCGAGGACACCACCCTGATGGACGTGCTGCCCGACGATTCCAGCAACCCGGAGGAAGCGACGGCGGCGGGGGAATGGCGCAATTTCGCGCATGAACGAGTCGAGGAATTCGCGTCCACGCTGAAGGACAAGGAACTGGACATCTTCAACAGCCGCCTGCTCACCGACGAACCCGCGACGCTACAGGAAATCGGCGAGCGCTTCGGCATCAGCCGCGAGCGCGTGCGGCAAATCGAGACGCGGCTGAAGAATCGCTTGCGCGACTTCATTCGCAGCAAAGCCGCCGACATCGACGAAGCCAGCAACTAAGACGGAATCCGCAGATTTCACGGGTGCAGCACCCTCACCCTCGTGTCACGGCTCTTGTAAGAAACGATTACAAGAGCCGCGCCACTCGACCTCTCCCGCTTTTTCAGGCGGACGCTTCGCGTACGCGGGCGAGGTGCAAGGTCCGCGTAATCTGCGGATCTCTGGTTGGGCGCCTGCTGCTAACTTGCCGCGCATAGATGCCCACGGGATAATGCGCGTTGACTTGGGGAGCGGTGGATTTGAGCGATGCGCGATCGCACTTGTGCGCTGGTCGTGATCGGTAACGAGATCCTGTCCGGCAAGGTACAGGACTCGAACGCCTATTTTGCGGCGTGCGAACTCCGCAAGCTGGGAGTTGCGCTCCAGCGCGTCGCCGTGGTGCCCGATGAAATTCCGATCATCGCCGAGGAAGTCGCCTACTGCTCCGCGCGCTTCGATATCGTAATCACCTCGGGCGGCGTCGGCCCGACCCACGACGATCTTACGATGGAAGGGGTCGCGGCGGCCTTCAAGCGCAAGATCGTCATTAATCCTGAACTCGAACGGCTCATCCGCAATTACTTCACCGATCGCGTCAACGCCGCAGGGCTCAAGATGGCGGAAGTCCCGGAAGGCGCGATTCTGAACGAGGCGGGTGACATCCGCTTTCCCACCGTTCAGATCGAAAACGTCTACGTGCTGCCGGGAATCCCGCAGCTTTTCGAAGCCAAACTCAATGCGCTCAAGCCCCGGTTCGCGACCGACCCCTACTTCATCCGCACCATCTACACTACCGCCACGGAAGGGGTAATCGCGGAGCACCTGAATGCCTGCCTGGCCCAGTACCCGGAGCTGATGCTGGGTTCCTACCCTCGAATCGGTAACCCCGACTACCGGGTGAAACTCACGCTGGAGTCCAAAAACGCCGAATATCTGGACCGGGCGTTCCGGCATCTGATGGAACTATTGCCACAAGACAAGGTGGTCAAAATCGAGTAGGATAATTGACAGGTGGTGTGGAGGAGGAAGGATGATGGGTAAGATTCTCACACGGTCCGCGGCGGCCGCATTCGCCGCGATTCTCGCAATTTCCATAGTTGGCAACGGTTTCGCGCAGACGGCGCAGCCTGCTGCGGCGACGCAGCCGATGCAGGCGACGCAGTCGAATCAGCCGGTCACTGCCGCCGATGCGACGCAGGTCCCGCAGCCCGATTCCGGGGTGAACTGGCCTGGCGCAGGCTACGGCGCGGCGGCATTGGTCGGCAATGCGGTCTACATTCCCGCGAAGCTGGTCTATGCGGTCGTTGGCGGACTGATCGGAGGCGGAACCTGGCTGGTCACTGCGGGCAATACGCAGGCGGCCAATACGGTGTGGCGCAGCTCGCTCGGCGGAGACTACGTGCTGACTCCGCAGATGGTTGCAGGACAGCAGCCGATCAATTTCAGCGGCCCGACAAATACGCCGCCCCCGGCTGCATCCAGCCCCGACAACACGAGCAGCAGCAGCGTGCAACCGATAACGCCGATCGTACCGGCGGCATCGGCGCCAGCAGCGGCAGCGGCGCCCGCGCAGGGACCGTCGGCATCCAACGCCGGCGGATCGCATCCGATGGATGCGGGCAGCGGCCCGGTGAATTCTTCGGGCGGAGCGCCCGGCGGCACGATCGAATAGCGGATCGCTGGCGCGCTGAGAGATTGCGGAACTCGGCGGTGAAGAAAGCTCGCTTTCTTTGGAAATCGACCTGCACTACGTGCCGGGACGCGCGTGCTTTCTTGCGCAACGAATTGCAGGCGGAACTCGATGAGCGCGATTACGCCAAGAACCCGCTCACGGTCGCGGAACTGGGAGAGATCTTCGCCGGGCGCGACCCGCGCGAGTTCTTGAATCCCAGGAGCCCGGCATTCAAGGCTATGGGGCTGGCAGGCAAGACGCTGACCGCCGATCAAGCGATTCGGCTGATAGTGCAGGAGCCGAATCTGCTCAAGCGTCCACTCACTATTGTCGGCAAGGAAATGATCGCGGGCTTCGACCGAGCGCGTCTGAAGCAGGCGCTCGGATAAAAACGAAGATCAGCGGAATCCGCAGATTACGCAGATTTCACAGATTGATTTTCTGAATCTGCCTTCAAATCCGCGGATTCTCTTTTTCTGTGGATGGTGCTACGACCCGTCGCAGCGAGGTGCTTTATGGCCTTCTCCGACGATCTCTTTTTCGCGCCGGCCAATCGGCTGGTCGCGATGCTCAAGGCGCGCGAGGTTTCGTCCACGGAATTGACCGCGCAGTTCTACAAACGAATCGATTCGCTCAACCCCAAGCTGAACGCGGTCGTCACCTTCGTCAGGGAGCGCGCCGCACGTGAGGCTGCCGACTCCGATAAGCGGCTGGCGCGCAAGGGCGAAGCGCGTCCGCTGGAAGGCCTGCCGATCACAATCAAAGATTCGATTATCACCGAGGGCATCCGCTCGACCTGGGGCATGAAGATTTTCGAGGACTACGTGTCCGACACCGATGCGCCCACGGTGGCGCGCCTGCGGGCGGCGGGCGCGATCGTATTGGGCAAGACCAACACGCCCGAAATGACGCTGGACTACGATTGCGACAATCCGCTGTTCGGGCCAACGAAGAATCCGTGGAATGGCGATCGCGTGCCGGGAGGATCGAGCGGTGGCGAGGCGGCCGCGCTCGCATCGGGGATGGCTGCGCTGGGGATGGGCTCCGACTACGGCGGCTCGATCCGGGTGCCCGCGCATTTCTGCGGAATTGTCGGGCTCAAGCCGAGTTGGGGAACGATCCCGCTGGCGGGCCATATGTCACCGGGGCCCGCGGCGCCTCCGGGCATCGCGCATATGGCGACGATCGGCCCGATGGCGCGATACGTCGACGACCTCACCCTCGCGTACAACGTCGTGAAGGGACCGCATTGGAGCTGGCCATACACGGCACCCACGCCGGAGGCCCATCCGGAGCGTATCGACGTGAAAACGCTGCGCTGCGCCTTCTTCACCGCGGGCGGCGGCGAGACGCCAGTCGCACGCGATATCCGTGGGGCGACCGAGCGCGCCGCGAAGGCGCTCGCGAAACTCGGCATCAGCGTGGAAGAAGCGCAACCGCCGATCGGGAGCGCCGCGCAATTGTGGATGGCCTATGCAACGGCGGATGGCGGCGCGCTCCTGCGCGGAGTGCTGGGCGACAAGGTTAATCTTTCCCGGGAACGCTTGCGCAAGGGCCTGCTTGCTCCGACCGAGGCCAAGTCGGCGGCGGAGTTTTTTCTCGCTTCGATCGCGCGCGACACTTTTCGGGTCGAACTCGCCAAGTTCATGGAGCGCTATCCGATTTTGATTTGCCCGCCGTTCTGCAGCACCGCATTCGCGGAAGGCAAGCAGACCGTGGATATCGATGGCGCGGAGTATCCGCTGTTCACCGCGAATTGGCCGGTGCTGTTCGGAAATTGCGCGGGCCTGCCGGGAGTCGTCGTCCCCGCCGGCCGCGACCATCAGGGGCTTCCGGTTGGCGTCCAGGTCGTAGGGCGCGCATTCGCGGAGGAGGAAGTGCTGGCAGTCGCCAAGGTGCTGGAGCAGGAACTGGGCGGCTTCCAGCGGCCTCCGGTCTGAATCCAACACCTCGCGAGTCATTTCTGCCTGATAAATTGAACCTGGACAAAAACAGCGGCCGGATGCGCATGCATCCGGCCGCTGTTCTACCAGCTATGTTCGGGAAGCGGCGTTACGCCAGCTTCTCGGCCTTCTCTGCGCCGTCGCGGGTGCCATCCGGCGTCGCACGCTCGACGCGCTCACCGCGCGAACTGCGCTCGGCACGCTCGCCGCGGCCCGGCTTGGCGACGCCATTGTTGGCGGTCAGCGTCTCGATAAACTTGCGCACCGCCGGCGACAGTTCGCGGCCGCGCTTATAGATAATCGCAAGCGGGCGCAGGAAGGTGCCTTCCTGGAACTCCAGCAGTCGCAGAGTGCCGCGCGAAACTTCGTTCTCGACGGTCATCCGCGGCACGATCGCGCATCCGAGGCCGATTTCGACCGCGCGCTTGATCGTCTCGATATTGTCGAATTCCAGAACGTACTGCGGCTTGACCCCATGGTCGCGCAGGATGCGATCGGATGCTTTGCGGGTCGCGATGTCGCGTTCGTAGCCGACGAATTTCTGACCGGCCAGCGCGCCGACGCTGCACTTGGTCTGCTTGGCCAGCGGGCTGTCGGGAGGAACCACCAGCACCAGCTCATCGTGTCGAAACGCGATTGTGACGATCTGGCTGCGCTTGGCCGGATATGCGACTACGCCCAGATCGATCTTGCCCTCGACCAGGTCTTCGTAGATTTTGTTGGAACGCAGATATTCCAGATGGACGTTGACCGCCGGATAGTTGCGCAGGAACTCGGTCAAATACGGCGGCAGCTCGTGAAGCCCGACGCTGTAAACGGTGCCGACGCGAATCGAGCCCGCGACCACCGAGCCGATCTCACGCAGCCGGTTCTCGAGTTCCATGAACCGGCGCACAATTTCCTTACTGGAAGTGTAGAGAATTTGTCCCGCGGGGGTTGGTTTGACTCCGGCCCGCCCGCGTTCTATCAATCGGCAATCGTATTTTTCCTCCAGGCTTCTGACCTGTTGGCTGACCGCCGATTGGGTTACAAAGTTTTGTGAGGCGGCATAAGAGAAGCTTCCACTTTCGATTATGTCGCAGAAGACCTTCAGCGTTTCAATATGCATACGAGTTTACTAATTACTGATTTCTCGCATTAGCCTACGTGATGCTCAAAAGTGAGGCAACCAGTAGCGCGGTTAAACTTCGACCGACACAGTAATTACCCTGCGGAAAGCGCAAACGCGGGTCAAGGGCATCGTATAGGTCAAATAAAAGAAACCAGTCAGAACCGATCTTCGAGCGATATTGGCGAGCGCTGATTTCTCCAGTAAAACCCTGCAATATTCTGGCAAAACAGCATACGGAGCGTAACATGGCGGATTTGTTAAGAGATCTCGATTTCTTTCGTCTGGATGACCTGCTGACCACCGAAGAACGCGCTACTCGCGACACCGTTCGGCGCTTCGTGAGCCGCGAGGTGCTTCCCCACGTCGAGCGCCATTTCGCCAATGAGACGTTTCCGGTGGACCTGATCCCCCAGATGGCGGAACTCGGTATGTTCGGCGCTAATCTCAAGGGCTACGGATGCGCCGGCATGAACAACGTTGCCTATGGGTTAATGATGCAGGAACTCGAGGCGGGCGACTCGGGACTGCGCTCCTTCGCTTCGGTGCAAAGCTCGCTTGCGATGTACGCGATTTATGCCAATGGAACCGAGGAGCAGAAAAAGCGCTACCTGCCCGAAATGGCCAAGGGCAAACTGATCGGATGCTTCGGGCTGACCGAACCCGACCACGGGTCGGACCCGGGCGGGATGGAGACGCGCGCGCGCAAGGACGGCGACGGATGGATTCTCAACGGGACCAAGCGGTGGATCACCAATGGATCGATCGCGGACGTCGCGGTCGTATGGGCGCGCGTGGACCAGGGAATCACCGGGTTCGTAGTCGAGAAGGGCACGCCGGGATTTTCAACCCGCGACATCCACGGAAAATTTTCGATGCGCGCATCGATTACGTCGGAGCTGATCCTCGAAGACGTGCGAATCCCCGCCAGTGCGCATCTGCCGGAGGCGCTCGGACTCAAGGGCCCGCTCGGATGCCTGACGCAGGCCCGCTACGGAATCGCGTGGGGGGCGATCGGCGCCGCGCGCAGCTGCTACAACTGCGCGCTTGACTACACCAAGTCGCGCAAGCAGTTCTCGCGGCCGTTAGCCGGCTATCAGCTCGTGCAGAACAAGCTGGTCAAGATGCTTACCGAAATCACGAAGGCACAGATGATCTGCCTGCGCCTCGCGCATCTGAAGGACGAAGGCAAGTACCGTCCCGAACATATCTCGTTCGCCAAGCGCAACAACGTGAACGAAGCGCTCAAGATCGCGCGCGATGCGCGCGACATGCTGGGCGCCAACGGAATCGTGAACGAATACCCGGTGATCCGTCACATGCTTAACCTCGAGACGGTCAACACGTACGAGGGCACTTTTGACGTTCACACGCTGATCCTGGGACGCGACATAACCGGCGAAAACGCCTTCGAGTAAGAAGCAGAAATCCGCAGATTTGCAGATGTCAGGCAGATTCCAGAAAATCTGTGAATCGGCGCAATCGGCGTAATCTGCGGATTCTCCGTGCCTTTGCCTTCTGCCCGTCCTGCCGTGCTACATAGCGATCCGACGGAGGCAGAGCGATGGACCTGAATGGCAAATGCGCAATCGTCACCGGTGCGGCGCGCGGGATCGGCCGCGGGATGGCGCTCAAGCTGGCAGACGCGGGCGTCAACGTCGCGTTGGTCGATCTCGGTAATCCTGCGGATCGCACCCTGACCTACAATCTCGCGGCACAGACGGAACTGAATCGCACGGTGGAGGAAGTGAAGAGCCGCGGGGTCAGGGCCGTTGCCATACTCGCCGACGTCACCAAGTGGGGCGATTGCGAGCGGATGGCATCGGAGGCCGAGTCGGCGCTCGGCGCAATCGACATCCTGTGCAACAACGCCGGCATCATCGCGGTGGGGCCGGTGGAGTCGTTCGCGGAAGAAACGTGGGATCGCTTGATGGACGTGAACGTGAAGGGCGTGTTCCTGTGCTCGAAGGCGTGTATCCCGGCGCTGCGCAGGCGCGGCGGCGGCGCGATCGTCAATACCGCATCGGTGGCGGGCAAGACCGGGCATGGCAACGTGGCAGCATACTGCACCAGCAAATTCGCGGTGGTCGGATTCACGCAATCGCTCGCGGAAGAGCTGGGACCGGAGAATATCCGCGTCAACGCGGTATGCCCGGGATTTCTGCACACCGCGATGTGGTCGGACGTGCTCGACTCGTTCGTGGCGCCCGCGCTGGGCGTAAATCGCGAGGCAGCATTCGATGAGTACGCGACGCGCTACACGTTCCTGCGCCGCCCGCAGACGCCCGACGATATCGGCGACGCGGTGGTATATCTGTGCAGGGCGGAAAATATCACCGGCGTGGCGCTAAACGTCGCAGGCGGCGCGGAGATGCATTAGGAACCGGGAAAACTGCACCCTCACCCTACCCTCTCCCGCAACTGAGCGGGCGAGGGGCGGCGTTTTCGTTTGTGCTTATTCATGGCGTTTGTTGCGAAGGAGAGATCTTAAGAGTGCAGCAAGGCAGGATGAATGCACCTCGCCCGCTCAGTTGCGGGAGAGGTCGCGCGGCGCGGCTCTTGATTCTTTTTCAAGAGCCGTGACGCGCGGGTGAGGGTGCTGCGTCGATCGCAATGTAACGATTCCCAACGAGGAGACCCCTACAATGATCAAAATCAACGGATTCAGCCATAGTGCGGTGCGTATCACCGATCCTGAGCGCGCGACCGCCTTTTACGAAAACGTGCTCGGGCTGAAGAAACTGCCGCGTCCGAACTTCCCGTTCGGCGGCGTGTGGTACGGCGTCGGCCCCAACGCGATTCATCTGATCTCAAGCGAAGATCGCGGCCGCAAACCCGATCCACTCGGCGCGCATATCGCGCTCGACGTCGCGGACTTTGATGAAGCCAAGCGCGCCCTCAAGGAAATGGGCATCGAATTTCTCGAAGCTCCCGCGAACATGGGCGCCGGCCGCCAGCTCTGGATTCTCGACCCGGACGGCAACACGGTCGAGCTGCGAACGGATAAGTAAACAGAAATCCGCAGATTTCGCAGATTTCACGGATTCGAAAAGACACAGGCTGGAAGCTGTGGGTCTGCGTTCCTCCGCTTCGGATCTTTCAATCCGTGAAATCGGCGAAATCTGCGGATTTCTTTTTCAGACTCCTGCGAGCTTTCTTGCGTATTCAGCTACGGTTTTGAAATCGTATTCCCGATACGCCTGCAGCTTTTCTGCTTCGAAGCCGCCTTCTGCGTGTACGGCAAGCACTTCCTGGTAGCCGCCGAAGTCCGACGAGGTCAGGTCGCTAATCAGGTTCAACAGGCGCAGCCGTTTTTCCGCATCGAAGCCCTTCGCGCCGCCCATGTACTTGAGCACGTATTCGCGGGTCGCCTCGCTCTTCAAATCTTCTTCGGCGGGAGCGGTCACCAGCAATCCGCCCGCGAGGTCCTGCACGATCTGCACGCCCTGATGATAATTGTGCGCGAAGTGGTACTTGGCGACGTTGGTGAGCAAGGTGTTCGGCACCGCGATGCCCTCTTCGAGCGTGCAAGTGCGCGCCGCATGCTCGATAAGTCCGCGCACCGTCGTGTGATACGCCGCCAGATGCGTCAGCTTGTCGCGCACATGCCCGGCGCGGCTGATGCCGTTGGCCTCGGCGATTGCGAAACCCGCGCCCGCCAGCAGTTCCAGCAGCGGCAGCTTGTAAGAGACCGCGGTGAAGCGATGGAACCGCACGAAAGTCAGCGCGAGCAGGCCGGCAAAGTCGATCTCTCCCTGCAAAAACACCCGCTCCTTCGGCACGAACACGTCGTCGAAGATCGTCAGCGTCTCCATCATCTTGTGCCGCGCGCTGATCGGATGCTCGAATGCGTTCTTGTGGCTCGAACCGTGCGGGCTTGCGATCATCTTCAGCCCCGGCGCGTTCATCGGCACCGCGAACGCCACCGCGTATGTCTTGTCCTCGGCGCGCATCGCGCGCGTCGGCAGCACGATCATCTCGTTGGTGTTGGTGGAAACGGAAGTATGGACCTTCGCGCCGCGCACCACGATTCCATCGGGCCGCTCCTCGACGATTCGCACGTAGTAGTCCGGATGGTCCTGCTGAGTGGGGCCCAGCGCGCGATCGCCCTTCACATCGGTCTGCGCGACCGCGACCGCGAGGTCATTGTCGCGGCAATGGCGATGGAACTTGCGGATGCGCTCGCGATATTCCGGCTTGCCCGCCGCGGCCATCCGCTCGCCGATTATGTTCAGCGCCAGAAGCGCATCGCTGCCGATCTCCTTGATCAGCACGACCAGCGTCGCGCCCTCGCGGGTGGAAGCCGCGATGAGCGCGCTGCGCTTCAGGAGATCGTCGCCGTTCTTCGGGATATGAAAATAGCGGCTGTACTCGTCGGAGCCTTCCTTGATGACGGCCAGCTCGCGGTACTTCGGGTCATCCGCCATCCGGTAATCGAGCGAGGCGTGCTCGACGGCGATTCCGATCACCGGATGCGCGGTTACATCGGGAACCTTCTCGCCGCGAAAATACACCGCGCGTCCGTCGCGCAGCGATGCCTTATATTGTTCAGCCGTTCGTAGTCCCATGGTGGATGATCCTTTCTCGCCCGCAGACGTAATCCGCAGATTGCGCAGATTAACACAGATTCCGGAAGTTTCTTAATCTGCGGGATCTGCGTAATCTGCGGATTTCCGGAGGCAGGTGATGGCGGATACACGGATGTTCGATCTCAGCGGCAAGGTTGCGATCGTGACCGGCGGCAACGGCGGTATCGGGCGGGGAATCGCGATCGGCCTGGCTAAAGCCGGCGCCAAGGTGGCGGTGCTGGCACGCAACGAAGAGCGCAATCGCGAAACGCTGGCGGAGCTGCGCAAGATTGGGAATCCCGCGCTCGCGGCGAAGCTCGATGTCTCGCGGCGGGCGGATCTGAAGCCGGCTTTTGAGGCGGTAGAGGGCGAATTGGGCCCGGTCGACATCCTGGTGAACAACGCGGCGTTCGCGATTTTGAAAAGCGCGCTCGAGCACAGCGACGATGATTGGGATTCGGTGATCGAGACCAATCTCACCGCGTGCTTTCTGCTGACGAAGTACGCGGCGCAATCGATGGTGCCGCGGCGCGCCGGAAAGATTATCAACGTCGCGAGCATCGGCGGATACATGGGCACGCCCATCTTTCCGTCTTACGCGGTCAGCAAAGGAGGCATGCTCCAGCTCACGCGATGCCTCGCGATCGAACTGGCGCCACACAATATTCAGGTCAACTCGCTCGCGCCGGGATGGACCAACACCGACATGACCGACTGGATTCGCAACGATCCGCAATACGCCGCCGTGAAGCAGGAGATGATCACGCGCACGCCCGCCGGCCGCTTCGCGGAGCCGGACGAGATGGCGGGAGCGGCGGTGTTCCTGTCTTCGCAAGCATCGAACTTTGTGACCGGTGCCGACATAATCGTCGACGGCGGATTTTTCATCAGATAGCGGGCATTTTGTCTTTCCTGCGCGTGCCCCCGCGCACCACATTTGTCATTCCCGCGCGTGGCTGGCGCGCGAGGAATCCCTTTTGCCGCGCGTCGCGATGGTTTTCAAACCGGACGCTCAATCAGCCCGTAACCGGTGAAGGTGCTTAATCCGTGAAATCTGCGTAATCTGCGGATTCTTTCCGGAGGACTAAATGGCTGCACCGAAGATGTTTGATTTGGCCGGGAACATCGCCGTGGTGACCGGCGGCAATGGGGGTATCGGGCGTGGAATTGCGCTCGGGCTTGCCGAAGCCGGTGCGGCGGTAGCAATCCTGGCCCGCAACGCGGAAAAGAATCGCGCGGTGGTTGCCGAGCTGGAGAAGTTCGACGTGAAAGCGATCGCGGTGCCGCTCGATGTGACCAAACGCGCGGACCCGGAGCCCGCGATGGCGGAAGTCGAGCGCACGCTCGGGGTGGTCTCCATCCTCGTCAACAACGCCGGAATTTCGATTCAGAAAAGCGCGATGAAACATGACGCCGAATCGTGGGACCGCGTGATCGAGACCAATATGAATTCGTGCTTTTTTCTGGCGCAAATCGCCGCGCGCTCGATGGCGACGCATAAGCGGGGCAAGATCATCAATATCGCCAGTGAGTATTCGCGCTTCGGCGGCGCGGGGGTGATTTCCTACTCGGTGGCCAAGGGCGGCCTGGTGCAGATGACCAAGACGATGGCGATAGAGTTCGCGCGCCACAATATCCAGGTCAATGCGATCGTCCCCGGATGGATCAAAACCGATATGACGGCTCCGGCGCAGTCGGGTCCCTTCTACAACGAGATCATCACGCGCACGCCCGCGGGCCGGTTCGGCGAGCCTGAGGAGATGGCGGGCGCGGCGGTATTCCTCGCCTCGCACGCATCGGACTTCGTGACCGGCGCGATAATCTACGCCGACGGCGGCTTCGCTATCAGATAAGAAAGAGTCCCAGAAATCCGCAGATTGCGCCGATTCAGACCAATGCAGACAACTCTAAATCGGAGCGAAAGACACCGGCTAAAGCCTGTACCACCGAGGACCGGATTCTAATGGCACCTGGACACTGGGCAGGTGCTCTGGATCCACTAAGGACCGTGCCCTACGATCAATGTGGTCCGCTGGCCGGTTTCGGTGTCCCACAGACGCAACGAGTTGTCTTTAAAGTTGGAATAGAGAACCCTGCGGCTATCTGGAAGCCAGGTGATGAACTCAGGGAATTCTCCCGGATCGTCGGTTCTCGGTCCTCCGCTGAAAACGGATTTGCATACTCGATCGTATTGAAACGGCGTTGAGCCTGTGAGAAGGGCCACCCCACTCTGTACTGCCACGAGCCCAAGGCCGTGCGGATCCGGCCCGCTGCCGTAGTTTTCAGTCACCGCGATCTTACGATTTGGCGCCCAAGCGAACTGGCCCGTGCCGATACAAAAGGTCTCGTAACTGCCGTCTCTTACGCTGACGCTGTAGTGGCCGACGCATCCGGTACCACAATGCATCGAGAAATAGACTCGACTGTCGTCCAACCAGCTGGCGTCCTGAATCCAGCGGCGGCCCGGAGTTTGAAACGGAGAGCCCGGCGGTAGCAGATCCTTCTGCGCAAACTTGCCGTCTGGATCTACTAGCCAGAGCGTAGCCCACAAGTAATCAGCCTGCGCCTTGTCGTCCGGCCGCTCGCCTTCAACTATCAGCCTCCGCCCATCAGGGGACCACTGAACCGTCCCTACTGATTTGATCGGTCCCGTCAGGCGCTTCGCGTCCGTCGGGTCCTGCGATTTAACAATCCAAAGGCTGCCGTCGGTGGTGACTAGAACCAAGCTCTTTGCGTCAGGCGACCAGCTAATTCGAGACACAGGCGGAACGTGCTCGAAGATTTGCTCCTCGCCGCCGCGGCTTCCCGACCAACTAATCGTGTCGGTCTCGTCCGCGCGGGCTATATGCACCCGACTTAGGCAGCATACGACTAGAAAGCAGACTCCCGACGCTAGGGCACCTATTCGAACCAAGGCTGTTCTCCCCGCAACGCCGACGGCGGCTTCTCGATCTGACGTAAAAGAGAATCCGCAGGTTACACGCTCGTCGCCGCCACTCCTCAAAGCAGGCTCCAAGTTCGAGCAAGATTCTTGATCCGTGAACTTTGCGAAATCTGTGGATTGTCCCAATTTCGGGTGGCGCCAGAGCCTGCCCTGAGCGAGTCGTCGAGTCGGATGGGTCCCGTCGGTGTCTTTTCGTTCCGCTAGGGACTCTGTGCGATCACCTGCCGGTTGGCAGAGCCATCGGCGCGCGATGGAGTGGCACTATGCGGGCCAGGTTGTTTAATCCGGTGATGCTGCCGATGAGGTCGGCAAACGCGGTGGGAATTTCCGGATCATCAACGTTGCCGAACTTGCTGCCGTCGGGCGAGAATTTTACGATCCGCGTATTGAATACACGTCCGATCATCTGAGCGCTGCCGCTGAATTTGATGACGCCTTCTGACGCCGCGCCGCCCGTTACCTGAAATCCTTGCGCGGTGAGCCACTGCGAGACCTGGTTGAAGTCCGCATCCGCAGGCCCGAAGCGGCGCGCGTAGTCCTGGGGTGACAACCACTTGTGATATTCCGGCGACTGCGGGTTCTGCTGGGCCGAGAGCAATTCGTTCAACGCCGCCTGGTCGCGGTGCTTGAACCATATTTCCAGGCGCATCACGGTTTCAGCCGGAACATCGCCAAAGGTGGGAAGCTTGAGCGCATCGGGAGAGACGGTGCCGTGAAGCTGAACGGTCTGTGCGGATGCGATTGGCGCGTTGATGGCGAGAGAGAACGCGAAGGCTGGCAACCATATCAAGTATCCCCGAATGCTCATATGGATCGCGCGCTCCCTTGAGCGCGCTTAATCGGCCCTTCTGTCCAAGAGGGTGCCAGCCTAAGAACCATGGAGCCGATGCATGGAGCCTAATCGGGAAAATCTGCCGACTATCTGTGAAATCTGCGGATTCGCGACATCGAAGACGATTCCGTGCACGCGGCGATCGAGAAGGTGCCTGTGAGGACCTGTTGAATCGTCGCTCCAACCGTGGCTTCGGCACTAGCCGGACTGAGGCCGCACGTTTGCAAGTCCGCGGATAGTCCCTGCTCGGCGTTCGCCCAGAATTGTTGGTTGGTGGGCACACCGGCAGCAATTTGACCGAACGCGGCAGTGACATCGGCACAAGTGCTGTTGAAAATACACTGCTGTTCTTGTGCGCTCGCCTGGCTGGTGCCGGTGCACGCCGCGATCGAGAAGGTGCCATTCAGAACCTGCTGAAACGTCGCGCCAACGTCGGCTTCGGCACTAGCCGGACTCAAGCCGCACGCCTGCAAATCCGCGGATAGTCCCTGCTGGGCAGTCGCCCAGAATTGTTGGTTGGTGTGCACACCGGCAGCAATTTGACCGTACGCGGCGGTGACATCGGCGCACGTGCTGTTGAAAATACACTGCTGTTCTTGCGTGCGCCTGGCTGCTGCCAGTGCACGCAGCGATCGAGAAATTGCCTGCCACGACCTGCTGCAACGTTGCGCCGGCTGCGGCTTCAGCATTAGCCAGACTCAATCCGCACGACTGCAGATCCGTGGATAGTCCCTGCTGGGCGGTCGCCCAGAATTGTTGGTTGGTATGCACACCGGCGCTTACTTGACCATACGCGGCAGTGACATCGGCACAGGTGCTGTTGAAAATACACTGCTCCTGCGCGGTAACGGTTGCCGTCGCCGTGGGGGTCGCGGTTTGGGTCGGCGTGGGGGTCGCAGTCTCGGTCGGCGTCGGCGTAGCGGTCGGCACCTTGGTCGGTGTCGATTTGGGCGTTTTGGTCGGTTTAGGGCTCTTGGTTGGTTTCGGTGTTTTGGTCGGTTTGGGTGACTTGGTCGGCTTAGGGGATTTAGTCGGTTTGGGTGTTTTGGTTGGTTTCGGCGTCTTGGTCGGCTTAGGGGTCTTTGTAGCCTTGGCCGCGATTGCGAGGGGCGCGGACGATTGCGCCACGACCAACCCGGCGAAGAACAGACCTGCCAGAAGAATTACGGCGAGGACGTGAAGCGTGTGCTTGAAGGTGTTCCCCGACTGCGGCGACGGGGTTTCCTTCACTCTGTTTCGAAAGCCGAGACGCCTGTCTGAGACCAAGCCTGATAGCCTCCTTCGCGTCAAGCACGCGAATGCCCACCGTCAACAAGCACCTCGGACAACGGAGAGTCAAGGCTCGGCCCGGGAATCCGAGCGAATTTGGCGTTTCCAGGTTGGCCGGATGGCGAGGATCCGGGGGCGTTAATACTCAAACACCCGCCTTTCCGCCGCAACCCTCGAGCATCATCTCCTGGTTTTCGGCGCGACTCCGTTGCCCACCGCGGTAAAGCCCTGCGGACTGTTGCTCGCGTTGTCGAAGATGGTCCCGCTCGCGGATTGTGAGCCGGCGGCGGTCGGCAAGAAACCAACTAGGAGCAAGCATTTCTGCTTCGGCACCAAGGTCGGGCCGCACGAAGTGCCGGTGAAGCCAAACGGGGGGCTGCCTGAGGTCAATTTTGCAAACGTATTCTGCAGCGTGATGGTCGTGCCGCCCTTTTTGGCCGAAGTGTTGGTCAGGACAAGTGTTTTTATCTTCTGAGCACCGACCTTCACGTTGCCGAAATTCACCGTGCCCGGAGAAACGCTGAGCGCCGCCGACACTTTAGGAGTCGGCGTGGCGGTCGGAGTCGGAGTGGGGGTCGCAGTCGGCGTGGCAGTGCGGGTCGCAGTCGGCGTAACCGTTGGAGTCGCGCTTGATGACGAGGTCGGCGTCGCAGTTGGCGTTGGTCCAGCAGTTGATGCTGCGAACGCAGTGACGAACGTATTCATGTCGACGGTGCCCCAGCCGGTCACCTCATCGTAACCGACGGTCGCATTGTATCCGGTGACGAGGCCCGCACCCGCGTCGAAAGTGTTGTTTCCGGTTGTTACGTCGCGAAACCCATTGCCTGATTGGCTGGAACTGGCAAGTGTGTAGATCTTGGTGTCCGGATCTCCGATGCGCGTACCGCCGTTCTTCTGCATGATCAGCTTCGAGATTCCAGACCAGATGGGCGCTGAGAGACTCGTCCCTCCAACAATCGTGAGAGTCGGGGCATCACTGCCGCATCCTGAACCGCCAATGCAGTCGCTGTCATCGTAGATGAAGACGCCAGGGAGGTTGGGACTCGCGATCATGGCGATGTCGGGAACGGTTCGCATCGTGCCGCTCGGACCGCCTGACACGTCTTGAAAGCCAGGCTTGGAGAACACCTGGCTTACGCCGCCGCCGGTCGCACCGCCCCCGAGATTCGAATCGTTCCAGGTTGACTCCGCCACGAAGCCAACATCATTGCCGCTTCCATTGAAATCAGGCGTGAAGCCGGTTCCGCCCACAGAGACCGCACTGGGGTCCGCTGACATTTCGTTCACATTCGGCGTTCCCAGGTCGCAGGTATCAGCTCCCTTATCGGCCGCGGAGACAAATATTGAGATCCCCTGCGAAGCGGCCTTCGAAAATATGGGAGCTTCCGTCGACAGGTAATAGCCACTGTCGGCGCCGCAGATGCTGAAGCTGATGTTGATCGTGCCGCATTTATTGTCGGTCACAGCCTGATTGACAGCGTCCACTATCGCGTCACCGGAATTATCCAAATATAAGGAGATAGGCGTGCTGGGAGCGATTGAGTGCGCCCACTCAATATCGAGCAAAGCCTCCGTTTCGCCGCCGTTGTACGTCCCCTCCGTCGCGCCGTCAACATTCACTCTTGTCAGATTCACCGCGTTCCCGCTCATGAACTGATTCGTGAATGCGGTCAGGATGTTGTTAAACACGTCGGACTCGGCGTAGATCGCGATGCAATCGCTGCCGGTTGAGCCGGTTATTCCGCCGTTGATGAGAGGCGTCTCGTCGTAAAAGGTGTATGCGTCCGCCGGCGCAAAGTGATCTCCAAGTGTTCCGCCGTTATACTGCGGCGCTTCCGCAGCGGGCGAAAATGCCAGCTGCTCGGGCTCGCTGCGCAGGCCAAGGCCTTCGAGTCCGCTCGACAGCGTACCCATCCCAAGCCTCGGTGCCGTCAGAGGGGCTGGGTGAAGTGGCACGATGCGTATGAGGTTGTTCAAGCCGGTGATGTTGCCGATGAGGCTTGTGTACTCGGCCGGAAGTTCCGGATCGGTAATATTTCCGAATTTCTTGCCGTCCGCGGAGAACTTCGTGATGCGGGTGTTGAACGCCCGACTGACCGTCAAGACGCTGCCGCTGAATTTGATTGCGCCTGTGGAGGGCGAGCCGCTGGTCACCTGGAATCCTTCTGTGGTCAGCCAGTGCGAAACCTTGTTGAAATCCGCTTCGGTCGGGCCGAAACGGTTGGTGTATTCCTGCGGTGTCAGCCACTTGTGATATTGCGGCGACTTTGGATTTTGCTGCGCGGCGAGCAGTGCGTTTAGCTTGGCCTGGTTGCGCGGCTTGAACCAGATTTGCAGCGGCAGCGTCTGGGTCGAGGGCGCCTCGCCAAAGGTGGGCAGTTTGAGCGCGTCTGGCGATACCGTGCCGCTCAGAGGAATGGCCTGGGCCGACGCTCCGCCCGCAAAGGCGACCATCGCGACCAGTGCGAACCAGATAGCGTGGACAGGCAGCCCTCGCCGATGGACGGATCGCAAGGACCTGGTCACAGGTATGTTCATCGAGTTCTCCTGATCGCCTTTCTTCGACTCAAGAAGCGTATGCGCATCGATTTTGCCTTTACCCATCCGCCCGTTCGACATGGCCTGCCAGGTGCTTGCCCAAAGATCGCGCGGTGCCGATTCCGATTTCAAGAACCGTAACGCGCGTGGTTGTGCCGCCTAGGATCGCAGCGCGGCAGCCGAAATTCCACCTGACCCCGGCCCCGCGAACTGAATCCTTCGGCCGGCTTTCGATTCGGCTGGTCTCCGGTGTCATCTTCGGGTGTTGCGCGCTACTCCAACGCCCACGACTCCAAATGTCTGTGGACCGTTGCTGGCGTTGTCGCTAATCGTCGCCGGCGCGGACTGCGAACCCGGCATGGTCGGTGCAAACCCTACTCTGACCGTGCACTTCTGCTTAGGTCCGAGTGATCCGTTGCACGAGCTGCCGTTAAAGAAGAACTCGGTGCCCGAAGGGAGACTCGCCGTCTGCAACGTTATGGTCGAGCCGCCCTTCGGCGCCCTATGATCAGAGTAACTGTTTTCTGTTTCACAGCGCCGACTTTCACGTTGCCGAAGTTCACCAATCCCGGTGAGACAGTCAACGCCGCCGGCACCGTTGGGGTAGGTGTGGCGGTTGGCGTCGGAGTAGCCGTGCGCGTCGGAGCGGGCGTGGCTGTGTGCGTGGGAGCCGACGTTGGCGTGGGAGCGGGCGTAGGCGTCGGAGTCGCGCTCGATGACGACGTCGGCGTCGCGGTTGGCGTTGGTCCGGAAGTTGACGATGCAAATGCGGTGACGAACGTATTCATGTCGACCGTGCCCCAGCCGCTTACGGCGTCGTAGCCAGGCGCCGCGCTGTATCCGGTGACATGCCCCACGCTGTTGTTTCCGGTTGTTACGTCGCGAAAGCCATTGCCCGACTGACCGGAATTCGCCAGCGAATAGATTCTGGAATCGGGATTGCCGATGCGCGTGCCGCCGTTTTCCTGCATGACCAGCTTGGAAATTCCCGACCACACAGGGGCTGAGAGACTCGTACCGCCGATCTGCGTCAAGCTTGCGACGTTGGTCCCGCAAGCTCCGCCGCCACCGCAGTTCCCGTCATTGTAGATGAGAACACCCGGCGAATTGGGGCTCGCCATCATCGCTACGTCCGGCACTGAACGGAAGTTCCCGGCGGGCACGCCTGGCACACCTTCTTGAAAGATGGGCTTGCTGAAGACCTGGCTTACGCCGCCTCCCGTCGCACCACTATCATCGTTCTATACCGATTCCGCGACGAAGCCCACGTCGTTGCCGCTTCCGTTGTAGTCCGGGTTGAATTGAGTCCCGCCTACGGACACGACATTGGTGTCTGCCGACATTTCGCTGACATTGGCAGTTCCGAGTCCGCAGGCATCGGCGCCGCTGTCTCCCGCGGAGATAAAGATGGAGATTCCCTGCGAAGCGGCTTTGGAAAATATGGGGTCCAACGTCCCAGTGTAATAACTGTTCTGCGCGCCGCAGATGCCGAAGCTGATGTTAACGGTTCCGCACTTATTGTCGGTGGCCACGTGGCTTACCGCATCGCCGATATCCTGATCGAGATAGAGGTAAATCTGAGCGCTCGGCGCGATCGCGTGGCTCCATTCGATGTCCAGCAGCGCTTCTATCTCGTCGCCGCTGAATGTCCCCTCGGTCGCGCCATCGGCATTAACCCTGGTCAAATTCACCGCAGTCCCGTTCATGAACTGACTCGTGAATGCGTTCAGGGGGTTGCTGGTGACATCGGAGTCGCCGTAGATCGCGATACAATCGGTGCCGGTCGCTCCCTTTATTCCGGCGTTCAACAAGGGGGTCTCGTCGTAAAAGGTGTAAGCGTCCGAGGGCGCAAAGCTCTCAAAATTGCCCGCAAGGACGTCGGGCGCCGCAGCCTCCGAAAACGTGAGCTGCTCTGGTTCATCGCGCGAGCTGGCGAGTCCGCTCGACGATGTGCTCGTCTTCTGGGCGAGTCCGTTCTGCACCGCGGGATGCATCGGTACGATTCGCATCAGGTTGTTCAATCCCGTGATGTTGCCCACGAGGCTCGCGTATTCGGCCGGAAGTTCCGGATCGGTGATATTTCCAAATTTCTTGCCGTCCGAGGAGAACTTCGTGACGCGCGTGTTGAACGCGTGGTTTATGGTCAGGATGCTGCCGTTGAACTTGATCGTGCCTTCAGTGGGCGACCCGCTGGTCACCTGGAATCCTTCAGTGCTGAGCCAGTGCGAGACCTTGTTGAAGTCCGCATCAGTGGGCCCGAAACGCCTGGTATATTCCTGGGGCGTCAGCCACTTGTGATACTGCGGCGATTTTGGATCCTGCTGCGCGGCCAGGAGCGCGTTGAGCTTGGCCTGGTTGCGTGGCTTGAACCATATTTGCAACGGCAGTGTTTGGGTCGAAGGCGCATCACCGTAGCTCGGCAGTTTGAGCGCATCGGGAGCGACGATGTCCGGCAGCGGGATTGTCTGGGCCGATGCCACGCTCGCAAAGGCGACCATCGCGACCATGGCGAACCAGACTGCATAGATGCGCGACAGTCCTCGCCTGCGAAAAAATGGCGAGGGCTTGAACACGCGGACGTTCATATAGTTCTCCAAGTCGCTTTCTTTTTCATATCAAGATGGCAGCAATTTTAACTTTAATGATGCTAAAATAGAACTTAACATCGTTTATTTATCTGTAGCAAGCGCGCCTCTCCCAACCCCGCAGGCGCATGATGGTCGTTAGACGAGAGCGCTGCCAGCTGCATTCGGTCTCTTCACATTAAATTACGCAATCGAGAACCCCGCGGATTCAATTGGCAGCCTTGGGTGGTCATAGCGACGAGAATATCTTTGGGTGGCTGATTTCGATTCGCATATGCCAGCTTGAATTCGAGTCTACGTTCGGGCGGGAGGCCCGCCAGCCTTTAAGCATTGGGCGCGTATCCCGTATCATCCGCCATCATGCGACGTTCATCCACGAAATCTGCCCCGAGCGGTCTTCAACTGCCGAAGGTCCCGCCCTTGCGAGTGCTGGTGGTAGGCGAGGTAATTCTGGATCGCTATCTTTGGGGCGACGTCGCCCGGATCTCGCCGGAAGCTCCTATCCCGATTCTCAGGGTCGAACGCCGCGAAGAGAAACTCGGTAATGCGGGCTTCGTGGCGGCAAATCTGCGCGCGCTCGGTGCCGACGTTTCAGTGTTGAGCATCGTTGGCCGCGACCGCAGCGGCGCGATGATTCGCGAAATCCTGGGCGGGATGGGAGTCAGGACCCGTTCAGTAATCGCCGACGCCGACCGTCCGACGATCATGAAAGAGCGGATGCTCGGTTCGGTGCAGGCGGCAAATCGCGGCACGCAGCAACTGCTGCGGGTGGACGAAGAAGATCCGTCGCCGCTGAGCACCGCGCAGGAACGCGCGATGATCTCGCGGCTTCGCCAGGAGCTTGCGCGCGTCGACGGCGTGCTGATTTCCGATATCAACAAGGGCTTGCTGACGCCCGCGCTGCTGCGCGCGGTAATCGATGGGGCACGGCGGCGGCGCATTCCGGTGATAGTCGATCCGCGCCTGACGGAAGATTTCTCCATCTACCAGGGAGCCACCGCGCTAACCCCTAATCGCTACGAGACCGAGCTGGCCACCGGGATGAAGCTGATCGACCGCGATGCGTGGCGGCGCGCGGCGGAGTTGATGGTGCGCAAGCATGGCCTGTCCGCGTGCCTGATAACGCTCGATCGCGACGGGATGTATCTTGCGGAGCGCGGCGGCGCCGACACTTACATCGCGACCAACCCGCGCGACGTTTACGATGTCACGGGAGCGGGCGACGTGGTGCTGAGCGTGTTTGGCCTGTTCTCGGTCGCGGGGCTTGGCTTCTCGTCGGCCGCGCGAATCGCCAACGTGGCCGCCAGTATCGAGGTCAGCCGTGTCGGCACCGAGGTGATAACGCGCGAGGACCTGGCGCTCGCGCTGAAGCCGGACAGCGACGGCTACCGGGGCAAGATCGTTTCGACGGAGGAGCTGAAAGTCGCACTCGATCGCGAGCGGCGCGCCGGCCGGCGAATCTCGTTCACCAACGGATGTTTCGATCTGCTGCACGCGGGCCATATTCACATTCTCGACTTTGCGCGGGCGCAGGCCGACTGCCTGGTGGTGGGCTTGAACAGCGATCGCAGCGTGCAGGCGCTCAAGGGCAAGACGCGGCCCATCTACCCCGCTGCCGAGCGCGCGCGAATTGTGGCGGCGCTGGAATGCGTCAACTATGTGGTGGTGTTCGACGAAACTCGCGCCGAGCGGATTATCCGGGCGGTGCGGCCCGACGTTTTGATCAAGGGCGAAGACTGGCGCGGCAAGACCGTCGATGGACAGGCGTTCGTGGAAGCGCGCGGCGGCCGCGTCGCGCTGGCCCCGCTGCTGAGCGGCCACAGCACAAGCAAGACCATCGAACGCCTGCGCTCGAACAGTTCGAAGGAAAAATAGTTAACCACCAAGGCACTAAGGCAGAAAGAGCGACGAGACGCTCCGTTGTCTGCTCTTCGTGGTCAATTCTTTTACCGGCTATCGCGTGAAGCGGCGGCGGACCATTGCTACGAAGGCGTCGAACTCCGGCATCTTGAGCGTCCGCGCCATGCCCAGATAGATGACGCCATAGATCGGCAACACGATCAGTCCCTGGAGCCGCGGGCCGTAACCGGCTGTCATAAGCTTGAAGGCGAACGCGATCGCCGCCGCGCCTATCGCGATGGCCCATAGCTTCGCAACGAAGCCGCGCTTCAAACCGGTCTGCCCGATGCGCTGATTGAGCTTCCAGCGCAGCAGCGTGAACTCGACCCAGCCGGAGACGCCGGCCGATGCAGTCAGGCCGGCGACGCCCCATCGCTGCGCTATTCCGATGAGGGGCGGAAGCGGTATCGCGCATAGGTAGCCGAGAATCAGCGTCAGCGTGACGCGGACGATCGCGTAGCGCAGCGGAGTACGGGTATCAAGCAGCGAGTAGAAGGCGTTGTTGTAAAGCTGGACCATCGTCGTCGCGAGCATCCCGATGCTCGATCCAGCCAGCACCGCCCATACGTAGACCGCATCGTCATGGCTGAAGTGCCCTGACTGAAAAACGAGCGCGACGATGACGTCGCCGAGAAACATGAATGCCGCCGCCGAGGGTATGATGAGAAATGCGATTTGGCGGAGCCCCGCATTGAGGCGCATCCTGAGCGTCGCGCCGATTTCCTCGACCGTGCCGGACGCGCGCGACATCGTGGGCAGTTCCGAAGCCGCGACCGACAACCCGAACAAACTCACCGGCAGCAGATAAAAGATCTGCCCGGCACCGAGCGCCGCGACCGCGCCGGTCGGAAGCAGGCTCGCCAGTATATTGTCGATATAGCCGCTGATCTGGGCGACGCCTTTGCTGCCCACCACGGGCGCCAGGTTGCTGAACACGGTGCGCAGCGGCGAAACAATGCGCCGGAAATGGAGCCGGCGACGGCGCATCAACGCAAGCACTTGCGGAAGCTGCACCAGCACCATCAGCGCGGAGCCGGCGACGGAGCCCCATGCATAGTCAATCGCGAGCGTATCCTGCGTCCGATACGGCCCAAGGAAAAGCAGCGTTGCGATTAGGGTGAGATTCCAGAAGACCGGCGCCACGTACGATGCGAAAAAACGATGGTGGCTGTTCAACACGCCGAGGCACCACATCGACATCACCAGCAACCCGATGCCGGGGAAGAGCACACGGACGATATGAATCGTCAGTTCGCGCTTCTCCGCCGCGAAGCCGGGGGCGATTACTTCGATCAGATAAGGCGCGAACGCGATGCCCAGCGCGACCAGCATCGAGACCGCCAGCGCGAGCACCGCGCCGACCGCCCACGCGAGCAGGTCCGCGTCTTCATCGCCGTCACCGAGCATCTTGCTGTAGACGGGAATGAAGGATGCGGAGAGGACGCCTTCGCCCAGCAGGTTCAGCAGGATGTTCGGAATGCGAAAGCCGGCTTTGAGCGCATCGGCAACGGCGGAGATTCCGAAAAAGTGCGCGAAGATGCTTTCGCGGATTAGTCCCGCGATACGGCTGAGCAGAATTCCCGAAGCGACGAGGCCCGCGCTGCCGCCGGGCGGGCGCAGGTTCAGATCCGGCTTCCCTGCGCGGGGCTCATCCGATGCGATCGGGGTGGTAGCGCTCTCTGCCGGCATTCAGCCGAGTATACCGACGCAATTGCGGCTGTTGTAGCAGAAGAGAGAATCCGCAGAATTCGCAGATTGGGCAGGCAGATTTCTGAATCCGTGAAATCCGCGGATTTCTTCTCTGGCCTGAGTCGCCATAAGATAAGCGGGTGAGCTTTTCGCTCTACATCCATATTCCTTACTGCCAGGCCAAGTGCCCGTACTGCGACTTCAACTCCTACGCGGCGTCGGCATGGCCGGAGGTGGACTACACGCGCGCGCTCATCGCGGAGATCGAACGGCGCTCATCCGAGGTTCCCTTCGCAGGCGAATCTCTGCGGACGATCTTCTTCGGCGGCGGCACGCCGTCGCTATTCGCTCCCGAATCGATCGGCGCGATCCTCGACGCGGCCAATCGCCGCTTCGGAATCGAGAGCGATGCAGAGATCACGCTGGAGGCAAATCCCGGCACGGTCGATGGGCAGAAGCTTGCCGGGATGCGCGCGGCGGGAATCAATCGCGTCAGCTTCGGTGCGCAATCGTTCAACAACCAGACGCTGAAATTCCTGGGACGAATCCACGATGCGGCACAGACGCGTGAAGCCGCGACGCTGGCGCATCGCGCGGGCTTCGATCGGCTGAACCTCGACTTGATTTTTGCGGTGCCGGGCCAGACCACCGAAGACGTCATCCGCGATATCGGCGAGGCCGCCGCGCTCGGCTCCGACCATATCTCGGCATACAACCTCACCTTCGAGGAAGGTACCGCGTTCTTCACCGACATGAAGCGCGGGCGCATCAAGCCGCTGGCCAATGACGAGCAGGCCGCGATGTACGCGGCGGTGCGCGAGGAACTGCCGCGGCGCGGCTATGCGATGTACGAAATTTCCAACTATGCGCGGCCTGGGAGCGAGGCGCGTCACAACCTGACTTATTGGCGCGCCCACACATACCTCGGAGTCGGCGCCGGGGCGCATAGCTTCGGGCTCGCACCAGCGAGCGAACGCGAGCGGGGTGGGAGATACGGCCGGCGATGGTGGAACGAACGGAATCCCGCGCGCTACATCGAGATGGCGCGCGCTGCGGGACTAGCGGAATCAGGAGCCGAGGAAATCGACGCGGCGACGGGGGCGAGCGAGTTCGTGTTTCTCAATCTGCGGTTGCGCGACGGGTTCGCCCTCGACGATTTCCGCGCGCGGCTGGGCCGCGATTTCGACGAGGTCCTCGGCGCCCGTGCACTTCCGCTGATCGAGGGCGGCCTGCTGATACGCGACCGTGGCCGCATCTTCTTGAGCGACCGCGGCCTCGAGCTGGCCGATTCAGTTTTTGCTGAGTTCGTTTAGGAAAAAGAAATCCACAGATTTCACAGATTCCACGGATTCAGAAAATCTGTCTGGAAATCTGTGTAATCTGCGGATTGCTTGTTCTTGTTTTGGACCGTCCCTCTAATGGCGGGGGCCGGCGTCTTCGTACTCCGTGACTTCGACTTCGTAGCCGTCGATTTTCGGAAGTAGCGCGCGCCGCACCGATTCGATGTTGTGTGCGGTCTCGTCGGTATCTTCCTCTTGATCATTTTGATCGTTCTGCGCATCGGCCGACGTGTTAGAACTGCCGGCGTCCGCGTCTCCATCGACCTCGACGTCGATGAGTATGTCGGTGCCAGATCGGTCGAGTTCCACCTTGGCGACGTGGGGAATTTTCATCAGTTCCGCGAGATGGTTTTGTCTGACCTTATCGGCCGCTTCCAGTTCGGAACCGTAGACAGCAGTCCCCTGCAGGTCGAAGGTCGAGGTCTGCTGATTCGGCGAGTCGCCGATCGTCACCTTAACCTGGCCAGTGCTCGTTCCAGATTGTTCCGGGCAGAATTGGATACTGTCCCAGCAGTGCTCTCCAGGAGCCAGTTCGCCATCGCATCCGCTATGCCCACGATGTCCGCTGCTGTCTAAAGATCCGAATGCGTTCATGCCACCTCTGTTGGAAAACCCAGGCCCGGAAATTTCCGTCTGAACTTTTGCCGGCGAGTCGGAGTCGTTGGTGACGACGAGATTCTTGCAGGACGAGCATTCCTCGAACCTGGCGGTCGCGCACACGGGTTGCGCGGACGCCGCGCCGCCACCCGTCGCCTGGCTGTTCAATTCGGAGTCGCCCTCGAGCGCCGCATGAACCGAACCTGCAAGCGCAGGCGCGCTCTGAAACAACAGAACCGCGGCCAGCAAAAGTGCCCGAGCAAGCGTCATATGATCGATCTACCAACTGCGCATCCGAAGAAACAGAATCCGCAGATTGCGCGGATTTCACGGATTCAGAAAATCTGTCTGGAAATCTGCGGATTCTCGATTCTTTATTGGCCGCAGGCTATCGCAGTATTCAGCAGATCCACGATGCGCGCGGGCGTCGCTAGCCTGATGAACGTGCCCAGCCGCGGCCCACGTTCCTGTCCAAGGATCGTGTGGTACAGCAGCGGAAAAATCTTTCCCGGCTTCTCGTAGTGCTCGCGGCCAAGATCATAGATCTTCTTTTCGATGTCCTCGGCCGTGGCTTCCGGGTTGCCCGCCAGCCACTCCGAGAGTTTTTTCAATTGCGCGCGCTCCGCTTCGGTTGGCGCGTATGGCTTCTTGGTCGGCTCGATGAAGTCCCGGTAAAAGTTCGTCGCACATTGCAGCAGGGTCAGCGCCAGCGACCTGGTGTCTTCGTCGTTATCGATCGCCGGATCGTATTGCTGGAGGTACCGCCACAGGTAGTCGCGGTCCAGCGCGCCGACGGCGGGAACCAGATTCATCATCATCGCGAACGTCAACTGCGAATCGAACTGGCGCGGGCTGTCGCTCTGCAACACGAACACCAGCGGCGAATTCTGCCGCGCTTCGTTGTTGGGAGCGGCGGCGTATTCGCGGAGCGCATCGAGGTATTCATCGACATATTGCGGAATGGTCGCGAGGAAGAGCTTGCGCGCGCGGCGCGGATTGGTGAGCAGGAAATACTTCAGCACCTCGATTGGCGCATAGCGCTGCCATTGCTCGACTGTCACGCCCCGGCCGACCGACTTGGAGACCTTGTGGCCCTCGTCGTCGAGGAACATCTCGAACGGAAAGCCCAGCGGCGGACGCCCGCCCAGAACGCGCAAAATCTGTCCCGAGAGCTGCGCCGAAGGGGTCAGGTCCTTGCCGTAAAGTTCGTAGTCGACACCGAGCGCGAACCACCTGAGTGCCCAATCGACCTTCCATTGCGCCTTGGCGCCTCCACCAAGCACGCTCTGCTCGCCGCGCCAGCCGCATCCGCGGGTCTCGGCCGCGGCGCGCTCACAGACAAATTCGATGCTTCCGCGGTCAGGATGGTACGCGGTCACCGTCCGCTCGATCATCTTTCCGCATTGCCGACAGAGCGGCATCAGCGGCGACCATCCGGGGCGATTTTCCTCACGCAGCGTCGGCGTGACAATCGCGATGATTTCCTGGTGCTTGGCCAGGATGCGGCGCAAGCCTTCGTCGAATCGGCCGCTCTGGTACGACTGCGAAGAGAAGATCAAATCGTATTCGACCTGGACCGGTTTCAGAAACTCGATGAGCAATCCGATCATGTGTTCGGCGAAGCTCTGGTGACACAAGAACGGATCGGGGATGCGCGAGACAGGCTCGCCGAGATGGCGTTCGATCTCCTCGCGCCGCGGCACGTTCTCCGGCACCTTGCGGAGCCCATCAAGGTCGTCGATGAACACGACAAGCTGGGATGCGCGCCTGGGTTCGAGGGCATGGAACGCTTCGCGCACGTAGGCGGGACGCAGCACTTCGCACATGGTGCCGAGATGGGGCAGGCCCGAGGGTCCGAACCCGCTTTCGAAAATTACCGCGCGCTCAGGCGGATAGTCGCGAACGCGATCCCTGACGCGCAGCGCTTCCTCGCGCGGCCATGCATCGCCGCTGGTGGGCATTTTCTCAGCAGATTGCGCGCCGGACGCCATCGATGGTCATTCCTCGTCTTCGCCGCCGCGAAGTACGCGTGCGATCGCGTCATGAATCCAGGGATCGATCTGCAAATCGCGGTTCCTCGAGGAAGCAAGACGCAGCTTAACGGCGCAGTTCGCGCAGATAAAGGCCTCCTGGCGAAAACCCGCGCTATCTTCGACATTTATTCGCAAAAGCCATTCGGTGATGGGCCTGCGGCAGAGCACGCATTTGTTGCCCGGAGATGAAGAATCCTGATGCTCCATACGTGGTGCCATTGTATATCATTGCTTCGCGGCTTGATGCTGTGGTAACTCCCGATTCGCATGGAGCCCAGCCCGGGCGCTACTACCCATCTACAACATCGCGCGTTCTCTAAACGATCCGCGGCTGCCCGCGGCCCGCGCCGTTACGTTCCGGCGTGGGCTCGCTGAGCGGCGATTTTCTATCTCAATGGACGAGTCACTTACCAAACAAAAAATCAGGCAGCTGCGCTCGATGGTCAGCGAGGGCGATCGCGTTGCGATCGTGCTGCAGGATGATCCCGATCCGGACGCGATGGCGAGCGCGATGGCGTTGCGGACGCTGCTCGGCCGCAACAAGCAGACCACGCCCTTTTTCAGCTTCAAGCCGGTGACACGGCCGGAAAACCGCACGATGGTGCATCTGCTGGAAATCGACATCGTGCCGGCTTCGACCGAGAAACTCGCGGAGTACGACAAGATCGCGATGGTCGATGTGCAGCCGCCATACTTCGGCGAAAAGCTGCCAAGGTCCGATATCGTGATCGACCATCATCCGAACTATACGGCCAGTGACGCACCGTTCGAGGACGTGCGCACCCGGTACGGTGCGACCGCGACCATAATGACCGAGTACCTGATCTCGGCGGACGAACATATCAGCGAGCGGCTCGCTACCGCCCTGCTCTACGGAATTCGCAGCGACACGCTGGCGCTTTCGCGCCGCGTGACAGACGACGACTTGCAGGCGTTTGTCACGCTGTACCCGCTCGCCAACTACAACATGCTTCAGCAGATCGAGCGGCCCGAACTTCCCGCCGAGTTCGCGAAAATTCTCTCGCGGGCGCTGGCGCGGCTGGAAGTCGTCGACGGACTCGCGGTGCTCAACCTGGGACCGGTGGTGCGCGACGACATCATCGTGCAGGTTGCGGATTTCTGCATGCAATTCGAAGGCGTCGAATGGGTCGCGGTTGCGGGCAAACTGGGACGCGACCTGGTGATCGCCGTGCGCAACTACGGGATGAGCGGCGACAACGCCGGCGAGGCGGTCAAGAATCTGTTCGGCGATATCGGCAGCGCGGGGGGCCATCGCAACATGGCCAAGGCCGTCATCAAGCAGACTGCATGGCGCAGGCGCGAAGGCAGCACGCGCGATCGCTTTGTCGAGGAGCGGCTGCGCGATTTGTTCCTCGCGGAGATCTCCGGCGAACATCAGCGCGCCGAATCGACGCCGCGGGCCGCTTCACGCAACGGCGGATGAGTCTCGGAAGAAATCTGCAAGGCGCTGTGAACCGCGCATCAGCACCCTCACCCTCGCGTCACGGTTCTTGAAAAAAGACTCAAGAGCCGCGCCGCTTGCCCTCTCCCGCAAAGGAGCGGGCGAGGGACTCGTCTGAATCTGCTCTTGGTTTACCCGCGACTCCCTTGTCCGTATGGTGGACAGCGTGAGTGTGGCGGAGGCGACGGTAGAGATCAAAAATCGGCTGGGGTTGCATCTTCGGGCTGCGTCGACTCTGGCGCAGACAGCGGCCCGGTTTGCGAGCCAGATAACGATCGCCCGCGGGAAGAATCAGGTCAGCGCCAAGAGCGTCACCGGACTGATAATGCTCGGCGCCGAGCAAGGGGTGAAGCTTAAGCTCCGAGCCGAGGGAGCAGATTCGCGCGAGGCGCTCAAAGCGATTCAAACGCTGTTCGAGCAGCGATTCGGCGAAGAGTGATTTAACGGCAGTTTGAATGCCATTACGACCCGCCTTGATTCGGCCTGACCGGTCGGTTATGTAGATCGGCAACCAAAAACAGCGCTCAGAACCCCCATCAGGTATCGTTTGCGCTGCTTAATAACCCTAGTAGAATCAATTGAATCTCTCTCCCCATTGTCTTCATTCTTTTCGCCTTTGACGGGAACAAGATTCTGCCCGGGCGCTCAAGGAGCCATTGCGCATGCCGCTTAAGGACTTCCTGTTTACATCGGAGTCAGTCTCCGAAGGCCATCCTGACAAGATGTGCGACCAGATTTCGGATGCCGTACTGGACGCATTGCTGGCTGAAGACGCCGGTTCGCGAGTCGCACTCGAATCGCTTGTCAAAACCGGGCTCATCGTGCTCGCGGGTGAAATTACCAGCCGCGCGCGTCCCGACTTCGTAAATCTCGCGCGCAACGTCGCGCTCGAAATCGGTTACGACAGCGCTGAGAGCGGCTTCGATGGCCACAATTGCGCGGTTCTGACTGCGATCGAGCCGCAGTCTGCAGATATTTCGCAAGGCGTTACAGAGGGCGAAGGACTCCACAAGGAGCAAGGCGCGGGCGACCAGGGTTTGATGTTCGGTTTTGCCTGCGACGAAACGCCGGAGCTGATGCCGATGCCAATCCAGATGGCGCATCGGCTGATGGAAAACCTGGCGCAGTTGCGCAAGGAGCGCAGAATACCGTGGCTTCGCCCTGATGCGAAAAGCCAGGTGACGGTGCGCTATGCCGACGGGCGCCCGGTCGAAATCAGCGCCGTCGTCATCTCAACGCAGCACGCACCGATCGAATACGCCACCATCCGCGAAACCATCATCGAGCAGCTCATCAAGAAGACCATCCCGGCCGAATACCTCACGCGTTCGACGGTTTTCCACGTCAATCCGACCGGCAAATTCGAAATCGGCGGGCCGCATGGCGACTGTGGCCTCACCGGCCGCAAGATTATCGTCGACACCTACGGCGGCTATGGCCGGCACGGCGGCGGCGCTTTCTCCGGCAAGGACCCGAGCAAGGTCGATCGCTCGGCCTGCTACATGGCGCGCTACGTCGCAAAGAACGTGGTCGCCGCCGGACTCGCCAAGAAGTGCGAGATCCAGGTCGCGTATGCGATCGGAGTCGCCGAACCGGTCTCGTTGCTCATCGACACCTTCGACACCGGCTCGGTGCCGGACGCCAAGCTTTCCTCGACCCTGCGCGAGCTGTTCGATTTTCGTCCCGCTGGAATTATCCGGGCGCTGAATCTGAAGCGCCCGATCTATCAGCCTACCGCCGCTTACGGGCACTTCGGGCGCAAACCTCACGACGGACTGTTTCCGTGGGAGCGCACCGACATGGCCGAGCGGCTGCAAGGCGCTTTCGGGATCGCCCCCCGGCGCTAGGCTCATTCGCCCAAACACTCTGGAGAATTAAATCGACATGGGAACAACTGCGACCAAAAAGAAGCTTTCGTCCAAGTCCCGCGTGAACGGGCACGCGGTGCAGGTGCCGGAATACGATGTCCACGATCTCGGCCTGGCACCGGCGGGGCTCAAGCGGATCGAATGGGCCGATCGGCAGATGCCGGTGCTGCGCCGCATCCGCGAGCGTTATTCCAAGGAGCTGCCGCTCAAGGGGCAACGGCTCGGCGCGTGCCTGCATATCACCTGCGAGACGGCGAACCTGCTCCGCGCGCTAAAGGCGGGCGGCGCGGAAGTTTTCTGCTGCGCTTCGAATCCGCTCTCCACGCAGGACGACGTCGCCGCGGCGCTGGTCAAGGACTACGGAATTCCGACCTACGCGATTCATAACGAGGATCGCGACACTTATTACAGCCATCTGCGCGCGGTGCTCGAACGCCGCCCGACGATCACGATGGACGACGGCGCCGATCTCGTGAGCCTGCTCCACACCGAGTATCGCGATCGCGCGGAGGAAGTGCGCGCCAGCATGGAGGAAACCACCACCGGCGTCATTCGGCTGCGCGCGATGGAAAAAGACCATGCGCTCAGAATCCCGGTGGTCGCGGTCAACGACGCGCAGACCAAGCATCTGTTCGATAATCGCTACGGAACGGGACAATCGACCCTGGACGGCATCATCCGCGCGACCGGACTGCTCATCGCGGGCTCGGTGATCGTGGTGGGCGGTTACGGATGGTGCGGGCGCGGAATCTCGATGCGCGCCAAAGGGCTGGGCGCCGACGTCATCGTGACCGAGGTCGATCCGGTACGCGCGCTGGAAGCATCACTGGACGGGTTTCGCGTGATGAAGATGACCGATGCCGCGAAAGTCGGCGACATTTTCGTCACCGCGACCGGCGACAAGCACGTTCTTACCGCGCAGCATTTCGGCCTGATGAAGGATGGCGCCGTGATGTGCAACTCGGGCCACTTCGATGTCGAAATCGACATGTCGTATCTCAACGACACCGCCAAGAAGATCGAGCAGAACGTCACCGAGCACGTCGACGCTTACCATCTGTCCAACGGCAAAGTGGTTTACGTGCTGGGACAGGGCCGGCTCGTGAACCTCGCTTGCGCCGAGGGCCATCCCGCGCAGGTGATGGACATGAGCTTCGCGACGCAGGCGCTCGCCTCCGAATGGGCGGCAAAGAGCGATCAGCTGGCGGTGAAGGTGCATGAGGTGCCGCTGGAAATCGAAGAGGAAGTCGCGTCGGTCAAACTTGCCTCGATGGGTATCAAGATCGACACGCTGACCGCTGAGCAGAAGAAGTATCTGCAGAGCTGGGAAACCGGCACGTAAGCCTCGTCCGCGGATATACAAACAAAACAATTAAACCACCAAGGCACCAAGACACCAAGAAAACCCGATCCTGACTTGGTGTCTTGGTGCATTGGTGGTTTAGATTCCGGCTGGTTAAACTTCGATCTTCAGTTCGACCTTCACCGCTGAGCGGCGTCGCCATAGCTCGCCGCATCCGACCGATACCGCTATCAGCCCCAGCGCGAGGAAGAACCGCGGCGAGAGCGGATGCCACAGCGCATCGCCGAGGAACGCGAACAAAATAGTTCCCGGAACCATCCCAACCATGCTTGCCCAGAAGTAATCCCGAAAGGTAATCGGCGAGGCGCCCGCCAGCAGATTCAGAGCGTTATACGGAATTACCGGAACCATCCGCAAATACAGGATGATCTGGAAGCCGTGCTGCGCGATTCGGCCGAGCAATACGTGGAAGCGCTTGCCGACGACGTTCTCCACGAACGAGCGGCCGAGAAATCGTCCCGCGCCGAACGCGACGATCGCGCCGACATCAGCGCCAATAAGCGAATAGAGAGAACCCCAGAGCGTGCCGAACGCGAGCCCACCCGCGATCGTCATCACCGCGCCGGGCACCAGGAACGACGGCCCGACGGCATAGAGCAGCATGTACACGACGGGGCCCCACACGCCCCACTGCACGACTTCGATCTTGACCTGCTTTGGATCGCGGAACCATTCGCTGTGGTCCAGCAGCAGCCAGACTGAGCCGCCGACAAGAATCGCGATGATCGCGATCTTGAGGATCGTCATCCAGAGCGAGCTCGCGCGCTGCGGCTTTCCGGATCTATCGCCCAAAGGAGTTACTGCGGCCATTGGAAGGGGTCTTTACGGACGGATGCGGAAACCCGGGGTAGGCGGTGAACTTCCCGTTTCAACAGACCGCTATGATATGGGTGCGGCACATGATGAGACAAGCTGAGGTTGTCATGCGGCGTTCATCGGAGTGGCGCGTTTGTCGGGCGATTACGATGCGATTAGAGTCTCGAAGGTCGCCGCGGCGAGCGGCTATTCAATCGAGGAGAGTCTTCGCAGATGAGCCAGCTCAAGGACCAGGTCGCGATCGTTACCGGCGGCGGCTACGGAATTGGCAAGGAGATCGCGCTTGCGTATGGACGCGCCGGAGCCAAGCTCGTAATCGCGGCGCGCAGCGAAAAGCCGATGCAGGAAACCGTGGAGGCGCTGAAAAAGATCGGCGCGGCGGCCATCCACGTCCAGACCGATGTCTCCAAGGAAGCCGATTGCGCGCGGATGGCCGCGGAAACAGTGAAGGCCTTCGGACGCATCGACATTCTCGTCAACAACGCCGGAATCGCGGGACCGACCAAGCGCATCACCGACATGTCGCTCGCCGAATGGCAGGAAACACTCGACATCGACCTGACGGGTACCTGGCTCGCCACCCGCGCCGTGCTGCCAACGATGGATCGCCAGCGATCGGGCAATGTCCTGAACATCTCCTCGGGCGCAGGACGGCGCGGCTATCCGATGCGCTCGCCATACGCAGCGTCAAAATGGGGGATGATCGGATTGACGCAGACGATCGCAGGCGAATGGGGTTCGCGCGGCATTCGATGCAATTGTATCTGCCCCGGCCCAATCGAGGGGGATCGAATCGAACGCGTGATGCGCGCCCGCGCCGAGGCGCTCAAGGTGCCGTACGAACAGGTGCGCGCTAATTTTCTCTCACAGGCAGCCCTGAACCGGATGGCGACCGAAGAGGAATGCGCGCGCGTCGCGCTGTTCCTGGTCAGCGACGCTTCGGCAGGCATGACCGGGCAGACCCTGAACGTCGACGCCGGCTCGATCATGAATTGAGCGCGGAAATTAAGCACAGAAATCCGCAGATTACCCAGATTTCACGGATTCCGACTTTCTGAAATCTGCGTCAATCCGCGTAATCAGCGGATTCCGCGCTCTTCGTTTACATCCCTATGTGATGGTCGCGCACGGTAACTTCAAAGCCCGATTTCCTGAGCCGGTCGGCGAGTTCGTGCGCGAGTACGGGTGAACGATGCCGCCCGCCGGTGCATCCGAGCCCGACGGTGAGGTAGCTCTTGCCCTCGCGCTGATACAGCGGCAGCAGAAATTCCAGCATTCTGTCGACTTCGTCCATAAAACGGCGCGCCTCCGGCACCGCCATCACGTAGTTGCGCACGCGCTCGTCGAGCCCATCGAGCGCCTTAAGCTCCGGCACGAAAAATGGGTTCGGCAGAAAACGTACGTCGAGCACAATATCCATCCCGACCGGGACGCCGTACTTGTAGCCGAACGACGCGATCGATATCGCCATCCGCGCGCCGGCGGTGGCGCCGAGCACGGCGGCGGTCATGGTTTCGCGCAACTCGTGCACGGTCAGGGTCGTGGTGTCGATGACGCGGTTAGCGCGTTCGCGCAATTCCGCCAGCGCTATTCGTTCGTTGCTGATTCCTTCCGCAACGGTGAGGCCGCGTTCGGCCATCGGATGGGGCCGGCGCGACTCGGAGTAGCGCCGGGCCAGAACCTCATCGGACGCGTCGAGAAAAATTATCTCCAGCCGCACACCGTCGCGCTCGAGCTGCTCGAAGATGCGCGGCCATTGCGGAAAGAACAGCCGCTCGCGCGGATCGATTCCCAGTGCTACTCCCGCCAGCGCCGTGTCCCGGGCTCCCGCCAGGCGGACCACGTTGGGCGCGAGCGCCACCGGCAAATTGTCCACGCAATAGAAGCCGAGGTCTTCGAGAACGCGCAGCGCGGAGGCGCGGCCCGATCCCGACACTCCCGTCACGATTATGAGGCGGGAATTGCCGCTAGCGGTCGCGCTTTGATCCATCGCCGTTTTCCGCGGACTGCAGCGGGCGGTCCCGGCGCACTCAGTACTTGCTGTCCTCTTCCTTGATGAGGCGATAGATCTCGGCCGGGTCGGGAGCGTTCAGCAGCCGAGTGCGAAACCCCTCGTCCTTGAGCAGGCGCGAGACGCGCGCGAGCGCTTTCAGATGCAGGCTGGCGGAGTCTTCGGGCGCCAACAGGACGAAAAAGATATGGGTCGGATTCCCGTCCAGCGACTCGAAGTCCACGCCCTTGCGATGACGCCCGAAGGCGCCCAGGATTTTCGTCACGCCGCGCAGCTTGCCGTGGGGAATTGCAATTCCGTCGCCGATTGCGGTTGAGCCGAGCCGTTCGCGCTCACTCAGCACCGCCGCGAGTTCGTCGAGTTTGATCTCCGGGTACTTCGCCGCGAATCCCTGGGCGAGTTCCCTGAGCACTTCTTCCTTGCTGTTCCCGTTGAGATCGGGGAGGACCATTTCGGGCGACAGAATCTCGGTTACTTTCATCGGCTATGATTTCGGGTCGATCGTTCGAGCCGCTTTTCCTTCTCTCGTCTATCGGACTAGACGCTGGTTGGTTCGATTTCCTCTTTGGCACTCAAGATCTCACCGGTTGAGAGCGTGCGCACCTTGCGCGCCTCAATTTTCTCCCGGTGGCGCCGCAACTGCCGGACCACCTTATCCTCAAGGAGGTCGATAACCGAGTAAAGGTCCTTGGACTCCTGCTCGGCGGTCGCGGAAAGCCGGCCCGATTTCACAGTAACTTCGCCGTGCTGGCGATATTTGTCAACCGAGAGGATTACGTGCGCCTCGCAAGTGCGTTTCAGAAATTTACCGAGATGCGCCAGCTTGCGCTCGGCGTAGCGGCGGATGGCATCGCTCGGTTCGACGTGCCGAAAAGTTACCGTAACTGTCGTCGTGGCGGGTCCCGCAGCGCGTTTCGCATTGCGGCCGGCCACTTTCTGCTTGCCCCGAACCTTGGTCTTTCCCATACAGCTTCGCCTTTCGGCCCCCACGGTTCATCCGAGCTGTTTGCGATTTGCCGAGGGCAGGATGCCGAGCGCCTGCCGATACTTGGCAACGGTGCGCCGCGCGATGTTGATCTGTCTGTCACGCAGCATCTCCGCGATGGTCTGGTCCGAGAGCGGGTTGCCCGGCGCCTCGGCCGACACCAGCGCGCGGATCTTCTCCTTCACCGTCTCGGCGCTTACGTCTTCGCCGGTAGATGCCTTCACGCCGGAGGTAAAGAAGAACTTGAGTTCGAAAATTCCCTGCGGCGTATGCGCGTACTTGTTGGCGGTCGCACGGCTGATCGTCGATTCGTGCATCCCGATGTCCTCGGCAACATCCTTGAGCACGAGCGGCTTCAGGTGGCTGATGCCGTGATCGAAAAATGCGCGCTGGAATTTGACGATCGAGTTGGCGACTTTGAAAATGGTCTGCTGGCGCTGATAAATCGACTTGACCAGCCACTTCGCCGAGCGCAGCCGCTCCTGCAGATATTCCCGCGTCTCGGGCGCCGAGTTTACATCGTTCATCACGCGCTGGTAGTAGCCGGCGATGCGCAGTCGCGGAACCGCATCGCGATTGAGCGTTACGATATAGTCGTCGCCGACCTTGTGGATGTACACGTCGGGCACCACGTAGGTCGGCTCCTCGCCGCCGTAGTCGCGCCCCGGCTTGGGTTCGAGCAGCGCGATTATCTTGTGCGCCTGCCCCACCATCTCGACGCTGATGCCGAACTGCTTGCTGATTTCGGCGTAGCGATGCTTCTCGAGAAGATCGAGACGCTCGCGGACTATCCGCGCCGCCATCGACCCTTCCATCCCCAGGTTCTCCAGCTGCAGCAGCAGGCATTCGCGCAGATCGCGCGCCGCACATCCGGGCGGATCGAAACGCTGCACGCGCTTGAGCACGCGCTCCACTTCGGCGGGATCGGTCTCGAGTTGTTGGGCCAGTTCTTCGATCGGCGTTTGCAGATAACCGTCTTCGTTGAGGTTGTAGATGATAGTCGCGCCGATCCGCTGGTCGGTATCGCTCAGGTTGGACATCCTGAGCTGCCACATCAAATGATCGTCGAGCGAACTGCGCCGGCTGGAAGTGTTTTCGAGCGCGCTGCGATGATCGTCGTCGGAATCGGAGGGCGTGTTTTCCTGCCAGTTGTTTGGATAGGTCTCCAGATACTCACGCCAATCAAGCTTGTCGAGACCATCGAGCTCGCGCAGCTCGGAGGAGGCATCGTGCGCCTCGGTCTCGAGCATCTTCGGCGGTTCCTCAGATGCGCCCGCGCCGGGTTCCCACTCATCCACGGGCTCTTCGGGCTGAGCGGCCTCCGGCTCCGCGCCGAGTCGTTCGGCTTCCGTGGCGATTACGCCGCCGTCGTCTTCCGGAATTTCCGTCTCTTGCGCGCTCTCGGCGGGACTTTGGTCGAGCGGCTCGAGCATCGGATTCTGCTCGAGTTCCGATTGCACCACGGTTTCGAGTTCGGGCAGAGAGAGCTGAAGGATCTTGATCGCCTGCTGCAACTGGGGCGTCATCACCAGTTGCTGGCGGAGCCGTAAATCCTGTCCGAGTTTTACCTCTAGCGCCATCTAATTAACGAGCGTCAGGGGTTGTTCTCATTCGGGGCGCCTTCAATTCGCGGAGGCCCCTGCGGCGATTGCTCCGACGTCCCCGCACCGCTATCAGAAGTCTTGCTCGTGGAGTCCGCACCTTCCGGCGCGGTTCCATTGGCGGGGGTTTTCGCCTCATGCGGAAAGATGACGGCGCTCGCGTTCTCCACGTCGCTCTGATTGGTGTCGAGATGGACCGTGACCTTGGTCCCTGTGATTTGGTCCTCACCGTCATGCAATACCGGAGAACCCGTCAGCACGACCGTATGTTTGGTGTTGTCGAGAACCGCGTGGTCGCCGGTCGCCCATCGTGTGCCTTGACTGATTCGCACGTTGCCGATCGCGATCACCTCTCTCACGTCGTGGAAGTCATTGCCGTAATTCAAACGTAGCGTATTACTGCTCAACTGGGTGTTGCCCTGGTTTGCCTGAACGTGACCTGTCCAGGTAGCCGACTTGCCCTTGTCATCGAATGAGAGTGACTCCGCATGGACATCAATCGGCTGTCCACCGCTTGAAAACTGAATTCCGCCGAACCCTCCTCCCTGGTTGGGTTCGTTGGAAGCCACCTTGGCAGGCTCCTGAGCCGACTCCGTGGGTTTAGCCGTCGTCTTTGCTTTGCGCGAGGCAGTCGCCTTCTTCTGCGCTACCTGCGTGACGCCGACGAGGGGGGCCGGACTGTCCGCCACAACCGCTGCGGACGGGGGCGGAGGCATCGCCGCTTCCGCGGCGGCGACTGGGAGGACCGGAGCTGCCGCGGCAACCGACGGAGACGGAGCCGCAGCGGCTTCTGCCGGAGGCGTCCATGCTGATGACGACTCGCTCGGCGCAGGTGCGGGAACTGCCGCGACCACAGGAGGAGCGGATGCGGTTGATGGCGCCGCTTCCGGCGCCGGAGCGACCACCACCGGAGGCAATGTCGAAGGAAGTTGCTCCGGCGCGCTGGCGACGGAGGCTGCTGGCGCGGGCGCCGATGGGGCCGCCGCGCCAGACTCCATCGGCAGCGGAGGAGGATTGCTGGCGATGGCCGCTGTGGACGGAGCGGCAGCAGGAGGCGATTCCGATGGCGGAGCGCTTGCCGCAACCGGCTCCGCGGGTGTCGATGCGGCCGCAGCAGACGGCAGCGGTTGTTCCGGTGGAGCAGGAAGCGCCGTCGTTCCCGGCTCGACCCGAACCTCCGGCACTGGGCTCGTCACAGGAGGAGCGCTTGCCACGGGTGGTGGCGGAGCTGGAGCTTCAGATACGGATACGGACGGAGCAGAAACGGGCGAGGGCTCGGACGCCGTAACCGCCGGCGGTGGTGGCTCGCTCGCCATCGCCGGGGTGCTTTCAGGCGCTGGAGAAGAAATCGCGACCGGAGGCGCCTCGGGTGCGCTGGCGGGCGCCGGCTCAGGCGCACTCGCGGGTGGTGCGGATGCCGTCATCGGCGCGGGCGCTGCCGCGCTACTGTCGGAGCCCGGACTCGATGCGGCCCCCGGTACGCCGCCGTACACTCGAACTGAATCCGGTCCCTGATCGAAATCATCAACCGTGCCCGCTGGGACGGGAGGTGTCGGTGGCGCTGTTTGCTCCGACCGAATTGAGTCGCCCAGCGAGCCTCCCAACAGCGAAGGACTTTGGGCGCGAGCGATCCTGGGCGCGGCAAGCGCGATCAGCAACGCGCAGATCGCGATCAATATCGCAAATCCGCCGCCGGTTCGGCGCATCAGATCAGCTTTGGGTGGATTTGCCACTGTCCTTCTGTTTCGGCGTCATCTCAGTGTTCACCCGCTGATTGAGCTGAAACACGCGAGTCTTGGAGTTTCCCGTCAGTCCGATTCCGTCGACCTTGAGGCCCTCGCCTTCCAGCGTGACTTTGCCGGGCGCCTCGATGCGGTCGTTATCGGGGCTGAAGGAGGCCGAATCGGTCGTCATGGTAAAGTCGCCGTATTTGATCACGGTGCCGCCGCTCAAATCCGCGCGATTCACACGATTGCCGTTCATTTGAAGCACGACGCGGGGCGCGGTTATTTTGACGTCCTTTCCGTCGTCCGAAACCATCGTCACGTTCGCGTCAGTAAGCACCACCGAGGTTTTGTCACCTGAGTAGGCCGCGTCCGCGGCCGTCAGCACCCATTGACGCTCTCCGGCCTTCATCTGGGTCCAATGAAAGTTGTGCGCATGAAGGAGTGAGCCCGGAACCAATCCTGCCACTTTCTGCAGCGCCTGAGCGTCTTCCCGATGCCGCACGACCCATACCGTAACGCTCAGAAGTACTACGAGCGCGACGATGCCGAAGCCCGCCAGCGCTCTGGCGATCTGTTTCGGGCTCATCACACGCTCCGCATGATCAAAGGTATCAAGCGGGTTTTTCCAAGTAAACCAAAGCTCCCCGAGCGCGGAAAAAGCCGCGTTGCCGGAAGAGCTCGAAGGAAAATATCGCCTGATTTACTGACGAGCCTGCGCCTCGCGGCACGCCAGATCAATGCGTCTCAAATCGGCGAGCAGCGCAGGAAGTGCATCGAGCCGATAGGAGTTGGGACCATCGCTCAGCGCGCGGTCGGGATCTTCATGGACCTCCATGAAAACTCCGTCGACGCCGACAGCCACCGCGGCGCGCGCGAGCGGCGCGACAAATTCGCGCTGGCCGAGGGACCTGTCGCCCCCGGCGCCGGGTAGCTGTACCGAATGGGTCGCATCGAAAATGACCGGGTAGCCAAAACCACGCATGATGATAAGGGAGCGATAATCAGTGACCAGGTTGTTGTAGCCGAAACTCGCGCCACGCTCGGTGAGCAGAATGTTGCGATTGCCAGCGCTCTCCACCTTGGCCACCGCGGCCTTCATGTTCAATGGCGCCAGGAACTGGCCCTTCTTCACATTGACGGCGCGACCCGTCGCGGCGGCGGCTTGAATCAGATCGGTCTGACGCGAAAGCAAGGCCGGTATCTGCAGGACATCCACGACTTCGGCGGCAGCCTTCGCCTGCGCGACCTCGTGGATGTCGGTCAGGATCGGGACGCCGGCCTCGCATTTCACGCGCGCGAGAATTTCCAGGCCCTTGTCCAGCCCGGGACCGCGGAACGATTCATGGCTGATGCGATTGGCCTTATCGAAGGAAGACTTGAACACAAACGGAAAGCCGGCCTTGCGCATGATATCCGCCAGTTTGGTGGCATGGCGGATACAGGATTCATCGCTCTCGATCACGCACGGACCGGCGATTATCACCAGCTCGCCGCCACCGAAGACGGCGTCGCCGACTTTGACTTCGGCAACATTCACGATGCGGATCGCAGCTCCCTGACCGTCGCGAGCTTTTTGCCGAGCCGCGCGCGCCGCTCGAGTGCCGCACGGACCAGGCCGCGGAACAGCGGATGGCAATCGAGCGGACGGGATTTCAACTCCGGATGGAACTGGCAGCCGATGAACCAGGGATGGCCCTTCAGCTCCATGATCTCCACCAGATTGCCATCGGGCGACGTGCCGGTCGCGATCAGCCCGGCCTTCTCCAATCGATCACGATAGGCGTTGTTCACTTCATAGCGATGGCGATGGCGCTCGGAGATTTTGCCGCGGCGATACAGCGATGCCGTCAGTGAGCCGGGCTTGAGCACGCACGGATAGGCGCCCAGCCGCATCGTGCCGCCCTTCTTGGTTACGTCCTTCTGCGCTTCCAGGATGTCGATGACGGCGTCCGGGGTGTCTTCCGCTATCTCACTCGAATTCGCCCGCTTGAATCCGAGCAGGTTGCGCGCCGCCTCGATAACCATCATGTGCAGTCCGAAGCAGATCCCCAGAATCGGCACCTGATTTTCGCGCGCGAAACGAACCGCGCGAACCTTGCCTTCGGTGCCGCGCGCGCCGAATCCGCCGGGAACGATGATCGCGTGGGCCTGCGCCAGGCGTTCGTCGACGTTCTGCTTCTCGAGGGCTTCGGAGTCGACGTAGTCGATGGTGACCTTGGCTTCGTTCGCGATCGCACCATGCGCGATCGCTTCGTGCAGGCTCTTGTAAGAGTCGGCCAGGTCCACGTACTTGCCGACCACCGCGATATTCACGTTGACCTTGGGGTTCTGCGCGGTCTTCACGACGCGCCGCCACTTCGCAAGGTTCGGCGCGCCGGTCCAGATGTTCAGTTTCTCGACCACGCGCTGGTCGAATCCTTCCGCATGAAAATGCAGCGGCACCTCGTAGATCGTTTCGACGTCGGGCGCCGCGATTACGCAATTTTCCTCGACGTTGCAGAAGTGCGCGATTTTGGCTTTGACCTTCTGATCGAACTGCTTGTCGCATCGGCAGATCAACAGGTCAGGCTGAATGCCGAGCCCGGTGAGTTCCTTCACGCTGTGCTGAGTCGGTTTGGTCTTCACTTCACCGGCGGTCTTGATGTACGGAACCAGCGTCAGATGGACGTAAACCACGTTCTCGCGTCCGAGGTCCCAGCGGAATTCGCGCACCGCTTCCAGGAACGGCAGGCTCTCGATGTCGCCGACCGTGCCGCCGATCTCCACGATGCACAAATCCGAGCCTTCAGCAGCGGCCAGGATGCGACGTTTGATCTCGTCGGTGATATGTGGAATGACCTGGACCGTCGCGCCGAGGTAGTCGCCGCGGCGTTCCTTCTGGATGACGGTGTCGTAGATCTGGCCGGTGGTGCAGTTGTTGCGCCGGCCCATCGTCGTATGCACGAAACGTTCGTAATGGCCGAGGTCGAGATCGGTCTCGGCGCCATCGTCCGTTACGAACACTTCGCCATGCTGAGTCGGACTCATCGTGCCCGGATCCACGTTGATATAGGGATCCATCTTGAGCAGCGTCACCTTGAGTCCGCGCGCCTCCAACAGTGCGCCCAGGGAAGCCGCCGTGAGTCCCTTCCCGAGTCCGGAGACCACCCCGCCGGTCACGAAAACAAATTTGGTTTTCCCACGCTCCACCTTAATGCCCTCCCCACTCATGCACTTCCCGAGGATGCCTGAGCCCGGGCCCGGGCAAGATCCTCGGCGGTATCTATTTCCAGCGATGGCGCCACGGACGGCACCACCCGAATCGCATAGCCATTCTCGAGTGCGCGCAACTGTTCGAGCTTTTCGATCCGTTCCAGCACGCCGCGCGGCAATGACGCGAACTTGAGCAGAAAGTCGCGCCGAAACGCATACACGCCGATATGGCGCAGCGCGACCGGCGGAACTCCTTCCGTATCGCGCGGATAGGGAATCGATGCGCGCGAGAAATAGAGCGCGTTGCCATCGGCGCCGTGGACGACTTTGACAACGCTGGGATTGGTCCATTCATGCTGGTCGACGATCGGCGTCGCCAGCGTTGCCATTGCGATCGATGAATCCGCGCGCATCGGTGCCGCAAGCGCATCGAGGTCGGCTGGATTTATGAACGGCAAATCGCCCTGCACGTTGATATAGACATCCGCAGAGACTTTTCCCGCAACTTCCGCAATACGATCGGTGCCGCTCTCATGCGCGGCCGAGGTCAGCATCGCCTCGCCGCCCGCTTTGCGAACGACAGCCGCAATTCGCTCGTCGTCCGTCGCAACGATCGTGCGATCGATCGCGCCGGCCTTGGCGGTTTGCCGCCATACCCGGACTATCATCGGCACCCGTTCGATCTCCGCCAGCGCTTTGGCGGGCAGGCGCGTGGAACCATAACGCGCCGGGATAACGGCGATCACCGATGTAGGCGCCAGGGGGTTACCTCATTTACAGCGGTTGAAGATCGGCGGGGCACATATAACGGTAACTGTCCGGCCCGTGCCTTGTCAATTTCGGGTGATCGGATTTCCCACAATGGGGCTGCGCAGCGGCAGAAAAAAGAGACGCTACGCGTCCGCCGCCGGGACGGCAGCGCCACTTAGAATCCACTTTAAGGCTTGGTAGAGCTAAAGAATTTCTTGAGTGGCGCTGCCGTCCCGGCGGCGGACGCCGTCTTTCTGGCGCTAAAGGAGCAGCGAAAAAGGCCGGAGGGCTTACTTTCCGCGCAGGCGGGTCCTGCGCATGCGGCGCTTGCGCGATTTGGCCTGCACCGGATCGGTCCGCCGCTTACGGGCGAGTTTGTGATTGCGTCGATTGCGCTGTCGCGTAGCTACCTTCATTGGTTCTCCTGATATTGGGGGGTCTGATTGTATGCCGTCGGTTTGGCCGCATTCCAGCCGTCCGTGCTCGCTGCAACGGCGTCGCTCGGCAGGCTGATGGAAACGGGGCTCAGGGCCGCAGCCTCAGTCACAACGCCGTCGCGATCATGCACCACCACCAATCCAATCTGCTCGCCGGCTTTGATCGGGCCGCTCACGGCATTCGGTATACGGTATTCCAGCTTGATTCCGGCCGTGTCTTCTCTGGGCAGCACCACCTTGAGTTCACGCGCTACGATCGGCTGGATGTACTGCCCGGTCTCGACTTGCACCTGTACCGGCAGCGCCTCACCCGGCTTGAGCAGCGGCACCGCCGTATAATGGTCGAAACCCCATTCCATCAGCTTTGCTGTCTGCGCGAACCGCTGCTGATTCGAAGGCGCCCCGAGTATGACCGTGACCAGCCGCAGATTGCCGCGCTTCGCCGTCGCCGTCAGATTGAACCCCGCCTGAAATGTGAAGCCGGTCTTCAACCCATCGCATCCGTCGAGGTGGCCTATCAGATGGTTCGTGTTGTGCAGCGTGCAAACTCCGCCATCAAACTCCGCTTCCTCAAGACCCGACCACTTCAACAAATCCGTACTCTGGATGATGGCGCGCGCCACGGCGGCAAGATCCCGCGCCGAGGTTTGATCGACATCGTGCGCAGGCCGCGGCGGCAACCCGTCGACGGTGTGGTACTCGGTATGAGTCATCCCGAGTTCCTGAGCGCGCGCGTTCATCATCCGAACGGTCGCTTCCACCGAACCGCCGACCTTCTCCGCGACCGCGACGGCCGCGTCATTCGCGGACTTGATTAGGGCCGCCTTCATCAACTCGCCGAGCGGATACACCTGACCCTCGGTAAGGCCGACCCGCGAGCCGCCGGTATGCGCCGATCGTTCGGAGATTCGCACCGGATCTTCGAGGCTGACGCGTCCCGCTTTGATCTGATCCTCGGCCACCAGCAACAGCATCATTTTAGCCATCGAGGCCGGCGGCCATGTCATGTCGGAGTTCGTTTCGTAGAGCACTCTGCCGCTGTCCGCATCCTCGATGAGCGCGCCCTTGAACGGCTGCACCTCGGTCTTTTGCTGATGCTTGGGGGCCGCATGCGAATGATGGGGTTTCTTGACTGAAGCCCGCGCCGGCAGCGGCAGCACTATTATAAGCGCCGCCATCAGCGACACCGCGATAGTTGTACGCAACACCCTCATCCGCACCTCCACTTCCACCACTTGCGTCATCCTCAAAACTCGATACCGGCTCATCGACTACGGCTCGCCCGCGAATCCGCTCTGCGGCGCGAGGCCTTCGAGCCCGCCGCGCTCGACGCGCTGCAGGATGTTCAGGTTGGCGCGCGCCGGAGCATAGTCCGGGTTCGCCTGCACCAGTTCGGTCCATTCGTCGTGCGCGCGCACGTATTTGCCTTCTTCTGCGTAGATTGCCCCAAGCGTGTTGTGCGCATCGACCTGGGTGGGATCCAGTTGCAGCGAAAGCAGCATCTGCTGTTCCGCCTGCTCGAGCATCCCGCCCCGTTCGTAAGCGATCCCGAGATTGAAGTGCGGCTCCGGATAGTCGGGGGCCAGCAGCGTTGAAAGCCGCAGCACCTCGGTCGCATCGCGGAGCTGGCCCGTCTCGAGATAAAGCAGGCCCAAGTTCAGAAACAATTGCCAGTCGTCGAGTCCGAGATTCACTGCCTTCTGGTATTCCGACAACTCATGTTGATGCTGTCCCATCAGACCGTAAGCGAACCCGAGATGGTAATGCGCGAGGGCGTTATTCGGGTTGCTTTCGATCACCTCGCGATGGAGCCGAATCGCCTCCGGATAGTCCTCCATGCCGAGATAGTAGTCGGCCACCGGATCGCAGACCTGATCGTCCGTAGTGAGTGTTTTGGTCGAGACCGACGCGACCGCAGGCGACTGGATAACCAGCATCAAGATCAAAGCAATTAGACCGGAGCGGCAGAAAATTGACACTTAATTGCGCCGACTTCCACGCATACCCGAAGCGATCGAATCGTAGCAGGAAAGGTACGGCGAAAAAAAGCACGCGGCGCAATTAGGCGTCGCGTGCCTAAAACGAATGCACGCCAAGCCGGTCCTCGGACCGGTCGAGGAACCGTCGGTCAGCAGCAGAATATCAGGGGGGAGTCGCCTCCACCCCCCGATGATTGACTGACGAATTGACTTACTTCGTGGTCGCGTCAGAAGGAGCGGCCGCGGGCGTCGCGGTGTCCGATGCAGCAGCCTTCTTCTTCTTGTGATGGTGCTTCTTAGCAGCCGGACTTGCAGCGGCGGCCGGGCTCGCATCGGACGCCCCGCCTGTCTGGGCAAAGGCCGGAAGTGCAATCGCGGCGGCAAAGGCGGCGGCGGTCAGAATGGTGAGCGTGCGCTTCATATCCTTATGGTCTCCTTGAATCTGGGCGGCTCATTGGGTGGCCGCGCATAAATGTCCGAAAGCATATAGCGATTGCCGTGCCAGTCGCGCAACCGTACAAGATTGCCATACAATCCGGCATTTCGTGATTTGAACCCCGGGGCAAGCCGACCAATCCGTGCCGGACACTAACCCTTTCGCGTTACAAAAATGGGGTAGCCGGCGTGGCTATCAACGCCCACGGCGCTCCGACCGCAACTCACCATAGAGCGCGAACAATTCCTTGAACGCCTTGGCCACGACTTTGAGGTTGGCACCCGACTGCTCGCCGGCAATTCGCGGCAGATGCATCACCTCGACTTCGCGCACTTTGGCGCCGGTACCCGCAAGACGCGCCATCAGCTCCGTCGAGATCATCGCGCCTTTCGCGCGCAGCTCTATCTTGTCGAGAAACTCTCGCTTGAAGAGCTTGAATCCGCAATCGATATCGCTGATGCCGACTCCCAGCACCACCTGCACCAGGACAGTCCAGGCCTTGCCGTTGATCTTGCGCATCAGGTGATCCGCTCGATGCGCGCGACGCCCCACGACTACATCGTACTCAGGAACAAACGCGGTGAGCTTGGCGACATCCTTCGGATCGAACTGGCCGTCGCCGTCGGACAGCAGGACGTAAGGCATCTTCGCCGCGCGGATTCCGGAAATCACCGCGCCGCCATAACCACGATTGACTTCGTGATGGACGGCGCGAACGTGCGGATTCTCGGCGGCAAGCCGATCGGCGATCGCACCGGTGCGATCGCGGCTGCCGTCGTTGACGACAATCACTTCGTAGTCGTCGGCGATGTTCGGCAACTCGGCCAGGTAGCCCCGCACCACGCGCTCGACGTTGGCATCCTCGTTGTGCGACGGCAGGAAAACGCTCAGGCCCGGAACGCGTGCGGTATTGCTCACGATGAATGAAACAACATCAATGAAACACCATCATGGTTAGCGCTGGATGGCACCAATCGGCCGCGTGCGGCTCAGTCTCCGAGTTCCCGATAGCCGCCGCGGAAGAAGAGCAGCGGTTTGGTATCGCGAGCCTCCGCCTGATCGATCTCGCCAACGTAGATAGTGTGATCGCCGCCATCGTGCGCGGCGGTCACCTTGCATTCGATGTAGCCGACAGTGCCGGCAAGGATCGGCGCACCGTTGGCGCCAGTACGGTAGCTCACGCCCTCGAACTTCTGGCCGCCGCTAACGGCAAACCTGCGCGAGAGATCTTCCTGGTCGGACGCCAGGATGTTGACCGTGAACACCTTGGTTTCATCAAAGCATGCATAGCTCTCGGCCTTCTTGTCGACGCAGATCAGCAGCAGCGGCGGCACAAGCGAGACCGAGGTAAATGCGTTCGCGGTGAGTCCGTGTATCTCGCCGGACTTCCGAAACGTGGTAATGACCGTAACGCCAGTCGCGAAATGACCCATCACGCGGCGCAATTCATTTTTCTCAATCGGCATCGGGTAAATCTCCGCGCGCGGATGCTATCAAAGCATTTTGTCACGGGTCAATTTAGCGAAAGACAGTGATAATAAGGTTTCACGATGGATGAACGAATCAAAACCAACCTGCTGTGGTGGAACGATGCGGTCGAGGTTCACGCGCGCTCCGCCTTTTACGACCTTGACGGCTTCAAGCGGGGGGAGAAAACCCTGCACTCGATCGAGATTGAAGAGGTCGGCGACGTGAGCGGCAAGTCGCTGCTCCATCTGCAATGCCATTTCGGCATGGACACGATAGCGTGGGCGCGGCGCGGTGCAAAAGTCCCCGGGCTTGATTTCTCCGACAAGGCGATCGACCTGGCGCGCTCATTGAGCCGTGAATTGAATATTCCCGCTGAATTCGTTCGCGCCTCGGTCTACGATGCGCCCGCGGCGGTCCGCGACAAATTCGATATCGTGTTCAGTTCGTACGGCGCCATCTGCTGGCTCCCGGAGCTGAAGCCGTGGGCGCGCGCGATAGCGCAATGCCTGAAGCCGGGCGGATTCTTCTACATCGTCGACATGCATCCGTTCATGAGCATCATTGATTACGCGGGAAGTCACGACGCGCTGCGAGTCGAGCTTTCCTACTTTCGCACGGACGTGATCGTGGACGCGGCGCAGCCTGACTACGCCGATCCCACACACATCGGCAAGCATGAGGGACACGAATGGATCCACACGGTCGGCGAGATTCAAAACTCGCTCATCGAGGCAGGTCTCCGAATCGATTTCTGGCACGAATTTCCAGTCTGCGTCTGGCAATGCCTCGGAGCAGCCGACCGCGGCGCCGACGGCTACTACCGCATCAAAGGCGACCCGATTCCGTTGATGTTCTCGGTCAAGGCTACCAAGCAATCCTGAGTAGCGGGTACTCGCTGCAAAACGGATTCACCTCAGGCACCGCTTGCTCGCTCCCCTTCTGGAGTAGGGCCGGCGGCTCGCCGGCCTGACACCGCAGCATCGCTGACCGCCGTTTGGTGGCCACTGGGTGTCATCCTGAGCGAAGTCAGCAACGCTGACGAAGTCGACATGGCTTCTGGCCTCCGGACAGGTTCGCGAACGCGAACCCGGTACCGGTTCCGCGTTCACGAAGCGCTCCTTTGTTCTGCAGTGCGATCCCTTCCGCTACCATCCTTCGCGATCTCTCGGAATCACCTGCTTGCCGCCGACGTATGCGTAGTCCAGCTCCAGTGATGTAAGCGGCCGGTCGCCCTTGCCGATACGAACGCTGACCGGCTCGGCAATGAACAATGTGTGATCACCCGCCACGACCGTGTCGACCACGCGCGCTTCGATCGCGACCATCGCGAGCTTGAGCCAGGGCACGCCCAGTTTTGGTGAAAGCTCGTATTCGAAGGCATCGAGATTGTCGGCGCGGCGCGCTTGCGCGGAATAGAAGTAGTCTTCCAGTTGCTTGCCGCGGGCGCCTACGACGTTCAGGGCGAAGGCCCCGGATCGCGCGACCATGCCGTTGCTGAAATGGGCCACGTCGACCGCTACCATCAGCAGGGGCGGCTCACCCGAGACCTGCGTCATCCACGAGGATGACATCCCATGGCACTGGCGCCCCTCGGCCACCGTCAGCACATAGATTCCGGTCGTCAACGCGGCCATCGCTTGCGCGGTGTCGTTTTCCATCGAGGCCTCCTCGCCGGTCAGACTTATATACAATGCCTGCTACCAACCCAGCGATCATTTTTGTGATTCACATAATTGACGCAGCGCGCAAGGATTTTCAAAATAGGGGCAGAACGATGATCGCAAGGACCGCGCGCACGGCAGCGACCGCCGCAGCCATTCTGGCCATGATCGCCACTGTGGCGTTTGCGCACGCGCCTATCCCGCATTCCGAAGCATCGAATTCGCCGTCGCCGACGCCGGCGGCCGCTCCGAGTATCGCGTCGGATTCGCCAACACCGGCAGCCGTTCCAAGCATCGCGATCGATTCCGGATGGGCCCCCGCGAAGGATTCGCCCGCTTACGATCCCAATGCAAAGGTGGCAGCTTCACCGGCCGCGGAAGCCACCGCCGCGGCCACACAGGATAGCCGCAAGCTGCTGCTGACGGCGGGACAGATTGAGTTCGAGCGAACGCGAGACGCATCGTACCTCGACCCGCTGAGCTGGAATATCACGGCGTACAAATCGCGCCACGAACTTATCGTCTACTACAAGGGCCGCCTCTACCGGACCTACAGCGCCGTCTTCGGCCGCAGCATGGAAGCCGGCACCAAGCTCTGGGAGGGTGATCGGCGCACGCCCGAAGGCGTCTACACCATCATAGGAAAACATCCGAGCCGGCGCTGGAAGTGGTTCCTGGGCCTCAACTATCCCAACGAGATCGATCGTCAGCGCTACGAAGCCTTACATAGTGAGGACGAAATTCCCGTCGAGGACGATGGTCACGAGGCGGGAGAAGGCGGGCACATCGGCATTCACGGCACCGACCTTCCCGTCCTCAACTCGGGAAAAATTAATTGGACCACGGGATGCATTTCGGTGGAGAATCAGGACATCGAAGAATTAAGCCGCATCCTGCCGGTCGGTACCGTAATTATCATCAGGCCCTAGCAGGACTCGGTGGAGATGCCGCGCTTGCGAGGGTAAAGCGCAGCGCGTGGTGACTGGCTGCCTCGCGCCGCTGGTCGGCGCGGAGGGGAGTACGTTGAATCCAACCTCACGAGTTTTCCGCTACACGCGACTGGACAGCGTCGTTTTCGGCGCAGGCAGCATCGCGTCGCTCGGCACGGAACTGGAGCGGCGGCAGGCCAGGCGCGCCCTGATCGTCACGGGCGCATCTCTCGGCCGCTCCAAGCTCATCGATATCGTCAAGCGCGCGGCTGGCGCCTCGCTGGCGGGTGTATTCACCGGCGCGGTGCAGCACGTGCCCTCCAAAACCGTGGAGGCGCTGGTCGAGGAGGCGCGCCGCGTCGACGCCGATTCCTTTGTCAGCTTCGGCGGCGGAAGCCCGATCGATACGGCGAAGGTCGCCGCGATGCGCTTGCTGCGGGAAAGACCGTCGGGCGCCGAGTTCCCGCATATCGCCGTGCCGACCACTCTTTCGGCGGGAGAGTTCACGCCTTACGGCGGCATGACCGATGAAACCACGCGCGAGAAGGGCGGAGTTGGCGATCCGCGCCTGCAACCGCGCGTGGTGATTCTCGACCCGGAGCTAACGCGCGAGACGCCCGCATGGCTGTGGGCATCTACCGGGATGCGCGCGCTCGACCATGCCGTGGAAGGCGCCTACTCGCGCCGCCATCAGCCGCTCACCGACATCATGTCCGCGCAGGCCATCGCGCGCCTGGTCGCGCATCTGCGGCCGTCGCTAGCCACCGCGGGAGCCGAAGAGCTGGAGCATCGCCTCCAGAGCCAACTTGCGGCGTGGTTCTCGATCTTCGGCGCGATGAACGTTGGTTTCGGCATTTCCCACGCACTGGGCCATCAGATTGGCCCCTACTGGAACGTTCCCCACGGCGTCACGTCGTGCATCACGCTGCCACACGTGATGCGTTTCATGGCGGGAATCGCGCCGGAGCGTTTCGCGCCGATCGCCGAGGGGTTCGGGCTGCATTTCGATGCGGCCAAGCCGGGGCCGGCGGCGCTCGAATGCGCCGATCGCGCCGCGAAGTTCATCGCGCAATTCGAAGTTCCGATGCGGCTGCGCGATGTCGGAGCGCCGCGCGAAGAACTCGGCAAAATCGTCAGTGCGGTGTTCGCGGAGATCGAACGGGCCAACGTTGTGGGCCATCCCATCAGCAGCCAGGATTTGATGGCGTTACTGGAGGCAGCGTACTGATCGCGGCTATCGCGCCGCAGAGGCGACTCCCATGCGCAGGGTCATTCATTTCGGATTCGTCGCGCTTGCGATTTCCTTCCTGGGCGGATGCGCCGAGCCTATCGCGGAAGCACCCCTTCCACCCCCGGTGCCGTACACCACGTATCGGACGACCGTGCATGAAGTGTATGGATCGGACGAGCCGATCGCACTGATGACGTTCGAGCGCGACGCAAACGGCAATCCCACTCGCGGGACGACCCTCGGAATTATTCACGGGTGGCCCTTTCCTCACAACGAGCCGAGCGGCGACCCCGGCGAAGGACTGTTCACGTACCGGACCGATTTCATCGTAACGCGGATCTCGCAAGACAAGCTTCCCGAGGCAGCCGAAGGCATTCGTACAATTTACTTTCATGCCGATCGCGCTGCGATATCGCTGGAGCAGCCCGCTTCGATTTCAAGCGGCCAGCCGATCATTCACGACTCGGTAAGGCTCCTATTTTCCTTTTCGGCGAGCGGCAGCGTCGAGATTGCGATCACTTCGCATCAGACTGGAACAGAGGCGTTCGTCTGGAACGGAGAGAAGATCCTGCCGCCGAGCGAACCGCCCGAAACGGGAATGGAGACCGCGAGCTATTCCGCCCGTTACAGCGGCTACCTGTTCCGCTGACCCCATCCTCATTTTCCGGTCCCGGTGAGTGAGATTCTCACCGGGCTGTTGCGCGCGTTGGCGCTGATGGTCATGAAAGCCTGCACCGCTCCGATTGCGGTGGGCGCGAAGGTCACTTTTACGCGGCAACTCTGTCCAGGTCGCAGCGACGAGCAATTACTGCTCTGCGAGAACGGGTCTGAAATCGAAATGCCGGCCAGGTTGATGGTGGGGCCACCCCTGGGGGCGGTGTTGGTCAGGTTCGTTTGGTTTTTCTGTGACCCACGGCCACCGCGCCGAAATCGATCGGCGCTGTCGCGGCCCCCAGACTCGCAGTTACTTTTGGAGTGGGCGTGGGGGTGGGACTAGGTGTCGAAGTGGCGGTCCGTGTCGGAGTGGCAGTTGGGGTCGGCGTCGCGGTGGCAGTGGGAGTGGGCGTCGCGGTCGGAGTCGCCGTCCGTGTTGCCGTTGCGGTCGCAGTTGCAGTTGAGGTTGCCGTCGGCGTCGCGGTGGCCGTCGCGGTTGGAGTCGCGCTTGCGGTCGCGGTCGGAGTTGAAGTGGGAGTTGCCACGTCGTAGTGGATGGTTCCCGTCGCCGGGCTGCCGGAGGCGCCGACGGTGTAAAGGCTGTTGAGCAGCACCGAAGCGTTGCCGTTGCTGGAATTGTCGGGTGGGACGATGGCGCGGACCGGGCTTCGAATGATGCCGACGTTTCCATCGTCCTCCCTAAGATTCCGTACGGCGGGTTTTCCCCAGTACGGCTCCAAGGCCGGCGTATCGGAGGG
>JBKQNE010000265.1:0-4993 GCA_052146355.1 Binataceae bacterium (SeqCode) | reverse complement strand
ACCGGCGACGCCTTGCTCCGCATCGTGAACGATGGCTCCGGCGGGATCCTCGGTACGCCAGACCCTACGACGCTTGCGCCGGACGCGCCGCTTCCGGGCAACGTGTGCGCAAATATCTATGTGTACAACGATGTGCAGGAACAGCAGGAATGCTGCTCCTGCCCACTGACCCCCAACTCGCTGATCACCTTTTCCGTCATAAGAAACCTAACCTCGAATCCCTTCAACCCGAAGGAAAGTTTGTCGGCTGGCGTAATCAAGATCGTGGGTTCCGTGCCAGCGGACCCCGCCCACTGCAACAACACGGTCGGGGCTGTGACGGCAGCTACATTTGGCACCAACGTCTCTCCGGGCCTCCATGCATGGATCAACCATAGCGAGACGATGGCCAGCAATCAGGCGGGCTTCACGCCGCCCTTTGGGTTCGTAACCAGCACCTCGGTCGGTAGCCTCGATTCTGGTCTTCTCACTGTAGGTGAACTGACCAACGAGCTTCAGGGCGGATGTGCAGCCATCAACGAAGCCGACGTACACGCAAGCGAAGCTATCGGAATCTGCCAGTGCGGGCTCGGTGACTGAGTCCGGCGACTATCTCGCATCTAAGTTAGGAGCATTGCCGCCGCCAAATTGGCGGCGGCACTGCTTTATGGCCTAACGGAGGAAAAGTCATGCGCAGATTTGCGATTGGCACTGCTTCCGCAATGCTGGGAATAGCACTCTCGCTGTCGATGGCGAACTGTCGGAATCAGTCCGCTAAGGAGACCACCGCTGAGAAGGTCGCCGCTGAGAAGGCCGAATGCGACGCCGTCATGCAGGCGCTCGGACAGGGTAAGAAGCCTGACGAAGTGGCGGCGAGCATGAAAATTCCCTATTCGGCCGTTTTTCGCTGCCTGCGCCAGGCGAACAAGGCCGCGGTGGAGCGCCAGATGCGCGAGCACGCCGCCGAAGCGGGCACTGCCTCTGCCGAGGCATCGCCATCTGTATCAGCGCCTTAAGGTCGGCCGATGCCGAACCTCGGCGAGCACCTCTAGCGCCATTCCGACGGACAAGACGACCTCGATTCGCCTCGTCCGTATCCAGTACATCGCCCGCTGCGAGAGCAAGGCGCGGTGCGGCCGGCGCGCGTCACTGTTCAGCTCGAATGCAGGGACCGGATTGCCGTATCGTAAGTGTCAATGATCGTCCACGCAGAGAATCCGCGCTCGCGCTTGTGGGCTGGTACCTGATGGTCTCGTTCTCCTCTTTGGCGGACCCAAGGACCTTTACCACAGCTGTCAGGTTAAGTCTTGACTTTTACAAATTAAGCAGTCGCTTGACGCGACTGCTTCGCTCATTAACCACTGGCTCAAACACGAAATTCCTGACAACTCCCCGCGCCACATCTCGACTCTACTTTGACTCTCAAGACACCCGATTCGTAGCCCTCCCGAACTCAGCGTTAAGTCGCGACCGGCTGAGGATCGAGCGAGCCTTTTCCGCCCGCGATCGTGAACTCGCGAGGCTCAATCGCCCGCCCATACACGCACGGGCCTCCGACGAACGTCACTCCAAAGCAAACGCGCGGCGGGCGCGCGGTTTCCGCACCGCGCTCGGGCGTAGCAGTAAAAGCGAAGTCGTCACCCAGATGAAAAAACAGCCGGCTCAAGTGGCGATGAACGCTTGCGCGCAAGTCTGTCCATTAGCGTGGCACAGAGTTCGGCGTACTCGGCATCCAAGTGCTGAAAGCAAAAGCCTTGCGTGAGCCTGACGATCTCTTCTGCCTGGCTCCGCGCAATGGCGGCGGGGGAAGGCCGGTGACCCCCCGGTGCTCCAGCGGCCGCGCTTTTCCTTATTCTGCCGTTCTGCTTAAGAGTTGTCCCCTCCGCTGCATTCGAATTTATTCCGGGTACACGTTCCATACTTCCAGCAGCCTCCATTTGCCCCGCACTGGACCAACGACACCCGAGATGCTCCAGCCGACCCTGCAACGGCGTGCGAGCGGTGCAGGCAGCGCGAAAGGGCCAAGCCTTTGCCCATCCATCCGCTCCAGCCAGATACGTCCGTTCTCGACTCCTGCGATGAGGAATTGGTCCTCCTCGGGTTCCTGCTCGCAATCATCCGCCGCTGGATGCCGGTCCGCGAATTCCATCAGGCTATGGGCGAGCGCTTGCGCCGTGGGCAGATCGCGGGCAGCCGCAGCGCCATGCTGCGCCCCGGCGCGGCTTTCCGCCGCGCCGACATAACCCTTCTCCGCAAGCCACTTTGAGAGCACCTTGGTGACCGTTCCCGCCGCGCGCATCAACTCGGTTCCCGCAATCACCTTGCGCACCATGAAGTAGCCCAGAAACTCTCGCAGATTAGGAACGATCTGTTCGGCGCCGAAAATCTCGCAGAATTCCCGGTGCTCCTCGCCTTGGGCGTCGTAAAGGCAGTTGAAGCGCTGAGCCTCATCTCCGCGCAGTCCCTGATAGGCGTAGTTGTTGAGACTCGTCCGGAGTAGCTCCACCACCTGCCGGTAGCGCGAAAAGCTCCTGCCCGAGAGCCGCCGCTCATGCGCGGCTAGAAACTCCGAGAGGATTTGCGCAATCGTTGGGTTCGCGATTTGCGTGCTTTCGCTCATAATTCTTTTCCGCCTCGACCAAGCAAGCCCCGTCAGCGCGAGTCTCTCTGATCACGTGCATCTTTTCCGACGGCAGGCTCCGCGATGCAACATTCTATCGCAGATCTGTACACAGGCAGGCCGCCTGCGGAACCACAAGCGAACTGCTAGTTCGCCTTAACGCTATCTCCAGCGAAGGCAATCGGCGCTCCGGCCGGTGGCCTAAAGCAGCTAACGTGTCTTAGCAATTCGCTGCGGCGAATGGCGGGGAGCCTACGTTTTGCAGGGGTAGAAATCGCTTCCAGCCGCCCAGCACATGCAGGTAGAAGATTTGTCTCTGTGCGTAGTGCATGACCTATTTCGAAATCATCGTCACCATCGTCACCATCGTCGCCAACCCTACCAAAGACGCCACATTCACATCGGCGAGCGCTCGGACTCGGTTCGCTACGTCGAACCGTTTTGTTTCTTCGGGTCCCTAATTGCAGTCCGGTGACGATTTCGTCGATGCTCAGAAGCTGCGGCTGGGTGAGGAGCTTCAGCGCTTTTCCAGTCGGCCTTCGGCCAGGGCCTGAGCGCGGTGGCGGTGACGAACAGCTCCAGAAAATCCGGCCCCCTCGCCGATCCGGCTCGAGGCGCCAGGGTCGCTGAAGTGTTTTCAAGGACAACACTCTGATCGAAACCGATCCCGGAGAACCAGGAGTAGGCACATGTGTACGCGCGGTCACGAGCGCACCCGCTTCGGAAGTCGCGCAACCACATCGAGATTGACCTCACTTGCGAGAGTAAGTGCGAATTCAACTTCTCTGCGGGATGGGTGCTCAGGTTCGCCCGGATAACTAAATTTCCACGCATACTCGGTGAGCGGCACGGCGCGATCGACAACCTCCTTGAGAGTCGCGTCGAGCTTGATGCACGATTCGCCGATCTCTTCTAAGTCGTGAGTCTTCCTAAAAGGCACATCGTGCCAAGCCAGGAACGCCTTCAATGTTTTCTCGGCTGCCTGTTGGCAATGAAAGACGGCGACACTGGACAGTGCGCGCGAAGCCTTTAACAGATGCTTCGCCGCTTGAAGGTCCTCCTTCGCCTTGCGCAACCATCCCTTGGTATCGGCGACGCGGGCCGGGTCAAGCTGCATGGAGCAGCTTTCCCTCGCGAAGCACGGTTCCCGGCAGCGAAGCTTTTAGATGACGACGCGCCTCAAAATACGACCGGGTGCAGACCAGAACATCGGCCGCCGTTCCCGTACCCCTGAGCACCTGATAGGCGAGACGGCTCCTTCGCCGCTCCGGAGGCGAATCGTCGGGCACGACCACAAGGAGATCGTAATCGCTGTCTGTCCCGTTGTCCCCGCGTGCCTTGGAGCCAAACAGATAAACGCGTTCCGGCTCGTAGGCACCCACAACGCGCCTCAGGATCTCATTCAGCGACGGATCACCATCGATCAATTCGAAGTGAATGTTCCTATCCATCCTCCGGGGCTCGCCGATGTGGACCTCGTTCAGCTAGGTGCTCGCAGCACTTCGAGGCCAGTCCGATTGGTCCAGACTGCGCATGACGACAAATAGTAACCCGTGACGAGATTTGGGTCGACGCCGACCCTCTTCCCGGTGGCAGCCTCGGAGACGAGACCAAACAGTCGGCTGCGGCTCGGCTTGCCGCCCTGGTTGTCATGCATAGGTCAAAGCCAGCCAAGCCCTAGCCCTATCGGGCTCGCGACTACGTCAGCCGCGGCTGACGACTGCGCCGGTTTCGCCGGGCCGAGTTGTCCTTACTCCCTGCGGTTCGAGGTTTTGGATTCGAGTGGGAATCCGGTATGCCCCAGCGCGGCCTCGAGAAGATTGCGGACCGCCCAAGCCAGGAGCGCTCGTGCCTGCGCTACGCTGCATTCAAAATTGCTCCTCAGGCTCTCCCATGATTGCCAGCTAATCAGCACGTGGAGAATATCCAACAACGCCTTTTGCTCGTGTGGCGGCAGGGTTTTCAACTCCGGCGCGAGGGCAGCCGCCAGGCTTCGCCGGGTGGCCTGGCGCGCGCGTTCTAGGTCCGTCTGAATCTCCTTGGAGAAGGGTTCATGGATCAGGGCGGCGCGGCGGAAGGGCGTGACCATTTCCAGCAGGGCGGTTTGGTTCGCTACCAATTCCCCTATTCGCTCGGGGGTGTTGGCTGCCAAATCCGGCTCGGAGATCATCGCAGCCCATCGCTCTTCCAGCTGTCGCGACAGCGTGGCCCGCAGCGATTCCATATCGCGAAAGTGCTTGAACACCACGCTTCGCGACAGTCCCGAGTTCTCCGCCACCTGCGAGACGCGGGGATCCACAAATCCTTTTTTATCAGCTCGCGCAGGGAGTCGACGATTTTCCGCTTGGTCCTCGCGCAGCCGCGGACAAATCTGGAGTTGACCCGGTTTCGTGG
>JBKQNE010000264.1:0-2760 GCA_052146355.1 Binataceae bacterium (SeqCode) | reverse complement strand
TAGCCACAGGAGGACGCCCACCACGATCAGAACTTCCAGCAGTTGAATTAGAGGCATAATGCTACCTTCCTTGTTTCGCGGGCTAACCCCTCTCATCCGCCTGGAGGCGTTGCCCTGACTTCGATGTGCGAGGCTTTTTTAGGGTCGAATCGTGTCTCGCCGCAAGGTTTGGCGGCGGACACACGGATGAAGAATGCCGATTGTCTGGATGTGGCCGCCGTGACTTGATCAGGGACCCGACCTGTAGCGACCTAAGAATCAAAGCTGCGAATCAGCGTTCGCGGCTCCATCTACACACTCAGGAGAATCAAGAATGACAGGTGTGGACTTTCGTGTCTGAGCAAGATAGCTCACATTTGAAGAAACTAGGGTTGCGACGCTTGGGCGACAACAACAAATGTCCGAAGCTTCAGTTCGTACAAAATCCACCCAAGCTCCGCCATCACGAGAAGAGCGTCCAGCGCAAGAACAGTACGAAGGGCCGGTAGCGTTGTCAAGCAAGCGATCGGCTCATTTTTATTTGCCAATCACGGTGTCTAGCCCGCGATTTGGGAGTTCTCTGTTACAATTTGATTCGTAGAGCAAAGACAGACACTCGAGCGGCGCTTTCGCTTGGTGTCGGTTTCGCCCAGAATTTCGCATATACTGGTGGAAATGGTTGCAACAGGCGAAACATCGGACAGCAGGGAAGTGCAGTAAACATGCGGCTTTCCCGCTAACTCCGATAAGAACAAGTAGGGGACGTAGTTCAGTTGGTTAGAACGCTGCCCTGTCACGGCAGAGGTCGCGAGTTCGAGTCTCGTCGTCCCCGCCATTCTTTTCAATCGCTTACAAGATGCCCCTTCGGGGCATTTCCTGTCCAATTCGAAGACTGGGCCCGTTTCCCGGAAGTCGACAGGAAATTGCTAGCGCGTTCGCGAGTGCGCGAGCTTGAGCACCGAGTGCGATGGCCGGAATGCGGTCGGGCGATTCAGATAAAGCCAGTCGTTTGTCGTTGGTCGGTAGTCGTTCGCGAACGACCATCGACTAACGACCATCGCCTATCTCTTTCGGCTGAGAGGCGTTCACGCTCCTGCTTTCTCAGGTTGCCTTCCTTCGGAACGAGACACGAAGCGTCCTGCGCGGTACGCTTCTCATTAGATTGACGCCTGGGCGTAGTGTCTAGGGCGACGCGGATCGTCGTATGCGGACCGTCGAATGCGCCTGCGCCACAATCTGGCGCGCTCGAACCAACCTCTCACGGGTAAACTGAAACCCAACGTGTAGCGGGGGCCTCCGGGCCAAGCCGGTCTCGGAGATTCTGACGACGAACCATCGACGGCGACGACCAATCGACGACGAACAGTCAATGATGAGGAGCCTCATGTGTGTCCCGAAGCTGCATGCTTTAGAGTATGAGACGCCACGCCGGCCTGGCTGTCGAGTGCCGCCCGCCTGATTGCGACCTGGTTCTCGCAAGCTGGCTTAAAAAAAGGGAGCTTCAATTTGAGTAAGCGTAAGAGGACGATCGGCAGGAATTTGCTCCATCTGAGCATGCCGGGAAGCAGTTCGGCAGAAAGATACAGCGACGACGCCCCCCCGTTGCGGGCTGCGCTGTTCAGCGCCGATCAGATGCAGCAGCATGGCAAGACCTTGGCGGCCTCACACCACGTGAGCCCGGGAGGCGCTCCAGACCGGCTTCTGGCGCGGCTGGCTGAGAATGAAGGCGTTCTGCTCGGAGTCCGCGGCTTGCTGACGGGAGCGGTTAAGACCAACCGCCGCATCACGCCGGCCGGGGAATGGCTCCTCGATAACTTCTATCTGATCGAAGAGCAGATTCGCATGTCCGAGAAACACTTGCCGAGGGCTTACAGCCGCGAACTGCCACGCTTGCTGAACGGCCCTTCGGCCGGTCTTCCGCGGGTGTATGACATCGCGCTGGAGACGATCTCGCACGGCGATGGGCGACTCGATCCGGAGAGTCTCAGCAGCTTCGTAGCGGCCTACCAGACGGTCACCGCCCTCAACATAGGCGAGCTGTGGGCACTACCCATCATGCTGCGTCTCGCGCTGATCGAAAATCTTCGACGTGTTGGAGCCCGGGTTTCTGCCGACAGGACCGCTCGAAACCGCGCCGATTATTGGGCGGACAAAATAACGGAGACCGCCGAAAAGGATCCCAAGAGCCTGATCCTGGTGATCGCCGACATGGCGCGGTCGAGCCCGCCGATGGTGGGCTCGTTCGTTGCGGAATTTGCGCGCCGGTTGCAGGGGCAAGGCCCCGCCTTGGCCTTGCCGCTAACCTGGATTGAGCAGCGACTTTCCGAGTCCGGGCGGACCATCAAGCAGTTGGTGCAGTCGGAGAACCAGCAACAGGCGGCCGATCAGGTCTCGATGAGCAATAGCATAGGCAGCCTCCGTGTCTTGGGCGCGATGAACTGGCGCGAGTTTGTCGAGACCTTGAGCGCCGTCGAACAGGTTCTTCTTGAAGACCCAAGCGGATTCTACGGCAAGATGGACTTCGCGACGCGTGACCGTTACCGGCACACAGTCGAGAAGATCGCCAAGAACAGCCGGCGATCGGAGCCCGAGGTGGCGCGCGCCGCGATCCAACTGGCGCGCGAAGCCTCTGCCAGAAAGGGCAGCAACGATCGCGAGCAGCATGTCGGCTTCTACCTGATCGACAAGGGATTGGAGCAACTCGAGCGCAAAGTGGAGGTCCGCTTATCTCCGGTTGAAGCGCTTCGGAGGGTGAGCCGCGAATTTCCTTTGCTGCTGTAC
>JBKQNE010000263.1:0-9036 GCA_052146355.1 Binataceae bacterium (SeqCode) | reverse complement strand
GAAACGCGGAGGTCTACTTCGGACCGGTGCGGCTTGGGAGCATCGATGGCGTCACTCTGAAACTGCTGTGCGCCAATCGAACTCAGCATTCACCGGAGCGGCGAGGGGGGCCGCCCCCCGCGCGCGCCTCCCAGCAAAACTACGAAAAAGTGTTACCTATGTTGCCGGTCTAAAGTGTTACCTATGTCTCCGGTCGCTCACAGCATCGCGGTCACCATTTTCTTCATCTTGACCCGGGCTACCGGAATTTCCTTCAGATTCAGAGGGCGGTCGCCCGGCATCTTTTCCAACACCGCTCGGAGCTCGGGGTCTAATTGTTCGATGAAGCCCATAGCTGGATCTCCTCTCGTAATTTCTGGCGTCGCGAAGGCGTCCCGATGTTCACACGAGCGCTACCGGACTTCTGCGTCAAAGAGATACTCTCGCAATACCATAAAAGGAGACGAGCATGGATGTTATCGAAGCGATGGAAACGTGCAGCGCGGCGCGTTATCTGAAGCCGGATCCGGTACCGCAGGAACTTATCGAGCGCGTTATCTACGCTGCCACCCGGGCATCGAGTCCGGGGAACAGCCAGGCATGGGATTTCATCGTCGTTCGCGATCGAGAGACCAAGCGGAAAATTCGCGATCTGATCGCGCCACGATTCCAGGCTATGCGCGCGGGTACGCCCGCGAGCGGCCAGGTCACCAACAAAATGCTCGACGGCGCGATGCACCTCGCCGATTCTTTGCATGAGGTCCCGGCGATCATTTTCGTTTGCGGCCCCGTCGCATACCCACCCAACGCTCCGTTGGAACAATTCGTGTGGTCTGCTCTGTACCCGGCAGCACAAAACCTTATCGTGGCCGCCCGATCGCTGGGCTTGGGCACGACGTTCACGACCTTTCACATGTTCGTCGCATCCGAGCTTCGCGAGTTACTCGGAATTCCCAGCGAAGTGCGATTCGGCGTAATGATTCCAATCGGATGGCCGCAGAATGAGTTCGTCAAGGTGAAACGGAAGCCGATCGCAAAAGTCATTCACTGGGACAAATGGAGCGACTAGCAGCCAGGGAAGCTGCCTGAAAGACAGGAGCTCACGTCGGCAAGAAGCGGACTGAGCATGCGCTATTCAGGTACCGACTCGCCCGAGCCGCCAAACTCTTTTGGGAAATCCTTCAGCTTGGGCAGCCCGTCTTTCATCGGCAGAACCGTCTCCGAGTAGTTCACGTGCACCGCGGGCGCGAACTTCAACGTCGGCAGCGTCGCCGAGAACACATCCACCATTCCCAGCGGAGGATGATTGGTGATCAGATGGCCGCCGCATTTCTTGCAGTATTGCCGATGGCTCAGGTCGGTTTTCTTGAAGGATGCGATGTTTTCGGAGCCGGCAGTTACTTTGACGTTCTCCGGCTTCCACAGGCTGAACGCGTTGACCGGGCCGCCCGACCATGATCGGCAAGATCGGCAATGGCAATACCCCATCGCTTCCGGCTGACCGGAAACCTCGAGCTTAACCGTACCGCAAAAACATTCGCCCTTGTGTGATGTCGCCACTTTGTCGCTCCTTACCGGGACGCACTGATGCCCGGTTGAATTATCAGAGTCTCGCCCTGTGCAGGGCCAGTCCGCATCATTGCCCGGGCTTGATCGAATTCAGCACGTATCGGTTGAGTACTTCCAGCGGCACCTCTCCCTGCAGCGGACTTTGATACAGCCCGGCGTTCATCACCATCACGAGGTCGAACTCCGGCACGACAAAGACGCGCTGTGCACCCAGTCCAACCGCGGAGATCCACAGGGCTTCGCGCTTGGCGACCAGCGAGCGGCCCAGCCAGAACTGGTAACCGTAGAAGTTGAGATCAAACGCATTCATCTGTGGCGTCGTGGCCGAATCGATATAAGCGGTCGACACGACTTGCTTGCCGTTCCACGTGCCCCGCTGCAGGACGAGTTGCCCTACCTTCGCGAGGTCGCGCGGCCGAAGACGAAGGCCCGCGGCGGCGCTAGGGTTGCCATTCTGCGGGTATTTGTACCATTCGACGTCTGTGATCCCGAGCGGCTCGAACAGTTCCGTACGCGCCAGCTGATCGAGCGGTTTACCGGTGGCCTGTTTCAGGATCGCGCCCAGCAGCTCGGTCGAGCCCGAACTGTAGTTCCAGATCGTTCCCGGCGGCGCGACGATCGGCTGCGAGAGGGCGAATTTGTAGGGGTCAGGCGAGAAGTCCATCCCGATCTCGCTGTTGTTCTTGCTGGTATACGGCACCATGAACTCGTGCCATTCGAAACCCGACGACATCGGTCCGTTGATCGAAGTCCCCGTGATGATCGGCTTGGTAGACGTAGCCTGCTGGGCTCGCAGCAACTCTACCTTCCACTCGTGATTTGGTGCGCCGTTGGAGGCGTCAAGAGGTGGTGGTTGTCTCGGTCCGTCTGCTTCGACTGGTAAACCTAATCTGAATATATAGTGCTCCCCACTGTTTCGCCGGCCAAAGCGCGGGTCAGATTTCCCCGGATGAGACCGCTGATTATTTGAATTTCCCTGACCAACTTGGCCTTTGGCAAAAGTTTGAGCAGGATCGGATCGAGCGGCAGGGTTGTAAGATTGCGCTCCAGCAGGTCCGAAACGGAGATTCTCGGTATGAGCTTGGCGCTCCCGCCATTCACGGCGGGATCGCAAGTATACAGACCGGCGACGTCTTTTATGAAAATCATGCGTTTGGCCCCGAACACCTCGGCTATCATATACGGCCCACAATCCGTCCGATGAGGGGGTATCCGTCCGATTTCTGGCGGATGTTCCCACAAATCGTAGGGTGGCACGCCGTTTACCACGGCGCCGCGAGCGGCGGCGAGCATCGCCGGGAGTAACTGCACCACGAACGGGGCTTCCAAATATACAAATCCGTGCTTGGCCAAAAGGCAGGATACCATGTAGGCATTCTGCGCCGCGTCTTTTGCACTCAGGGTCGCCAAGACGCCGGTGGGCAGCCCGAGGTCAAGTCCCACCGCGAAAATATGCCTCGACCGTATCCCGGCGCCTACCGCGATAACCTGCGTGTGATGGGCCTGGTTCTCGACTATCTCCTTCAACAACGGCAGCAAGGCCTGCTGTCCGCGATCCATTATTCTCCCGCCAATCTGAATCACATTGACATCCGGCAGGATCCTGACCACCGGCGATTCCGTGCCCGCAATAATGTCCTTGTCCACCAGCGACTCGCGCATCAGCCGCGACGAGATGTGGTTGCTATGTATGCTGCTGTCACTCATGAATTGCCTCGGGTTGGTCGTCTCGATAGATCACGGTTCCCACGGCTTCTCCGTCAAGCGCCGCGGTCAACTGTCCTGGTTTCAAGCCGTTGATGAACTGGATTTCCCGCATGTGTTGGGCGTTCTTCATCAAGTCGAGTACGGCGCGCTCAACGATCAGATCCTTCAGGTCGAGCGCCATCAACTCGGCGAGTGAAATGCGCTTGATGATCTCGGCTTTGGGGTCTTTCTTCGGGTCGGCAGTGTACAGGCCGTCCTCGTCTTTCACATAAATCATTTTGCGGGCGCCGAATACTTCCGCGATCAGGAAGCAGCCGGTGTCAGTTCGCTGCGGAGGAATACGTCCCACCACCGGATTTTCCTCCCAGAGCTTATAAGGGGGCATTCCCTGGCAAACCACCGCTCCGCTGACGGCCAAGTAGTGGGGAAGAATGCTGAATCCCTCTGGTTCGATGAAGGGAATTCCGTGCCTGGCCAGTAGATAGTGCAGCATCTGCGCGTTCTGCCATGCGACGGCGGTACCCAAAACCGTCAGAACCCCGATCGGCAGTCCCAATTCGATAGCGAGGCTATATATATGACGCGCTCGCGTGCCGGCACCCGTACCAAGAATCATCTTGTGCCGGGGGAGGTTGGCAACGATCTCATCCAGCAGCGGATAGACCGCCGCGCGGCCGCGGTCGATAAGGCTCTGACCGCCGATTTTCACCACATTGGCAGAGGGAAGAATCGGATAATCGACGGGACCGGCAGTGGCTCGCATCACGGCCGCATCACTGAGCGATCCCTCGAGCAGTTGCTGCGCCAGCGGAAGTGGAATTGAGTCAGTTGAGAGTTTACGCATTCCTTATCGACCCCCTCAGAACCAGTAGAGTTCCAAACTGAAATAGTGGGTTTCGCTGAACGGAGTATCTAACGGTCCGATAGTTTGTGCGGCCCAGTCTGCCAGCGATCGAAGCACGGTTGCGCGCAGATCCGCAGGAAGCGACGCAAATCTGGCCCCGGTTTGTTTGCGACTGATAAATTCGCGAGGAGAGCGGTCCAGAGTCCATCGCGCCGGTCTAATCTCTAGGTGACGCGAGCTTTTGGCTCGTAGCCATTCGCCTGCCGCGTCACGGTCCGGCAGCGGTTCGGCTATTCCCATGCCAGTGATCAGCTCACCCAATCGATTTCGCATCGTCGCGTCGATCCCATCGGGAGGAGCTTGAGTCTTACCCATCGCAAGCACGCCCTCCCTTCGGAGAACTCGTTGTGCTTCCGCCAGGACGGCAGGCCAATTACCCGCTGCGCGCACATGCATCAACAATACCCCTGCAAAGATCCGCGCGCGGAAGGGCAGCAGGCATCCGTCCGCTTGGACGAGATTTGGCTTGCGGGCGAGCTTTTTGCGATCGAATTCGCGCAACATCTCGATCGACAGATCGAGTCCGAAGTAATTGTCACATGCACTGTTGAGCTGAGCGCCAATTCTTCCCGTGCCGCAACCCACTTCCAGCAGGGGAGCGCTTTGATCGATTCCGCCATGCGTCTCCAAAGCCTGTCGAATAGCAAGTGGCACCTGGCTGGGCAGCGCGCGGTGATGCTCAAAACGGTTTGCGACGAGATCGAAAGAGCTCATATCGGTTACCGCACCATCGTGAGATTCGGTTCGCCGAAGCAGCTCGGAGCTGAGTCAGGGTATGCGACTTGTTCTTCAGTCATCATCGGCTCTTCGCCTGATTCCTCGATCCTGAAGTGAAAGCTCTTTCCACCTGGGCAGGGGCTTCCTCTTCCCCGAAAACGAGGAGATCTGAGTCAAGGCGATGCTGGCGCTCGTAGAGTTGATAGTATCGCCCGCGAGCCGCATGAAGGGTTGCATGATTGCCGCGTTCTACGATGCGACCGCCCTCGATAACCAGAATCTGATCGGCGCGTCGAATGGTCGAAAGGCGATGAGCGATAACCAGGGTTGTACGACCCCGCATCAGCTCGCGCAGACCCCGCTGAATCAGGGCTTCGGATTCCGAATCCAGACTCGAGGTCGCCTCGTCGAGAATCAGAATCTTCGGGTCAGCCAGCACGGCGCGGGCAATCGATATGCGCTGTCGCTGACCTCCCGACAGCCTTATACCGCGCTCACCCACCAAGGTATCGTAGCCGCCGCCCAGTCGTTCTGCGAATTCCTTTACATGCGCGGTTTCACAGGCGTGTTGAATCGCGCCTTCGGCGGCATCGGGACGTGAGAAGGCTACGTTCTCACGGATCGTTCCATCGAACAGAAAGGAATCCTGAAGCACCACTCCGAGTTGGGAGCGGTAGGAATCGAGACGGATCGTCGAAAGATCAACGCCATCGATCATCACTCTGCCTTGGCTGGGGCGATAAAAGCCTGCGACCAGGCCAATGATGGTTGATTTTCCGGAGCCCGAGGATCCCACCAGCGCAGTGACTATTCCCGGTCGGGCGCTAAAAGTTATGCCGCTCAGTACCTGTTCTCCACTGGAATAGGTGAAGCTCACATCGTCGAAAACGATCTCACCTTCGATCGATTGCAGGGAAACCGTACGTCCAGGGTCGGCGTCTTCAGTCGGCTCGAGCAGGAGTTCGCGCGTACGTTCAAGCCCCGCAATCGCCTCACCTAACTGCGTACCGATGCCAGCGATTTGTGCCAGCGGCACGACCAGGAAGCCGAGGAACAAGGTATAAGTAAACAGCCCGCCCACGGTCAAAGAACCGGCCAGGATCTGACGCGCTCCTATCAGCATAATGAGCGCGCCAACCAAACCCAGAGAAAGTGAGGAAACGAGGCCGATCACCGAGGTGACCGATAGAGTGTGCAACGCGTTGTCGAGCAGGCGCTGCACTCCCATGGCGAATACCGCGCCCTCTCTGGATTCGGCCGCGTAGGCCTTGACCACCCGGATTCCCGCTAGCGACTCGGTCAGCCGGCCCGTCACCGCCGCGTTTATCATGCTGCGTTCGCGAAATATGGGCCGCAGGATTTCAAAGCTCCTCCACAGCGCATATCCCAATGCGGCCAGGAGGGGGAAAGCGACGGCGGTCAGAGTCGGACTGATGCGCAACAACACCACGAGCGCGATCATCGAGGTCAAAAGCCCGCCGACAAATTCGATCAACCCGGCGCCGAGTAGGGTTCTCACGCCCTCGACATCATTCATCACGCGGGAAACCAGCCCACCGGTATTGTTCGCGTCGTAGTAAGTCACGGGAAGTCGACTAACGTGCGTCTGGACCCTGATGCGTAGTTCACTAGTGAGGCGTTGCGCGGCCTTGGACAGCGACTGCGTTAGGACGAATGAGGTGATGCCCTGGATCGCAGTGGCAATTACTACCGCGCCAATCAGTGGCAGCAACAGGTCTGTCCTGCGTTTTCCGATCACACCGTCGATTAGGAACTTGGTCGAAGCGGGAAGGGCGAGACCTGCAACCCGATTGACGGCGATCAGGACCAGGCTTATCGACAACAAAGCCAATTGCGGCCGCGCCAGTGTCCACAACTCGGGCAGTGCAGTCCGCAGGCTTGCGGGTCGTTTGGTTTCAGTTCCCCATTGTCGGCCTCCGGCCGTTCCGATTCCCTTAATCACCCTTAGCGGGTGGGGCTCATTCCCCAGTGTTCGCACGTTAGCTTGCTCATATTGCCGGAGCCGACGCGTCGGCCCGCGGCATCGACTACGGTATCACTATGCAGTCCGCTGCCGCATTGATTGTATCGCGGATTTTTCCAGGTAACGCCACGACATCTCTTGCGTTGGTTGGCAAGCTACCTTGCTTGCCGTCGTATATATGGACCGCACCCGGGTCTCTGCATCTCTCTCGGCTGCCCTTTGCCCACGGGTGGGGTGCAAGTATGAGAAGCCGGAGGATGGAGGCTGAAGCCTGCGCCACTGAGAGAAAGACGTGCTCATCGCTTGGGCTGGGGTACATCGATGCGGCTTGTGGGGCTGAAGCAGTCGAGCGGGCCGCGGTCCAGGTAGCGAGGCTGGCGACCCAGGATCCGCTCGATGCGCGCAGTGACTATCTTCCGGATGAGTACCAGGGTGACTTCGGCGTGCTGCCACCAGCCTACGCGCATCGCGAGGTTCTGCACCCTACCTGTCACGTTCACCGACGCTGACTCGAACGTCACGTTCGCGCCGGAAGCGAGGTAGAGCGTACCGTCGATCTCGATCTTGCGTGAGGCTTTGATGGTCGTGTCGGCCGTGGCTGTTACGACCTCGCCCTCGGGAATCACGAAGTTGGTGGTGTCGATTAGGCCTGCAATCTCGGCGCGGCGGCCGCAACTAGCGAGTGTAAGCAGGAACAACAGGACTACGGCTGTAGTGCATCTCAGCCGAACCCCCGACCCCCTTCCTGAATGGGAAGGAGAACCAGAAAAGAAGAAGACCAGCGGGGAAAAAATGAGCGTCATTGGCCGGCGGGAGCGCTATCCTGCTGGGAAATCAGGTGCTGGAGATCGTCGACCATCGTGGATGCCTTCACCACCTTACCATCGTACTCGCGCACCTCGTGCCCGTCGGTTCCCAGCATGAAAACTCCGCTAATGTGGTCCACGGACCCGTCGGGTGCTCGCTTGCGTCGAAGCTGAAAGTCGTTGAGCACGCGATCGATCGTCGATGGCGCGCCGGTCAGAAACAACCATCGCGGATCGTCGATGCCCTGCCCTTTCGCATACGCGGCCAGCTGCGCGGGTCCATCGTGCTCGGGATCCACCGTGATTGACACCATCCTGATGTCCGCGCGAGTGCGCGAGGCCACCCGCGCCATCTTCTGCGTCAGCATCAGGCACTCGCCCGGACATGTCGTGTAGATGAAATCGACGACGACAGGCTTGCCCTTGAGCGAAGCGAGATTCACCTGGCGGCCGTTCTGATCCACCAGCTCGACCGAGCGCAGGCAGTCAGCCTGGTTGAACGGATCGTAGGCACCACTGTTGGAGTTGCAGCCGGCAAAGATTAGCGCCGCGGCGACGGCAATGAGTGTCGTGGTGCTCACGCCCCTCATCCGGCCTCCATTAACCATAATAGTTAGATGACGGCCCGGTACGTACGAGGTCCCTGATAACCAATCTTAGGGGTTTACTCCGCACCCGCTTGGCTGTCCAGCCGCGGGCAGAATATCCAGGCGTTGCATCATGCCGAGATCCTCATGGGTAATGATGTGGCAATGCGCGACGAAGCAGCCGACGGTTATCGGATTGAAATAGGTCCGAAAGGTGATCGATGGTTGGAAGTTAGTGTTGACATTCGGCTGCGGGAGATCAGGCCCGGTCGGCATTGGCAGTGCGGCCGGTACGATGAACGTATCGTGCCATTCGGGCGGCGTGAGCGTGATACCGTTTATCTTTGTTACCAGGAACGGATTCTGATGAATGTGGAACGGATGGTCGGAAAACGAGCGGTTGGTGACGGTCCACTCTTCGTAATTTCCCGCAATCATGTTGTCGAATAGCGGCTCGTCCGGGTTGAACAATCCATCCTTTTGAAAATCCACCAGCGGCATCATCGGGTCCAGCGGCACGCTGGGCGTACCCTTGTCGTCGTCATCCCGCAGCATCTCCAGATTATTGAAAGGGGCGCCTCCCCAATACGTGGCGTCGTATTTATTGAAGTACCAACCGCAGCTCGGCAGCCGGTGACTAGGGTCTTCCATACTCGTCCCGTTTTTGTTGGCGCAGATCTCGACGACAAGGGTACGCCCAGCGTGCCGCTGGACCCGATGATGCCGCTGGTGGATTTTCAAAAGGATGGATTGTTCAACCCGGACGAGCCGCTATTCGACAAC
>JBKQNE010000262.1:0-133338 GCA_052146355.1 Binataceae bacterium (SeqCode) | reverse complement strand
CACGCAGATCACGCAGAAGGCGGTCGAGTTGCTGGGACCGCTGGGCTATTCACGCAAGTTTCTGCTCGAGAAGTGGATGCGCGACACGATCAACATGTTGATTTGTTGTGTGCCTTCGAAGATGTCGTTGATCTTCGCGTCGCGCATCCACTTCTCGAGCAGAAACTTGCGTGAATAGCCCAGCGGTCCCAGCAACTCGACCGCCTTCTGCGTGATCTGCGTGACGACCAGTCCGGCCTTGGCCTTCGCCATCGAAGCTTCGAGGTTGTTGCGCTGGCCCATATCGAGCATCCATGCGGCACGCCAGGTGAGCAGGCGTGCGGCCTGAAGCTGCACCTCCATCTCCATGAAGTCGCGTTCGACGACTGTGAGGCGCCGCGGCGAGACGCCGTAGCGGACAGGAACCTTCTGCTCCTTCAGGAAGTCACGCACGAAATCCAGGGCCGCCCGCCCTACTCCGATAGCCATCGCAGCGACGATAGGCCGCGTCGCATCGAACGTGGCCATCACGTCCTTGAACCCGCCCTCGCGCCGGACTTCCGGACTTCCCAGCAAATGGTCTGCCGGTACGCGGCAATTGTCGAAAATGATCGCTGCAGTGTCGGAGGCGCGAATGCCGAGCTTGTTCTCGACTCGCACCACCTGCATGCCCGGTGTTCCATGCTCCACGACGAACGGCTTGATGCCGGCGCGTCCGGCACTCTTGTCGATCGTGGCCCACACGACGACGAAGCCCTCGGACTTATCGAGCGCGCGATGGCCACCGGTGCAGAAAATCTTGGTACCACTGATTGACCATTGATCACCCTCGCGAGTAGCCGTGGTCGTAACCGCGGCCGAGTCGGAGCCGAAGCCGGGCTCCGTAATTGCCATCGCGCCCCACTTCGGCTTGCCCTCCGTGAACCGCTTCAGAAATCGCGTTTTCTGCTCGGGCGTGCCTGCCGCCATAACCGCGGCTCCCCCCAGTCCGCTGTTGGGTACTGACAGGAAAAGCCCCGCGTCGCCCCAGCAAAGCTCCTCGGTGGTAGTCACGGTATTCAGGTTGCGAAGCTTGGGCGCCGACGGTTTACCGCTTTCGCTTTTGGGTTCCGGGCCGGGCTGCATGTCGCTGAGCGTTGATGCTGCCCACATGGTTTCAAAGAACTGCCACGGCTCTTCGTGCTCGCGTTCGTCGTATTCGCGCGAGATCGGTCGCATCACATTCTCCGCGACCATCCGGTACATCTTGAGCCGATTGACAACCTGCGGTTCGAGTTCGAAATCAATCATCGCCGTTAAATCTCCCTAGACCGTGGCAAGCCCATCGAATGCCGCAAAAGCACGCCCGTTTCTGAGCCACATTTCCACCGGATGCTCGCGGATATAGCCGTGGCCGCCGAGGACCTGAACTGCATTGTCGGTAAGCTTGAGCGCGCTGGCCGCCACGTAGTTCTTGGCCAGGTAGCTCTCCTTGAGTGCATCGGCACCTTTGTCGAGGAGCGACGCTGCTTCCCAGACGAGCAGGCGGGCCGCATCGATCTCTATAGCCATGTCCGCGAGCATGAACGCTATCGCTTGCTTGGTTGCAATAGGAACGCCAAACGCCTTGCGCTCTTTCGCGTAGTCGCGGGCGTATTCGAATGCGGCCCGCATGACACCGACGCCCATCGCGGCAAAGGCCACCCGCGTCTCGCTCATCAGCCGCGAGAAATCGATTTCCTTTTCTCCGCCGACGCGCGCATCAGCGCCCACCTTGCACTTGTCGAGTGCGACTTCGTAGGTCGCAAGGGCACGCAGCCCCATGTTCTTTTCGCGCTCACCGATTTTGAGCCCGACACTGTCGCGCCGCACCAGGAACGCATCGACGCCTTTGAAGCCCGCGCCTGAACCGCTCTTCGCGTAAACAAGAATCGCATCCGAATCGGCGGCGAGCGGCACCACGCACTTCACTCCCTCGATCACGAACCCACCGCCTTCGCGCCGTGCGGTTGTGGCCAGGTCGGTGAGATCAAAGTCCCACCGGGGCTCCATCAACGCCGCCGTCGCAGCCACGAACGCAGGTCCCGTGAAGCGCTTCAGATAGGCCGCCTTTTGCTCATCGGTCCCCTGCTCCAGCACCGGATATGCGAACAGGCGCGGAGCGAGGCTGTGAATCGCAATCGACAGGTCGCCGTAGGCAAGTTCCTCGGCTACCACCGCACCGGTGACCGCCGAGCGCTCACCACCATCGCCGCCGTACTTTTCCGGAATCGGGCCACGAACCAGGCCCAGCTCCCAAATCTTGGCGATCAGGTCACCTGGTATTTCGCAGCTTTCGTCGGCAGGCCGCGCGGCGGGACGTATCTCGTCACGGGCAAAGGCGCCGACCGTGTCGCGAATCATCTGTTGTTCTTCGGTAAGTTGAAAGTCGACCATTCCCTTTATGAGGATCCTTCTGTTTCGATTTAATCTGTTACTTTAGATTTTAACTTCAACCGGCATTCCGGCTCTTGATGACTCGTATGCGGCCTCCACGAGTCGCTGCACCCTTACGCCTTCGATGAAGGCGGGATCGGGTTCGCATTCGCCCCGCAGCGCGGCAACGAACGTCGCGTCCTCAAGCGCATACGGTATCGCGAAGCAGTCTTTAAGTGGAGACAGGTAGGGCCGTTCGGCAAGGATTATTTCCGAGAATCGGCTCATGACTTCGCTCTCGGGAATTGTCTCTTCGCGATCGGCGCTCTCGCGCTGAATGACGAGAGGCCCGGTTGAATCGTAGTCGCATGCGACGAACAGGTTTTCCGCGAACACCTCCAGCCGTCGATTACTCGGCCGGCCAATCATCCTATGCCATACGGAGGTGAGTTGGCCGTGAAATCCAGCGGCAAATTCCATCTCGGTTGCGCCAAAGTCTTCAACGCCGCGCGCGCCGTTGAGGTTCCGGGTCCGGCAATAGATTCGGCTGACCGGACCGAACATCCACGTCATGAGATCGAAATCGTGCACGCTGTGCTCGACCAAGGTACCGCCCGCTGTGAGGGATGGATCATTGCGCCACGAGCTGGCGTGAACTCCGCGGGTTGGAAAATCCTGGTCGTCGCGCATCGTGACGGCCAGCAGCTTCCCGGCGCGCTGTTCTGACACCATGGCGCGGATGACTGTATAGACTGGAGAGAAGCGAAGCACGAGCCCCACCTGGCTCATGACCCCTGCTGCTTGAATGGCAGCCGCCATCTCGCCCGCCTCCGTCGCCGTCATGGCGAGCGGTTTTTCACAGAAAATATGCTTCCCGGCGCGCGCCGCTGCAATGCAGATCTCGCGATGGTGCGCGGTCGGGGTGCAGATCCAGACCGCATCGATGTCTGGATCGCCGATTATCTCATGGGCGGTTGCGAGCGCCCGTGCGCCGGGCCAGCGCGCCGCGAGCTTCTCGGCCGCTGTATGCACCGAATCTGCGACGGCGGTTACTCGAGCGCTTCCGTCGGTGCGGTCCGCGATCCGCCGCAGCATCATCGAATGCGCCTGGCCGATGAGCCCGGCGCCAATAATACCGATTCGGACTTGCCCCTTAATGCGCGGATTCTTCATTGCGGTTTTTCCAGGCGGCGCAGGCGTTCTTTTTCGCGCTGGCGGCGATACTTGGTCGGATCGTCCTCAACACGAGTCGGCGGCGCCATCGGCTTTCGCACCATCTTCATGACCCCCGATGTCCGCCGTTTCCTGCGCGTGGCCATGACTACGCACCAACAAAGCCGGCGAAGCTCATCTGTAATCCGGTGGCGGAGCCACCCGCGGCGCGCCGCGAAAAATAATGATCAGAGGCACATCGCGTGCAGGGACCTGCACTTTCGATCGCATCCGCAGGAACGCCCGACTCGGCAAGCTGATCGCGGACGATCCCGCGCAGATCGAGATATGCCTTGCCGGGGCGGCCATCGCGCGCGTGAGTCGCCGCCGCCGGAATCTCGGCTACGAAACGCTCCGCCAGTGAGGCATCAACTTCGAAACAGCACGGTCCAATCGATGGCCCCAACGCCGCGCGAATATCGTGTAGGGGCGCGCCTAGGCGCTCCATCGCGCGGACACCCTCACCCGCAATTCCCGCGATCACGCCCCGCCATCCGGCATGAAGCGCACACGCCACCTTGCTCTTCATCGAAGTCATCAGGACCGGAACGCAATCGGCGGTAAAAATGCCGAGAATCACTCCTGTCTCGCGTGTCGCCATTCCATCGGCAGGGGGGCGCTCGGCGGCATTCCCGCGCGTGACTACGCGCACGGCATTCCCATGCACCTGGTTGAGTCTGGCAAAGACGATTCCCGCGGGCAGCATCGCGCGCAGGCGCATCCAGTTCGCGTCAACATCCGCGGGATTGTCGCCGACGAATTGCGAAAGATTCATTGATTCGTACACACCCACGCTCTGGCCGCCACGGCGTCCCAGGAATCCGTGGACGAGCGTTGGCTCGGGCCACGCCCGGAGTATCGGCGGGCACTCGGCCGCAAATTCGGTTTCACGCGGATTCTGCACGGTAGGCTGTCGGTGGAAAAAAGGATAGCCTATAGTTTTGTCCTTTGGAATTTGCGCCTGCGGAGCGCCTATGAACGGTTATCAGTATCTGATCGCGCGAAATCGCCTCATGATGCAGCTCGAAGACCAGCTCAAGAAGCTGGCACCCCTTCCGAATGCCGAACGTACCGCCCACGAGCGACGCATTCATGCTGAGTTCGACATCCGGGTACGCGAACTCTACGAGCAAGTCACCGACGAATATCCCGGCGAACGCAAAAAGAAGGCCCGTCCACTCTCCGACCCCAGGTAACAGCGGACAATCTGCTTGGACCGCTCGATCAGCATCCGCGGAGCACGCACTCACAACCTCGCGAATCTGTCGCTGGACCTTCCGCGCGGCAAACTCAGCGTCGTGACGGGAGTGTCGGGCTCCGGGAAGTCGAGTCTGGTATTCGACACCCTCTACGCCGAAGGCCAGCGGCGCTACGTGCAGAGCCTTTCCACTTATGCGCGTTTGTTCCTGGAGCGGATGGACCGGCCCGATGTCGACTCAATTTCGCAAATTCCGCCCGCGCTCGCGCTGCGACAAAAGAACACCATCAAGAACGCGCGTTCCACCGTTGGCACGGTGACCGAGATCAGCGATTACGTGCGCCTGCTGTTCGCGGCGATTGGGCGAACGATTTGCCCTCGATGCGGCGGCGAGGTTACGCGCGATACCGTTGCGAGCGCCTCCGCCCACATCCTCGGCGCGCCGGGGATGTATCTGTTCCTGGCGCCCTTCGAAATCGGTTCGCGGACGCTCGCGGACGCCGCCAATTATCTCATTCAGAACGGCTACCATCGTATCTACGACCAGAACGCCATCGTCGAGACGGTAGAGTTTGCCGATGGTACCCGCGGCGTGACTGGCCCGATGATCGTCGTCGTCGATCGCGTCTCGGTGAACGGCCTGGCGGACTCCGAGCGGGTCCGTGAAGCACTGGAGAAATCCTTCTACCTGGGCGGCGGCCGTGCGCGGACCGTCCGCGTCGAGCTCGAAAACGGCCATCTCAAACCCGCGGAGACCCGTGACTTTGACCGCCGCTTCAACTGCTCGCGATGCGAGATTCCCTATCCCGAGCTGACGCCCGCGCTGTTTTCCTCTAACAGTCCGATCGGCGCCTGCCCCGAATGCGAAGGTTTCGGACGCACGGTTGAACTCGACCTCGGGAAGGTGATTCCAAATCCGAACCTGTCACTGCGCCAGGGGTTGATTGCGACCTGGCGAACTCCGGCGTACCGCGAGATGAACGACTGGATGCTCAAGCTGGCGCGTCGCCGCAAGATCCGCACCGCGGTCTCGTTCCGTGAGATGAGCGATGAAGAGCGCAAGTGGCTGCTCGAAGGCGATGAAGGCCCGCGCGAGAAGTGGGATCCCGACAAATGGCCGGGGGTGCACGGCTTCTTCAAGTGGCTTGAAGGACGCCGCTATAAGACGCATGTCAGAATTCTGCTGGCCAAATATCGGCGCTTCGTTCCGTGCCCGGTTTGCAAAGGCTCCAAGCTCAAACCGGAAGCGCTCAACGTGTTCGTCGACGGCAAAACGATTGCCGATGTGGGCCGCATGGCGATGCGCGATTTTGCCGAATGGCTCGAGACGCTGAATCTCTCCAAGGATGCGCGGGAACGCGCCAACGTGGTGCTCCGCGAACTCAGGAATCGCAACGGATACCTCCTTGAAGTGGGACTGGGCTATCTGACGCTGGAGCGCCAGGCACGCACACTTTCCGGCGGAGAGGCGCAGCGAATTCATCTGGCGAGTGCGCTCGGCTCAATTCTGATCGGCACGTTATACGCGCTCGATGAACCCACGGTCGGACTTCATGCTTCCGACGCCCGGCGCCTGCTCGGAGTGCTCGAGCATCTGCGCGACTTCGGCAATACCGTGGTCGTCGTGGAGCACGACCCGGCGATGATCCAAGGCGCCGATTTCATCGTCGAACTCGGTCCCGGTGGCGGCAGCGAGGGCGGCCGCCTGATACATGCCGCGCCGCCCTCCAGCGTCAAACTGGCCAGCATGGCCGGAAAGGCCGGGCGCGTGCTGCTGATGCGCGCGATCGCGCACGAGCGGCGCTTCACCCGGCGAGACCCCGCGGTCAGGATCTATGGCGCGCGCGAGCACAACCTGCGCGATGTGGACGCCGCGATTCCGCTTGGCCGGATGACCTGCGTGACGGGAGTGTCCGGGTCGGGCAAATCCACCCTGGTCGAGGATGTCCTCTACCACAACTGGCTGCGCCGCAACGGCCAGGCGGCGGAAGCCGGTGAATGCGACCGGATCGACGGACTTGAGCAAGTGGGCGAGATAATCCATATGGGGCAGGAACTGCCGGCGCGCTCGATGCGCTCGAATCCGGCCACCTACCTGAAAATCTACGATGAAATTCGCAAGCTCTTCGCGGCGTCGCCAGAGGCGCGCCGGCAGAAAATTGCGGCGCGACATTTCTCATTCAATATCGCGGGTGGCCGATGCGAGCGATGTGCCGGCACCGGAACCGTCACGATCGAGATGCATTTCATGGCCGACCTCGAAGTCAAATGCGACAGCTGCGACGGCAGGCGCTTCCAGAGCAGCATCCTCTCGATTCACTACAACAAACTCAACATCAACCAGGTACTGGATTTGACGATTGATGATGCACGCGCCTTCTTTGCGCCGCATCGTCAGATCGTCAGGCGCCTGGATGCGCTCTCATCGGTGGGCCTTGGCTATCTGCGTCTGGGGCAGACTACCTCCACGCTTTCGGGCGGCGAAGCGCAACGCCTCAAGCTCGCGCGGTTTCTGCTCGTTGACCTTGAACCTGCCCCCCTCAATGCCGCGGGCAAGAGCCTGCCGCGGATGTTCCTGCTCGACGAACCGACGACGGGATTGAGTTCGAGCGACGTAAATCGCCTGCTGAGAGTGCTTGCAAGGCTGGTGGCGGACGGCAACACGCTGGTGGTGATCGAGCACAACCTGGAATTCATCGCACACGCCGACTATGTGGTCGACTTGGGGCCGGGCGGTGGTGACGAGGGCGGACAAGTTATCGCCGCGGGCGGACCGCTGCGAATCGCCGCGTCCGACAAGTCGATGACCGGACGCGAATTGCGCAGGCTCCTTGGACTGCCGATCAATGCCGGCCGCGGCGCGGTCAAATCCGCGATGCGAACGGCTGCGCAGGCTTAACAGTGTGAAGAGCCGCGCTGGCCGTATATCACTATCGGGGGAAAGCGAATGGCGATGTTTGAACGTCTGAAGTCTCAGCGCGGAGCTACCCACCTTGGGTTTCTGGATATCCTGACTGCGCTGGTGCTCCTCGGTATCCTGGTATTCGTCTCGTATCTGCAATTCTCCAACTATCAGCGTCCCACCGCTTCTCCGTCCGCGGTACCGAGCGGCGCGCCGGCCGCGCCGCAGTAAAAAGCGCGTGGCGCCGGACTCGGGAGAACGCCTCGACCGCTATATCGTGCGCCTTGGCCTCGCGCCTTCGCGGCGCGCAGCACAAGAACTGATCGCTCACGGGCTCGTGCGAGTTAACGGGGTGCGCTTTCGCAAGGCGCAGATGGTCACACCGGACGATCAAATTGAGGTGCTGCACGAGATCCGCGCCCGCTCCATCGAACCCAATCCCGACCTGGAAATTGAAATCCTCTATTCCGACGACAGCCTGATTGTCGTCAATAAACCGGGGCTGATGCCGTGCCATCCGTTGCGCTCGGACGAGCGCAACACCGTCATGAACGGGATCGTCGCACGATTTCCCGAAACCGCCGCGATCGGCGACCAGCCGCGCGAAGGCGGCCTGGTCCATCGTCTGGACAATGGTACGTCGGGTGCGTTGCTGATCGCGCGCACGCAGGAATCATTCGCAGCGCTGCGCGCCGCGATCCGCGGCGGAAAAATCCTCCGCACTTACGAAGCGCTGGTCGCGGGAAACCTGCCAAACCGGTTGGAGCTGAATCGTCCCATCGCACATCATCCCGTGAATCCCGAAAAAATGACGCTCGGCGATAGCAGCAGCGATCGGCGCAAACGCGCCGGGAGGGCCGCCGTCACCATCGTGGAACCGATCCGGCGCATCGGATCGTGCACGCTGGTGCGGGTGACACCGCGCACCGGCAGCCGTCATCAGATCCGGGTACATCTGGCCGATGCGGGTTTTCCAATCGTCGGAGACGTCCTTTACGGCGGTCCGAAGATGGATGCTCTGCCGGAGGGAAGATTCTGGCTTCATCTGCGAGAAGTGGAACTCGACTCTCCCGCAGCGGGTCAAATCAAAGTGACCGCACCGGCGCCTTCTGAACTGATGAGCCTGATCCGCTGAGCGCGGATCAGTTGCAGGAACATCGCGCGCACTCCGAACTGATAATACCCTTGCGAACGGTTGAAATCGGCTGATGGCTCAGCACAAGTGGCGCGACTATACCAGCTTGAACGGCGCCTGGAGCACCCGAGTACAGCGTTCCGGGTGCAGCTACGGGGCGTCCCGACGTACTGAACCCCGAGCTGGGTGGGTTTATTAGGGGCGACTCCGCATTCGCGCCTATCAGATATGAACTGCAACTGGCGGGCGCATTCTGCTCGGCTTGCAGAAAATTAGATGCCTGAACCTGACCTATCCATGAGGTCGGAAATCCCGGACCATTACACGCGCAGCGGAAAACCTGCGTTTGCGGCGTCGATTGCGGCGTCGCGATTGCTTGCGTGCCGGGGGCCGGGGCCAACTGCGGCAGCGCGCCGATCGTGGCAAATGACTGCGGCTGGCCGGGCGCATTCGGTAGCGTGATGACCGGCGGTGCGGGAGCGACGGCCTGACCAAAGGCGGGAGTCGCGTATCTTGACTCCCTGAGAGCGAGGAGAAAAAACGAGGTCAAGATGATTGCAACTATGGAGATTCTGGTCGCGCGCATTACGCCTCACCGTCCGACCTCGCCGCAATGCCGCGCTGAAACGCAAGACAAGGGCATCGGCCTTTGGCTATAATCGCGACCCAATTGGTCCGGCGCAAGCGCCTTGCGATCTGATCGCTGGTCCTTTGTGACCCTGTATTGAGTCGCACGCAAGGCGCGGTGTGGCGGGACACCAGTCGCAAGTGGCACAAGCTTTAAGCCTTATCAGGCGTGGGCCCGTGCGAAGTGAGAAGGAGGAACGACCCGAGATGATGTGCAAGAAATACGTCTGGCTTCCGCTTGCGATGATTCTGGCGCTGGCGGGTGCAGCGTCGCTGGGCCTGGCTCAGGAAAGTACGGAATCGCTCAAGGTAACCGGGTCGTTACCCAGGAGCCCGCTTCCGCCGCCGGCCACCAGCGGCCAGATTCCGCTCAACGCGACGACCATAAGCCCGCAATCCGTGCCGGAAATCAATGTGCCTAACGGCAGCACGGCGGACTTCGAGCATAACGATTCAGTCGCATCGCTGCCGCGGATCTTCACCCGGCAATGGTCACTGACCAACGAGGTTCCACCGGAAAGCCTGATCAGCGAGCGCTACATCCGCAGCGTCGACCCGGAGGCCCGCGCGCTGAGCTTGAAGGAGGCGATCTATATCGCGCTTCGCAACAATCCGAACGTGGTAGTCGCGCTACTCAACCCGGTCGCCTCGATCGAGAGCATAAAGATTGCCAACGGCAGTTTCGATCCCAACTTGACGTCGCAGATCGATGTGTTCAAGACCGTTACGCCCACCACCTCGATTCTGGCGACCGGCGGCTCGGACGTATCGTCCTCGAAGAACTACGACTGGAACTTCGGCATCAACAAGGTCTCGTCGATCACCAATGGCACCTTCGGCGCGGCATTCAACAACGACCGCGCAGCGTCCAACTCCTTGTTCTCGTCAGTGAATCCCGCCTACACGCCGGCACTCACCCTGTCGCTCAGCCAGCCGCTCCTGCAAAACTTCGGATGGCGGTTCGCGACGATAAACGTCCGTATCGCGGAGTCGGGCCAGAAGGTGTCGCAATGGGCCTACGGCCAGACGCTGCAGGATTTCGTTCAACGCATCGGCAACGAGTACTGGAACGTGGTGCTGACCGAAGAGAATCTGGAAGTCTTCCGCGCCGCCCTGCGGTTCAATATCGAACTCGTTCGGGAGAATACCATCTCGGTCAAGGTCGGCACGCTGGCCCCGCTGGACCTGCAGGAAGCGCAGTCCGCGGAGGCGACGGCCGAGGCAAACGTCTACACCGGCGAGGCGCAGTTGAAGAACGCGCGCGCGCAGTTGCGGCAAGACGTCATGCTGAATCCGCAGGAGAGATTCATCCCGGAGGAAATCGAGCCCTCAACCCGTCCGAACCCGCAACAGCTGGTAGCAGAAAGCGAGGAACGCTCGCTAGAGCTGGCCGTCCAATATCGGCCCTCACTCGCGGGACTGCGCGAGTCGATCCGAAACGCACTGCTGCAGGTGAAGTACTCGGAGAACCAGAGTCTGCCGCTACTCAACCTTGGCACGCAATTCGGCCTGAACTCGGTGGCAGGAACTACTCCCTGCTCGGTGCCCTTCAGCGGTTCGTCAGTGCCTCTCAACTGCGCCGCTCAAAATCCCTCTCCGCCTCCCCCGACTTTACCGGGCACCAAGCTGCCGTTCGGGGGAATCTATGGCGATGCGCTGAATCGCTTGTGGGGATTCAGCTTCTACAGCTATGCGGCCGTCCTCTCGTTTCAGATGCCGCTGGACAACGCCGCGGCACGGGCGCAACTGGCGCAGGCACGCGTGTTGTACGAACAGTCACGGATGCTATATCGCGCATCGTTGTCGCAGGCCGTGGTCGACGTCGAGACGGGCATTGCGGATTTGTACGCCGACGTGAAGCGCGCGCAGGCGACCGCTCAGGCGACCTACTACGCCAAGCAGGCGCTCCATGACGAAGAGGTGCGGTTCCGCGTCGGCATGGCGACCACGCACGACCTGCTCCAGTTCCAGGAAGAGGAAGTCTCAGCGGAAGGTAATCAGGTGCAGGCCGAGGTCGATCTGGAAAACGCACGGCTGGCGCTGAGCCACGCCGAAGGCACCTTGCTGCAGGATTTCCAAATCGATTTCCAACTCCAGAACCCGCACGAGACGCCGTGGTACGCGACGTTCTGAGCGCGGTCTGAAATCAGTCGGGCAATAAGCGCGCTCGCCTGAGCGATTCCGGCGCGTCTTTTTTGTGGCCTCTGGCGAAGTGGCGGGCGGCCCGCCGCAACCATCCCATGCGCAGACAGCCATCAGCCGCCTTGTGCCACATGATCCAGGTCAGTGCAGTCTCTGAGCTTGATGAATGATAAACCTAACGGCGGTCGGTGATGCCGCGGTGTCAGGCCGGCGGGCCGCCGGCCCTACTCCAGAAAGAGCGCCGCCCCTTCGAGTACGAGTCGAGTGGTTCGACCTTTCAGTGGTGGCCGTCGAGGGAGACCTTGCGGCTCGCGAAGTGCCATTGGCCGTTCACTTTTTTCAGTGTGTCCTTGTAGCGGCCGGCGGCGGCTTGCTGCACCCTTCCGTCCTTGCAGTGGTAGTAGACGAGGTAGCAGCTGCCCATGCCGGCTTCACCTTCGAGCTTGAAGTGAACATTCGTGATCACATGCAGAACCTGGGCGCCGCCCAGTGAGTCGCGGTAAATGCGCGTGAATTTCCGCAGGCCTTCTTTTCCCGCGTGTTTTCCGAAGCGAGTGCTTTCGAAAACTCCGTCTTCGGTAAAGCACGCGAGCCAATCATCGAATTCTCCGTTGTCGATCGCCGACGCGTAGCGCGCGTAGAGTTCGTGGATGTCGAGCCGATCTTCTACCGTTCCCTTGATTTCAGCCATCTTCGAGTCCCCCAAACGGAGCGCTTAAGTCCCACCACCGCCTTATATCACATTCCCGTCGCGCAGGCGCGCGATGTCGTCCCAGGTGTATCCGAGCATCTCGGTCAGAATCGCCTCGGTTTGCTCGCCAAGCTCCGGCGCGTGGCCGCGAGGCTCGCCCGGCGTCTCTGACAGCTTCACGGGCATTCCGAGCAGTTGCATCGCGCCCAACTCCGGATGCTCGTAGTCAACGATGTAGTCATTGGCGCGCACCTGCGGATCGTCCGGAAGATCGGCCACCGTATTCACGACCGTGTAGATGAAATCTCCGCCCGCCTTGAGAGCCTTCATCCATTCCTCACGGGTCTTGGTCGCGAAGATCTGATCGAGAATGGCGACCAGCTCGGGCGCGTTGTGGCCGCGCGTGCGCATGTCGGCGAATTTGGGATCATCTACCAGATCCGGCCGCGCCAGGGTGGTGCAGAAATCCTTCCAATAGCGATCCGGTTGAAGCATCCCCAGGCACAGCCATTTGCCATCCGAGCATCGATAATGGTTCCACAACGGATTGAACGCATTCGCGCGAGTATTGCGGTTGAACTCCTTGCCGGTGATGGTGCGTGCGACGACGTTGAGCCCTTGCAGCGCCATCATCGATCCGAGATGCGACGCATCGACTTCCTGCCCCATCCCGTATCGCTCGCGGGCCAACAAAGCCGCCAGCACACCATACGCGATCATCACCGCGCCCATCTGATCGGCGATACCGCCAAAGATATAGGTGGGCGGAAAGCCCTCGGCACCCGTCGCGTTCATGACGCCGGAGCGCGCCTGCCCGAGGTAATCGAACGAAGGCTCGGCGCTATCCGGACCCTCCGGGCCGTAGCCCGATGCGCTCGCGTAGATCAGCCCGGGGTTGTGCTCGCGCAGCGTCTTGTAGTCGAGGCCAAGTCTCGCAGCGACACCCTTGCGAAAGTTCTGCACGAATACGTCGCTCTTCGCCGCCAGCCGATAGACTATCTCGCGCGCCTCTGCTCGTTTGAGATCGAGCGCGATGCTCTGCTTGTGCTTGTTGTTCGCTTCGAAATAGAAGTTCCGGCCGCCCTTTTGCGTTGAGCCCCCTGAGACCGATACGATGCCGCGGCCCGGGTCGCCCTTGTCGCGCTCCTCGATCTTGATCACTTCGGCGCCAAGATCGGCGAGCATTTGTGTTGCGACAGGTCCCTGCTGCCAAATCGTCCAGTCGATGATCCGAATGCCGGTAAGCGGTCCCTTCATGCGTCCCTCTATACCATATCGTTGCGCAATAGCCTCGCCCCGTGGTGCGTCGTCCCTGGTTATCGACGGACTTGAGTTCGGAGCGTCCGGCCTTCATCTATGTAAGTGATGGCAACGGTCGCGCAGGTGCTGAATTTTCTCTATCCGCCGCAATGCGCGGCCTGCGGGGCGAGCCTCGGTCTGAATGCGAACAAGCGGGTGTGCGCCTCATGCCTGGCGCGCGTCGAACCTTTGCCCGCTCCGCTGTGCATTGTCTGCGGAGGGCCGATTGAGTCGGCGGCGGGTGGTGAGGAACGATGCGCTCGATGCATCTCAATGCCGCCCCGCTTTAGGCGCGCGCGTTCGATTGCCCGCTACCGCGCATCCGCCGAAGATGATCCCGCGAGCCTTCCCGCGCTCCTGCGCCGGCACAAGTACGGCCTCGATCAGGCCGTCGGCCGCGCGCTCGCCGAATACCTGGGCACGACTCTTCCGATCTCCCGCGGCGACCTCGATCTGGTCATACCCGTACCGCTTCATCGCCGCCGCCTTTGGTGGCGCGGTTTCAACCAGGCCGCTTTGCTGGCAGCCGAAGTGGCGCGCCGGCTGGAGCTGCCGCTCGACACCGCATGCCTCGTACGCACGCGCGCCACCAATCCACAGACCTATCGTCACCACGACGAGCGATTGCGCAATGTGCGTCGCGCGTTTGCGGCGCCATATCCCTCGCGCGTGGCCGGCAAATGCGTGCTGCTCGTCGATGACGTCATGACGACGGGCGCGACAGCCGAAGAATGTACCCGAACCCTTCTGGATGCGGGAGCGCGCGCCGTCGATGTGTTCACTCTGGCGAGGGTTCTGTGAACGACGGCGAAGAGCGGGCGGGCTGGGACGCGCGCCATAGAGGAAGACCGGCGGGCGGCGATCCGGAGCCCTTCGTGATCGAGATACTGCCGCTTTTACCACGCAGCGGTCTCGCGCTCGATGTAGCTTCGGGCCGCGGCAGGCACAGCCTCACGCTCGCACGCGCGGGTCTGTCAGTGGTCGCTGTCGACTATTCACGCGAAGCTGCTGCCGCACTGGCGGCCGCTGTGCACGGAGAAGGCGCCTTGGTATGGCCCCTGGTGGCGGACTTGGATACGTTTCCCATTGGAGATGAAACACTCGACTTGATCGTCAACGTGAACTACCTCGATCGCTCGCTCTTTCCGAAGTTCGCGCGCGCGCTGAAGCCGGATGGGATGCTGCTCGCGGACACGTTTCTTGTCGATCAGGCCGCGAGCGGCCATCCGCGCGATCCTCGCTTTCTGCTCGGTCATTACGAATTGCGTGGGCTGATCGGCGGGCTGGAAATCATTCGCTATCGCGAAGGACTGACCATCTACCCCGATGGAACGACTGCCTGGCGCGCATCCGCCCTGGCACGGCGAAAGGAAACGTAATCGATGCCGACCCGCGTGACCTATAAATCCGCCGGCGTGGATATCGCGCTCAAAGAGGCGCTGATGCCGGTCTTTCGTCGCATCGCCAGCAAGACTTCCGGCAGCGGCGTAATCGGCGACATCGGCGGGTTCGGCGCACTGGTCGCCGTCAACGGCGCCGCACGCGGCATGCGGCATCCCGTCCTCGTCTCCGGAACCGACAGCGTGGGGACCAAACTCAAAATCGCTTTCGCGACCGGGCGCCACGACACGGTGGGCATCGATTGTGTTGCGATGTGCGTGAACGACATCATCTGTCATGGCGCGCGGCCGTTTTTCTTTCTCGACTACATCGGCCTGGGCAAACTCCGAAAAAAGGTCGTGGTCGACCTCGTGAAAGGCATTGCGCGCGGCTGCGAACTCGCGGGCGCCAGCCTGGTTGGCGGAGAAACCTGCCAAGCCGGAGATCTGTATCAGCCGGGCGAATACGATCTGGCCGGGTTTGCAGTCGGCATCGTCGATCGGGCGCGTATTCCGAATCCGCGCGCGATTCGTCCGGGCGACGTATTGATCGGAATTGGTTCCAACGGACTTCATTCCAATGGCTTTTCGCTTGTACGCAAGGTTCTGCTCGAACACGCCAAGCTGAAACTGGGCACGCGCATCGCGGAACTCGGATGTAGTCTCGCCGATGAACTTCTGCGACCCACTTTGATTTACGCACCGGTGGTGGGCGAACTGTTCGAACGGTTTCGGATCAAAGGTCTCGCGAACATTACCGGCGGCGGAATTCCGGAAAACGTGCCACGCGTAATGCCCAACGGCACGCGCGCCGTGCTCGACAGATCGGCATGGCCCGTCCCACCGATTTTCGATTTGATTCAAAGGACAGGGAACGTCGCGCGCGCCGAGATGGACCGTACCTTCAACAACGGGCTCGGCATGGTCGCGATCGTTTCACCTCGCAGCGCCGACGATGTGATCGCCCATCTGCTTCGGCGCAAGTACGCCGCGTGGATCGTCGGCGAGGTCAGCCGCGGCAAGCGCGAAGCAGTCATCGCTTAGCCGCCGATCATGGACCGGCTCTCCGTCATTGTTCCGATGCTCAATGAGGAACGCACGATTGCGGCGACGCTGGCAGCGATCCGCGACGGCGCCCCGGGCAGCGAAATACTGGTGGTTGATGGCGGCAGCAGTGACGCGAGCATCGCTGCCGCTTCGAGTCTGGCCACTCGCGTCATCACGTGCGAGCGCGGTCGCGCCCGGCAGATGAACACCGGCGCCGCAGCCGCATCGGGGCACATGCTCGCGTTCGTGCACGCCGATACGATTGTTCCCAAGTCATTCGCGCACGAGATCGAGCGGGCGCTCTCCGATCCTGCCGTGGTTGGTGGACGTTTCGACGTGGAACTCGACGACTCCGCCCTTCCGTATCGGCTAATCGGCATGCTGATTAGCATACGCTCACGAATCAGCCGGACGGGGACTGGAGACCAGGCTATTTTCGTTCGGCACGACGTATTCGATCGGTTGGGAGCATTTCCCGATCTGGAATTGTGCGAAGACCTGGACTTCGCCCGCAAGCTCAAGCGCGCTGGAAAAGTCGCCTGTTTGCGTGCGCGCGTCACAACCTCGGCCCGGCGATGGCAGCGCGACGGACTCGCGCGGACAGTCTTTAGGATGTGGACGATTCGCGGATTGTATTTGCTAGGTGTGCCGCCGGCTCGCCTGAAGCAGATGTATGCGGACACCCGCTAGCTCCCACGACCCAACTGGACACGCATGCGGCCGTGCGCCTAAATGTTTGATGAAAGGACTGTCCCCGTGGCGAAAGTCGAAGTCTATACCACGAACTACTGCCCGTTCTGCACTCGCGCAAAGAACCTGCTCAAAAAGAAGGGCGTCGCTTTTACGGAAATCGATGTGACCGACGATGACGCGCTACGCGCGAAGATGGTGGAGATGTCGGGAGGCCGCCGAACGGTCCCCGAGATTTTCATCAACGGGCGCATCATCGGGGGCTACGACGAGCTGAGCGCGCTCGACACGCGCGGCGAGCTTGACCCGCTGCTCGCGGAACTCTCCGCGTAGTCAAACGAAACGAGCGGCACAGGAATGCTATTCCGCAGCCGCTCGTTTCTTCAGATCGATGCCGGTTTGCTAATTGCCGTTGGGCGACACGACCAGGCCTTCGTTCATGTGATGCAGCGCGTCACGATCGACGGACGAATCATACTGGATCGCCTGAGCAGTGACGGTCACCGTTGATCCATCGGAGGAGACCTGGCTGTCTTCCTTGATCACCGCATCGACTACATCCGGATATTTCGCCAGCGCCATCGCCTTCAGCCTGCTTTGCATAACCTCTGAATCGATCGCATCAGGCGTGAACGGCTCCGTGTACGACAAATCGCCCAACACCTTGAACGGCTTTCCTGGCGCCGGATCACCAGTCGTCACCCAAATGTGGGCGGTGTCTACTCTAGTCACGAACGCCTGTTTCCTCTGTTCCTCCGACGCTCGCTGGGCTTCGATAGCGCCGCAGGCGCAGAAGTTCAACGCGAGCCCGATGGCTACCAGTTTCCAAATCGTCAATGAGCGCATTTTCTGTTTCCCCGTCGACTCCCCAATCTGATTGATTGCCATTATAGTGCGGCGACGTGAGTTGTCTAACTGCGATGAGCCTCGCCGCGTCTTTTATTCCATTTAACCCCCGCGCTCCGCAAATCCGATCAGGCAGATGCCGGCCGCGTGCGGCTTCCAGGGCCATGGGCGACGACCCCGCTCCTTGCGGCTTCTGACGTGACTAAGTTCGCCGCCTGTTTCCTGCTCGTCTTCGGAGAACTCGCCTTTGGAGGGACCTTCGCCCTCTCGATTCCGCCCTTTTTCAAGATCGAGCGAGGTTTCTACAAATCGACCGCCGGCGTCTATCTCTCAGCCGGGTTCATAACCGCGACCGGCTTCGCCTTGCTGGCGATTCGCGGGGGACATCACGGTCAGCCCGGCCCGCTCGCCCTGTGGACCGCCGCGGCGCTATGGAGCTGCTTTTCCATAGCCAGCGGGGTTTACCTGGCGACCTTGTGGCAAGACAACGGATGGTTGCGGGCGCGAGCATACACCGCCGCCCTTACTCTGGGACTGGTCGCGGTCGTTGCCGGCGCGATTCTCCTGAAACCTCAGGATTTCGGTGCTATCGCCGGTGTCTTCTACGGCGTCACCGCGGTTACTGCTTCTCTGGTATTAGGGCTGGTCAGCGGGGCGATGATGTTTGGTCATTGGTACTTGATCGACCCGAATCTGCCGGTCGAGTATCTGCAGAGTTTCGTCCGGTTCCTGGGAGCCGCCTTGATCCTGGATATCGCAATGTTGGCGATGGCACTGGGTATTCTGGCGCTCATGGGCGGGGCCGCGAGAATCGCCGTCGGGACCCTGGTCGACTCGAACACCTTGCTGCTGGGCGCCCGGCTGATTCTCGGCCCTATCGCCACCCTGGCGCTTACGTGGATGACCTGGCAGACCCTCAAGGTGCCGCAGACAATGGCGGCCACGGGGCTTCTCTATATCGCGGTAATGTCCACGCTCGTCGGCGAGATGCTTGGCCGCTTTATTCTGTTCCGCACCGCGGTCCCGTTTTGACCCCCCGCTTTTCCGCGATGCCCGCGGATGGTACTCGATTAGGGTGGCTGACGAATACGACGGCGAGCGGTTCCCGGGCAATTTCTACCAGGGAATGATCCTAAAGCTGGACCGCGCTCGCGGGCAGGGGATATTACGCTCCCACAGCGGGCGTGAGCTTCAGTTCGTGTTCCCGTACGTGCACGTGGTCGGCGCAGGACTCGGCGGCCAAATGCCCGGAATCGACCTCCTGCGCGAAGGCGATGTGGTTGGATTTGACGTCGGATGGACCTCAAAGGGCCTTCGCGTCACCACGATAAGTCCGCGAATTTCGGGCGCCCGCGACTAGCGCCGGTCCTCAGAGACCGGCCCCTTTCGCTTGGAACATCCGCCAGAACCTGACCCCCAACGGGTAGATCTCGCCGACAACCTTGTAGCCCCTCGCGCCATAATAGGGCACGTTCGCTTCGGTCGCCGTTTCGAGATACACGCCCGCCAGATCGGTCCGCTCCAGCGCGAGGTCACGCAGATAGTTGAGTAGAGCAACGCCATAGTGCTTGCGTTGGTGGGCCGGATCGACCCCCAGGAAATTCAGATAGATGTGCGGCTCGGGCGGATGGTTGCGCGCCAGCGTGTCCATCAATTGCAATGACCGGACGGTGCCACCCCACCCCACCGATCGAATCATTCGGGGCATACCGGGTAATCCAAACCCGAGCAGCGTACCGACAGACGACGCGCCCCCCGCGATCACCGCCACGCCCACAACCGTGCCGCCATCCAGCACGCCCACGACCGGTTCGCCCTCGCGGCGTTGAATTCCCAGCGCTGTCCTGAACACGTTCGTCAGACGGCGCACGCGCTCCGCCGGGTCAGAGACAATATTCTCGGGCAGAACTGCCATAAGAGCGGGGTCGCGCACGAACGCGCGGCCAAGGGCAACCGCGGCTTGTTCGAATTGGCTGGGAAACAAGACAGAGACTTTGGGAACGCCAGACATATCAGAAAACCCTTACTGAAAAGCCGCGACGGCGCAACGCGTGCAAACCTAGTTTGCCGCCGCATTCTCGAGCGGCAACACCCGGCGCACCGCCTCGCGCCATCCGGCGAGCAACCGCTCGCGCTCATCATCTTTCATTTTTGGCTCAAACACCTTCGCGCCCTTATGGAAGACGTCCAGATCGCGCTGACTGGTCCAGACCCCGGTCGCAAGCCCGGCCAGCATCGCAGCGCCGATCGCTGTGGTTTCTGCCATTTTCGGACGCCGAACCGGTTTGCCTAAAATATCCGCCTGAAACTGCATCAAGTACGGATTCATCGAAGCCCCGCCGTCGGCGCGCAACTCCCTCATCGGGCGGTCCGTATCATGTTCCATCGCGGTAAACACGTCGCGTACCTGATACGCGATGCTATCGAGGGCGGCGCGCACGATGTCCGCGCGAGTGGTTCCCCGCGTGATGCCGACAATCGCGCCGCGCGCGGCTGCATCCCAGTACGGCGCACCAAGCCCGACGAACGCCGGGACTACGTATGGCTGCGTGCGGTCACGGCTCTTGCGCGCAAGGGCCAGGCTTTCGGATGCCCGCTTGATCAATCCCAGGCCATCGCGAAGCCATTGAATAGCCGCGCCTGCCACAAAGACCGATCCCTCCAGCGCATAAGCGCGTTCGCCTTCGGGACCAAGGGCGGCGGTGGTGAGAAGGCGATTGCGGGAACGGACGCGCTCAAGGCCCGTGTTCATCAGGAGAAACGCCCCGGTGCCATAAGTTGATTTGGAATGGCCGGAATCCACGGCGCCCTGGCCGAACAGAGCAGACTGCTGATCCCCGATCATCGCCCCGATGGGCACGGCCTTGGAGCCGATTACTCCCGGGACAGTTTCAGCCATGGGACCCCGCGAGCTGACCACGGCCGGAAGCATCTCCCGTGGCACATTCAGCATCGAGAGCATCGCGTCGTCCCATTCGAGCCGTTCAAGATTCAGCATCATCGTGCGTGACGCATTGGTGTAGTCGGTGACGAAGCTCGTACCTCCCGAGAGGCGGAAAGCAAGCCAGGCGTCGATGGTCCCGAAACAAAGCTCGCCGCGCGCGGCGCGCGCGCGCAACCCAGGGCGTTCGTCGAGGAGCCACTTGAGCTTGGTTCCGGAGAAATATGGATCGACCAGCAGCCCCGTGTGTTCGGCAACTTCGGCTTCGCGCTCACGGAGTGTTTCGCAGATCGCCGCGCTGCGCCGGCATTGCCAGACGATCGCGCGATGGACAGGGCGGCCGCTGCGGCGCTCCCATACGACGAAAGTCTCGCGCTGATTGGTAATTCCGATTGCACTCAGATCGCTCGCCCGCGCGCGCGCTTTTCTGAGAGCCGCCTTTGCCAGTGACACTGCCGACCGGGCAATTTCCTCCGCGTCATGCTCGACCCATCCTGGACGCGGATAGTACTGGCGAATCTCGCCATAGGCGCGTCCGCGAATGCGGCCGCGGGAGTCGATGACGAACACGGTCGTACCGGTAGTTCCCTGGTCGATTGCAAGCACAAGATCGCTCATCGCGTCCTCTCTTTCCGCAGCCCCGGTCTGGCGAATCCTATTGTCCGTCGGCTGTCCCGGCAATCGGCGAATCACGCCGGACGGGCATCGCTTTGAGGGTCAGTGGCATAATGCAACCGGCTTGCGTCGGGCCGATCGCGGGGCCATTATAGGCGCGCTTGGCGGGCGGGCCTCTTTTCAGGAGCGGCTTAGATGAGTGATTTAGTCGAAAAGAAAGAGGACCTGATACGATACTTCGAGTCCGGCGCCAAACCGCCTGTCAGCTGGCGAATCGGCTCCGAGTACGAAAAGGTTGCCGTCTCCGCGAACGACGGCACCGCGCTTCCCTTCTCAGGTCCCCGCGGAGTCGAACAGATTCTGAAGCATCTGGCCGAACGATACGGCTACACGCCTGCGGAAGAAGGCGGGCGTGTCCTTGCGCTGCAGGGTGAGCGGGGTTCGATCACGATCGAGCCGGGCGGCCAGATCGAACTTTCCGGCGAGCAGTGCGACAACATCCATTGTGCGCAGCGCGAGTTCCGCCTCCACGTCGAGCAGTTGATGTCCGCAACCCGGGAGGTCGGAGCGGCAATCCTGGGGCTCGGGATGCAGCCGGTCAGCCGAATTGATGAGATCGAGCTGTTGCCCAAAGCGCGCTACCACATCATGTACCCATACATGGCGCGCAAAGGGCGGCTGGGTCAGCGGATGATGAAGCTAACGGCGGGAGTGCAGGCGAATCTCGACTACGGTGGCGAGAGGGATGCGATGCGCAAGCTGCGCGTCAGCATGGGCCTGGTGCCTTTGATCTACGCAATCTTCGCGAACTCCCCTTTCTCGGACGGCGGTCTTAACGGCTACCAGAGTTTCCGCGGACATATCTGGAGCGACACCGACCCCGATCGCAGCGGGATGCTGGAGTTCGTCTTTCGTGACGATGCGTCGTTCGAGCACTACGTCGAATATGCGCTCGACGTGCCGATGTATTTCCTCATTCGAGACCATCACTACATCGATTTGACCAAAGCTCCCGGAATTACCTTTCGCCAATACATGCACCGCGGCTGGGACAAGGAGCGCGCGACGATCGAGGATTGGGGCAATCACCTGACCACGATCTTCACCGAGGTGCGCCTCAAGAAGTACATCGAGGTGCGGACCGCTGATAGCCAACCTCCGGGGTTGATGCTCGCGCTGCCGGCACTACTCAAGGGAATTCTCTATGACGACGACTGCCTGGGAGCGGCCTGGGACCTGGTGAAGCGATGGACCTTCGGCGAGCGCCTCGCGCTAGCCGATCGCGCGCAGAAAGTCGGCCTGGAGGCGCGCGCCGGCCGGATCAGTTTCCGCGATTTGGGCATCGAGCTGTTTAGGGTCGCGGTCAAAGGGCTCGAGCGCGCGCACCAATTGAATCAGCGCGGCGACGATGAGAGCATCTACTTGCTCCGGCTGATGGATATGGTACGGCAGGGTGTGACGCAGGCGAGCCTCTCTATCGAGCGCTGGAAGGGCCAGTGGAACTACGATGTGAAGCGGCTCGTGGACGGATGTTCGTACGAAGCTGAAGCGCTTTTGTAATGGAGTTCCGGCTCAACCAGCGACACATAGTCGCATTCAATTTCCTGCTGATAGCGGGAATAGCTTACTTTGCCGCGCGCTCAGTCAACGACATCTTCTTGCAAAGCCTTCAGGGTGCACCGGCTGTTCCTGCACCCGTCTCGGCCGACATCGGTGGTACACAGAATTACCCGCGCGACTATTACAATCAGATCGTCAGCCGCGACGTTTTCAATCTGACACCGCAGGAGGCGTCGGAACCGGTCATTTCGACCGTTGATCTTCATCTGAAATTGCTGGGGACTTCCCTGGCGACCAGGGACAGGCCGTTCGCAATAATCGAAGACCAGTCCGGCGACCAATCGCTTTACACACTCGGCGATGACATTCCCGGCGCGGGCAGACTGGTGTCCGTCCAGAAATCACGGATTCTGATTCAGCACGAAGGCCAGCAGGTCGCGCTCGAAATTCCCAGCGATGATCTGCCCGAAGGCGTGCAAAGCGCCCCCGTCACTCAGTCCCTGACGGGACGCCGAAGGCCCCTGGCGCCGGGAGTGGCCCAACGCGGCAAGGGAAAGCCAGGCGACGACGATGATGAGCCGGATATCAATGTCGACGAAGAGGGAGAAAATCGCTACGGCCTGAAACGCAATGAGATAAAAGATGCGCTGGCTCATTCCGCATCGCTGTTTACCGAGATACGGGCGGTCCCCAATATTCAGAATGGGAAGCAAATGGGTTTCACGTTGTCGGATATCGAACCCGGCTCGGTGTTCGAGGACCTGGGACTCGAGGAAGGCGATCAGTTGACGGAGATCGACGGCAAGCCGCTCGAGAATCCCGGTGAGGCAATTGGCCTGCTCTCCACGATCCAGACCCGATCTGCCATCAACATAACCGTCATGCGAGACGGGCACCCCGTCCAGCTTCAATACAACATCCACTGATCGATGGAACTCCGCGCGGCACGCCACAGCGAGCGCGACGAAGTGCTCGATCTACTTTCGCTGTGGTACGACGACCGGGACTTTTTCGCGCGCTACAATCGTAACGATCCCAAATTCCGCGACGACTTGTGCCTCATCGCGCGGGACAACGGTGCGCTCGTCTCGACGGTCCAGATCTTCGACCGTGTCGTAAACCTCGATGGGCACAAGGTTCCGATGGGTGGGATCGGCTCGGTGTTCACGCGCGAGGAATATCGCCACAAAGGGGTCGCCTCGGCGCTGGTGCGGCTTGCGGTCGAGACCATGGCTCGCGAGCGCTTCGAGGTGTCGCTGCTCTTCGCCGAGCGGCTGAGCTTTTACAATCAGTTCGGATGGCGCGAGATCGCACGCAAGTTCACCGTGCTTGCCGGCGCGGCCACACTGAATGCGCCGACGAATTTCGACATCGACGTCTTCGACCCCGCGCGCGACTTCGCCGCCGTCGCCGCGATTCATCGCGAATACACCGGACGGTTCAACGTCGCGGCGGTACGTGATGAAGACGACTGGCGTGCCAACCTGCTCTTCGCAGGCAATCAACCGATGCATCCCGGCGAGGAATCGGAGGAATACTTCATCCTGGCCCGTGCGGGGGAAGAAATCACCGCCTATGCGCGCGTGACTCGATTCTACGGGGTCACGATGGTGATGGAGTATGGTTACCGCGATCGAGCCGAAAATGCCGTCCTCGCCATTTTTCGCCATCTCGCCGAGACCGCGACCGGAGCCGCGTCGTCTTTCCGCTTGCGCGGCGATCATCGCCGGGCTGCCCTGCTTGCAGAAGGCGCCGGTCCCACCGCGCCCGCCGGTGTGCTGATCACGCATACCGCCCACGACAAGCCGCTGGAAAATTGTCTTGCCGCGAGGGGAGCGCCTGTCAGCTATCACGAGGACAACAACTACATGTGGCGAGTCATCTCTCCGGACAGACTGGGCGCACGGCTCGGCATGACACCGGACAGTGCCGCCGCCCGCGCCTTCCATCTGTTTGGTGACGATCGGTCACTGTTTTGGACCTCAGATCGCTTCTGACCCTATTGCTCACGACCGTCTTAAGGCGGATTTTAATAAGCGAGGATTTTTGGCTGGGAGGTGGTGTCATGAGGTGGTTCCTCGTTGCCCGGGTGCCGGGCCTTCGCGCCAGGTTTGGCGCAATTCTCTCCATCGTTGTTGTGTCGGTTCTCTCTATCGCCGTAACCGCTCCTTCGCGCGCGTTCGCATCGCGTCATCATTCGCACGCAGCGGCGAAGGCGACGGGGGCGACGCAGGCTGCTGATGAACCTTACGTCGAAGCGGCGGTGATGGAGCCAACGACCGGGACGTTCATTTTCGAAAAGAACGACCATCAGCCGTGGCCGACGGCGTCGCTGGCCAAGATGATGCTGATGCTGATCGTCGCCGAGAAGCTCCACGATGGGAGCTTGAAGCTCACCGATCAGGTTACCACTTCAGCCGCGGCATCGAAGATGGGCGGCTCGCAGGTGTATCTGAAGGAAGGCGAGACCTTCTCACTCGATGACATGATGAAAGCCGTCGTCGTGCATTCGGCTAACGATGCCTCGTACGCGATCGCCGAGTACGTCGCGGGCTCGCCCGAGGCGTTCGTGGAAATGATGAACCAGCAGGCGGCCGCTATCGGCATGAAGGACAGCCACTATTATTCCGTGCACGGCTTGCCGCCAGGGCGGGGCGAGAAAGCTGACGTTGCTAGCGCATACGATCAGGCGCTGCTCGCCCGCGAACTGCTCAAATATCCGGACACCCTGCGATGGTCATCGATAGATACCGCGCCATTTCGCGGCGGAGCGTTCGAGCTGCGCAACACTAACCATCTGGTTCGCACGTATCGCGGATGCGACGGCCTTAAGACCGGTTTCTATGACAAAGCCGGATTCAACGTTGTTGCGACCGCCAAGCGCGGCGACATGAGGCTTATCGCAGTCGTGCTCGGAACTCCGCATAAGCTTACAAATTTTAAAGAAGCCGGCGAATTGATGTCCTTGGGCTTCAACGACTACGAAATGGCGATGGTCGCGAAAAAGGGAGCGGCGGCTTCGCAAACCGTCGCGATCGCCGACGGCGCGACGCCGAACCTGATACCTGTGTTCGGCGGCGACGCAGCGGTCTTCGGAAAGCGCGGCGATGCCAAAAAGGACGTCAAACTCGAGTACAATCTCCCGGCATCGATCAGCGCACCGGTCAAAGCCGGGCAGCAAATTGGAACGGCCGAGATTATGGCCGAAGGTAAGCCGGTCGACAGCGTGGCCCTGATTTCGCCGGTTGATGTTCCGAAGAAAGGGAGCAGCGGCCTTCTGCACCAGATTTTCGGCAAGCTATAGGCGCACGAAAGCTGCAATAAAGAACCTGCGTTTGCATGCGGCTCGCGGGCCGTTACATATGATGCCAGTCTGAGCATGTTCACACGCAGGAACGTTATCATCGCGGTTGTCGCGGTGTTCGTGTTGTGGGTCGCCGGAAACCTGGCGCTTCACTTTGGCCAAATTCATCACGACCATCTGCCCTGGGACATAACCGCCCAGTATCCCCCCGACAAACCGGTCGTACCCGGCGAGATCTTCGCTTCCACGATCGCGGAAATTGTCGATCACGAACTGCACACGGGCTTCGGGTGGCGCCCCAACGATTTCTACCTGTGGGGGCCCAAGGTGATGGCCGACAACAACTCGGATCGACAGCTCGGCATAATCATGACCGTCCGCGAGACGATGCGTGTGTTCAAGGACCATCTCACCAAGGTCTCGTCCAACCAGTACGATCAGAACCTGGTCGTTGCGGAAACCGATTTTCGCAACGATGCCGAAAAATGGATGCTGCCCTCGCCTGAGGGGAAATACAACGACGGCGTGATGCATCTGCGCGCCTACGTCGCCGGTCTGCACACCAATCCGCCGTCGTCACGCGAGCTGAACCTGCGCGCAGTCGAACTCGTACGATTGATGCAGGTGTGGACGGACCTGTTGGGCGACGCGCATGCGAACCTGTATCGCACGACGATGGATGACGGCACGCCGGTCCATTCGTGGGACTGCGACCATTTTTTCTATCACGCGCAGGGTTATGCGCACGTGATGTACTACTGCATGATGGCGCTCGAGCGGGAATATCTCAGCGTATTGAAAGATGATCCCGTGCTTCAGAAGCTCTTCGATGACTCGATAGACGCGCTCGAAAAGGCCGCGATGATGAAGCCGCTGATCGTACTGGACGGTTCGCAGGACGGCATTTTCGCGAACCATCGGCGCAACCTCGACGGCTACATCAATGAAGCGCGCCAGAAGATGTATTCGATCCGCGAAGAGTTGCAGCGTTCGCCGGACTGAATCACTGGCGCATGAAAGGGCTGAGCAGCAGCATCCCCCCGCGCATCAACAGCTGAAGCATCGCGGGCATCCATTCCGGCGGCAACCCAAGCGCCCCGGCGGCTAACTGCCATCCACCGGAGTCCGCCGTCGGGGCAAATAATTGCCGCAGCGAGAGCAGGCCGTCCCGCGGCGCAAAGGAGACCAGTTCATGCGGCTGATGGGCAGGAATCTTTGCCTTCTCCCGCGCAATCTCGATCGCGCGGCTGAAGCCGCCAACCTCGTCGACCAGACCGCGCTCCCTGGCCGCAGTCCCGCTCCAGACGCGCCCACGCGCGACAGCCTCGGCCTGTTCCGGGCTTAGGCGCCGTCCCTGAGCTACCTTGGCGGTGAAGTTGCCATAGACCTCGCCGATGGCGGAATTGAGCTGCGCCAGTTCGCGTTCGCTCATCCCGCGCGAGATGGAAAGCGCATCGCTGACCTCCGCGCTCTTGGCGTAATCGAAGTGCACTCCGAGCCCGGCCAACATCCGCGACAGGTCGAACTTCATGTACACGACGCCAATCGACCCGGTGATGGTCGCGGGTTCCGCCACGATCGCGTCCGCGCTCATCGCGACGTAGTAACCGCCGGAACCCGCCAGATCGCCCATGGAGACGACGACGGGCTTGCCGCGCCCCTGCGCTTCGCGCACTGCCCGCCAGACCATGTCGGAGCCGACGGCCGATCCGCCAGGAGAGTTGACGCGGAACACGATGGCGCGAACATCGTCATCGCGCGAGGCGCGATCAAACTGCTCGGCCGTCGTTTCGCCAGAAATATATTCGCCGGTTGGCCGCCCTTCGCCCGCAATTACCGGCCCTGCGCCGAGAACGTAAGCGATCTGGGGGCAATCGCCGCGCTCGTGGACATATGCGACATGCCGCAAATAACGGCTGAATCCGACGAGATGTTTTCGTTTGTTCTCCGGATCGAACTCGGCACGAATATCCTGAAAATGGCCTTCGCGATCGACAAGCCCCGCTTCGCGCGCGGCGCGGGCGCCGAGGAAGCCCGCGGAGAGTAGTTCCCGGGCACGGTCGGGAGCCAGATGCCGGGCCGAGGCGATGGCGTCGGCCAGGAGAGCCTGGCGGTCCTGAATGATCGCATCGAGGCTTTCGCGCAGTTCCGGCGACATCGAATCGCGGCTCAGCATTTCAGCCGCGCCCTTGTATTCCTTCCATTGGATGGTCTGGGCGCGGACGCCGATACGGTCCAGGGCTTCGCGCAGGAACGGATTTCCCATCGCGACGCCGAGCATCATGAGCATCGCGTCCGGATTGGCAACGATCTCGGAGGCTCCTGCGGCAACCAGGTACTCGACCAGGCCGGGCGAATCTCCCGTCAGAAGCGCGACCACACGCTTGCCGGTGGCCGCCACGGCGCGCAGCAGACGATGAATTTCGTGAGCGGTAGCCAGACCCGCTTCGAGCGCGCCTATCTGCACTACGATCGCGCGGACGTTACGATCCGAAGTTGCGGCCTCCAGGCCATAGCGGATTTGCTGGAGCGCGATCGCATTTCGGCGCAGAAGCTGGCTCAGCGGCGCGCGACGCACGTCTTCATGGATGCGGCCGTCGAGGCGCAGCATGATAACCGCGTCGCGGGCGATGCGCGCCGGGCGAACGACCAGCGCGAAGAATGCGGCCGGAACCGCAATCGCAGCCGCCAAAAGAAAGATTCCACCCGACGCATGTCCGTGATGAATCGCAACGGCACCCAGGGTGCCAAGGATCACGGTCAGGACTGCGACGCGTGCTTCGCGGTTTATCCACAGACGTTTTATGCGCAACATGATAATCGCCAAAGGACGGTCGCCTTTTTCAACCGCGCCATCTAGACTACCTTTTTTTGATGGTTAGGTCTTTCCTCATCGGCACCCTGCTCGCAGCCGCAATCGCAACCGCTGCCTGCTCCACGACCAAGCCTCCAGCGCCGTCGCGGCCGGTGTCGATCGAAGGCACTTCGACCCTGGCCATCACGAACGGAATTCGAGTCATCGGCAGTGTGCCGCTGCCACGCGGATTCTCGCCGATAGATGGCTACCCTCCACTGTGGCTCGAGAACGGCACCGAACTTGGCCTGGTGGGCTCGATCGATGGCCACATCACAGTATTGGGCCTGAGCGGTTCGGGATGGCACAACACGCGTCCGCTCGCCGCGGAGATCGGGGAGAACGCCGCGGAGCCGGGGAGTATAGTCGCCGTAGCCGCGAGTCCCAATGGAATGACGCTCGCCTCTGCGGTCGCGGTTCCGTCGGAAAATCGCCTCGATATCGTAATCCGGGATCTGATTGCCTCGGGACCCGGGCACCCGATCACGTCGTTTGATGGCATCTACGATCTCGTGGACATGCATTGGCTGACCAACAGCACCGTGGCGATCGTGCTGCGCCCGCATCCAGAGCCAGTCTCAGCATCGATCGAACCGGTCACGCCTTCGACTCCGGATGAACCTCCGCCTCCGCCGCCACCGAAGCCCTCGGAAGGTTTGCAGTTGCTCGTCGTCACCGGAGCCGGCTCGGTTGCACCGGTAAAGCTGCCCTGCGCGATGTCGGTACTGCAATGGAGCCCGGATAGCGCATATGCGGTGAGCATGGGTGATGGAACGGCACCGCCGGCCTTGATCGACCGGCGCAAATCGACGTGCACGACCCTGCGGGCCACGGCTCCCGTGCACGTGTTGGGTTGGGAACCCGAAGATCAGAGCGCATTTCTTTACGCGCAGCCCTTTTTGGGCGGGAAGAGCAGAGGCGTTTTCGAGCATGACATAAGCTCGGGAAAGGACCGGTTGATAGCGATCTCCAGCGGCGCCGCGTCGTACGTCGGCAACGGTCCCATTCTCGCGTACGGAAATCAGAAGCTGACCTGGAAGATGCTTGAAAATGGAGCGCTGGCGCCGGTGGTAGCAGAGCTGGCGATTTTCGATCCTGACAAACCCGAAATCGACATCAAGCAACTGGGCTTCACCACGCTGCCGCAGATGATCGCGGACAGTGTAATGTCCTACAGCCGAGGCACCGATCGCGCCCTTATTCAGACTTATGAGCCGGCGATAGGAGGCCCGATGCGTAAGTTGATTGTCTACACCGTCCATTCCGACAGCGCCTTTCAGATCGGATTCGGACCAGCGCGCGGACTCGTTCAGTCGAGCTGGTCGCCGCGCGGCCATTGGCTCGCGATCCTGGATGGAGACGCGAACGGCAGCATGTTGACGGTCATTTCGCCGCCTGGTTGAGGTCTGCATATGACAAGATGACGCTTCGCGTCCGCCGGCGAGACGCCAGCGCCACTCCAGAACATTCCAAAGAGAGCGGCCTACACCCTGCCCTGCCAATATGCCGCCGCGGTTGCGAATGCGGTTGCGGCGCGCTCGAAGCTGTCGAACACTACCAGTCCGCGCTCGCGCGCGAGTTCCTTGGCCCTGGCAACGATCGCTTCGACGTGCGCGGGATGCAGGATGATCGCGAAGGGTTTCTCCGACTTGCCTGCGAACCCACCGATCTTGTCGAGCAGCGAACGAATTTCGTCTTCGTGCGTGGCCCAGCGTTGCGCGCGAAGGCCGCTGCCGATTTCGAGGACGATCGAGTCGATTGCTGGGTCGGCATCGAGAATTTTGAGAATTCGATCGAGGCCGCCGGGGTGAACGCCTGAACCGATCGTTCCGCCCGCATCGAGCGGGTTTCGATAACTACCGCCGATCACATTGAAGAAGCTCTTGAGTTCTTCGTACGAGGACTCCGACAGCGCGGGAATCTCCAGGCCTGCCGCGGCAAAGGTGTCGGTGATCACGACGGATTGGCCGCCCGTCATCGCAACCAGGCCCATCCCGCGGCCTTTGACTGTGCGGCCCCGGGCGAGCAACTCAACGGCATCGAGCATGGCGTCCAGGCCGGCAGCCTCGACCGCGCCGCTCTGCCGGACCATCGAGCGCCATACCGCTTCCGAGGTCGCCAGGGAACCGGTGTGGGAAAAAGTCGCGCGCGCGCCGGCCTCAGTCATGCCGCCTTTCCATACGACCACCGGATGCTGTGACGCGGCGCGCTTGAGGCTTTCGAAGAAACGCCGCCCGTCGCGAACGCCCTCGATGTACATCCCGATCACGCGCGTGGCCGGGTCCGCGGCCATCAGGTCGATGTAGTCGGCGGCTTCGAGCACGAGCACGTTGCCGATCGACGCGGCCTTGTTGACTTTGATGCCGCGCGAAGGCGCCTGCATGCAGAAGTTGATCGTGTGAGTGCCGCTCTGCGAAATGAAGCAGACATCGCCGGACTCGCCGACTTTCTCATCGGGGAAATTCCGGAGACCGATCCCAGGACTGTAGAGCCCCATGCAATTGGGGCCGACCAGCGCGATTTCCGAGCCGAGCGCGACCTCCTTAAGGTCCGCCTCCAGCCGCTGGCCGAGTTCCTCGCCCGTCTCCGAAAAACCGGAGGTGAAGAATCCGATCGAGCCGACGTTGTTCGCAACGCAATCGCGCAGGATGCGCGGTGCGACCTGCCGCGGCACGGCGCTCACCGCGTAATCGATGGGGTCGGGGATCTCGGCGAGGCTCTTGTAGTTCGTAACGCCCATCGCCTCGATTCCGGGAATTTCGTTGGGGTCGATTTGCACGGAATAGAGTTTGGTCTTGAGCTGCGACATCGCGCGCAGCCACATATATCCGCCCATCCGTTTGTCGCCGATCACGACGACCGAGCGGGGATTGAACGCGCGTTTCAGATTCTCAAGCCGCGCCGCGCGATTCGGATCGGTCATGCCCGCTTTGGAGGCCGCTGAATCGATCAGCACGCGAGCATCGAGGATCGCCAGGCCGCGCGGATACACGGCGAGGGGATTCAAATCCATCTCGCGAATTTCAGGATGCGCAATCGCGAACTCGGAAAGCTTGACCAGGAGATTGACGACCGCCTCACTGTCGGCAGAGGCGCGGCCGCGGACGTCGCCGAGAATTGCGCTGCCACGAAGCTCCGCGAGCATCGCACGCGCGTGGCCGGAATCGACGGGCGCGAGCCTGAGCGCGGTGTCCTTCATCACCTCGACGAAGATGCCGCCCAGGCCGACCATCACCATCGGTCCGAAGCGCTCATCGTGCGTAATACCGGCCAGCAATTCGACGCCACCCGGCGCCGCCATCGGCTGCACCGCGACACCATCGAACCGCGCCGAGGCCGCACGCGATGCGAGGTTCCCGCGGAGGCGATCGAATGCGGCGCGTACTTCGCCCGCCGATTCAAGGCCAAGCTCGACGCCGCCGACCTCGCTCTTGTGACTTACATCGGCAGACAGGACCTTGAGCGCCACCGGAAATCCGATGCGCGTGGCGATGGCGATCGCTTCGTCGGCGGTTGTTGCCGCTTCGGGAACGGCGACATCGAGTCCGAGCGCGTTGAGAAGTTGCTTGGACTCGATTTCAGAAAGTACGGAACGCCCCGCTTTCGAGGCTTCGGCGATGATGTCGGCGACAGTAGGGTTGCTCACGTTGAGGCGTATAGCAGAGCTAGGCTTCGATTTGAACTGAGGTGTCGCGGACGGATTTCACAGGTTTATTTCCGGGCCTTCACTTGAACTCGCCTTTTGCCAAAGCTTGAAGCTTCGCTGATTCACATATCAAAGTCTAGAAAAGTACAGTGCGTGACCTAACGAGCTTGTCTCTTATCCTGATGCGAAGTTAGTTATGGTCACCACTCCGGGAGCGCTGAAATGGCAGGCCGATTCGCGAGCAAAATAACGTCATTCATTGCGATCGCCACCGTCGCCATTCTTTGCTTTGGGCTTGGCTCGGGAGCGCCGGCGCCGCCGCCTTCTGACGAGGCTGCGGTCGAGCGCAAGTTTGACGCCCTTATTGCGCCGAACGATCTGCGTGACTGGATGAAACTGCTGGCGGCACAGCCAAACCATGTTGGCTCGCCGCACGACAAGGCCAACGCCGAGCAAATTCTCAGCTGGTTGCGGGACTGGGGCTGGGACGCGCACATAGAAACTTTCTGGGTGCTGTACCCAACTCCGATCAGTGAAAGCCTGGAACTGGCCGGTCCGGTACCATTCAAGACCACGCTCCAGGAGCCTCCGATCCCGGGCGACTCCAGCGCGACCGCGACCGATCCTGCGCTGCCTGCCTATGTCGATTACCAGGGCGACGGCGACGTCAAAGGCGCTCTCGTCTACGTCAACTACGGCATGCAGGACGATTACCTGACGCTTCAGCGGCTCGGGGTAATCGTCGCGGGCAAGATCGTCATCGCGCGCTACGGCGCCGGGTGGCGCGGAGTGAAGCCGAAACTGGCGCAGGACCACGGCGCAATCGGTTGCATCATCTATTCCGACCCGGCGGATGACGGATATTCGATCGACAAGACCTATCCTTCGGGACCGATGCGCCCGCCGCGCGGTATCCAACGCGGCTCAGTCCTCGACATGCAGCTCTATCCGGGCGATCCGCTGACGCCGGGTGTCGGCGCGACCAAGGACGCGAAGCGACTGAAAATTTCCGATGCGCCGACGATTCTGAAGATTCCTGTGCTACCGATCTCATACGCGGACGCGCAGGTGCTGCTCGAAGCGCTCGGCGGCCGCGTGGCTCCGCCGGGATGGCGCGGTGCGCTCCCGATCACGTATCACGTGGGACCCAGCGCGGCAGTCGCCCATCTTGCGGTCAAGTCCGATTGGAGCATCAAGCCGATCTACGACGTCATCGCGACGATGAAGGGCTCGACCTACCCCGACCAGTGGGTGATACGCGGCAACCATCACGATGGTTGGGTATTCGGCGCCAGCGACCCGCTTTCCGGTCAGGTCGCGCTGCTCGCAGAGGCGAAGGCATTGGGAGCACTGGCGAAGCAGGGATGGCGGCCCAAGCGAACCATCGTCTATGCGAGTTGGGATGCGGAAGAGCCCATGCTGGTGGGTTCAACCGAGTGGGTGGAAGCACACGCGGGTGAACTCAAACAGAAGACGGTCGTCTATGTTAACTCCGACGCGAATGCGCGGGGCTTCCTGGAAGCGGGCGGCAGCCAGGACTTTCAGCATCTGGTGAATGAGGTCGCAACCGCTATCATCGATCCCGAGACGGGAGTTTCGATCGGCGAGCGGCTGCGCGCGAAAAGGCGCGTTGATGCGCTCGCGCCCGGCGCCACCGAGCAGGTCAAGGCCGAGGCGAAGGTAGCTGCTGACCAGGAGAAGGATTTTCTGATCGAGCCGCTGGGGTCAGGTTCCGACTTCTCAGCCTTTATCGATCATCTGGGTGTGCCGGCGATCGACGTCGGATTCGGTGAAGAGGGAAACGTGCGCGGGGTCTACCATTCGCGCTACGACACTTTCGAGCATCACAGCCGTTTCGCCGATCCAGGATTCATCTATGACGCGATGCTCGCCAAGACCGCCGGTGGACTGGTGTTGCGGGTGGCCGATAGCGATGCGCCGGTTCAAAGGGCGAGTGCTTTCGCCGATGCGGTCTCCGACTATGTCGACCAGGTAAAGAAGCTTGCGGCTGCAAAACGGGAGGAAGCCGAGACGCAGGCCAAGTTGATACGTGATCAAGCATTTCAGCTAGCGGCCGATCCGACCCTATCGAGCGGCCTGCCGCCGATCCTCGACCAGGTTCCCAAGCTCGATTTTGCGCCGCTTGACGAGGCGGTCGCCCATCTCAAGCGCAGCGCGAAGGCATACGATGACGCGCTGGCGAAAAACGAATCGGGTCTTTCCGGCCCGCAACTCGCCAGCTTGCAATCATTGATGTTGGACATCGATCAGACGCTCGCGCCCGATGCTGGCTTGCCCGGGAGGCCCTGGTACAAGAATCTCATTTACGCTCCGGGGAGGTTCACGGGATATGGTGCCAAGACTCTTCCGGGAGTGCGCGAAGCGATCGAAGACGGGCGCTGGGACGATGCCAAACGGTACATCAAACTGACGGCAGACGCGCTCGATGCTTACAGCGACCGACTGGACAAGGCGACCGCGGTGTTGAGGTAAGACCACGCGGGCAAACGATCGCGAAGCAATGTTCTTTGATCAACCCGAGCATTAAAGCGCAGCGGCGACGCTGCGATTGCACGCGCCGTCGCCCCGGGGCTAAAGTAGTTCCTTGTAAGGAGCGACTTATGAGCCTCAATGCTGGACTCACGCCTCGGGAGGTGGCCGAGCTTTCCGGCGCGCCCAAACGAGTGATCGAAAAAGCCATCGAGGAGCACGTGCTGCGGGTCCGGCTGACGCGTGGAAGGAGCGCGGATGGGCACGTTCGTCGCAGGCTTCCGACTTTGGCCGTGGCTTACGTTGCCATTCTGACCAAGCTGGATCTTAGGCTATCGAAGGCCCACAAGAAGCGTCTGTTTCTAAAGCTTGGGCGCATCAAATCGTCTGCGATTAGCAAGGCACGGATTGAACTGGCCCCGGCCGTAGAAATCGATGTGGGACGCCTCGTCGGAGATGCCATGACTCGTGCTGAGCGGTACCGTACCACGCGCGACTCCTGGATCGTGGTCAATGAGAAGATCAAGGGCGGGACCCCCGTCATTCGAGGGACGCGTATGACCGTCTACTCGCTGCTGGGCCGGATCGAGCATGGCGACCGCATTGACGACGTACTCGTGGACAACCCCGATCTCTCGCGCGAAGCAATCGAGGCCGCCATCATTTATGCTCGGACGCATCCGCTCATGGGACGCCCCGGTGGACGTCCCTGGGCAGATGTTGCGTGAAACTGTTCATTGATGAGTGTTTGTCGCCGCAACTCGCGACCCGTTTAAACAAGACGGGCCATCATGATGCGATCCACCCGCTGCACGTGGGGCGGCGTGGTGAGCCGGATCATCGCGTTCTTGAACGGTGCATCGCCGAAGATCGCGTTATCGTCACGGAGAATGCACGCGACTTTCGACGCCTGATCGGGAAAGTGGAGATTCATCCGGGTCTAATCATACTGCCGGCAATCGACCGCGAGGGCACGTGGCGATTGCTCCAGAATGCGATCGCGCATCTTGAGCGTCGAGGGAAGCCCTCGGACGTGATGGTGAATCATGTGCTGGAAATCGATGAGTTGGGAGCTATAACTCTGCAACCGCTGCCCTAATGACAGAAGCCAAGTAGACCTTATTGCTTAAACGAGCGCTCGGAATCGCGGCGAAGCGCGAGGTAACGATTTGGAGCATTCGTACCGATTAAGCTCGTGCTGGAAGATCAGCGGGAAGACGCGCTTCGCGGCGTTCGCCTACAGGCCTTGATGTTGGACATCGATCAGGCGCTCGGGCCCGAGGTTGGCCTGCCTGGGAGGCGGAGGCCGAGTCGGACCCCTAAGCAGGTTTCGTTGCGCGATCCGTATGGTCGAGCCCACCGGCCGCCCGCCAGTTCCGCCCCATCTCTCGCAACATCGGCGGGTAGACGATCAGGTGCCGGAACGGCCGGATCGCGGCCATATAGGCGGAACCGAGCAGTCCATTTGGCTTCACGTAGACGGCCATATGGGCGCGGAACCCGCCCGTCTCGTCCGAGACCCGGCCAATGTGCATCACCCCATGCATGGTCCGGTTGGCGATCTCTGCCGCCCACTCGTCCTCGAGCAGGTACAGTGAGGTGAAGGGGAGCGCGTCGAAGTCCGGACCGGATGGGGCGTCGCGCAGATCTGCCGGCAACCTGTCGCGGAGCGTCGGCACCCTGGAGCCGAGGCCGGCGTCCGGGCCGTCCCATCCGAGCAGCTCGCCGATCTTCCACCGGATCGCGAAGAGCGTGCGAACGGCGACGGAGGAACTTTGCGACGGGTCGCCCGAGGCAATCATCTGCACCAGGAGAGGGAAGGCGTCCGGGCCGCCGACCCCCGGCAGCTCCCAGACATCCTCAAGCCGAAAGTCGCGGGTGAGCTCGTGGATCCGCCAGGGCTGGGAAGTGTGCGCGCTGTTCGGGAGCATCATTCGTGGACCTCAATCCAAAACGGTTGCGCGTATAAACAAAGTGCGACAAAGCGTTCTCGCCTGGCCGGCTGACCATACAGGCGCGAGTCCGCGTGGAAGCCATTGCGATGCGGGTTGCGACGAACAGTGCGGAGAGCAGAGCGGTTATCAACGTGGGCTGCACCGTTCATCTCCTTCAATCAGGATTTATCGCCTTTTCACGGTTTGCCTCGCGGCTAACTGGATGACTTTCTGCATCTCTTGCGGCGCGACGGATTGACCCTGGGTGAAGGCGCCGATGCTTGAATCGACGATCGCGAAGAACGCGCGCATTCCCTCCAGGCGTCCGTTGATGAAGGCGCGTTTTTCCGCGTGAGCACCCGAGCCGGGGCGGCTACCCGTTTCCAGCGCGCGACCGGTTTCCGCGACGCTGGCCAGCACCTGGCGCAGATTCCATCGGAACCGACGTTCCATGATCTCACGCATCACGAGCCAGAAGTTGGTGGCCGCTTCGTAATGGTCCTTGCGGGAGCGCTCGACGCTAACGCGCCTGACCAGATGCCATTCCACCAGCCCGCGGATATTGACGGAGATGTTGCTCTTGCTCTGTTGAAGTTCGTCGGCGATCTGGTCGAGCGACAACTGTTCCGGCGTGAGGTAAAGCAGGGCGAAGATACGCCCCTGGAGCTGGCTGAGGACGCCCGAGGTAGCAGCGGCCGCGCCGATTCCGTCGACGAATCCGGCAGTGATAGTATCCATAACGTTCAGAACTTATAGAACGTTCAGAATACCCGCGTCAAGGCCGAAAAAGAGGCCGCGCCTTGTGCTATCGTCCGTTCCCCGCCGCTCCGCTGCTGAACGCAATCACCTCCGAATGGCTCCGCTGCGACCTATTGGTGTTCGATCCCGATCAAATCAGAATCCGCAGCCAGAAGTCGCTCAAGGTCCTGCTCGATGAATCCAATCTCTACGCTGCGCTTCCCGCGGACGATCCCATGAAAGGTGGTCCAGGCAAGCTAGGCGCGATCATCAACGAATTCATCCGCGTGTTCGGCCTGGCCCCGGTCGCCATAGGCAGAGAAGAATACGTCGTCGCCGTGACCGGAGCCGGGCTGCTCCGAACGTCTCTAATTCAGCTCTTCCTTGAGGAAAACGGCATCCGCGACGCCGGCGCGCTGCACCTGAAGCGCCTGCTCACCGCCGAGCAACGGGACATCCTCGAGAAAATGCCGGGCGTAAAGGCCGCCCGCGAATCGGTAATCGAGGCCAGCCTGAACTGCGCCCGTATCTTCCTACCCCGCGCAAAACAACTGGCCCAGAAACTCTCTGTTCCCTGGCCCGAGTCATTCGAAGCCGCCACCCTCCGCCACCTGAATAAGGAACTCGGAATCCAGCCTTAGGGGTGCGGTCGCTGCCCTTTGTCGCTCGGCTTCAGCCGTTCTGTTTCTCGATCCGTTGCCGGCTTATTTCGGGCCATTCGGCCGGAAATGCACGGCGCCGATCGAAGAAACCCATGAGCGATCGATATGAACTGAACCCCGGTCGCCCGCTCGACCTTTTCTCTTTGCACATTAGACACCATCGAGTGAGCACGGTAGCCTGATCTTTCACGAGAGGCCGCTACGCATGCCAAGTGAATTCACTGCAATTATCGAACGCGATGGCGATTGGTTTATCGCTTATTGCGCAGAAATTCCGGGCGCCAACGGTCAGGGTAAGACCAAGGAGGAGGCGCGAGAAAATCTCGCCCAGGCGATTAGGCTCGTGCTTGAGGATCGGCGGGAAGACTCGCTTCGTGGTATGCCTTCCGAAGCGATTCGGGAAACCGTGACCGTTAAGTGAAGCGTGGCGATTTGCTTCGCCATCTTCGACGCAACGGCTGCTATCTAAAGCGCGAAGGAGCTTCGCATTCCCTGTGGTGCAATCCCGCAACCGGCGCGGTTGAGGCAATCCCGCGCCACAATGAGATCGCGAACCGACTCGCTGCGAAGATTTGCCGAGGCCTCTCGGTCTCCGAGCCGGGTCGCTCATAGGCAAACCAACGAACCCATTCCCTCGATGGCTTGGTCTCGCCCAGTCCGACAGCACAGACGATCCAAGCGGATTGCCGCCCGCTGTATCCATTGAAGTTTCAGGGTGTTCCCAGCTTCCAGAATCGCTTCCCAATGCGTGGTCCCGAGCGGCGTACCTCCCGGGTCCCGTGTAGTCTCGTCTCAATGCACTTCGTAGTTCTTGGGTGCTGTCTGGAGAATCGACTCGACCTACGGGAAGTGCCGGAGGTCTAGTTGAGCGGCGTGTGATCGCGCACGGCTGTCACGACGCGATCGATTTGCGCGACAATCAGATCCGGCTGAGTGAACTCCACGTTGTGACCGCTCTCCCACGCGACGATCAAGTCGCTGTTGGTGGATAATTTCACCAGTCTCTCTTGCGCCGCCTGCCACTTCTGCTCGAACTGTTCCGGGGTCATTCCCGAAACATTCTCATGGTTCGATTGTCCGCGTCTGATCACTACCAGCGGAAGGCCGCCAAACTCCCCAGGTGCCTCCGTCCCTTTCATCTCCTCAGCCATCCGGTTCATCGAGTTGTTCTCGTCGAAGGTCTCCTTCCAGAATGCAGGAGATGATGATGCTGCCCTCTCCAAAGGGCTGCTCTTTCTGAGCTCGAAGCGGACCAGCCCGAAGCGCGATTCACGGATTCGGTTTTCGAGGGCGTTTCCGTTGGTTGCTAGATACGTCTTCGCGACCGGCTCCGCCGCGAAGCCTTCTTCGGAGGATTCGACGAGGACTAACCCGGCGATATCCTGCGGATAGTTGTGCACGAAAAGCCGCATCAATGCGCCGCCATATGAATGCCCGACCATCACGTAAGGTCCGTCGACATGAGCGTTCGTCAGCAACGTATGAAGTTCTGCCACGCGCTCGCTCATACTGAGTGCCTTCGGTGACGGATCGCTCCATCCGAAACCCGCTCTGTCGTAAGTGCAGACATGCGTATATTTCGCGACCCCATTCTGCACGGGCACCCAGAAGTAAGAAGGCGTACCCATCCCGGTTTCGATGACGACCGTCGGAGTGCCGTTGCCGATGCAATAAAGCTGAAGCCGTCGCCCACCTACGTCGACCAGTTTTCCGAGCGGACGGAAGGTTTGCGCATCGTGCGCCTCGCTCCTCTTCTCATAGAGGTAGCCGGCGCCCAACAGCATGCAGATGAGCAACAGGGGTGCGACGGCGACCAGAGCCGGTAGTCGTGGCAACGATTCCGGCGTTCGAGCGATTCTCTCCCCGAAAAACCACAGCGCGACGAATGCGCCGAAGGCGACGGCCAGCAGGGCCTCTTCATGTGCGAAGCGAGCTATCAGGCCTATCCGCCTGAGATCGAGCGGTTGAATAGATCCCTGGCTCCATTCGCCGGTGATCCTGCGGCCATCGCCGCTCATGGTCCCGTGGTAGCTCCCATTCACCGACGGGAAGAGAAAGCTGACTTCGCGTCCATCAAGGACCAGATCGGTCCCTGAGAGTCCGTAGGCTCGCTGATCGATGCTGTCGAGGCTGACGTTCAATTTCCCGGCACTGTCGATGGTGATGTGAATGACGAGGCGCAGGGAAGCTCCTTCGGGATCCAGGGTTCCCTGCCAATCGCCGACCAGCGATGAAACCTCAGCGGAGAACGCGCGGCCGGTGAGTATTAACAGAATCAGGCTCGCGAATATCGCCGCGGCGATTCTTGATCTGGTCATCGTTCCCGATGCTTTTGGCGGCGTAAACGCTCAGCCCGCGTACCGTTCCGTTCTCTTATCCCGCCTCAGGAGAGCATTGCAAAAGGAGCGCTTCGCGGGATGTGTCGCAACCCTCGTGGCGTAACCCGCTCAACAGAACTTTGTGGAATCACGCAAAAACGCGAGGCTGTCCGGGGGCTAGCTCGCCGCCTTTGCGGGCATCGCTTCGAGGCAGTAAAGGCGACGTCGAGTTCCGGCTTGGCGCGTGCCGACGCGCCCAAGTATGGTTAACGGACTGTTCGACTTTGCGCCTGGGTACCGCAAATGATCACTTGTTACCTGCGTTACGAGATCGACCCGGACAAGCTTGCCGAGTTCGAAACTTACGGGGCAATGTGGTTGGAATTGATGCCGCGGTTCGGCGGTATCCACCACGGCTATTTTCTGCCCTCCGAGGGGAAGAGTGACGTCGCCCTCGCGATGTTCAGTTTTCCGACCCTCGCAGCTTACGAGCAGTACCGCCAGGACGCTGTCGCTGATCCGGACGTTCAAAAGGCGATAGCCTTTGCAAAAGAAACGCGCTGCTTCATCCGTTATGAACGGTCCTTTTTCCGGCCGTTGTTTCCGAAAACCGCCTAGCAGGGTGCGGAAACATCAAGCAGAATTCGTAGCTTTCGCAGCATCAAATCATCAGCGCCGTTTGATTGACAGACTCCCGATCACCAGCGGCAAAACCTGATCTGACGAATTCATCGCCACACCGCGCGGGGTCGGCGTCCACCTCAGGGCATTTTGGGAAGCGAAGGCATGCTACTCGCGCCCGGAATTTTCGAGGTCAGGCCACTGGTGGCGTTGCTGACGGCGCACGAAGCCAGGATGTCGGTGGCATGCTGCGCCACATACCCTTGCAGCATGCTGGTCGCGCTTGGCAGTGGAAGATTCGTACTGCCGGCGAAGGTGGAAGCCGCGGTAGAGATTACGGCCGGGCTGCTCAAGTCCGACGGTGCGGCAGCGGCGGGATTCGGGATCTGACTTCCGATCGCCGAGCATAACGCACTGTTAGCGGCAGACTGTTGATCGCCGGTGAGCGTCCCGGCAGCTTGCTGCGCCGTTTGCGCCATCGAACTGCCAGTATCCTGCGCGGGTAATCCAGCAGGATATGCCACGAGTAACGCCAACGCCGCGAGGATAGTTGATTGCTTCGACCAGTGAGAATTCATCCGTCGCTCCTCCCTGAGACCGTGTTTTCTCAACAATCGTAGCCAGAGTTTGACGTATAGCAGCGGCTATCCGGCAAATCCATTTTTATCCGCACAAATCAACATCTCGTTCGGTAATACTTTTTTGATATGACACGGCGCGAGCCTGTCCGGGGTTGCCGCTGCTTTGCGACTGCCGCTTCGGAGGCAGAGAATTGCAGCGCAATGGTTCGCGACTACACGATCGTTCTCTGGCTGTTGAAGCTTGGCAGTTTGATCAATCTGTATTTTCTGGTTAACACTCCCCTGCCCGGATCGGGTGGCGGGGATGGGTACGTCGTCTTGCCGGCGCAGATTCTTTTTGGCGTGTCCGCCTATCGGTGCCTTTTTCCTGTTCGGTACGAGCACAACATCGTCTTCCATGATTCCATCTTCTCTTCGATCTTCGTGACGCGGCTGCTCGCGACGTTCTCGGAGGTCGCCTATATCTTTTTGTTTTCTCACGTCCTTCGCGTGCTCAATATCAATCAGGTGGGATGGGTGATCGCCCTTTCATGGCTGATGGTCGCACAGGTCGTGATCAGCCAGGGGTTCGTCTGGGCGGCCATCCTGACCGAGCAGTTCCAGCTCTACGTCTACGAGGAAACAGGATGGTTCCTCATCTTCGCGGCGAACTCGATTGCGAGCGCATACCTCTACCTGACAGCCGGCGCGCTCGGAGGCAGAGAAGTTCTTCTCGAGCTGAACCTGCTCTTCGGCATCGTGTATCTGCCCTGGCAGATCATTCATCTGCGTAGTTTGCGAGCGGATGCGAGGAGGAACAGCGGGAAGAGCGGAGCAGACCCGTCTTCGATTTCGATGCTGCTGGCGACCGGCCTGAAGCGGGCGATGCGGGTGAAAACCAGACGAACGGATGCGGATTCGTGGGGTGGATTTATCGGCCTGACCTGGATGACGGCTTACTGGGCGACACTGATTCCGATGTGGGTGTATTACATCGTGAAAGTGCTCTGTCCGCATTGAACGCAAGGTCCTGCCTACGGAGGGAGAAAAGGACGATGGCGACGCACAAAACCGGGACACGTGAAGAGTGGCTCGCAGCGCGGCTCGAGCTGCTCGAGGTGGAGAAGGAACTCACGCGGCGCAGCGACGAGCTGGCGCGGCGGCGGCAGGAGCTGCCGTGGGTGCTGATCGACAAGGAATATCGATTCGAGACCGACGACGGGAGCGGTTCGCTGACAGACCTCTTCAGAGGGCGGTCGCAGCTCCTCGTCTACCACTTCATGTTCGGGCCCGACTACGCGGCGGGGTGTGCGTCCTGCTCGGCGATCGCGGACGGGTTCAACGGCTTCGTCGTCCATCTGGCCAACCACGACGTCACGCTTTCTGCCCTATCACGGGCGCCGCTCGCGAAGCTGCAGGCGTACAAGAGAAGGATGGGGTGGACGTTTCCCTGGGCGTCCTCGCACGGCAGCGACTTCAACTTCGACTTCAACGTCTCAGTCACCGAGGAGCAACAGCGCGAAGGTACCGAGTACAACTACCGGCGCAGCGGCCCTCCGCTGTACGTGAAGCCGGCCGGCGAAAAGCCCGAGATACCCGACGGGGCCGCCAAAGGCGCTGCCATGACCGGAACCGACGTGGCCACCTACGCGCGCGAGAGGCCGGGCATGAGCGCGTTCGCGCTCGAGGACGGCGTCGTCTACCACTCTTATTCCACCTTTGCGCGCGGACTGGACGGCCTATGGGGCGCGTACCAGTGGTTCGATCGCGCGCCCAAGGGGCGCAACGAGACAGGCTATTGGTGGCATCGCCACGACGAATACGACAAACGCTGAGCGGCGTCGTGTAGGCCGAAAGGCACGAGGCCTTGACAGGCGCCGTAATTCGTAACATTGATTGTTACGTGAAACGGAACAGCCGTTTTTCGGTTGCTCTCCATGCGCTCCTCCAGATGGCGGAAAGAACCGGCACACCTGCCACATCCGAAGAGTTGGCGGCGTGCCTGATGACGAATCCTGTCGTGCTGCGCAGAACAATGGCTGGTCTGCGCGCTGCGGGCCTGGTTCATTCCACGCCGGGTCATGGCGGCGGATGGATACTGATGCGCGCACCCGAAGCGATAAGGCTGGGCGAGGTCTATACGGCGCTCGGTGAATCAATGCTATTTCGCGCGGGCCGGGTAGAGAGTCCGGGATGCCTCGTTGAACAGGCCACATCGAGACTGATGAATGACTTTCGCAGGCAAGCGGAAGCGCTGCTGGTTAAGCGGTTAGGAGAAAAAACACTGGTCGATGTTGCCGCGGAGGTGAAGCGCCTCCTGAAGAAGGCTCGGACAGTGCACGTGGCTTAAGGTCCAGAGGCGCGTGGTCGCGATAGGAGAACATCAATGACCAAGCAGTTCGATTTCGACCACAATCCTGTAGTCACAGAAAACTACGAACGAGGACCGCGCTGGTTCATTCCAGGGTACGACGCCAGCCACGCGATGGCGGCAGTCCTGCTGCACGATCGTGTCGGTGAGGAAGGCCACATCCTGGTGGTCGGCGCCGGCGGTGGAGTGGAGTTGTCAGTATTCGCCCGTGAATGCCCGGGCTGGAAATTCACGGGAGTCGACCCTTCCGCCGAGATGCTACGGCAAGCACAGGTCAGACTTGACAGCGTTGGGGCGGCGGACCGGGTGACATGGGTCCAAGGCGAGGTGGAACAGTCACTGGAAGGCCCGTTCGATGCCGCAACGTCTTTCCTGGCATTGAACTTCGTCGATGCGGACAGGCGACTCGCGATCTTGCGCCAGGTTCATGCGCGATTGAAGAAAGACGCACCGTTCCTGATCATCGATGGCTGCTCGGACAAGAACTCCACGCGCTTTGACGATGACTTACGGGTTTTTGCAGCTTTCGCGCGGCGCAACGGTGCGCCCGCGGATCTGGTGCAACGGGCTGTCGAGATGCAGCGCGAGAGCCTTTACTGCGTGCGGCCAGAGCGCGAGGTAGCTCTGCTGTCGGAAGCCGGTTTCGCCGACGCGCGCCTGTTCTACGCCGGCTTATGGATTTTTGGCTGGATCGTTCGAGCCTGATGAGTCTGGCAGAGTGATCGTCGGCTCCGGCGATCTCCTTTTCTGTCATTCCTCGCGCGGCAACCACGCGCGGGAATGACAAGAAACAAATGTCATTACAGAATCATTCTTTTCGAGAAGAGCCGCGTAGGGCGCGTTTCCCTGGCCTCCCATCAGAACTGCGGGTTCTACGGACGGCGAAGAACCGCCGCCTGATCCGCCGCATCCGGCCGCAAACAGAGTCGCGACGCTCAGCGTTCCCTTTATGAAATCGCGGCGGCTCCAGACTGGATGGTGCAGACTACATCCCTTTTTCGCCGCATCTGCTGTCCACGAATCAGCATCGCGGCTTGTCGCAAGCTTGTAGATATCAATATAGAAGGTGACGATTATTTTGTAGGTCCGGTGGCCGGCGCTACCATTTGCCGGCGTCGGTAGAAGCCGCAGTGTCTGCAGATGCAGTGCGGCATGACCGGCTCGCCACAGTTGGAGCAAATCGTTGGATTGACCGGCACCAGCGCATCGTGCGCGCGGCGCTTGTTCTTCTTGGAATGCGAGGTACGTCTTTTGGGAGCCGTTCCGCTCATGCTCTTCTCCTCGCACGAAACTCTCTTCAGGATTCGTGCGCGTTTACTGCCAGCAGCGGGCCCGAATCGAGCTAAGCCGCTGAGCAACAGCACTCGGCCGCCACACAAAAAGGCGCGGCGGCATATGTGGAAACTGTAATCGAGAGACTAAGCGGGGCGATTTAAAGGCGTAGGATCATGACGCACAACGAATAGTGGACGCTTGACGATCCGTCAAGCCAAGGTGCTTCCCCGGAGGGGTCGGTTTAGTCGCGGCCATGCAACCCTTGGCAGGGTTGAGGCCGCATGACGCGCGCCGTGAGGGTGTGGTAATACGGCGACGATAGCGGCCGTCTTGAATCGACGTTGCGGCGCGACTGCGGTGAAGATCGTCATGCTTCGTCAATCTGTTCGGGTTGAGATTTCGACTAGCGCGGGGGAGGGCAACATGACTCAGGAGCCTTACATACTAATCACCGCGGACACTCACGCCGGCGGCAGTCACGCCCAGTACCGCGAGTACCTCGATCCGCAGTGGCGGGAGCCATTCGACGAATGGCGCGGAGGCTACAAGAACCCGTCTCAGGAGCACTATGGCTCCAAGAAGATGCGCAACTGGGATTACGGCATCCGCAACAAAGATCAGGACAGCCAGGGAGTCGTCGGTGAAGTGGTCTTCCCGAACACCGTGCCGCCCTTCTATCGCGCGAGTATCGTCACGGCGCATCCGCCGAAGCCCGAAGATTACCAGCGATGTCTGGCCGGAATCCGCGCTCACAATCGATGGCTGAAAGACTTCTGCGCCGAGGACCCGGTGCGCCGCGCAGGAATCGGACTGATTCTGCCCAATGACTTCGACGAGGCGATCAAGGACATCGAGTTCATCGCCAAGTCGGGGCTGCGCGGCGGCGTGCTCCTTCCGCTTATCCCGCCGGACGCGTACTGGTTGAAACCGCTCTACGACCCGTCGTGGGACCCGGTTTATGCCGCGGTCCAGGACCATGGCCTCGTCCTCAATCAGCATAGTGGCCAGGGCCTGCCGAACTACGGCGAAGGCGCGGTGGCCGCATCGATTTGGATTCAGGACGTGACCTACTACGGCCAAGCCGGCTATCGGCACATTCTGATGAGCGGCGCGTATGAGAAATTTCCCAAGCTCAAGCACATCCTGACCGAGTCCGGCTGCTACTGGGTTCCGGCGATACTCAAGCAGTGTGACCGTGCGTACTACAGCCTGAAGTCGGGCTCTCTGGGCGAGATGAACTACAAAGGCATGGAGATGCCGCTGAAAGAGCCGCCGAGCTTTCATGCGAAGCGCAACTGCTACTACGGCGCGAGCTTTCCGAGCAAAGCCGACCTCGCCGGCATCGATGAGATCGGCGAGGATCACGTCCTGTGGGGCAACGACTACCCGCACTATGAAGGCACCTTTCCCTACAATCTCCAATCGCTGCGGCTTACGTTCGGCGACATGCCGGAGGCGCGGCGGCGCAAGGTGCTGGGGCTGAACGCGGCGGCGCTGTACAACTTTGACCTGGAGAAGCTGAAGGCGCGCGCGGAAAAGATTGGTCCCACGCCGGCGCAGGTGGAAACTCCCCTGCCGCGGGAGGAAATTCCGCGCGACAGCGCCTGCTACCTGTTCCGCGACGCCCTTCAGGAAGCATCTCATGGCGATGCCCGCTGACATCGGGATAATCGACACGATGATCGGCTTTCCGGCCGAAGACTTTAAGGCGTACGACTTTATCCGCGCGCAGCTGAAAGACCCTTCGGCGAAGTTTGATTTTCCGGTCGAGTACATGTTCAAGAACGTGCCGAAGGAGTTGTACGGATCGAAGGATCCGATTTCGGTCACGCTGCACGAAATGGATCGATTCGGCGTCGAGATGGGCCTGATTGGCGCCGGCGGTGAAGTCGCGACTAAGGCGCTGAAGGACCATCCGGACAGGTTCATCCCGATGGGTAACGTGGACCCGAACCGGGGCATAGACGGCATCCGGGACATGGTGCGGCAGTACGAAAAACACGGCGTGCGCGCTTTCGGCGCATTCAATGCCGGCTACAATCCGCAAGTCGGTATCGCAGACCCGTTGATGTATCCGATCTACGCCAAGTGCATCGAGCTGGGCGTCCCGATTTTCGCATGCGCGGGAGTGCCCGGGCCGAGATTTCCGATGTGGCCGCAGGAAGTACGTCTGATCGATCAGGTGATGTACGACTTTCCCGAGCTGGTGTTCGTGACGCGCCACGGATGCGAGCCGTGGGAAGACCTGGCGATCAAGCTGATGCTGAAATGGCCGAACCTGTACTACTCGACCTCGGCGTTCGCGCCCAAGCATTACCCGGAAGCAATTATTCGCTACGCGAACACGCGCGGCGCGGACCGGATCATTTATGCCGGCTACTTCCCGATGGGCCTGTCACTCGAGCGGATCATGACCGACATGAACTCAGTGCCATTCAAGGAAAGCGTCTGGCCCAGGTTTCTGCGCGACAACGCCCGCAAGGTGCTGAAGCTCTGAACGAACCCGCCGCTGGGAGCGCGTCGAGAGCATACGCGCGTTCGCCGAAGCCGGTGCGACAACGATCACGGTGCGCCTGATGGGCTACGATCAGAAAAAGCAATTCAAGCGCGTCACCGAGGAAGTGCTGCCGGCCCTGACATAAGCGGGACGATCGATTGCGCTCGGCAAGTTCTGACGGCCACGGTAGACAGCTTTAGGATATTCGTCTTCTATTCGCCGTGGAGCGTTCGAGAGTGATCCGCCTACGAACACGATTTAGAACGCTAAGATTTGCCTCCCTGTTGCGATCGAAAGGGCTATAAAGTTCCGGTGAACTCTTGAGAACAGACAAAACGGCCAGTATGATGCGTGTGATGGTCCTACCCCATTGAGGAAGTGCATAGTCAGGTTGAGGAGTAGGAGCGGAGGTGCGCATTCTCACTTACAGAACTTGCCGCTAATATTTGTTCCGTCGCAGAATGGAACCAAGAAAGGTTTGAGGTTCCTGATGTTGTAGGATTCCGGGACTTTGCTTCCGCCTGCCAAGAGGTTGCTCAGGACCTACTACGCCCGAATTCCTCCGGATTTCCTCCAGGCGAACTTTTTCTGTTTCCATACCCTACGGGCCCGAAGAAGTTACGTCGGCTTTCATTAGCGACGATTGAAGATTTGGCTCTCCTGAGAGCAGCAGGCGGTCGTATCGCTCGACGGACCGACCGATTACTCTCGGGTCGGGTTTTCTCGCACCGTCTGGACACGGCTCACTCTTGTTGGAGGTTCGAAGATACCGGTGAAGCCTGGGCGCGCTTCATTGGGTCTGGGATCAGCCTCCTGAAAGACGGGCACCACGTCGCCATGTGTCGGACTGATGTCACTTCATACTATCCTTCGGTTCAATTGAGGCGCTTGTGGCAGTTACTCATGGACCTTGGATGCCAGCGTCAAGCGGTTTCAGTGATCATGCGGGCGTTGAGCGTTTGGCAGAGCGAGCATCCAGGACTTGGCTTGCCGATTGGCCCTGAAGTCTGTGCGGTATTAGGCAATATCTATCTCCGATCTGTTGATACCCGCATCGAGGATTCAGGCGGGAGACACCTCAGATAAGGTGACGATATCCTCCTCTTCGGCTCGAGCCTCGAGGAATGCGACTGCGTAATTCCATTGGTAGACGAAGAACTTTCTTCACTTGGTTTGCAGCGCTCGGAGGCCAAGACCGTGAGATTTGGAGATCCGGTAGCGGCGATCAGGAACCTAAAGAGTGCGCGGCTATCTTCTCTGGGCCATTTAGTCAGTTCTGACAGAAATGCAGGGGTGTTGGCAGTTCGCTATGCGTTCGATGATGAAATTCTTGCGGGCAAACCGGAGGGATACGAATTCCGGTGGATTATTAAAACTCTTATGCATATGAGGGACTCCCACGCATGTTTATCACTCGTTCAGGATGTCGATTTGATGAACCTCGATCCGAGAGTATCGGCGAACTATTTGAAGGAAGTAGGACTCAAGGACCGGAGAGTCATCGATAGAGTCATGGAGCGGCTTGCTAGCCCAGCACAAGAAAAGTACGAAGGATTGGACCTACACCTTTTGAGGTGCTTGACATCTCGCAGGTTAGGTGAGGCAGAGAGCACGGAGTTGCAGCGTATAGCCAGTGATACAGGGCGTCGGTGGCCGATCCGGAGTTGCGCGTGGCACGCCTACGCCCGGACTTCTCAGAATCATGCTGAACTAATGGAGGCTGCCAGAGAAGAGAGGATACCGGCGGTTCGGAGAGCAATTGTTACGAGCCTGAAGGGACACGCGAAACGCTCATTTATTCGACACGTTGCCCGGAACTTTCACGAATCTCGCTATGCTGCCCGCTGGCTCAGCGCGGCATGAGTGTGCTTGCGTATTGGAGCGAATGCCACTTTGGCATTCCATCAGAAGGGTCAAGCGACTTGGGTGCAAGGTCGCCTGTGGTTTGAAGGTCTGGAGGGATAGGATGTCCGCGAAGTAGTCTGGCTTCGATAGGCCAAAGGGCCGCAGTCTATGTCTTGTCTGCGGTATCGCGTGACTGGTGCAAATGGTAAGCCGTCTGGCGACAAAAGTATCCAGCGTTCACGAAATTCTCGACAGCCTCATGGTTACCCAGGCTTCGGACTTGGAGGGCCAGACGCTAGAGTTCAAAAGCTGGGGCAAAGACGAGAAGGATCTTTCGCGACATCTCGCAGAAGCAACCGTGTGTTTGGCAAACGCCGAAGGCGGCTTAGTAATTGTTGGCGTGCACGACAACAAAGTAGGCCGAGCGGCATTCGAGCCATGTCGCTTCGGAACGATCAGGGCCGACTGGGTTAGGTCCCGCATCCAACAGCTGACAAAGCCCCCGGTGGAGTGCAACGTCAAGAAGGTAGGTGATCTGGTAGCCAATCTGCCGTGTGCGGAGTGTCGCGACGTTATCGTTATAGAGGTAGCCAAGAGATCCAACCCCAACGGTCACAGAACCAACGACGGAGTGAGCTTTGTACGAGTTGATAAGGAATGCAGAGAGCACCTGATCGGCGAAGATGACTACAGCAAGGCTCCGCTTGAGCATCTCGACGAAACAAGTTTGGATTGGAACAGTGTCGTGGGTGCTTTGCGTCAAAATGAAGCCGGATCACATGGACTCAGCCAGCTTGGCCATCAACCGATAGATCACCTTTTGGAAGCAGGCCTGCTGCGCGTTTTAGATCGACCGGGTCGTAGAGGGGAAGCTCGCTATTTCTTGAGCGTCGCCGCCCTGCTCTTGTTCGGCACTGAAAAGGCGATCTCCGCTGAATTTCCTGCCGCTCAGACAGTGGTTGCGATCGAGGGCCCGACCAACCGGTCGCTGACGAACAACAGTTCGCTGAACATAGCCTCCGCAATCGGCTCTACGATGAAGGTAATACGGCAATACGTTCCGCGGTCGGAACCCGCTGTTCCGGATTTGGTGCTGCGTGAGTTGCTTGTCAATGCCTTCCTGCATCGCTGTTATCGTACACAAGCATCAACCCACATCGAAATTCGCCCAGGCGAGATAGAGATCCAAAATCCCGGTGGGTTGCTCGGTAGCCTCACAGTAGATGAATTACTCTATGCCCCATCCATTTACAGAAATACCTTACTCGCCGAGGCTGCTCGCAAGTTTGCGCTTTGTGACAAAGTCGGTCACGGGATCAACAAGGTCTACCGAAATTGTATTATCAGCGGCTTCGACCTTCCCGTGTTGAAGGCCGATCACGACAACTTCAGCGTAATAGTGAGCACCAGCCCAGACAGACCATTCGCGAGCTTTATTCGAGACTTTGCAGGTCTCTTGTCGCTAAATCTCACCGAACTAATTGTCCTTAGAGAGCTTCGTAGTCGCGAGCGCGTCGGCTTCGATAGGCTGTCAGCCCGCGCTCAGCGTCCAGCCGAGATCATAGAAAAGGTTTTGGATGGCTTACAGAAGAGATTGATCATAGGCCGGCAAGGCGACGACTATTTTCTCTCTGGCTCCTCGCAAGATCAGCTGGCGCGCCACGACGAAGGTGGGCAGTTGAAGTTGTTGTAGGTTTTCGAAGAACGCGCGTCTCAGGCCGCTGCAGGCTGAAGCAAGAAACAGCCGCACCCGTTACTCTGAACCAAGTTTTCGGTTGCGCCGCGATGAGTTGGTCAGCTGAGCCTTGCGCGGGCGATTTGGGCGCCTTCGACCATTGCTTTTAGTTTGGCGAAGGCGACTTCGCGCGGGAGATATTTCATGCCGCAGTCGGGTGCGATTGCCAGGCGGTGCGCGGGGACATGCTTCAGGGCGGCTTCGATGCGCGCGGCTACTACATCGGGCGTCTCGATGGTTCGGTCGCCGAGGTCGAGCACGCCTACGATCATCATCTTGCTTGGGAGCTCGCGCAGCACTGCTAGGTCGAGGCGCGGTTGCGCGGCTTCGATCGATACCTGGTTCACTGTGCTGTTTTCCAACTCGGTTAGGAACGAGTAGCTCGACGGTTTTTGGGGAACCACCGCGGCGTAGCCGAAGCAAATGTGAATGGCGGTGGTGCCGGTGATTCCGTCGAGCGCGCGATTCACCACCTTGACGCCATATTGCTTTGCGCGCTCGGGGAAACGCTGCATCCACGGCTCGTCCAGCTGCACGATATCGGCGCCGGCGGCGAAGAGGTCTTTCACCTCTTCGTTTACTGCGACTGCAAGTTCCATCGCGAGTGCCTCGCGGTCGCGATGGTAGCTGGTCTCCGACTGTTCCGACATCGTGAATGGTCCCGGCAGGGTAATCTTGATGGTGCGATCGGTATGCGTGCGCAGGAACGCCACGTCGCGAACCTCGACCGGCGCGATGCGGCGCACGGGTCCGCAGAAGAGCGGCACCGCGATGGTTACCGTGCGGCCCGCGTTGGTCATCGTCAGCGTGCCGTCTTTGTCACGATCGAGGCCGGCAAGAGCGTTGGAAAATTTGTTGGAATAGCTCTCGCGCCGAATCTCGCCATCGCTGATGATGTCGACGCCCGCGCGTTCCATGTCGCGGATCGCCACTATCGTGGCATCGTCCTGCGCCCGCTCCAGCCATCGCTCCGGGATGCGCCATAACTCGGGAACGCGGGTGCGCGGAACGAAGTGGCTCAGCTTCTCGCGATCGATTAGCCAGTCCGGTTGCGGATAGCTCCCGACCACCATCGTCGGGAGGAGAGTGTGCGGTGTCGTGGTCGCCATAGCTTTCCAATCACCTTGCTACACCGGGGAGCATTGCAAACCAAGGAGCGCTTCGCGAACGCGGAATTCGGTGCCGGCAGGGCACGAGTCTGGCGCATCGGAGTCCGAGCAATCGACCCGTTCGAGTCAGCCGGCAAGAACGCGTCTCTGGGTTGCGGGCGCAAGCCCGCCCTGCGCTACTAATTCTGAGTTTCGTCGCGCTGCACGACGATTTTGTCATTCCCGCGCGCGGCTACGCCGTGCGCTTTGCGCCTGCCGCGCGCGAGGAGTCCCGAATTCTCCTACTACGACACGACAAAAAAGGCGCGGATCGTTTGGTTTGACTCTGGGTAAACTTTTTTAGACTTGGATGTGTTTTGCCGGAGCGCGTACGCTCTCTCACATGGCCGCTACCGGCTCGGGATATTCATCGTTTTTCTTGCCACCATCGCGTCGCTCCACGAAGCGACGAGCTAGCGAGGCGTCCTGCGGACCAACGGGACGAAGGATCCCCTTCGCGTTCGCGAAGCGCTCCTTAGTTTTGCAACGTTCTCCTTCCAGTGACAGGTCGTCAGAGCTGACGGAACCGGAGGAAGTCGCAAAATATTTTTTTACAAAACAAACCCAATTTATCCTCGATTCCCCTACGCTTTTTTGGGTTTGCCTAAAATTTAGGCACGAGCTTGGAACTCAGGCCGTGCCCTTAATCCGGGCTGAGTGGGTGCCGGTGGTGAGGTCGGTCTTTCCTTTCCGGGGCGAACGGCTCGACTCAATTTCTTCACAGACTCTCGGGATGACGCGCAGTGGCGTCGGGCGCGGTTCCGCAATTCTGCACCGGTCTCCTACATCGGGGTCAGCGGCGGCTGGCCGAGACGCAGTTGGCCGAAGTTTGCGGCGGTGCGCGCGTGCTGCAGGACGATGTGCGTTCGCATCACGGCGAGGTCACGAAAATACCGCCCGAGCATCGAGTCGACGCGCGCATTGCTGGTGCCGCTGGTGGCGAAAAGGAGGTCGACCGCATCCCAGCACAAGTTGACGCATTGCTGAAGCCGCAGGATGAGCGCGCGCTCCTGCTCGTCGCCGAATGCGCTCTCATCGCGCATTCGGGCGGCGCACAGCCGCGTGTAGTCGTCGCTGAATTTCAGGAGCGCCGCCTCCGCGGTCTCCACCAACGCATGCGCGCGTCCGAGATACTCCTGGTGCTCATAGTTTTTGCTGCGCAGGACAAACGGGGGAAAGCTGGTGGGTTTGATCGCGAGGATCTCCTCGTAGATATCGATCGCGCCGCGGGCAGTGCCGACCACAACGGCGGCCGCCTCGCCGATGAGGAAGCTGGTGATGCGTCCGTGATAGAGCGGATTTTCGAGACCCTCGATGCGGCAGCTTTGGGCGGGAGGATCCTGCCCGAGTCCGCCCTGCGCGGTGCGGTAATCGGGAACGAAGATCTCATTTTCGATCGCGATACGTTTGGAGCCGGTCCCCTGCATCGCGAACACCTGCCAGTTGTCGACGATCCGGTAATCCTGCGGACTAAGGAGCAGCAGGACCTGATGGAGAGGCTCGCCCGGTGCGCGGGGGAAGATAGCCGGGCCGATGAAATGGGTGCCGACGTCGCATCCCGAGGCGTAGTCCCAGAACCCCTTCACCGTGTAGCCGCCGATTGCGGGATGGATCAGGACGGGAGCGCCCGAGGCGGGTGCGCGAAAGTCGCCATCGGCGCCATACGCTTCGAGCTGCGCGCGCTCGTCGAACCGCGCGAGGATGAGCGGATGCCCGGCGGTGAGCGCCAGCACCCATCCGCTGGAGGGGCATCCGCGCGCAATTTCGATCATCACACGATGGAAAGCGGGCAGGTCGAATTCGTAACCGCCGAAACGGCGCGGCTGCACGATGCGATAGAAGCCGGCCTCGACGAATTGCTTGTGCGTGGCCGGCAGAATGCGCCCTGCCCTCTCGCATTCGAGCTGGCGCTCGCGCAGCATGGGCCGCATCTCGCGGGCGCGCGCGATCATCGCCTCCGGCGAGAGAGCGGGTTCGGGAGCCTCTATGGAATGCGTAGGCATCGAGGTTATCTCACTGCGTCTACTGACACCGAATCGGGGATGGTTGCAATATCGGGCACGATCGATTGACCATCGACGAGGCGGATTACTAGCCTCTCCACGAAACGTATTAAGGAGTTCGCAATGAAGCATCGCAATCCAAAGTTCGGCCTGACTCTCCCTAACCGCGGCGTGATCATTGGCGCGACCACGGTCGAGGAAATGCTGCAGATGGCCGGGTGGGCGGACAATGAGAGCGCATGGGACTCGGTATGGGTAGGCGACTCGATCTTTGCCAAACCACGGCTCGATGCGATTGCGCTGCTGGGAGCCCTGGCGGCGCGGACCACGCGGGTGCGGCTGGGGCCCGCGTGCTTCGCATCGACGCCGCTTCGCGATGCGCTCATCCTCGCCTACCAATGGTGCTGCCTCGACTTCATGTCGAACGGACGCACGATCTTCGTCGCATGCAAGGGACAGTCAGAGCCGGGCGGCGGCCTGTTCGACAAGGAGTTCACCGCGCTCGGCATCGATCCGCGCAGCCGGGTGCGGCGGATGGAGGAGGCGATCGAGATCCTGCGCCTCACGTCGTCGCAGGAGCACGTCGACTACGAGGGCAAGTACAACCGCTTCCGCGACCTCACGATGCTGCCGCGTCCGGTCCAGCAGCCGATTCCGATCTGGGTGACGGCGAATCCCAACACGACGTCGGTGACCGACGTGCAGACGGGTTATCGGCGGGTTGCGCGACTGGGAGACGGCTGGATGACGACGGGCAAGACGCCGGACGATCTCCGCGCATCGCTCGAGCTGATCCGGGGATTCGCTCGCGAGATGGGCCGCACGCTCGACGACAATTTTGAGGTCGCGGTTTATTACAATATCAACGTGAATGAGGATCGCGATGCCGCGTTCGCCGAGTCGAAGAAATTTCTCGACGCGTATTACACGGTCGATTACACGCCCGCGTTCCTGGACAACTGGGTTGCGATGGGTTCGCCCACGGAATGCATCGAGAGTATACGCGCGTATGCGGATGCCGGTGCGACAACGATTACGTTGCGGCTGACGGGCTACGATCAGAAGAAGCAATTCAAGCGGGTTACCGAGGAAGTGCTGCCGGCGCTGGCTTGAGCGCGGTTTTTTCGGGATTCCTCACGCGGCAGGCGCGAAGCGCACGGCGTAGCCGCGCGGGAATGACAAACCGATGTGGGCCGCTACCCCTAATTCGTGGCGGCTAGGGCCTCGGCGAGAGTGAAGCGGCGTTCGTATAGGGCGCGACCGACTACCACGCCTACGATGCCGTCGTCGAAGCGGCGGGCTAGCGCCGCGATGTCGTCGACGGTCGCGATGCCGCCTGAGGCGATTAGAGGCACGCCGCCGGTGCGCGCGAGTTCCGCCATCCGGGGGGTGTCGACGCCGGTCTCGGCACCATCGCGCGAGATATCCGTGACCGTCACCGCGGCTACGCCGGCGGTCTTGAAGCGCTGGATCGCCTCTTCCACGGTCAGTGAGCTGCTTTCGACCCATCCTTTGATGGCCAATTTGCCGTCGCGCATGTCGACCGAGCCGATTACTCGTTTCGGGTACTCGGCGCAGGCTTCGGCGAGCAATGCGGGTTTCAGAATCGCCGCGGAGCCGATCGACACATAGGCCGCCCCGCTGGCGAACGCCGCGCGGACCGACTCGATAGTCCGAAGGCCGCCGCTCACGTCGATGGCGCATCGGACCGCATCGCGAATCGCGCGAATCGCGGCGAGGTTGCACGGCTCGCCCGCTATTGCACCATCGAGATCGACGACGTGGATCATCCGCGCCCCTTCGGCCTCGAACTCGCGTGCGACGGAAGCTGGATCGGCGCCGTACACCTTTGCCTGCGCCATGTCGCCGCGCATCAGGCGAACCACTGCGCCGCCCTTGAGATCGATCGCGGGCACTACGGTGAACTTCGCGAACAAGCGACTAGGAGGCCAGGGTGCCTTTGGTCGAAAGGACGCCCGCGAGGCGCGGTTCCAGTGAGGTCGCCTGGTCCATCGCGCGGGCGAACGACTTGAACACCGCTTCGATTATGTGATGCGGGTTGCGGCCGGCGCGCAGATTCAGATGGAGATTCATGCCGGCTTCGTCGCTGAAAGCCTTCATGAAGTCGTGGACCAGCTCGGTCTGGAAGTTACCGACGCGCTCCTGCGTGATCGGCACCTCGTAAGCCAGATAGGAACGTCCGCTGATATCGACCACGGCGGTGCACAAGGCTTCATCGAGAGGAACCGTCGCCTCGCCGAAACGGCGGATGCCCGAGCGGTCGCCGAGTGCCTGGCGAAATGCGCGTCCCAGCACGATGCCGACATCCTCGACCGTGTGATGCTCATCGATGTGCAGGTCGCCGTGGGCTTCGATCTTGACGTCGAAGAATCCGTGGCGCGCGAAGCTTTCGAGCATGTGGTCGAGAAACGGGACTCCGGTCGCAATCTCGCCGCGCCCGGCACCATCGAGCCTGAGAGCGGCATGGACCTGCGTTTCGCGGGTCTTGCGATCGATTTCCGCGGCGCGCCGGGGAGCCTCCGCAGGGGCGACCGTAGCCGCCACGCGGCGCCCATTCGATGCGCTCACTGCGCGGGATTTTCGTTTCGTGCTCATCTTGTCAGGCCTCCACCGCCGCCCTGCCCGCTATCCGCAATTCCATCGCGCGGGCGTGCCCTTCAAATCCTTCCATCCGCGCCAGATGCGCGACGGATGGCGCGAGATTCTCGACCGCCCGGCGAGACGCCTCAATTATACTGGTTCGCTTGAGGAAATCGTATGCACCCAGGGGCGAGGCGAATCGTGCCGATCCGCCGGTCGGAAGCACGTGGTTGGGGCCCGCCAGATAGTCGCCAAGCGGGGCCGGGCTCAGTCCGCCGATAAATACGGCCCCGGCTGCGCGGACATGCTTGAGCCAGCGCCGCGCGTCGCGAATTTCGAGTTCCAGGTGCTCGGGGCCAAGCTCATTAGCGATTTCGAACGCCTCGGCCAGATTCTTCACGATGACGATTGCGCCCCGCTTCGCCAGCACGCGCTCGACCGCGGCTGCGCGCGGGAGGGTCGCCAGGGCCGCATCGAGGGCTTTCGCTACGCTTTCGGCGAGAGCGGCGGAGGGCGTCAGCAGCATCGCGGATTCGTCACCCGAGCCGTGCTCAGCCTGCGCGATCAGATCGGCGGCGACCCATTCAGCGCGCGCGCTGGAATCGGCGATGACCATGACCTCGCTGGGTCCGGCCATCTTGTCGATGTCGGCGACGCCGTAGACCATCCGCTTGGCAGCCTGAACGTAGGCATTGCCGGGGCCGACGATTTTGTCGACGGGCCGGATGGTGCCGGTGCCATACGCCAGTGCTGCGACAGCGTGCGCGCCGCCAACCCGGTAGTATTCCGTCACGCCGCCAATGGCAGCCGCCGCCATTACCGCATCGCGCTCGCCCTCGCGCGAGGGCGGCGAGACCATCACGATTTCCTCGACGCCGGCCACGCGCGCCGGAATTGCGTTCATCAAAACCGACGAGGGATATGCGCCGAGGCCGCCGGGAACGTAGATTCCAACGCGCCTCAGCGGCCGCACGATTTGGCCGAGGCGCATGCCGAGACCATCGGCATACCCGAACGATCTCTCCAGGGTGCGGCGATGAAACTCACCGATGCGCCGGGCGGCCAGTTCGAGCGCGCGGCGATCACTGGCAGGAATTCGCTGCAGGGCAGATTTCAGCTCGGCATCGGTCACGCGCAGGCGGCGTTTGGTGAGCTTCACACCATCGAACTTGCGCGTGTAGTCGATTAGCGCGGCGTCTCCGCGGCGGCGGACATCGGCGATGATTCGCGACACGGCGGCATCGACGCGCGAGGCGCCCTCGCTGTCGCGCCGCGAGACCATCATCTTCATGAAGCGGCGAAATTCGGCGCTGCCGGACTTCAGGATTCGCGCCTTCATCGGCCGTCTTTGACCCGTTCGATACGCGCGCCCAGCGATGACAACTTCGCATCCAGCGCTTCGTAACCGCGATCGAGATGGTAGACGCGGCTCAGCTCGGTGGTGTTCTCGGCGGCCAGTCCCGCGAGAATCAGGCTCATGCTCGCGCGGAGGTCGGTCGCCATAACGGGCGCTCCCGACAGACGCGACGGGCCGCGAACCACGGCGGTCGGACCTTTCATCAAAATATCGCCGCCCATGCGAATCAGCTCGGGAGCGTGCATGAAACGGTTCTCGAAAATCGTCTCCGTGATGACCGAAGTGCCGGATGCCTGCGTCAGAAGCGCCATCATCTGCGCCTGCAAGTCGGTCGGAAAGCCAGGATACGGAAGCGTGCGAAGTTCGACAGGCTTCAGCGCGCCGTGACGCCGCACGTGGAGGCCCGGACCGCCATTCATGGCGACATCGACACCAGCCTCGCGAAGCTTCACGACGACCGCATCGAGATGGTCGACCGGGGCGTTGACGATTTCGACGTCGCCGCCGGTAATGGCCGCCGCAACCATCAGCGAGCCGGCTTCGATTCGATCGGGAATGATGTCGTGCTCCGCGCCATGCAGGCGCTCGACGCCATCAATTTCGATTACGTGGGTGCCGGCGCCGCGGACCTTCGCGCCCATCGCGTTCAGCAGCCGGGCAAGGTCCTGAACCTCGGGCTCGCGCGCCGCATTCTCTATCTGGGTGTGGCCGCGCGCGCAGACCGCCGCCATCAGGATATTTTCCGTGGCGCCCACGGAGGGATTGTCGAGCCAGATTCGCGCACCGCCGAGCTGTTCGGCATGCGCTTCGACATAGCCGCCGCGCAGTTGCACACGCGCGCCCAAGGCGCGAATTCCCACTATATGGAGGTTCACGGGGCGCGCGCCGATCGCGCATCCTCCCGGAGTTGAAACTCGCGCGCGACCGGCGCGCGCAAGCAGAGGCCCCAGCACGCAGAACGAGGCGCGCATGGTCTTGACCAATTCGTAGGGCGCTTCGTGGGCGGTGACGCGCGCGGCGTGAAGGACGAGTTCGTGCTCTCCGACCCATTTCGCTTCGACGCCCAGGCGCTGAAGAAGTTCGATCGCGGTGCGCGTGTCGCGCAGTTGCGGCACGTTGCTGATGCGCACCGGTTCGTCGGTCAGCAGCGAGGCCATCAGGATGGGCAGAGCAGCGTTTTTGCTGCCGCTCAGAACGACGCGTCCCTTGAGGGGAGCACCGCCGCGAATGATCATTTTTTCCATCGCGTGTCAGAGGCGCGCGGTGACGACCCGCGCAATTCCGTCCAAATCGTTTATCACGTCGGCCGGGCTCATTCCCGCATCGGCCAGAATAGTCTTCACGGCACTATCCTGCCCGTCGCCGACCTCCAGCACCACTATCCCGCCGACACGCAGATGAGATCGCAGGCCGGCGGCGATGCGCCTGAAGAAATCCAGCCCATCCGGCCCGCCGGCGATTGCGATACGCGGCTCAAATTCGCGCACATCGGGCTCCAGCGACGAGATGTGCGAATCCACGATGTAGGGCGGATTGGAGACGATTAGATCGAACCGGCCGAGCTCGGCGGAGCCATCCAAAGGCGAGAAAACATCGGCGCGTACGAATTTGATGCGATCGGAGACCCGGTTCATCGCAGCGTTGCAGCGCGCCACTTCGAGCGCCGCCGCGGAAATATCGACCGCTACCACAGTCGCTTGCGGCGCGTTGACGGCGATCGCAATCGCAATCGGACCGGGCCCCGTGCCTATTTCGAGCACGGCCGCATCGGGATGCTTCGCGATGAAGGCAAGCGCGGCGTCGACGACCGGCTCGGTATGCGGTCGCGGAATGAGGACATCGCGATTGACCTCGAACTCCAGCGAATAGAACTCGCGCCGGCCGAGGATGTAGGCAATTGGTTCGCGCCTGACGCGGCGCGCGACCATCGCGTTGAATCGATCCAGCGCTTCGGGCGAGAGGGGAACATGTCCGGCAATCAGCGACGCGCGATCGACGTGCGCGGCATCAGCGAGCATGAGCTGCGCATCGAGGCGTGCCGACTCGATGCCAGCGGCTTCGAGGCGCCGAGTGGCGCTTTCGAGAGCGGCCGGTATGGCAGATGCGTCAGCGCCGGCACGCATCTCGCGATGGCTCAGGCGCTTAGCGCCTCGGCCTGCTCCTGCTGCGCGAGCGCATCGATTATCGGATCGAGGGCGCCATCGAGGACCAGGTCGAGCTGATGAAGCGTTAGATTGACGCGATGGTCGGTGACGCGTGATTGCGGAAAATTGTAGGTGCGAATGCGCTCGGAACGATCGCCCGTCCCAACCATCGAGCGGCGCGTCGCGGCGATTTGCGCATCCTGATCGGCGTGCGCCTTATCGAGCAGGCGCGCGCGCAGAATCTTGAGCGCCCGGGCCTTGTTCTTGTGCTGCGATTTCTCGTCGCGGCAGATGATAACCATCCCGCTGGGAATATGAGTGATTCTGACCGCCGAGTCGGTAGTGTTGACGCTCTGGCCGCCGGGACCGGAGGCGCGCATCACGTCGATGCGCAGGTCTTTCTCTTCGTTGATATTGACCTCGACGTCATCGGCCTCGGGCATGACGACCACGGTCACCGCTGAAGTGTGGATGCGGCCCGAGCCCTCAGTCTCGGGAACGCGCTGAACGCGATGGACTCCGCCTTCATACTTGAGCCGCGAATAGGCGCCGCGCCCGGTGATGAGCGCGATTACTTCCTTGATGCCGCCGAGGCCGGTGTCGCTGAGGCTCATCGCCTCGATCTTCCATCCATGCCGCTCGGCGTAGCGCGAATACATCCGGTAGAGTTCGCCCGCGAACAGCGAGGCCTCCGCGCCTCCGGCGCCGGCGCGAATTTCGAGCAGGACGTTTTTTTCGTCGTTCGGATTGCGCGGGGTCATCAGTTGCTTGAGCTTTTCCTCGGCCGCGCTCAATTTCCTTTGCAGATCGGGCAGCTCAGCCTTGGCCAGCTCGCGAAGGTCGGGATCGTCACCATCGAGGATGGATTTGTGGTCCGCGACCACGTCGAGAAGCCTGCGATAGTCGCGGGCGCTACCGATCAGATCGACGAGCTGCGCGCGTTCCTTGGCCAGGCGTGCGTACTCGCGATTATTGCCGATGACGGCAGGATCGCTGAGCTTGGTCTCCAACTCGGCGAACCGGTCTTCAATTCCTTTGACTTTGTCGAGCATCTTCGGACCGAAAGGTACGTGCCTAGGACCCTAAAACGAATCGCGGCGGGGAAGACCCGCCGCAAAGAACCAGCCCCCGTCACGCCAAGGCGCAGAGCGCCCCGGGCGGCGGGAGTTCATATGCTACTTAAGTCCGTATTTGCGCTTGAAGCGCTCGACACGACCCGCAGTGTCGACCAGGCGCTGCTGCCCGGTGTAAAACGGATGACAGTGGGAGCAAACCTCGACGTGCATCTCTGGGACCGTCGAGCGAGTCTCGAAAGTGTTACCGCAGGCACATGTAACAACGCAGCGGTGATATTCGGGATGGACTTCGGCTTTCATTTACTTAACTCTAACCACGCAGTCTTATCCCAGCAAGGTTACCATCCCCGAAGATCCCAGACAATTGACCGGTTGCACCATTTGACTCGGAATTACACAGCGGCGATGGCCGTGATCGCTACATTTCTTGTCGCAAGCCCCGCTCTGGCTCGTTCTCACCAAAAAAAAGCCCCAATTCCGTTGGCAACTGCCACGCCGGCGACCGGATTTGCGCCGGACAGCGAGACGCTTTTCGCACCCATTCTGGAGCTGGCGCCGCCCGGGCCTGGCCGCGCCGCCCGCGCCATCGCAATCGCTGACCGCCAACTGGATTTTGAACGCAAAATATCCTTCCATCCCGAGTTCAGTGCGCAAATCAAGAAGGTTCTCGATCAGCTTCCGCCGCGCCAGGGGACGGTAATTCGGGCGGCCTCGCTGTACTCGCACGACGATATTCCGTGGAACCATCTGCCCGGAGGTGCGCATCAGATTTCGGCCGCCGGCGGGCCGGATAAAGACGACTACCTGTATGTGCTGACCGAAAAATACACGAGTCCTGAAACGCCCCAGCATATGGCCGGTGATTTTACGCTCAGGCCGTCGCCCGGTTCGGTGGACGGCAGCGTCGGCAGCGTCGATGGGCGAATCAGCGGTGAACTGTTGATGGATACCTACGGCGCGGGAGACGGCCTCGATTTCATGGCGGCTGCGCTCCGGTACATTCACGGCGACCTGAAGCCTCCGTGGGACACCGTACCGGGCGTATTTAACCATCACGACATCGCGGTACTGGAGCGCGTGCGCGCCGAGATGCCCACCTTCATGGCGCGGCTCGAACATTACGTGAAGTTCGACAACGTGCTGGATGAATTTGCCGGGTCGGGAAATCCGATCGTGCTGGTTAACATCGACGCCGAAATCAACGCCGAATCGCTCAAGCCGTTCCCGCAACTGTACGAATTCTACCGTTCGGTCGGACCGGTGGTCGTCGCGGAGTCCAAGGTCTTCGACCAGCGCGGCAACTACTGGATGTTGACGGAGTTCGATCGCGGCCGAATGCGGGTCACGTTCATGGTGCGCGACGGGTTGGTCACGCCGTTCGACAAAAACTACCAGCCTGCCGGTGAGAGCCTCGACCTGGCGCGCGTCTCAGCACTGACCTATCGGATTAGTTCATCGGCGACGATCACGCGGCTCGGAATGACGTTCGGCCTCGACAATCTCGACTTCACGACTGATCTCCGGCGCGACGGCAATACGGTCGAAACGACCAGCACGATGGAAACGGTGCCGGCACTCGTGGCGCCACCGGGAATCCACAAGATAATCGATCTAATCGCCGGCGACTTTCTTCAGGTATTCGCTCAAGGAAACGGCGGCTTCAAGGCTTCGTTCTCATCGCATGCGGTCGGCAACGGACTCTTTTACGACACCGCAGGCGCTACCGCGGAGCTCAATTATTCGCCGGCGCTCGAATTTCTGGCGCGCATCGGAGACTCAGTCGCCGAGGAGCATTCGCAGGAGGTTAAGATCGAGGAACGCAAATTCGGCGAGGAACTGTTCGATGCGTTCATGACCGACTACAATAACGCGCGCCCGCGAATTCTGGCGCTCGATGGCACGCAGGGAAAGGCGCAGTGAGTCCAGCAAAAATCATCGCTAGTGCATCGGTCATATTGTTTTTCGCTGTCTTCATGATGGCGTGCGGTTCATCCACTCCTCCTCCCGAACCAGAGGCGGTGGCGACTCCGCACTTCGTCAATGACCTGTCTGCGCTCTCTCCCCAGACTGTCAATCACCTGGACAATCCGCATGCGGCCTCAGCCGCGGCCGAAAACGGCCCGAACGCGGTCGGCCACGCCTTTGAGGACCAGCCGGGTATGCAGCGTCACGTTGGCACAGAAAGGATGCCGGCGGTTGAGCAGCTGATGAATCCAAAGGCGGCGCAATTCGCGAACTTTTCGGGAGGCTTGCTCGACAAGCTCTGGGGACAACTACGCCTGCGCGAAGAGGACGACGCAATCGCCCGGCTTAAGCTGCCGACCGAACTCCAGCCCGTCATCCTGACCGCTACGCTGAGCGCCGACGGCAAGCTTCAGGAAATCGTGGTCGAACAGCATTCGGGTAAGGCAGCAATCGACAACCTGATTGTCGAGGCATGCAAGAAAGCCCTATGGTGGCCGAACCCGCCCAAGGCTGCCGCGCTGCCGAACGGGACCTACCAGGTTCAGATCCAGGCAAGCCTGGAAAACTACGCGTCCGTGACCGAGAACCACTGGACGTTCACAACATACATGGGGCTCAAGGTACTTTGAGCGCCGACCGATGAGCGAACGCCCGCAGCGCGGCCTTTCGACCTGCTGCGCCAATAAGGGACTCATCTGCTAGAATCGCGCCCGTGCAGGCGCTCAGCGAATATCTGCCGCGGCCGGGATTGTCGACGCCCATCGTCACAATTCTGTCGCCAAAGGGCGAGATTCTGGAAGACGAGCAGCGCGCGGCGGTGCGCTACATGATCCAGGGCGGACGCGGCGCGGACATCCTGTTCGCGGCCGGGACCACGGGCGAGTGGGACCGGATGGACAATCGCGGGCGGCAGGCGGTTTCGAGGATCGTGGTCGACGAATGCCGCCGGACATCGCTGAAAATCGGCCGCCGAATCGAGGCGTGGGTCGGAATAACGGCGCATACGCGAGCCGATACGCTGGCGAACCTGGAATATGCGATCGACCTCGATGCGGACGCGGCGGTGATCGCCCCGCTGTCGGTCCGCGACTCGGGATCGCCACCGGACTTCGTCGAGCGCGAGATCGGGGGAGTGTTCGAGAAGCGCGGCCGCACCATCCCGGTGTTTCTCTACGACAACGCCGACATCGCCGCGCCCGGCAAAGCGCCGCATCTGCACACGCGCGACGTCAAGAAGATGGCGCGGCTCGAATACGTGCGCGGAGTCAAAGTCACAGCAGGCAAAGCCGTCCTGGGCAACTACACGCGAGCGGCGTCGCACTTCAAGCTGTCGCATGAATTTGCAATCTACGCAGGCGATCCATATCTGATCTTCGATCTCTTCGCGCCGGCGGATGGAATTGCAGGCGCGCTGCGGCATCGATGGAACCGGTACGTCACGCAGCGCTCGATGCCCTATGGCGTGGTCGCGGGGCCATCGAACGTGCTGCCGCGCGAATGGCAGCGCGGATGGCGCGTTTGCCGGGCCGGAAATCCCGACTTGATGAGTCTTTACAGCGCGGCGGTGGAGGAACTGCGCGCCGCGTGTACGTTCAAGCGCGGAGGCAAGACGTACTCTCCCGTTATCGCCTGCTACAAGGCTGCGCTCAAGGAGGTTGGCGTCATTACCAGTGACGCAGTAGCCCGTGAGACGCCGTCGCTCGATACTGCCCAACGGCGTGAGTTTGCCGCGCGGGTCCGGGCGATGTTCGAGCGCAACGCCGAACGGCTGGAGCCCGGATGGGTCAGCGAATATGATGCGCATCCGGCGCTCGACCGGGCGCCCGGAGTTCTTCGAGGGAATGGCTGACGGAAAGCTCGACGTAGTGGGATGCGGCAGCATGGTCGTGGACATGTTCTACCGCGTTCCACGGATCATTGCGGCCGACGAAAAAACCATCCTGGGCCCCCACGATGCGGGCGGCGCGGTGGAGCGCACTCAAGTCGGCGGCCTGGTGCTGAACCATCTTGGCTGGGCGCGAGTGCTCGGACTGAGCGCCGGCATTTTCGGCAAGATGGGCGACGACCCGCACGGAGAATTTCTGCGCGCGGGGATGGATCGATTCGGCATCGTGCACCATTTGACCCTGGATGGCAGTGCGAGTTCGTTCGCGACGGTCATCGTCGATGCGCACGGGGACCGCGCAATCTATATGGCGCGGGGAGCGACGGCCGAACTGCGTCCCGAGGAAATTCAACGCCGCCACGGCGCGTTCATCCGGCGCGCCAGCGTCGTCTCGACCGAAGTCTCGCAACTCCCGCTCGCGACGGTTAACGCCATCCTCACTTTTGCGCGGAAGAATTCCATTCCCACCGTGCTCGATGTCGATCTGCCGGCGACTGACGCGGCTGCGTTGCTCGGCACTCGTGCCGAACTGGAACGCGCACTCAAGCTCGCGACCATCCTCAAACCCTCCAAGGCGGTGGCCGCAAGCCTCGCCGAAACGAAAAGCAGCGATCCGCTCAAGATGGCGGAGAAGATTCGCGCCAGGTACGGCAACCGCGCGGTCATAATCACGATGGGCGAACGCGGGTGTGTCATCGCGGCGCGCGATGCGGCAATCAAGGTTCCCGCCTTTCGCGTCAAGCAGGTGGATTCCACGGGAGCCGGCGATGCCTTCCTGGCGGGCATCCTGGCGGCGCTGCGATGGAAGCTGCCGTGGGACGCCGCGGGCCGGCTGGCCAACGCGGCGGGAGCGGTATGCATCAGGCGGCTGGGCGCATTTCCTGAACGCTTCGAGATGCGGCGCGAGATCATGGAGTTTTACGGCGACTCACTTCCCGAGGTCGTGGCCTCGCGCAGCGATGGGTCGCAGGCGCCTTCGCCAGTACAGCAAGCCGAGCGTGAAGTGCGCGAGATAGAGCGGTTCTTCACGCAATCGCTGGATGAATTGAAAACGCTGCGCGGCGGCCTCGACCTTGGCGCGCTGGCACGGGCCGTGGAGATGATACGGCAGGCGCAGGCGCGCGGTGGCCGCGTCCATGTGACGGGAGTCGGCAAGCCGGAGCATGTGGCTCGCTATGCAGCGAGCCTGTTCTGCTCGGTCGGCACACCCGCGACTTTTCTGCACGCAACCGAGACGCTGCACGGCAGCCTCGGGCAGGTCCATCCGCATGATGTGGTGATCGCGATCTCGAACAGCGGCAATACCGAGATCTGCTCCGCCGCAATGGCGATAAAAGACCAGGGAGCGGAATTGATTGCGGTCACTGGAAATCGCAACTCCGAACTCGCCCGGATCGCCGACCTGGTGATCTGCGCGCCGGTTCGGCAGGAAGGCGGCGGCCTGGGACTGGCGCCGCGAATCAGCGTGCTTGCGGAGACGTTCGTACTGGCGGGGCTATCGGTCGCGCTCGAAGTCGCGCGCGGACTGACGGTCGAGGAATACAGCCGGTTCCATCGTGCGGGCGCCCTTGGCGATGCGGCTCGCCGCCTGGCGCGCAACGGCGGGCCCAGAAGAAAGGCTTAAGGAGCTCCGACTCTTCAGGTCGCCAATCGATCCGGACAGCCGAAAACGCAGGCCCTTCTCCCGCCGGGAAAAGGTGGCGCGCTGCGCGCCGGATGAGGGCCGGAGGATTCATGGCAAGTATCGGTGGAAATTAGACGATCCCTCACCCGCCGCTCGATTTTTCGAAACAAATCGAGTGGCACCCTCTCCCGGTTTGCGCCCTCGGCCAGGCCGACGACGCGGGAGAGGGACATAATCGTCAGTCTCGGGATGGGGCGGGAAAATGTGATGCTAGTTCCCTTCGAGCAGGGCTTTTCTTACTTCTTCGATGCCTTTGTCGACCGTGATGATCGATGAGTCGGAGAAGTGGATGTCAGTAGCGGTCTGATCGCCGCTGTAGATCGAAAGGAAGGTCACCAGATCGGGATTGACCAGAACTCGCTTTTCCTTGGAGACGAACTCAACGAGTTTCATTCTTGGAATGCCTTATCGATTGCATGGTTATGATCCTATCCGAAAGCCACTCCGGCGGCGATTGAGAATCACGACATTCCGTCCGTGCCTGCTCCACACACCAGCGCGCAAACGCGTTCTCCGGGCCCGATGGGGCATTGTCCGCTCAAAACTCCCGCTACGGCGGCGGCGCCGCTCAATTCGGCCGCGACTCCAAGCTCGAACCAAAGCCATCGCGCGGCCGCGCGCATGTCATCGTCGGTAACGAGCACGATTTCAGCGACGTGTCGGCGCACCAGGTCGAAATTGATCTGCTCACTTGCGCGCGCCCCTAGCGTAGCGGCGGCGGTGTCGATCCTTTCAAGTTCCACCAGACGGCCCGCCTCGACGCTTCGATAGAGCGTAGCGGCTCCGACAGGTTCGACACCGATGATTCGGATGTTCGGATTGATCGCTTTGGCCGCGATACTGATTCCGGAAATCAATCCGCCGCCGCCGATGGCGACGACCAGGGTGTCGGTTCGCGGGGCTTCATCGAGAATCTCCAGCGCCACGGTGCCCTGCCCTGCGATAATCGCCGGGTCAGCGAACGCGTGGAAATATGCCAGACCATCGCGCTGGGCGGCAGTGAGCGCGCTACGATTGCTGTCGTCCCAGGCTTCTCCTTCGACAATGACGCCGGCTTCCCATTTTTTGAGCTTGTCGATCTTTGCAGTCGGGGTGCCGATCGGTACGAAAACCGTCGTCGGCAGCTTCGCGACCGTTCCGGCATATGCGACTCCCAGTCCGTGATTTCCGCCCGACGCGGTTACCAGGCCGTGTTTCAGATGCTCGGGAGGCAGCGTTTTGAGTTTGTTGATAGCGCCTCGCGGCTTGAACGAGCCGGTCACCTGAAGGCACTCCAACTTCAGTGTCAACGACTCGGCGATCCGCGAGAACTCGCGGCATGGGGCGCAGGAAAGGAGCGGAGTTCTTCGCACATACGGAGCGATCCGTTCGGCAGCGTCACGAATATCGCTGTGCGACGGCGCATCGTTGTGGGACATTGCTTAACTCAGCGACCGGTGAATTTTGGTGGGCGCTTTTGCTGGAAGGCGCTGATTCCTTCCTTGTAGTCCGCGGTCTTTCCCGCCGCGCCCTGCGCTTGCGCTTCGCAGCGCAAGACCGCGACGAGACCGAGCGCCTCTTCGTTTATTCTGCGCAACAGGCGTTTAGATTCCATGAATGCCGCGGTCGGTCCTTTGGCTACCTGCGATGCGACCGCGCGCGCATGCTCGACGAGCTTGTCCCTGGGCATGCTCTGGTTCACGAGGCCCCAAGCGGCGGCGTCGGCACCCGACAGGAGACGGCCAGTGTAAATGAGTTCCAGTGCGCGATGCGATCCTATGCATGAGGCGAAGAAGGAATGACCGCCCGAGTCGAGGACGGCGCCTATTCTCGCAAACGGCGAGCCGATTTTCGCATCGTCGGCGATGTAGACCACATCGCACGCAAGCGCCATCCCAAGTCCGACGCCAAGGCAGGCGCCGTGCACTGCGGCGAACGTCGGCGCAGGAAAAGCCGCAATCTGCCTGATAATGGGGTTGAAGATGCTCTCCAGGATCTTTTCGGCGTCTTCGTTCCCCGGGTCGGCATCCGCAAGGTCACGCCCGGCGCAGAAGCCAGCGCCCTCGCCTCGGAGCAGCAGCGCGCGCACGCCCTGGCGCTCGGCACGGTCCAGCGTTGCACCGAACTCGGCCGCCATCGCCTCGTTGACGGCGTTCAGTTTGTCGGGACGGTTGAGCACCACCTCGGCGAACGAATCGGTAATCGTCAGATCGACAGCCATGCTGCCTCCTCCCGCGCGAACCCGGCAATCTACCGACGATTTATCAGAACACGGGAATAATGTCGTCGGCCGTGATGTCGCCGACGTCGACGCCCTCGATGTCGAGTTCGGGGATCGCGGGGAACTGGATGCCCCAGCGTTCGACAAGCTTGCGCACACGCGCGATCGCAAGACGCCAGTTGTCGGCCTGCTCATCGTAGCTGAGGATTCCAAGGCCCGCTTCGCGAGCGACGCGCAGCAGGATGCGATGATTGTGCAGGAAGTATTCGGGCAGATCCCAGAACTGGCCCGGCGGTTCCCACAGGACCATCGAGAGGAACACGAAGCCCGCCCGCAACTGCTTGGTCACGAACGAACGGTGCTCATCGGTGAGGCCCGGCCATTCCTTCTCGAGCAGGTTGATACAGATTTGCAGATGGCGCGCCTCGTCGCGGCCGATGCTGCTGAAGATTTCGCGGAACACCGGATGGGTGGTCGCGCGCGACATGCCGTGAAACAGCGTGGAGGACGCAACCTCGCCCATCATGAACGAGGTAAAAATGACCGCGAGCGGGTAACGATCGATCGCGCGATTATATCCCGTCCAGTAACGGCCGCCGTTGTGGTACAGCCAGCCGATATTGTTGAGCGCGACCTCCTGCAACTCGCTGTTCGGCTTGAAGCCCTGCGGCCCATCCGGCACCAAACGCTGGATCACGCGCTGGCAGCATTCCTCGTGATTGGTCTCGTCGCGGACGATGGAGAAGAAGCATTTGCGGACCGGGTCTTCTTCGTGCGTTTCGAAGGTGTGGATCATGGCGCGCGCGAACACCGCCGGGCCGGAGGAATCGAAGTTCGAAAGGAGAGCCCACCAGTACATGATCGCGACTTTCTCGTCCTCGCTGTATGCTTCGGGCGAGAGTTCGTGCCACGGCAAGGAAGCGGGGTTGAAGCCTTCGCGCTTGGCGCGCTCGTAGATCTCCCGGAGTTTGGGGGTCTCGCAGCGCCATTCCATCGGAAAGATGTTGGGTTGCTCGACCGGGGGAGCCGAAACCAGGCCGCCTTTGGGAATGAGAAACTCGCTCATTTCGCGCACCGCCTAATGACTCATTTTTATCAACCTTTTGGTAGATAATTCAAGAACCCGGGCCGCGCCGGGCCAGGCCTTCGAAGGCGATTCGAAACACTGCCTGCGCGATGCCGTGGGCATCGAGCTCGCCTTCGGGCCGGTACCATTCGGTTATCGAATTCAGCATCCCGAACAGCAGCCGCGTCGCCAGGCGCGGATCCACGTCACGCCGCAACTCGCCGGCACGCTGCGCACGCGAGACGAACCGCGCCACCAGATGGTCGAATTCGCGCCGCCGGTCCACGATGCGCTTTTCGGCGCGGGTGTTGCCCCGCACGCGCAGCAGCAGCGCCACCTCGGGCAGCATCCCGACCGTAATCTCGACCGTCCGGAGGATGATGTGTTTCAGGCGATCGACGGACGATCCGGTGCGGGCCTCCGGCTCGGCCAGCACGGCGTGGAGCGCATCGAACGCCCGCCCGGCGCCGCGCGCCAGCAGCTCTTCCTTGCTGCTCACATGATAGTAAACGCTGGCCTTGGTAATTCCGGCCGCGCGCGCGACGTCATCGAGCGAGGCGCCATCGTAACCTCGCTCCAGGAATACGCGGACCGCCACATCCAAAATCGCATCGCTATTGTATGGTTTGCGTTCTTTTGCCGATGGTCTCCCCACCAAAACCTCCGCTGCGGTTCAGTGTGACGTGCGCGGCCCGCGGTTTCCAGCCATCTTTGTAAAGATCCGCAGATGGAATCTCCGGCTTGTACGCTGGAGGCGGGCATCCTACTTTGGTTGCATAATGAAACCGATTGGCACCGCGCCCGACCTCCACGCAGCGCGAAAGGACTCACCATGAAATACGGCATCGCCATTCGCAACATGGGTCCGCAGTCGAGTCGCGCGACATTCCGCGCGTGCGCGCGAATCGCCGAAGATGCGGGGTTCGATGCGCTTTTCCTCTCCGACCATCTCTGTATACCGCCCGATCAGACTGAAGGCTCCGGAGGCCGCTACCTCGATGTTCTCGCGGCCCTGGCTTATCTGGCCGGGGCGACCAGCCGCATCCGTTTGGGCATCTCGGTGCTGGTGCTGCCGTATCGGCCGGCGGTGTTGACCGCAAAACAGGTCGCGACAATCCAGGAGCTTTCGGACGAGAGGATGATCCTGGGTGTCGGCGTCGGATGGATGAAGCCGGAGTTCGAGGCGCTTGGAGTCGATATGCGCAAGCGCGGCGCGCTGACAACGGAGACGCTGCGCGTGTTGCACCATCTGTTTGGCAATAGCGATGCGCAGCGCTACGACGGCAAGCTGGTAAAATTTCCTGCGTTCGTTTTCGAACCGCATCCGAAGTGGCCACCGATATGGATCGGTGGCGGCGGCGCCAATGCAATCAAGCGAGTAATCGAATTCGGCGACGGATGGCATCCGATGCAGCGCCCGGCTGAACTTAAACCATTGGTTGAAGATTTGCGATCACAAATGCGCGCGGCGGGACGCCCCGATCCGGAAATCGTGGTCCGGCGTGGAATGAAACTGGACGACGTCGCCGCGGCGCGGGCGAAGCTCGACGCCGAGCGCGAGGCCGGCGCGACCTATTTCATTTTCGACCTCGGCCGGTATGCCGACGAACGGGAATTCGGGCGCAGCGTAGAAACGTTCATGGGCAAGGTCGCGCATTGACGTAAGGATCAAAGAATCCGCAGATTTCGCAGATTAACGCCGATTCCAACGTGAATGCGCGCAGCCTGCAGGTCCATGCACATCGCCCGATGATGCAACCACTCAGATAACTTTGGCGCGCTTGAGTGATTCCAGTTCCGATGCGCTGAGGCCGAGGAGGTCGCCGTACACGCGCGCGTTGTCGTGGCCGACGCCGACTGAGCCGCGGACGATTTTTCCCGGCGTTAGCGAGAACTTGGGCGCTATGCCGATGCCCTTTACCTTGCCGACTTGGACGTCTTCCCACTCGACGTGCATTTCGCGTGCGCGATACTGCGGGTCATCGGCCATCTCCTTGCTCGACATGATTGGTGAGCATGGCACCTTGCCGTGCGCCATCTGATTGACCACGTCGACGACGGTGCGTTCCGCGATCCATCCGCGGAGAATCGCGTCGAATTCGATTCCCTCGATCGATTCCAGATTGGTGCGCGCGCTCTGCCATTTCGGGTCCGCGGCATCGAGGCCGATCACCCCGAGCAGCCGGTTGTACACGTCGCCGAGCGCGCCCATCACGACCCATCCGTCGGCGGCCTGAAAGGTGTCGAGCGGCTGAAAGCCCTGCGCGCGATTTCCCGATCGCTCGCGCACGACACCTTGCTGGAAGTACTCGAGCATCGTGCCGCCCATCGTCTTGTGAATCGCCTCGTATTGCGCGACGTCGATTGATTGCCCCTTGCCCGTGGACCGCGCGTAGGTGAGGCCCGCCAGGGAAGACCACAGCGTGAACATCGCGGTCATGTAATCGCCGACCCATGGAGCGGCGCGCGTAGGCGGAGTCGGATCGGGAAACCCGGTTTGATACATCATGCCGCCCACGGCCTGACCCACGACATCATAAGAGGCGCGCTGCACGTAGTCAGGATCGCCGGTCTGCCCGAATCCGCTCACATGGGTGATTACCAGCTTCGGATTGACCTTCCATATCGCGGCGTCATCGAGGCCCCACTTCGGGTAGGTGCCAGGCTTGGAGCTTTCCATCCAGATATCGGCGCGCGCCACCAGCTTGAGCAGGATTTCACGCCCGCGCGAATTCGAAAGATCGAGGGTGACGCAAAAGACATTGCGCCGTTCCTGCACCCAGGTCGTGGCAACGGGCGCGCCGCCATCCGGCGCCGTGAGCCTGATACCGATATTGCGCCATCCGGTGTCGCCCACGACGGGGCGTTCGACCTGAATCACCTCGGCGCCCATTTCGGCCGCCAGCTCGGCGGCGAAGGGTTGGGCGATCAGCGTTCCGGTCGAGACGATTTTCACGCCCTGCAATGGGCCGAAGGTTTCGGGTACGAGGGTTTTGTCTGCCATGTCCGCTCCGCTCTGCTATTCAGGTCCGCGCCCGGATGATGCCGCGATTGGGGCTGCCGCAGCAACTCGCATGCAGCAAGCGCAGCCGGGATGGGCTACGATACATTTTCCAACCAATTGCTGCGGGCTATTATATATACGGCATGGTTCGTGCGACCTGAACCGGCTACAAGGACGACTTCCCGATGAATGGTTCTGTTAACCGCCGTGAACTTTTCCTGAAGGCGCTGGCCGGTTTAGCGGGTGGCGCGATCGGATGGGCGCCGGTCGAACTGGCCAATCACGGCCAAAGCCTGACCGGGCAGATCTCGACGACTGAAGTAATCGCATCGTACGTGACGATGGCGCTGCTGTCCGGCCTGATTGGCGGCCTGATAGTAGCGGTGGAAAATCAGCGGCTGGAAATTTCTCCCGCAGCCCAGAAAAGATTCGTACGCGGCTTTGTTATCTGCTTCGCGCTCGCATTGCCGGCCGATTACATCTCGAACGTGGTTTTCAGCTCAATACTGCATTTCGGCGGATGGGGCCTGGGTCACGAGGGCTCGACTTTCTATCTTTTCTGCGCCCGTGTCGTGAGCTGGGTGATCATGGGCGCGATGCTCGGTGCGGGCGTGGGCATCTCGACCCTCTCCATTCCAAACATCGTGAAAGGCGCGATCGGCGGATGGGTTGGCGGATTTATCGGCGGAGTGCTGTTCGACCCGATCAACTACGCGATCGGCGGATGGGTATCGCGGCTGGTCGGCCTGAGCGCGATCGGCCTGGCGATCGGTCTGTTCATCGGGCTGGTGCAGGAACTCACCAAGGCGGCCTGGATAACCGTCGACCAGGGACGCCTGAAGGGACGCCAGTTTCGCGTTGAAGGCGCGCGCGTGACACTGGGGCGCGCGGAGGAAAATCCCATCGGGCTGTTCGGCGATCCCGCGGTGCAGCAGCGCCACGCCGCGATCGAACGCAAGGGCTCCGAATACACGATCCGCAACCTCGCGGTGCAGGAAGGCACTTTCGTCAACGGCAATCGAATTGAAACAACGGTCCTGCAAGATGGCGATCAAATTCGAGTCGGCGGCTACCAGCTCGGGTTCCATCTCCGGCAGGGCTCCTCGATAGCACCGGCGCGGGTTTCGCTGGGGGCCGGCAGTCCCGGTCAGGCTCCGATTCCCGCCCAGGCCGCGGCTGGTCCGCATCTGGTCGACGATACGGGCCAGCGCTTCCCGCTGCGCATCGGAGGCGCGACGCGCATGGGCCGCGCTCTGGACAACGATATCGTAGTGAACCACTCCTCGGTCTCGCGCCATCATGCCAGCATCGAAAGCGTCAACGGCGGCTTCGAAGTGAAGGACCTGCAGAGCCAGAATGGAACCTTCGTAAAAGATCAGCGCGTGACACAAGTTCGCATCGCGGACGGCGACTCGATCAAACTGGGCCAGGCGCCATTTACGTTCCGTGCCTGAATCCGACTTCGAAAAGGCGCGTTACTGCTCGCGATGCGGGCAGCCGGTCGTCGTTGAGGAAGCCGACTTCTGCAAGGATTGCGGAGCGCCGCTGGCAGGAGTGCGCATCTTCGTCAGCAACCCGGGGTTCAATCCGTTTCTGGCCGCAGTCCTGAGCATCATTCCGGGACTCGGTCATTTGTACAAAGGCAACCCCGGACGCGCTGTGATGTGGTTCCTGCTGGTGACGTTCACATACCCGCTCAATCCGGGGTTGGGACTCCTGCTGCATTTCATATGCGCCGCCAATGCGGCCCTGAAAGGCGCTATCGAAGACGATGCCTTCTCGTCGCGCTTGCGCCCACGCCATCGTCGCCGGCGCCATCACCGATCGCCGCCATCGTTCGGGGAGGAATCGTAGTCCCGCAATGATCACGGCCAACACCATCGTCATCGGACGCTATCGGGTGGTCAAACCGCTCGGCGGCGGCGGCATGAAGATGGTTTATCTCGCCGAAGACCTGCGGCTGGCCGCGCGGCCGTGTGCGCTGGCCGAGATGGTCGATTCGTTCACCAGTCCGGCGATGCAACAGCAGGCGATCGCGGCGTTCCAGCGCGAAGCCGACATGCTGGCGCAGCTATCGAACGAGCACATCCCGCGCGTGTTCGATCGGTTCAGCGACCAGAACCATCACTACCTGGTGATGGAATACATCGACGGCATTACGCTCGAGCAGAAGCTGCGCGACGGCGGCGGCAAATTGGGCGAGCAGGAGATGATCGAGATTGCGCTGCAAATCTGCGACACGCTGCAATATCTCCACAACCTGGAGCCGCCGGTAATCTACCGCGACTTGAAGCCCTCGAACGTGATGCTTGCGACCTACGATCAGGTCAAGCTCATCGACTTCGGTATCGCGCGATTATTTCAGCCGCAGAGCAACGCGACGATGATTGGGACACAGGGTTATGCGCCGCCCGAACAGTATCGCGGCAAGGTCGAGTTTCGCTCCGACCTGTACGCGCTCGGCGCGACGATGCATCATGCGCTTTCGGGCCGCGACCCCGCCGCGGAACCGCCCTTCAGCTTTCCGCCGCTGCGGTCGGTATGCCCGGGAGTAACGGCCGCGCTCGCGGATCTCGTCGATCAGTCGCTTCAATACGACGTCGTCCTGCGCGTTGCCGATGCGATCGAATTCAAGAGCCGGCTGCTCGCGATCAAAGCCGGCGTCGCGCGCTCGCCAACCGGACCGACCGCGCTCCCTCAGTCGCGGCGCGGGAGTCGCAACGCGCAACTGGGCCTTCCGCTCGGAACGCCGCCCGGCGGTGACCCCTCCGCGGCATCTGCGCCGACCGTTCTGGTTTCGCGCGAAGAACCGATCCAATGTCCGCGATGCGGCCGCTCGATCCCCGGCGATTCCCGGTTTTGTTCGTTTTGCGCGGCAGAAGTCGCTTTCGTGTTGCGGCCCGATCAAGTCGCCCACGATGCGCGAACCATCGATCTCGGCGACTTTGATGCACCCATCAGCCTTCCCGAAGAACAGCCTTATCACCGCCATCGCGGTGGGCGCCGCCGGAGGCTCAACTACCTGGTTTTGGCCGCGCTGTTCGCCGGCGCCTTCATCCTCACCAGCCTCATCGCGCACGTGGTGGTGCAGCAACCGCCCGAGGCACCCGCTCCGGATGTGCCATCGGAGGGCTTGGGCGCGCCTCCGGCGGCCCGACTCGATGAGCTCCGGCAGGAACTCGACGCCGACGGTTACAAGAACGTCAGCTTCCGTCTCGATGGCGACACGCTGATCGTATGGGGGACAGTGTCAACCGAATTCGATCGCGCTAACATCCGATGGCTCGCATTCCGCATCGCGGGCATCGTTTCAGTGGTCGATCACATCCAGGTGCACGATACTTTCGCCGAACCTTAGCCAGGCTGTGGAAACAATGATTGTTGACCTGCACGTCCATACCAAGCTGTCGTCCGACTCGCGCGTCTCGGCTGAGCAATACTTCGAGTTCGCGTCGCAGCGGCAGAGTGCCCTGGGCGCCATCTGCTTCACCGAGCACCGGCTATTTCCGGTCGATCCCGAGCTCGACCGCAGTTACGCGGAACTCTCGGAGCGATTCGCGATCCGGGTTTTCAAAGGAATCGAAGCTGACACGGACCTGGGGCATTTGCTTCTGTTCGGCGTCAACGCGGCGGTCATGCGCCGATTCGATCTCAGCGGCCGGATGCTGAAAAGCGAACATCTTATCGATGTGCTGCATCACGAGGGCGGAATCGCGATTCCGGCCCATCCGTTTCGCGACTCCGGCTTCGGCCCGCGGCTCGATACGCTGCTGGCCCGCCACGGGTCTGCGCTTGGCGCGATCGAAGTGGTCAACGGGCAGAATTCCGCGATCGAGAATGAACGCGCGGCGGACGCCGCCTTGAAGCTCGGGATTACCGCGCTTGGCGGCAGCGATGCGCACTTTTCGACCGCGAAGTGGTTTCTAACCTGCGCAACCGAACTCGAACGCGAGGTCGGAACGGTAGAGGAACTGTGCGCGGAGATTCGCGCCGGCCGCGCGAAACCCTACGTCTTTTCGCCTGAAGTCGCAGCCTGATCGCCGGCTGTGGTTGGCGGCACGTTTTGCGGATGTTCGAGCGCGCGCTCGAACTTGCGCAGGTCGGCGGGTCGTCCCGCGGCTGCAATCATATCGCCCGTCTTCAGGCGCTGATCCGGCGTGATCGGTGCGAAGCCCGCACCAGGGTTGTCGGCAGTGCGCACTGCGAGCACCGTCACCGAGAAGCGCGCCCGCGGGTCGAGATCTCGAACAGTCATGCCCTCGGCAGCGGCGGGAATCTTGAGGCGCGTCACGCGATAGCCCGTGGCCCAATAGATGGAATGGTCGCGGGTCGCGAACGAACTCAGCGACACCGAGACGCGATTGAGCGCCTGCGCGATATGCTGGCGCGTCACCAAACCGAGAAACGGACCGCCGTAGCGGCGCTCTACGACCGCGAGCTCATCGAGTCCCTCGTGCTCCATCAACTGGCTGGCAGCATCGAGGCTATCGGTCGGCAAGATCTCCGGGCAGTTCGTTTCAGCGATGTCATACGCGTTCACGAGAGGACCCAACTCACCTCCGCCGGCCAGGATGCCCAACAGATCACGCGTAACGATGATGCCGGACAGCGTACCGTCGGTGCTCACGACAGGCAGGGTAGATTGCGCGGTTTCACCGGCAATTCGCAGAATGTCTGCAAGCGATGAATTCTCGTGGACGAGGACGACATCTTTGGTCATGACGGCGCTGACCGGAATCTGGGTGAGGGCGAGCCGCTCCTGGCTGATTTGCAGGGTCTTGCCTTCGCGCGCCAGCCGATAGGTATCGACCGACTCGCTTTCGATCGCGCGCGCAACGACCAGAGCCGTGACCGTCGCAATCATGGCCGGCAGCGCGATGTCGTAGCCCTGCGTCATCTCGAACAGAAGAAAGAGAGCGGTCAGCGGGGCGTGGGTGGTCGCAGCGAGAAAGGCGCCCAATCCGACCAGCGAATATGATCCGCGCGGGCCGGTCAGTCCAGGTAGCATCATCGCGAAGATACGTTGAAATGTTCCGCCCGCCATCGTGCCGATGAAGAACACCGGTCCGAAGACTCCGCCCGGCACGCCCGAACCGAGCGAGACGCAGGAGGCGACGAACTTGGCGGCGGCAAGGGCAGCAAGCATCGCCAGTCCGAACTCACCCGCCATCGCGCGATTGATAATCGGGTAACCGTCCGAGAGGTTTTCCGGCAATGCGATGGCGATGACGCCGACGATCGCGAGCCCGAGTTCGAGCTTCACCCAGTCGGGCGCGTTCATTTTGCGGAATGCGTCCGCGGTTGCGTGGAAGAAGTGAATGAAGGCGGCGCCCATCACGCCTAACCCCGCACCCATCACGCCGTAGGTGAGCATCTCCCAGTAACTCCGCAACACGAAGTGCGGCACCACAAAAGTGGTGTCGTTGCCCTGCAACGCGCGCGATGCAACGACGGCGCTGGTGGTGGCGATAATGAGCAGGGTTAAGTTGGCGAGTTCAGCGTGGCCGAGCAGCACGATTTCCTGCGCGAACATCAATCCGCCAATCGGCGCATTAAAGGTCGTCGCGATTCCTGCGCCCGCTCCGGCAGCCACCAACACCTTCACGCGGTCGGGGCTGAGATTGCGCAGGCAAGCGACGAAGGATCCAATCGCGCCGCCAATCTGGGCAATCGGACCTTCGCGGCCCACCGATGCGCCGCAGCCCAGCGACAGCGAGGCGCCCAGCGCCTTGGCAAACATCCAGCGCCGCTTGATCCTGGCGTTGCCGAGATTGACCTTTTCGAGAAAGGTCGGGAAGCCGTAGCCAAGCACGTCTTCGGGAAAGATCAGGTTGAGCAGCATGATCAGGACACCGCCGCTCAGCAGCACGATCGGAATCAGAGTGCGCCAATAGCCGCCCTTCCCGATTCCGAGCGCGTTCCACTCGACATTCTGAAGAAGCCACATGAAGAACTTGATCAGGGCGCGAAAGCCGAAGTTGCCCAGCGCGCCGAGCACTCCGACCATCACCGACAGCAGGATGAGCTGTACGTACTGCAGTTGATCGGTGCGCAGCCCGAATCCGGGCGGTCTCATCCTCATAGCCGCGATCCTACACGCCTGCCTGCCTAGATGCCGAGAAAACGACGAGCAATCTTAAGGAACGGATCGAGCTGGTCGTGATGCACCCAGTGGCCGGCTTTTTCAATGGTCTCGGTCTGCGCGCTGCGAAACGAGGCAAAGCGGCCATCCTTGACCCAATCTCCCACCCACGACTCCGAACCGCGAATGAGCAGAGTCGGACAGGTGATACGGCCCCAGATTTCGCGCGCATCGTGGCTGTTGAACATATACGGAGAAGTCGCGTGCACGTAGTTGTCGAACTTCCAGGAGTAGCTGCCGTTCTCGTTACGGCGCACGCCCCAAATCGTCAGGTGGAGCGCCTGCTCCTTGCTCAGGTGCGGATTCGCCTCGCGCATCCGCTTGAGCGCTTCCTCTATTGACGGATATTCGCGCACGCTGCGCCGCGCGAGATCCTGCATCTGTCCGATCCACGCGCTCATACGCTCGTACGCGGGAGAGTCTTTGATCATCTGCGGCGGCGGGCCCATCCCTTCGATCGAGACGACCTTCTTTACGGCGTTGGGATAAACCCCGGTGTACTGCAGGACGATGCTGCCGCCCAAAGAATGGCCGATTAGGGTCGCAGGCTCGGTCGACACCGCTCGCATCAACTGCGTCAGATCGAGCACGTAGTCGATCATCGAGTAGTTGCCGCCGATCGCCCAATCGGAGTCGCCGTGGCCACGAAGGTCCGGTGCGATGATGTGAAAGTGCCGGCGCAGCTCGAGCGCGACCCAATCCCAGTTGCGGCAATGGTCGCGGCCGCCGTGAACTAGCACCAGCAGAGGCTTGTCGGGGTTGCCCCAATCGACGTAGTGGAGCTTGAGGCGCTGCGAATAAAAGTACTGCGACGTGGGCCCGATGATGCTATCGGCCATTAATTCCCTTGCCCTCCAGAAGCGATGATACCGGCGCCGAGGCGATGCCGCGGCGGCCTACAGACTCGGCCTTATCTCGTCGAGCGCATCGCGCGTGGTCCGGATGATGAATTCGATTTCCGGATCGCCGATGATAAACGGCGGGGTGAGCATCAAGGCGTCGCCCGCGCCCTTCCCTGCCATGCCGCTCGATGGATAGAAGAACAACCCGCGCCTGAGCGCCGCGCCGAGCACGCGATTGGTAACCTTCTTCTCGGGCGCGAACGGCATCCGAGTCGCCTTGTCGTGCACCAGCTCCACGCCCCAGAACAATCCCGAGCCGCGGATGTCACCGACCATCGGATGGCCCGACAGCTCCTCGCGCAGTTGCGCCCCCAGGCGCGCGCCTACCTCGGCAGATCGCTCCACCAGCCGCTCGCGCTCCATGATGGCGAGGACGCCGTCCGCCACCGCGCACGCGACAGGATGCGAGCTATAGGTGAAGAACATGAAATCCGCTTTGGTGCGTTCGACTTCCTCGACCAGTTCTCCGCGCACCGCGCACATGCCCATCGGCATGTAGCCGCCGGTAAGTCCTTTGCCACCGACAAGGATGTCGGGCGTGACGTTCCAATGATCGACGGCGAAGCGCCGTCCAGTGCGCCCGAAACCTGTCATCACCTCGTCCGCTATCAGCAGCACGTCATACTTGGTGCAGATCTCGCGAATCTTCGGCCAGTACTCCTTGACCGGCGGTACCGCGCCGCCGGAAGAACCCATCATCGGCTCCGCGATGAATGCAGCGATCGAATCCGCACCGTGCTCCAGAATCTTCTGTTCCAGCGCGGTGGCGCAATCGATGTCGCAGCCGGGATAGGTCTTTCCCCACGGGCACCGATAGCAATACGTGGGCGGGATCTTGGGCCAATCGATCAGAACGTGCTCATAGTCGGCGCGCCGTCCCGTTCCGGCGACGGAGAGCGCCGCGATCGTGTTGCCGTGATATGAAAACTGGCGCCCGATGATCTTCGACTTCGACTTTTTGCCGCGGACCTTGTGATACAGAATTGCGAACTTGATGGCGGCTTCGTTTGCTTCCGACCCGCCGCTGGTGAAGAAGAAACGGTCTATACCCGCCGGGGTCCATTTGAGCAGCCGTTCGACCAGCTTTTCGCGCTCGGAAGACGTCCATAGCGGCACGATATAGTCGAGCCGCGCGATAGTGCTGCGCGCAATCTCCGCGATTTCCTCGCGGCCCTGGCCGATGTTGACGACGACCGCGCCTGCACCGCCATCGAGAATCTTGCGGCCGTCGCGGGCGTAAAGCCACGGCCCTTCAGCCCGCTCGATAGCGATCGGCTCGTGCGGGCCTCTGATGAACATCGTGTCGGTGTGTGGCATGCCGCAATGATAGATGGACCCTACGGCATGGGGCAATCAGCCGACGGAGCCAATTTGCCGGCGCAAATGGATCTTTCAGAGCGTCTTGTAACTCTGATCGACCATCGAGTCGATTTGCTGCTGTGCGTCGTCCTTGAGACCGGCTTTGTTGGCGATAATCCGGCCGAAGGAGACCTTGCGAGGCTGTGGCCATTTTTCGGGCTTCCACAGGTCCACGCGCAGGACGGCGCGCGCGCACTGAAAGTAAGCGCGCTGAATTGAGATTCTGATCGCGAGCATCGCGGGGCGGCCCCGTGCCCCGAGTTCCTGCAGCAGCTCCGGATCGGCCAGGATGACGGCGCGGCCATTTATCCTGAGTGTCTCGCCCGCGTTGGGCAGCAGCGCGATCACGCCTACATTGGGGTTCTCGATAATGTTTTGGAGGCCGAACGCAAGGTTGTTGCCGGCGCGCTCGGGAATGACGATCGTGCGATCGTCTTCGATCCGCACGAAGCCTGGTTCGTCGCCCCGTGGCGACACATCGATGCGCCCGTCAGTGCCGGCGGTCGCCAGCAACAGGAACGGCGAAGCCGCCAGGAACGAACTCGCCTGCTCATCGAGATGATCGAGGAGCTTCAACTCGGTCATCTTGTGCGCGTTGGGTACGATTTCCCGCAGTTCAGCTACCGTTCGAATTTGTTTGGCCGTGGCAACAGCTCCTCGAGCGGGGCTACTTGATCGCGCCTTCTTCGCGCCATTTCTCGATCTGTTCGACAGAATAGCCGAGTCCATGAAGGACTTCCTCTGTATGCTCGCCCAGTTTGGGCGCCAGCGACCGAATCGACCCTGGCGTTTCCGACAGCTTGACCGAAATGCCGACCTGCTTGACCTTCTGCCCGCCGGGCGCATCGAGTTCGACGATCATCCTGCGTGCGCGCACCTGCGGGTCGTTCCCGACTTCATCAAGGGTGTTCATCCGGCCAACGCAGATGTCGGTCTTGCTGAGAAGCTCGAACCATTCGTCGCGCGTTTTTGTCCGGAACGACTCGGTGAAGAACTGATGGATCTCCGCGCGCTTGGCGGAATTGAATTCGTGCTCGATCAAATCGTCGCGTCCAAGCGCGCGGCACAAGTTCGCGAAGAACCACGGCTCGATGGCGCCGATCGTGATGATCTTGCCGTCCTTCGTCTCGTAGACGTTGTAATTGGGAATTAAGCCGTCGAGGCTCGTCTCGCCACGTACGGGCAGCTTGCCGTTCGCAAAGAAGCTGGAGAACGATTGCGCCATAAGCGCGAGCGCACCATCCATCATCGAGATGTCGACGAACTGGCCACGGCCGGTCTGCTGGCGCGCCACCAATGCGGCGAGAATTCCGATCGCTCCATGCATGCCGCCGCCGGCATAGTCGGCGATGAGATTGTGCGGAATCGTCGGTAGTTGCCCGGACCGCCCGAGAATGGAAAGCACGCCCGCGGTCGCGATGTAGTTGAGGTCGTGGCCGACGAGATTGCGGTAGGGGCCGTCCTGTCCGTAGCCGGTGATCGCGCAGTAAATGATTTTCGGGCTGCGGACGGAGAGCGTTTCGTAATCGATCCCCAGCCGCTTTGCGACGCCCGGACGATATTCCTCGACTACCACGTCAGCGCGCTGCGCAAGACGAAGAAAAATCTCCTTGCCGGCGGGGCTCTTCAGATTGAGCGCGATCGATTTCTTGTTGCGGTTGAGCGCGTTGAACGGCGACCCGCTGAAGGCAGCCGCCGGTCCTTGCGTACCTGCCTTACCGGCTTGTTCGGCGCGGCGGCCGGTGGGAGCGCCCGGTTCCTCGATCTTGATGATGTCGGCGCCCAAGTCGCCGAGAATCATGGTGCAAAACGGACCAGGCGCGAGTTTCGTGAGGTCGAGCACCTTGATTCCGGTAAGCGGCGGCGGCTGCGCTGGCATCGCGATTACTCCCTGTTTAAACGGCGAGCGCCGAGAACGACGGCGCAGGTTGCGAGCTTTGGTTTATTGCGTTTGTCCGAAGTGCGCAAACCGACGCGCATTCAGAGAGCCTCTCGGGGCGCCTTCAATCATCAAGAACAAGAGGACATCTAGAGGACGGCGGCGCGGACGCGCGCGAGGCGATTTGCGAGCGATTTGAGTCCGTCCACCATGTGCACGCCGTACCAATGCAGATCCTTACCGCTCACGATCAGGACGCGTCGCGAGAGGCCCGCGGGCAGCGTCGTGCGCAACTCGTCTACGTCGCGATCGGTAAACTCGTACGGTTCATCGGGCAGCAGGACCACATCGGGCCGCCGCTCGATTGCCTCTTCGAGCGTGGTCACGGGGTAGCGCTCACCGGCGGACGCGAACACGTTGTTGAAACCCATCATCCTCAGCACGTCGTGCGAGTAGGTGTCGGCATTGAAGGCCATCCACGGCTTTTTCCAAATGGGACAGAAAGCGCGCAACCGCAGCTTTGACCATACGCCAAGATTCGCCTCGACCTCGCTGACGGACCGGGTGATATCACGCGCCAGGGCGCCGGCCTCGGGTTCGCAGCCGGCCGCGCGTCCGATCTTGAGCAGCGACTCGACGGCAGCCGGAACCGTGCGCGGATAAGTCGTCAGCACGGCGAGTCCATGCGCGCGCATCCGTTCGACATCCTCACGCCGGTTCTCTTCGGCATTCGCGACGACTAGATCCGGAGCCAGCGCGAATATGGCGCGCAGGTCGGGATTCTTCGTGCCCCCAATCTTTTTGACGGAAGCGACTCGGTCCGCAGGCTCAACGCAAAATTTGGTGGCACCGACAACGCGATCGCCAAGGCCCAGGGTGAACAGCGTCTCGGTCCAGCTCGGGACCAGCGAGATGATTCTGGCGGGAGGATTTTCGATCTCTACCCGAAACCCGAGATCGTCGATGATTGGCGCCTGCGGCATGAACCCCTATTTCGTCTTGCGCTTCAGGATCTCCTGGAGTTGTTGCCGGTCGCTGGCGCTCAAATCCTCACTCGGGGCGCTGGTGCTGCTGCGCGCCGCAGGCTGTGGCATCGCAGATTGCGCAGCCGCAGGCTGCGCCGCCACCGGTTGTGATTGCTCCGGCTGCGAAGTTGCCTCGGCGGCTGGAGATGGATTCTCTGCCGGGCGATAAGCGAGATAGTGAAGGAGTTGCGGAACCAGCGTGCGTCGTATGAGGAAGCCCGCGATAAGGAGTGCAATCGCGATGATTACCCACGTTCCGCGCCCACGTCGCCGTTTCCTCTTCCTCTTGGCCACTGACTCGCTTGCGGGAATCCGTTCCGCCCCGGCCTCCTGCCGCCACGCCCTGACTGGAATGCTACCGCACGGAAGCACCGAATAGAACCGAGCCGGCCCATCGTGCGATCAAACCCGCAGTCGAAACCTCGTCGGCATGGTGGGCGCCGTTGTACCAATCCAGTCCTATCTCCTGGGCGCGTCGACTGAGGCGTGAAAGCCGAAAGAGCCGCCGCGGGCAAAAGCGAGTGCGGCGTGACGGAGATTACCGCCACGCCGCACTTTCATTCGCTTGAGATACGATCGATGCCTATCAGCCTGCGTCCTCCGACGGCTTGATCACCGTGTATAGCGTCGCGCTACCTCGCTGCACGAGCAGAAGCGCGGGCTTCTTTGCGCCCTTGGCATCTTTTGCCTTGGAGATGAAGTCTTTCACGTTGGCAACTTTGTCGTGATTGACCTCGAGGATGATGTCGCCCGGCTCGAGGCTCGCCTCTGCCGCGGGGCTGTCGGGCTGGACGCTGCGAATCACGACGCCCTTGTCGACACTCAGATGGAACTGCTGCGCGAGGTCCTGCGTGATGTCGCCGACCTTCATGCCCCAATCGCCGCCAGGCTCTTCGGTCTTGGCGCTGGCAACTTCCTGCTCTTTGAGTTCCCCGGTCGTGACCTGGAAGGTCTTCTGCTTGCCGTTACGCAGCACGATCACATCGACCGTTTTGTTGATCGGAGTCTGCGCAACCAAAGCCGGCAACTCGTGCTCGTCCTCGACGTCCCGGCCGTTGAACTTGATCACGATATCGCCGCGCTGGATGCCCGCCTTCGCCGCCGGTCCATCCTTATCGACTGCGGCGACCAGCGCGCCTTCCGGCTTGTCGAGGCCGAACGATTGCGCGAGATCAGCATTCACTTCCTGAATCTCAACGCCCAGCCATGCGCGGACCACTCGTCCATGGGCCTTGAGCTGGTCGACCACGCTACGCGCGAGATCGATTGGAATGGCGAAGCCGATTCCGTTGTTGGCGCCGGTGCGGCTGTAGATCGCCGTGTTGATTCCGATCACCTGGCCGTCCGTGTTGAACAACGGACCACCCGAGTTGCCGGGGTTAATCGAGGCATCGGTCTGAATAAAGTCGTCGTAATTGCCACCGAGCGGCCGGCCCTTGGCGCTCACGATTCCCGCGGTGACGGTCATGCCGACATCGAACGGATTTCCAATCGCCACCACCCAATCGCCAATCTCGGTCTTGTCGGAATCGCCGAGCGTGGCGATGGGCAACTGCTCCTTGGTGTCGATTTTGATCAACGCCAAGTCGGTCTTCTGGTCCTTGCCGATGACCTTCGCGGTGAACTCGCGCTTGTCGTACAGGGTGACCTTGATCTCGTCGGCATCGCCGACCACGTGGTTATTGGTCAGAATGTAGCCATCAGGCGAGATGATAACGCCCGAGCCCAATCCATGCTGCTTGTATTCCTTCGGCATCTGGCCGCCGAAGAAGCGCCGGAACTGCTCAAAAGGATCTCCACCTCCGCCTTGGGGCGGCATTGGCATTCCGCCACCACCACCGCCCTGGTCACCGGGATCGTCGCCGCCCTCACCCGGAGGGCCCATTCCCATCGATGAAGGTTTGACGTCCTGAACCACACGAACACTCACCACCGTCGGAAAGACGCGCTTCACTAACGGTGCAAACGAACCGATGACTCCGGGACGTTCGTTGGGTTCGGGCGCATTAGGCGCGGCGGGTACAGACGCGACCATGGGCGAAGATGTGGTCGGCGGCGCCGAGCTATCAGCGGCAGCCTTGTCGTCGGACCCCCAGAATGGAAAAGCCCCTGCGCGGGCGAAGAGAATGATCAGACCCAAAAGCACGCCGCCTAGCACCGCGGCGATTTTCCTAGCCATGCATGCCTCCTGGAACTCACTCGGGCCGCCAACCCGTCCAAGGTCGCAGCCCTTTATTCATTGACGATTAAACAGGGGCTAAATTCACTGCCCTGACATAAGATACTCACGGTTTTGCGAACGTCTACAGGGCAGATAGTGGAATTGGATCTCGCGCCAGTCCTGTCGGGCCGGTTTTCGGCGGTTTTGACCCCGCCAACCGTCAGCAAGATGTCCGCAAAAGCGGGTTTGAAGCAACTCGGGCCGCCCTAGATGACAGTAGGCGCAGGGCGCGAACGAGTCCATCACCCTGCGCTGCTAACCACGGCTGGCAAGCCGCCGGCGAGGTTTATCCTGCCGCCCGCCGTGCACGCGAGCCGGGCACATCCCTGGGCGCACCGGACTCAGCATGAAACAAGGCGCGATTGCGCTCGATCTCGGCGATCGCCCAATCGCACCATCGGATGCTTTCCTCCATCCAGCCGATTCCGTTGCACAGCGTGAAATAAGAGAACATCACGTGCTCGGTCGCATAGCCGCCCTTGCCGAAGAAGTCGCGCTCAATTCCGCGCAGCTCTTCGAGATAGGCGACGCAGGCTGCACGCTGTTCCGCGAACTTGGCGATCGCTCCGTCGGGCCCGAGATGCCCGAGGTAGCGGGTCTTGAGCAGCGGCGCATGCTTCAGCTTCAAATCCTCGAACGGGCTCAGGAGCCATTGCTGCAAGATCTCGCGGCCGGCGGGTGTGATCGAAAAAAGCCGCTTATTCGGACGCCCGCGCTGAATTACCTCGCGACTTTTGATCCATCCGTCGCGTTCCATCCGCGCCAGCGTCGGATAAATCTGCCCCTGATGCGCGTGCCAGAAATGGCGCATCGAGAGGTTGAACACCTGCACGATGTCATAGCCCGAGATTCGCGGTGCCTCGGCGATAAGTCCCAGCAGCGCGAGTTCAAGTGAAGCTTTCACGGGTATCTGCGCGCCGGAGACGACGGGGAAGTCGATGCGGGCGCCGCCTGCCGGACCCGGCGCTTTGCGTTTGGCGTCGATCGTTCTCACTGACCTTCCTCAGGCCGGCACCCAATTGCCGTGGAATCCGAACGGCACGCGATGCGGCGCCTTGACCCGCGCGACCGGCTTTCCGGAAAAATCGCGCGCATCCTGAATGAGCAGCTCGCTTGAATTGATCGATGAGTCGTACCACACCGACATCACCCATCCATCGTCTTCGGAAGACGTGGCCGAGCGCGGCACGAACACCGGCTCTCCGGGCATCTTGCCGCCTCCAAGATCCTGCGACTCGGTCTTGCCGGTCTCATAATCGCGCTTGACGACGCTGTTGAAACCGACGCTGTCAGCTACGCCACGATTGGCCCCAAAATATCCGTAGCGATGCTTCTTACCGGCCAGGCGCTCGTCGAGGCGTGGAAATTCCGCGACGAAGTCTTCGACCTGCTCGCTTTTCATCGAGCCGTCAGCGAGATTCAACGTCCATCGCCACGGACTGGGCCGATTACCGAAGTCGTTGCCGGTCATGTCCAGAGCCGCCATACGGCATCCGTCAACGACGAGAGACCCGTTCTCTTCGTATGCGTTCAGGAAGTGGAAAACAAAGAACGCTTCGGCCTGGAACCATTTTACTTCGCCCGTCTTGCGGCTCATCGCGCCGATCTTCGTCCCGTGATCGGGCTCCCAATTCAGCATCGGCTTGCCGAGGGCCAAGTTTTCCATACGGAACACGGAAGGACACACGAAAAAGATCGCGTAGTCATCGGTGGTAATGAAGTCGTGCATCATCACGGCGAGTCCGGTGTCGATTGGCCGCGACTCCACGAGATTTCCCGCGCGATCCGCGCGATACCACGTGACATACGGAGGAAACGGCTGATAGCCGAAGAACAGCAGATCGCCGGTGATGGGATCGAACTTGGGATGCGCCGTCATGGGACCGTTGAGCTTGCCGCCGAAATTGTAGGTTCCAACCGTTTCCAGCGTGAACGGCTGCAATTCGTGCGGCAGCCCCGCCTCGAACAGCGCCAGCAATCGATTCGCGTAGCCGATGATGTTGGTGTTGCCGGCGTTCTTGAACGGCGGTAATTCCGGCGGCATCTCCTTGGGCTGTTCGAGCAGTCCGCCGAACAGCGCCCTGCCCGCCTTCATCTCGGCGCGCAATCCGTCGCTCTTAACGTAACGATTACGGTACGCCGCGCGGCCATCCTTGAGGATAAAGCCGTGCACCATACCGTCGCCGTCGAACCAGTGGTAGCGGCCGAGCGGCTTGAAATGCGGATTGGGACCGACCCGGTAGAGCGCGCCATCGAGTTCACGCGGAATCTCGCCGTCGACTTTCAGATCGTAGGCATCGCCTTCCTCGCGCCACGGGGCGTAGTTGCCGTTGAGAAAATGGTTGTCCGAATTCCACATTGGATCACTCCTTGGGCCGGGCGGCATCTATTCTGGTCCTGATATATCTCAATATTGGAGTATGACGTCAAGGCAATGCGATCAATGCAGGCCGCAGCAACAATCACAGGAAGGTCGCCCGCGAGACGGGCCATTCCTGGCGCAATCCGCCGAATGCGGTTGAGCGCAGTCGATGGACTGCGTTTGCTGCCGACCTTCGGACGGCCTACCATCTCATTATGGCCCTGAATGTCCTTCTGTTTGCGGCGGGACTCGGCGCCTGGACGCTCCTCGAATACGTCATCCATGGTCCGCTGAGCCATCAACTACGAACGTTCGTGGGCCCGCTCCACGATGTACATCATCGCGACCCGCATCGGGTTTTCACGATCCGCGCCTGGCTTCCCGTTGCCGGAATTACCCTTGCAGGCCTTGGGTTTTTTGGACTGACGCCGGCGCTGATTTTCGTCCTCGGGCTGCTCTCGGGCTTCGTCACCTACGAGGCCGTACATTACCGAATCCACTTCCGCCAACCCCGCAACCGGGTCGAGGCACGGCTGCGCGCCCGCCATCTCGCGCATCACCTCCGGGCACCGAACGCGATCTTCGGCGTGACGACGCCAATCTGGGACATCGCATTCGGCACGGAACCTGCTCCAGCACGGATGAGTGAATTGGCGAAGGCGGTGGAGGGGGTCGCACCGTTGGCGAGCCCGAGCAACTGGAAGCAAGCGTTCACGATGGGAATGCTGCGCGCCTCGCGCCGATAGGTTGACTCGTTAGCTCAAGTCGAGCTATTGAGGCGAGATATGGCATTGCCCACGTTGAAACAGGCTTCGCCCCGGCCGCTGCGCTCCACCGCAGTCCAGGAGCCTTCATGGCAGCGCGATGTGAGACAGACGACGCCGCGAATCGACGTGAAGTTCCCGATCCTTGGCTTCCTGATGGACGCGGAGGCGACCGGGTACGATTTGAAGCGGCGCTTTCGGCATCCGGTCGGGTTCTTCTACCGGGTGAGCGACGGATCGCTCTATCCCGCGCTCAAGAAGCTTGCACGCGACGGACTGGTCACGCAGCGTATCGAGCGGCACGGCAAGCGTTCGCGAAAGGTTTACGCGATTACCGACGAAGGCCGCGCCCGTTTTTTGAAGATGTTGCGCGAGCCGGCGCAGCCGACTTTCGTCTTTGACGAGGCGCAGGTGAAAATTTACTTCGCGCAACACGATCCGCAAGCCGCGCTGACTCACATGGAGCATACCCATCACGAGGATCGGGAGCGCGCCCAGATGCTGCGCTGGATTGCGAACGAAATGGAGAAAAACGGCGAGAGCGTATTTCGCAAGGCGCTGGTGGAGATAGGATGCGCGGTGTCGGAAGCCAAGGCGAAGGTATTCGCGCGGCTGTTCGGCGAGGTGAAAGACACAATTGTGGGCAACGGCCGCGGCCGCACTCGCCATCGAACGGCGCGCGCGGCGGGCTGAAAAAAAAGAAAGGGGAATTGGCGATGGACGAAAAGTACGCGATCGAAATTGATCATGTGAGCCGGGTCTACAAGCGCGACGAGTTCGAGGTGCGCGCGCTCGACGACGTGACGATGCGGGTTCCGGAAGCACGCTTCGTCGCGATCATGGGACCCTCGGGCTCGGGCAAGACCACGATGCTCAATCTGATCGCCGGTATCGACCATGCGACGTCAGGCCGCGTCGCGGTTGGCGGCGAGGAGATCACCTCGATGAAGGAGCGCGACCTGGCGGCGTGGCGGGCGCGGCATATCGGCCTGGTGTTCCAGTTCTACAATCTGATTCCGGTGCTGACCGCGTTTGAAAACGTCGAGCTGCCTCTGCTGCTGACCCATTTGAGCAAGGCCGAGCGGCGCGAGCACGTCGAGACCGCGCTGAAGGTCGTGAACCTGGCGGACCGGATGGATCACTACCCGCGGCAGTTGTCCGGCGGACAGGAACAGCGCGTCGCGATCGCCCGCGCGATCGTCACTGACCCAACGATCGTCGTCGCCGACGAACCGACCGGCGACCTCGATGCGAAGTCGGCGGAAGAAATCCTGAATCTGCTCACGCAACTGAATAGGCAGTTTCACAAGACCATCGTGATGGTCACGCACGACCCGCGCGCCGAGCGTTACGTCGACACCGTCTACCGCCTCGACAAGGGCGTGCTGGCCGGAATCGAGCCGGGCAAGGCCGGCGCGCCGGCGCAAGCGGCGGGAGCTTCGGCATAAGCGGGCGAATCGGATCGTTACGGAAGCACGGCTATGAAGTACACGATGTTGATTCTGAAGAACCTGATGCGCAGCAAGCGGCGCACGTTTCTGACCGTGTTCTCGATTGCGGTGTCGCTGTTCATTTTCTCGGCATTGGTAAGTCTGCCGACGGTCGCCAGTCAGGTTCTCGCCGACAGCGCGTCTTCCGTGCGTATCGCATGCCACAACAAGGCCGGACTGACCTACTCTATGCCGGAGGCTTACAAACAGCGCATCGCGGCTACGCCGCACGTGGTAGCGGTGGCGGCGGAAAGCTGGTTCGGCGGCATTCTCCACGACGTCAACGATCAGTTTCCGAATTTGGCGGTCGATCCGGATCAAGTCGATCTTATGTGGCCGGACTGGGGGATCTCCAAACAAGGATTTGAAGACTTCAAGGGTCTGCGCACCGCGTGCCTGGTCGGGAATGGCACGATGAAGCGATTTCACCTCCATATCGGGCAACAGATTCAGCTCAAGGGCAGCGTTTATCCTTTCAATGTGACACTGAACATCGTGGGCACGATGAATGACAAAGCGCCGCCGAACTTCCTGCTCTTCCGCCGCGATTACCTGGAAGAAGCCGCGGGGCGGCCGGGATTCGTCAGCAACTTCTGGGTGCGGGCCGATCATTCGGAGAACGTGCCGCAGGTAATCGCTTCGCTGGACGAGCAGTTCGCGAACTCATCGGCGGAAACCCGCAGCGAGTCCGAGGCCGCGTTTATCGGTAATTTTCTGCAAGGTTTCCGTACCTTCTTTCAGATCGCCGAGATGCTTGGAGTAATTGTCGTACTTACGATCGGACTGGTGGCGGCCAACACCGCCGCGATGTCGATTCGCGAGCGACGCAGCGAAATCGCCGTGATGCGATCAATCGGCTTCCAGTCGGGCACGATCCTGGGGCTGTTGCTCGGCGAATCGCTCGTGATCGGACTGGCCGGAGGAATCCTGGGCTGCGGCGCCGCGTTCCTGGTATTGAAGGCGTTTTCCGTCGGCTCCCCCGCCCTTGGACCGCTTGGATCGATCCGCATGCCGCCCGCAGTGTTGGTCGAAACTTTGATCGCCGCGGCTTTGATCGGTCTATTGAGCGCGTGGTTTCCGGCAAGGTCGGCCGCGCGCCAGAACATTGTCGATGCGCTGAGGCTGGTGGCCTGAGATGGCGATTCCTCTCAAATACAACATCCGCAGCCTGCTGGTCAGGCGGGTCTCCACGGCGATGACCGGTGGTGGAATCGCGCTGGTGGTGGCGGTGTTCGTGATCGTGATGGCGATGGTGGCCGGGCTCGGCTCCGCGATCAGCGACACCGGTTCGCCCGACAATGTCGTGGTGGTACGCAAAGGCTCGACCACCGAAACCTCATCGGCAGTTAACCTCGACCAGTTCGATGCGCTCAAGTTTCTGCCGCAGATCAAGCGCGACAGCGCGGGAAATCCGCTCGCCTCGCCCGAATTGCCGGTGCAGGTGCTGATGGAGCGGCCCGGCGGCACACGAGACAACGTAGTCGTACGAGGCGTCCTGCCGGTCGCGCTGCTCGTGCATCAGAACGTCCACATCATCGAGGGCCGGATGTTCAAACCGGCGTTGAACGAAATTATCGTCGGCAAAGCTATCACCGGCCGCTACGCGAATACGAAAGTCGGATCGACGATGCGTTTCGGACGTGGCAACTGGAAGGTGGTGGGCATCTTCGATGCGGGCGGAAGCTCATTCGAGTCGGAAGTGTGGGCGGACATCCACAACGTGCAGGACGACACCCAGCGCGGTGCGTACTACGCGTGCGCCCGGCTGAAGATGGTGGCAGGCACGGACGTCGACGCCTTTATCAAAAAAATCGCGGATGATCCGCGCATCAATCTCCAGGCGGAAACCGAGTCGGATTACTACAAGGACCAATCGGTCGTCGCCAATCAGCTGCGCGCGCTGGGGATGGTAGTCGCCGTCATCATGGGTATCGGGGCCGTGTTCGCAGCCATGAACACCATGTATGCCTCGGTATCGGCGCGCACGACCGAAATCGGCACCCTGCGCGCACTCGGATTCCGTCCGGGCGCGGTGCTGGGATCATTTTTGCTGGAATCGCTCGCGCTGGCTCTCGCCGCCGGCGTAATCGGCGTGTTCCTTGCGATGCCCATAGACGGCTTCTCGACCAGCTTTGGCAACTTCATCACCTTCTCGACCATGGCATTTGCGTTCCGCGTGACGCCCTCCGTGGTGGTGCAGGCCCTCATTTTCGCCGCGGTAATGGGTGTACTGGGTGGCTGGCTTCCCGCGCGACAAGCGATGAAAATGCAGGTTGTAGAAGCGCTTAGGAGGGGCTGAGCGCATGAGCACCGAACCTTCATCTCCACGGCCACCATCGAGCATCCGCGAACTGGAATCGCTGCGGATTGCGCGCAAGGCCGAGAAACGGCCGACCCGGCTCGTTCCAGCGGTTATCATTCTAGTGGTTCTCGGGGCAGCTTCGGCGGCAGCTTACGAGATCTATGGCCGCACGATAGGGCGCCCGCCCGAAGTGCAGACCGCGCTCGTGACAATCAAGCAGGCCGGCCAGCCAGGCACAGTTCTGACCGGTTCCGGCTACGTCGTCACACAGCACAAGTACATCAAGGTCGGCACGATGATGATTGGACAAATCGTCGCCGAGCCAATCGAGGAAGGCCAGCACGTCAAAAAAGGAGACTTGCTCGCCCGAATCGATACGGGAGGCACCGAAGCGCAGCTAAATCAGGCGATTGCCGACCGGAACCTCGCGGCCGCCAACATCGCGCTTTACGAAGCTCAAGTTAAGCGTCAGACGGAACTCTTCAAGAATCATATCGTTTCGCAAGACCAGCTTGACCAGGTCGAGAACCAATTGGCGGTGGCGCGAGCAAGCTACACGCACGCTCAAGCGGAGATCGCGTTTTACCAGTTTGAGATGGGTCAGTGCATCATCCGCTCGCCAATCAACGGTATCGTTCTAAAGAAGATTCACGAAGTCGGTGACATGATCCAATACGGCTCCCAATCCGATGCGGGCACCGGGGTGACCGACATCGCAACCCTTGCCGATACGGAAGACATGCGCGCCGAAGTCGACATCAACGAAAGCGATATCGGCAAGGTCTTTATTGGCATGCCCGCGTCGGTGCTGCTCGATGCGTACCCGGATCGTCCGTTCGATGCTCAGGTCGTGAAAATATACCCGGAGGCGGATCGTCAGAAAGGCACCGTCGAAGTCGAGGTGCACATCCTCAAGGCGGACCTCGCCATCATCAAACCTGAGATGAGCGTCAAGATTTCGTTCCTTGGCGGCTCACCAGTCGAAGCGCAAGCTCCGCTGGTGTTGGTACCCAAAAAGGCAGTCGTCACGGAAGGCAGCCAGAACTACGTCTGGGTCGTGCGCGACGACAAGGCGGAGCGTGTCGACATATCGACGGGCCACGAATATCAGGATGGTGTCCAGGTGCTGCAGGGATTGTCGGGCGGCGAGACGGTGATAGTAGTACCGCCGGCACAATTGCATAGCGGCCAGCCGGTGACTCCAGTCGCTTCCTGAGCTGGCGGGGAGAAGTCGGCCGCGCTGGCGAGGCGTCTGCGCAGCATTTCACATCGCGGAGACGCTAGGCGTCCGCGGGCGGGACGCCCGCGCCACTCAGAGAGTCTTGCCAGAGCTTTTCTTTTATTTCGGTCCTCCTTCCTTTTCAGCGAAGCGGTTAGGGACTAGGTTTACTCGGCGATCGCGTCGCGATCGAAAGAGCAGTTCTGAGACTCGGAGGATCACCAATGTCGGATACGTTTGTCCTCGTTCATGGAGCGTGGCATGGCGCGTGGTGCTGGGCCGCCGTGATTAGCGAACTCGATAAGCTCGGCGACCGCGGGTATGCGGTCGACCTGCCGGGGCATGGCCAAAATCATTGGGATCGCTCCAAGGTCACGCTTGCAACTTATGTCGACAGCGTCGTCAAGTTCATCGAAGAACGCGACCTGCACAACGTGATAATCGCAGGCCATAGCCTGGGCGGCCTCACGATTTCCGGCGTCACCGCCAAAATCCCCAAGCGTATCAAGCGAACCGTCTTCGTAACTGCGATCGTGCCGAAGGACGGCGAGCGGCTTCTCGACCCGGCGAATCCGGCCCAGGGGCCAATCGTCGATCTCATAAACTCGCGACCTGACCGATCATCGCCGCTCGAGGCGATGGGCCCCGACTTCTATGCGGGCTTGATGAACGATGTGCCGAAGGAGTTGCATCCATGGATCAATGCTGCCCTTTCGCCGCAGCCGCTCGGGCCGATGATCGATCCGGTCCCGATGAAAGCATTTCATGAATCCGGTGTACCGACCGCCTACATAGTTTGCGAGAACGACCAAACGCCCATCGATGGCGGCGCGGGATGGCATCCGAACTTTTCCAGCCGCTTGAAAAGTCCCGCGCTGAAGTTCATCAACTGCGGTCACGAGGTGATGTTCACGCGCCCCGCCGAATGCGCGCTGGCCCTGCACGAACTCGCGCAAGTGTGAGCATTCGCGCGGTTGGAGGAGAGGCTTACGCCGGATACCTTGCCAGCAAACCTCGTGCGATGACGAGGGCCTGAATTTCGTTGGTGCCCTCACCTATCATCATCAGAGGCGCATCGCGGTAGAAACGCTCGACCGGAAACTCCTCCATGAAGCCGTAGCCGCCGAGCACGCGCATCGCGTCAAGAGATATCTTCGCGCACGCCTCCGAGGCGAACAGCTTCGCCATTCCGGCTTCGATATCGCAGCGCTCGCCTGAGTCTTTCTTCCGAGCCGCATTTCCTACCAGGAGCCGCGCCGCCTCGACGCGAGTCCCCATGTCGGCCAGCAGCAGCTGCACGGCTTGATGCTGCGCGATGGGCTTGCCGAATGCGGTCCGCTGCTGCGCGTAGCGTATCGCGGTTTCGAAGGCAGCCTGCGCCACGCCCACCGCTCGCGCGGCCACGTTGATGCGCCCGACTTCGAGCGCGCTCATCACTTGCTTGAAGCCCTGCCCTTCCGCGCTGCCAATCAAGTTAGCAGCCGGCACCGCCAGATCTTCGAGCAGCACTTCGCAAGTGTCGACTCCCTTGTAGCCGAGTTTCTTGAGATTGCGGCTCACGGTCGGGCCGGAATCGTTTTTTTCAACCGCGAACATACTGATTCCCGCGTAGGCCGGTTCGGCCCTGGGATTGGTCTTGGCGGCCACGGCGAGCATCGTGCCGTGCCGCGCGTTGGTGATGAACATCTTGCTGCCGGACAGCACGTAGTTGTCGCCGCGTCGCACGGCGGCGGTGCGAATCGACTGCACGTCGCTGCCCGCGTGAGGCTCGGTGAGCGCAAGACCACCACGCTTTTCGCCACGCGCCATCGCCGGCAGAAAATACTCTTTCTGCGCCTTGGTCCCGTGATGGGTGATGATAAAGGCCATGATGAGATGGCTGTTAATCACGCCGGCCAGGCTCATCCATCCGCGCGACAATTCTTCCATGACGCGGGCGTAGGTTCCGAAGGAAATGCCGAGGCCGCCATGCTCCGCCGGAATAGTCGCGCCGAACAGGCCGAGTTCTTTCATTTTGGCGACGAGAGCGTGCGGATATTCATCGCGATGCTCCAAATCCGCCGCCACCGGCATCACGTCGCGCTCGACGAAGCGCCGAACCGCATCGATTATTTCCCTGTCCAGGCCTTCATCCATCGCTTTAACTCCACGGAGGGCATTTCCACGCGGTTCGCGGCCTCTCGCTTGTCGGTGATCCCGCAGGAATTCCGAATAGCATCATCAACCACGAAGGCACAAAGACACGAAGCGAGCGCGAAATCGTCCCCGATACCGTTGCGCCCGGACGGCGATCTTCCGCTTGCGCCGGTGACGATCCGTCACTATAGTAAGTGTCAAAATGACGCAAAGTACCCGGGCCGGTAGTCGAACGTGGAAGGCGGTGTGGAACCCCGGGAGCGAAGGACCGATTGTGAACGTACCCGCATCATCCCCGATTTCAGCGCGCGCGTTGTTTCAAAAGCTCGCGCCCCTCGACGAGCAGGCATACCGGTTCGAGACCTGCGAGTACTACTCGGAGATCATCGCCGAGATCCTCCAGCTCAAGGAGGAGCGCAAGGCGATCATTCTTGCCCACAATTATCAGCGGCCTGAAATCTTCGAGGTGGCCGACTTCATCGGCGATTCACTCGAACTCGCGCGCAAGGCGCGCGACGTGCGCGATGCCGAAGTAATAGTATTCTGCGGCGTCCACTTCATGGCGGAAACCGCCAAGGTCATGAATCCCGGGCGAACGGTCCTGATACCCGACTTGCGCGCAGGATGCTCGCTGGCAGACGCGGTCACGGCTGAAGCACTGGCCGATCGCAAGGCGGAACTCCTGAAACTCTATCCGGACCTGAAGGTCGTCTCGTACGTAAACTGCACCGCCGACGTCAAAGCCGAGTCCGACGCATGCTGCACCTCGGCCAACGCGGTCCAGGTTGTCAACGCTATCGACTCCGACAATATCCTGTTCGTCCCGGACCAGAACCTCGCCAACTACGTGCAGGAGAACACCAGCAAGCGAATTATTTCATGGGACGGTAACTGCTACGTCCATCATCAGATAACTCCCGCCGAAGTAGAGAAGGTTCGGAGCGCGATTCCGGGGTTGAAGGTCCTGGCCCATCCGGAGTGCCGCAAGGATGTGCTCGCGCTCGCGGATGCGGTGTTGTCGACGAGCGCGATGGTCCGCTATGCGCGCGAAAGCGAGGCCGACAAGTTCCTGGTCGTGACGGAGTGTGGGCTTTCCGACCGGCTGCTGATGGAGATACCGGACAAGCGATTCTACAAGGCCTGCAAGCTATGCCGCTTCATGAAGATGATCACGCTCGAAGGCACGCTCGATTCGCTGCGCAACCTCCGCTACGAAATCGAACTGCCGCAAGACGTACGCGAAGGGGCGCGCAGGGCCCTGGAGCGGATGCTCGAGCTGAGCGCCTGAACCCGGCTACCGGCAGCGGCTTGCCGACCGACCCAAGCGCGAGCGACTCGTCTCATCGCCTCGCTCGTCCGAAGGTAGCGGTCGATACAGTGTTGTTCGCCATCCAGGACCGCCGCCTCAAGGCGTACCTCGTTCAGTTGGGAAAGGGTGCGACTCGCGGCCGATGGGCGTTTCCAGGCGGCCTGGTGCGGCGCGGGGAAATGCTCGATGAAGCCGCGCGGCGGGAGTTGCAAGCTTCGACCGGACTAACCGATTCCTACCTGGAACAGCTCTTCACCTTCGGCGATCCTTCGCGTGATCCGCATGCGCACGTGGTCTCGGTCGCATACATGGCGTTGATTCCCGATGCGGGAGCGGTAGCAGGGCCGTCGCGCAAGTACGCGGCGGGAGGCTGGTTCGAGGTATCCGATTTGCCTCCGCTCGCGTACGATCACGCGCTGATGGCGGCGTATGCGTTCAAGCGGCTCAAGTCGAAGCTCGAATACAGCAACATCGCGTTCGCGCTTCTGCCCCGGGTATTCACCTTCGCGGAATTCGAAGAGCTGTACTCGCGAATCCTCGTCCGGCCGATCGACCGCCGCAACTTTCGTCGCCGCATTCTGGCGATGGGACTCTTGCGCCGTCTCAAGGAAACGCGGCGCGGCCCCCATCGCCCGGCCGCTCTGTATGCTTTCGCACGGCAAAGCCTACAGATGATCGAAATGCTATAATCCGTTACTAGAGATCGACGAATGTTGACAGGTACCAAAGGGACACTTGCGATAATCGCCGGCCTGCTCGTAATGGCGGCTGGGGCCTACGTCTGGTTCGGTTCTCCGCACAGCTCGGCGGACGCGACAGAACAGATTTCCGCGCCAGGCGACGCAGCCACGAACCTGCGCTTAACGCTGGATCCCAAGCTTTTCCAGGGCGAAGTGCGAGAGGCATACGAGGTCGCCGAGCGGGACCCCGCCTTGCTCGCTCAGCTTCACTGCTACTGTGGATGCGACAAGAGCGATGGCCATAAGAGCCTGCTCGACTGCTACCGTGACAAGCATGGCAGCACCTGCGCGATCTGTGTCGGCGAAGCGCGCGAAGCCGAGGTGCTGGCAAAACAGGGCATGCCCGTGGAGCAAATCCGCGACTCACTCCGGAACAGATTTGGCCACGGAGACTGAAGCTTGGTAGGCATCGTTTCCACTTACATAGAACACTTCACCTACCTTGGGTTATTCGTGATTCTCCTCCTGTGCGGGATGGGACTGCCGATGCCGGAGGATGTGGCGTTGCTCGCGGGCGGATTCCTGGTTCATCGCGGAATCACCCGTTATCCGATTACGCTGGCCGTTTCGCTGGTGGGTGTCGTGGCCGGCGACAACTCGCTGTTTTTCCTGGGCCGACACTTTGGAAGCGGACTGGTCCGTTACTTCGGATTGAATCGCCCGGGCTCGCAAGCCCAGATCGATCGCATCAGGCGCTTCATGAATCGGTACGGCAATCGTGCGATCTTTTACGCGCGCTTCCTCGCCGGCCTGCGCGCCGTCGTCTACCTGACGGCTGGCTCGTTCGGCGTCACCCCGCTGCGATTTTTCTTCTATGATCTGCTGGGGGCCGTCATTTCGGTTCCGATTGTCGTGTCACTAGGATATTTGTTCGGCGAGCAACTCGAGGCGGTCATCCATTACCTGGGCGGATTTGAACGCCTTGTCTGGGTCGTCGCGGTGCTGTCGCTTGCGGTCTACGGAACTCGTCTGATGGCCGCCTCGAGAGCGCGCGAGACCAAGACCTGATCGAGCTGCCCGCGGTTGAGCCGGCGTGCGCCGGCACGAGCCGAGGCCATGAAATTCAATTTCCCGGCGCTCAATCTTAAAGCCAAGCTAATCCTCCTGATGGTGGTGCTGCTTGCGCTCACGCTTGGCGCCGAGGTGTGGGTCAGCCTGGGCACGCAGGCTGCGATCGCGGAGACCACGCAACTGCGGCTCAAGGAGTTGGCGCGCGCCATCCAGATCAGCGTTCAGGAACTAACCTCCGTCGGCCCGACCGATCGCGACAGCCTGCAGAACTATGTTCGCGCGCTGGGCACGCCAGGGCTCGAGGTGTCGATCGCGTCGTCGCAAAATCTCATCATCAACAGCTCGAACCCCCGCCTCATCGGCGCGGCGCTGGTCCCGCGCTCGGCCGACAAGGTAATCGAGCAGCAGCTCAAAGAGGGCAACAACATCCTGACGATCCCGGCGACTACGCTGGGACCGCCCGCGCGGCAGACGACCGTTTTTTTGATTCCGATCGAGGTGGAGGATCATCTGCTCGGCTATGTGCAGATGGTGGCTAACTTCAACGACTCCGCGCAGCCGGTCGTCGTAAACTGGATTCATCAGATCACGGCGGCGCTCATAATCTTCGCGATCGGCCTGGTCTTCGCCTATATTCTCGCGGACCGTTACGTAAAACCGATTCACGCGGTGGCGGACGCGGCGCAGAACATCGCTGCGCGCGGCCTGGAACCCGTTCCCGAAGCGAATCGCCGCGACGAGATAGGGCTGCTTACCCGCAGTTTCAACGAGATGGTCGCGCAGTTGAGACACGCCCGCGAGCGCGAGCAGGAGCTGAACCGGCTCGAGCGCTTCACCGCACTGGGCCAACTCGCTGGCGGGCTGGCGCACGAAATCAAGAATCCGCTCAACTTCATCAGCCTGGCGCTCGATCAGCTGAGGGCCCGTTACGCCCGCCAGCTCAACCAGGACTCGGACAACTTTGTGCGCCAAGTCACGTTAATGAAGGACGAAGTACGCCGCCTGAGCGAACTGGTGCAGAGCTTCCTTCACTACGGCAAGCCCATCGAGATCCATCCGGCATCGACCGACGTAAAGCAGCTTATCGACGGCGTGCTGGCCATTTCGGAATCGAAAATGAAGGTCCAGGGAATCGACGTAGTCGAAGATGCGGACGGCGTACCCACCGTGCTCAATGTCGACGCGGAAAAACTGCGCACTTGCTTCATGAACGTCGTCGCCAACGCCGTACAAGCGATGCCCGAGGGCGGTACGATGCGTATCGCGTTCCACCTGGACAACGGCCGCATGGTGATTACCTTCGCCGACACCGGGGCCGGCATCGAACCTGACGTCGCAGGCCACATCTTCGAGCCCTTCTTTACGACCAAGCGTGAGGGCATCGGACTGGGCTTGTTCCTGTCCAAGGCGATTGTCGAGGGGCATGGTGGTACAATCGATATCAGTCCCAGCCAACCGGGACCCGGGACTACGGTTACTTTCACTTTTCCACAGGGTGGAATGGACAGGCACCAATGAGCCAGGCTTCAGTACTGGTCGTCGAAGACAACGACCTCGAACGCCAGATCACCACTGAGACGCTGCGCGAGGAAGGCTTCTCAGTCGAGGACGCTCCGGTCGGCAAACGCGCGCTGGAACTGCTGGGCCTGGGCCGGTTCGACGTCGTGCTGACTGACCTGATGATGCCCGGCATGTCAGGAGAGGAATTGCTGGCGCGGGTGCGCGCCACCTACCCTTCCTGCCAGGTCGTCATTCTGACGGCTCATGGAACGATCGAGAGCGCCGTGCAAGCGATGAAGAACGGCGCCTTCTACTACCTGACCAAGCCGACAGACCGCGAAGCCCTCGTGATGACGGTGGCCAAGGCGGCCGAACTCGCGAATCTGCAGCAGGAAAATCAACTGCTGAAACGGCGGCTCGAGGGCAAGTTCGAGCTTGAAGGAATCATCGGACAAGACCCGGCCATCCAGGAAGTCATCAGGATGGTCCGCAAGGTGGCGCCCTCGAACAGCACGGTCCTGGTCCAGGGCGAGAGCGGCACCGGAAAAGAACTGGTAGCACGTGCGATTCATCGTAACTCGCCGCGCGCGTCGCGGCCCTTCGTCGCGATCAACTGCTCCGCGATTCCCGATACTCTCATCGAGAATGAACTGTTCGGCCACGAGCGGGGAGCCTTCACCGGAGCGACCGAACGCAAGATAGGTCTGTTCGAAAGCGCCGATCGATCGACGCTCTTCCTCGACGAGATTGCGGACCTGCCGATGGGCTTGCAGGCAAAAATTCTGCGGGTCCTCCAGGAGAAGGAGATCCGCCGTGTCGGCGGCAACGAGTCGTTTCGCGTCGACGTACGGCTCGTGACCGCAACCAACAAGAACCTGGCCGAAGAGGTCAGCGAAGAACGTTTTCGCGAGGACCTGTACTACCGGGTGAACGTCGTCACGATCACCATGCCTCCACTGCGCGATCGGCGCGGAGATATCGGGCTGCTGGCAAATCACGCGCTGGCGAAATTCGGGCATCTGGCTGAAGGCCGCGTCAAGGAAATCAGCCGCGAAGCGATGGAGGTGCTGATCGACTACTCGTGGCCGGGTAACGTACGGCAACTCGAATCCGCCATCGAGCGGGCAATCCTCCTCTGCGAAGGTGACAAGATCACGCCGCGCGATCTGCCGCAGGAAGTGCTCTCGCGAAAGACTCCGAGCAAGTCGGGTGAGCGCATCCGCACCGACAAATTCGAGATTCCCAGCGAGGGTATGAATTTCGAGAATTTCGAGCGTGAACTGATTTTGCAGGCGATGGAAAAAAGCGATTGGGTGATCGCGAAGGCGTCCAAGATGCTCGGGATGAGCTATCGGACCCTGCAGTACCGGCTCGACAAGTTCGGCCTCAAACGCGGCGAGTCGAAACCGGGCCAGCCGGTGGAAGCCAAATAGCGCCCTGCCTGGGCCGCTCTTTCAGCCCGCATCCTTCTCCCATCCGGTCGGAAGATAGATCCAGCATTGCACGGGGTTGCCGGCAGTATCGACCACCTCGATCGATTCGCGTGTGTAGAGCCTCGGTAAATCTTCGTAGCGGTCGAGTATCCGAAAGTCTGCCATGTCCAGGCCAGCCAGAATCTCTCCACTGACCTCCGCGCCCTGCTTCGGCGTAACAAAGAAATAGCGCTTAAGGCCGCGAGCATAACCATTGAAGCGCGCCGGCGACGCCGGAACGTCGCGGCCGAGCAACCGCAGTCGTTCGGCGGGATTCATCAGCGCGCCGTACACGAAGAGCTTGTCATTCGCGGTATCCATGGTGATCGGTCGATGCCGCCAGTCATAGCTGGCGCGCAATTTTGAAGCCACGCCGGCGTGACGATAGCCAGGATGCGATTGCTGCGGCAAATCGGGTATGTTAGCTCCATTGTTGATCGACGGGAGATGGAACCATGCGAATCCGGCCGTCCATTGCAAAGGCTATCGCGCTGATCTTTGCGCTGGTAGCTGCCTCGTGCTCGGCTGCGGGCAGCAATTCGGAAGTAACGGCCGGAATGACGCCTGACCAGGCCGTCCAGGCGATGGGACAGCCGGACTTGAAAGACTCCATTCCCGATCCGAACCATTCGGGGGGTACGGTACTTCGCTACGTATGGCTCGATTCCGGCAAAGTCGCGGTCTTCGGCTCTGACAATCGCGTAGCCTCCATTCAAGCGATGGAGCCTACGCAGCAGGCCCAGGCTGAAACTGAGGCAAAAAATCAGCCGCCGCAGGAATTCGATCCGATCGAGACGCCGCTCAACTACGCGTTCTTCCCCGTCAAGGCCGCTTTCATCTACCTCGGCGCAGGTTTGAACTGTGTGGCCGGCGGCGCATGCCACAAGCCCGATCTCCCTCCGCCGTCGCACAGCTGACATACGGAGCTAGCGGGGTCATGGCAGGTGATTGCCATGCCCTCCTTTATTCTTGAACGTCCACGGTCTTGGACACCGCAGGTCGCATAGCTCTTCGCGCGACGACAGATTGCCATCGGACTGGAGAATGATCGAGAAGAAAGGGAATCGGGCGAAGGCCCCTCTTAACCTCCGCCCGGAAATCGGCAGAATCGATCCCGTCGGCTCCCCTTACCGGACTGGTGCGGAACTCGCTCGCCCAACAACCACGATCGAATCGTCCTGACCGTGGCCTCCGATGACCGCATCAACTCGTCGGGGCCAAGTACGCTAACCAAAAGTTTAGTAACACAGGCCGTAAGTTTACGCAACTACGAGACGCTTATGAGCGCTCAGAGACAGTTTGCATCAGATTGTTGGTCTGCCTAAACTAACGGATTACATTTAAGAACAAACCTGTGCCTGCTGGCAAATCACAAAGGGCCGTCATCGAAGGCCTCGTAAAGGAAATTCCCGCCAGCGCCGACGAGCAGGGCCGCAAACAACTGAAGGCGTGGAGCAACCCGGCCCGCGATCTCACGCGGTTGGCCGAGCGCGACTACGTTCGTTCGCTGCGCAGCCGCATCAGCTACCGGGAGCTGATTGAAATCGTAGCGGCTGGCAGCAAGGTCTGGCCAAAACTGAATCGCGAGCAGATGCGACCGGCGCCGGCAAACGGTTTCGAGCAAGCCGTATCACCGGTGATCTCGAATCTGCGCATCCATTTGCAGACCGCGCCCTACCAAGGCCCCGGGGGGCTGGCGCTGCGTGGATTTTACGTCGAAAAACGGGAACGACTGCTGAGGCAGCCGTTGATCTACGTGAATTCGGCGCACATTCCGGCTGTAATGACATCGACTTTCTGTCATGAGGTAGGACATCATCTGACGTCGCAGGTATTTGAAAAGCAGCGCGACGGTGTACACTTTTTCTTTGATGCCGACTACGTATCGCATCTCAACGATCCGATGGAACTGGCGGCCGACGTACTGGTCAGTTTGGCGGGATACCCCTCCGGCGTCGCCCGCAAACTTTTTGAAGTACCGTGGAACTGGGGACTGGTGGCGAAAACGGGAGACCTGACCGAAGAGGTTTTTGCGAACGTGCGTGAGCACGTGCGGCGCCGTTTCCGATTCAATCTCCGTTCGGCCGATTTGCCTGCCGGGCAGAAGCTGAACTACCTGGCCGGAATTATTCACTACGCCAAGCTTCGATGGGCGCTACTCGCGGAGTACGACATATGAAAAAGAAAACCCTGGGACAAGTATTGAAGCAGCAGCGTGAGGCTTTCGCGCTTACTCAACGCGAGCTTGCGCGCAAGATCGGCGTAAAGGCCAGTCATGTCGCCTACCTCGAGAACGGGCGACGGCGGCCATCGCTGTCGCTGGTCGCGCGCATCGCCGATACGCTCGGACTCGACAAACAGCGGCTGTTCCTGCTGGCGCATCCCGAGGCCAAGGCCTTCGTGTCGGCGCAGCGTGAACCGGCTGAGCCGGGTCGCCGCGATCAGGCTTGGCGCCGCTTCTCTACCAATCGCGCGCTGCTGGCGCGCAATCAGGTGACGCCGCGGGAACTCCGGGTGCTGCAAAAAGTCAACATGCTCGGACGCGTGTCGTCGCCCCGCCATTACCTGTTTATTCTCAACTCGATCCGGCAGGCAGTCGAAGAAGAGGAATAGCGGCGCCCGTCTGGTGGCGCATCAGCGGCCCCGGGCTTCCGGCACACCGAGGCCCTTGAGAAAGTCGCTTCGCGCTGCCATGGGATCTTTCGCGAACGCCTTGTTGTACGCGCCCATTGTTACGCGCGCCTCTTCCGAGCACATCACGTCGCGCATCTCGGTTCGCTCGATATAAAGCGCGGCCTCGGGTTTTCGATGTCAAGCTGGTTGAGCAGCGGCACGGGCTTGGTCTACCCTGTGGCTGACGCCATGAAGATCGACATCGACCTGAAAGCCGGCTTCCTGCAGGGTCTCAAGCGCGAGGTGCTCGCGGCGCTGAGCCCCGAAGAGCGCGCCATCATCGAAGTCTCGACCGGCGAGATGGGCAACAAGCCCGACGCGGTCAAGCTCGGGTGGCTCAAGATGCGGACCAAGGAAACCTGGACCAAGCAGCGCTACCTGAAAGCGCTGGACCGCACGATGAAAAGATTGCGTGACGCGGTCGCGGCGGCAGAAGCGGAAAAGAAAGACTGAACCCGCTCCGCGCCTCGCGCGCGTTAAGGCTCGATTCGCGCGACCCGGCGCTTTCCAACCTCCAGCACCTTGTGGATGATTGGCACGAATCGGAAGTTGACGTCGCGGATCACCTGACCATCGACCCGAACCGCGCCCTGCACTATCAGGCGGCGCGCCTCGGTAGTTGAGGGCGCAAACTGGATCTGTTTCATCAATTCGCAGATCCACATTTCGTCGTTGATTCGAAAGACCGGCGCGGTGTCGGGCACCTGACGGCGCTGAAACTTGGATTCGAAGTATTCCTGCGCGGCCCCTGCCGCATCGGCTCCGTGATACTCCGTGACGATCGTTGAGGCGAGCCGCTTCTTCGCTTCCATCGGATGCACTCCGCCGGAGCGAATTTTCGCCAGCTCCACGGGCGCAACGTCGGTCAGCAGCTCATAGTATTTCACCATCAGCGGGTCAGACACGCGCATCAGCTTCCCGTACATATCCTCGGGCGCATCGGTGATGCCGACGTAGTTGCCGTAGGACTTGGACATCTTGCGGACGCCATCGAGGCCTTCGAGCAGCGCCGTCGTCATGACGACCTGCGGCGCCTGGCCCATCGCGCGCTGCAAGTCGCGGCCGACCAGCAGATTGAATTTCTGGTCCGTGCCGCCAAGCTCCACGTCAGCTTCCAGAGCCACCGAGTCGTAACCCTGGATCAGCGGGTACAGCAGCTCATGGAGAAACAGCGGATCGCCCGCGCTCATGCGTTTCTCGAAGTCGTCGCGTTCCAGCATGCGCGCCACGCTCAGGTGCGCGGCAAGCTTGATCAGGTCCCGCACCCCCATCGCATCCATCCATTCGCTGTTGAAGCGAACTTCGGTCAGCTTGGGATCGAGAATCTTGAAAACCTGGCCGCGATAAGTTTCGGCGTTGGCCGAGATTTGATCGCGAGAGAGCGGCTTGCGGGTTTCGGAACGTCCTGTCGGATCGCCGATCATCGCGGTGAAGTCGCCGACCAGGAAGACCACGGTGTGGCCGTCGCGCTGAAAGTCGCGCAGCTTCTTGAGAACTACCGAGTGTCCGAGATGCAGGTCCGGCGCGGTCGGATCCATGCCTAGCTTGATTCGGAGCGGACGGCCGACTTTCAGCTTGGCTTCGAGTTCCGGCTGCGAAATGACCTCAACCGCGCCGCGCGCGAGGATGGCCACCCGCTCTGCAATGCCCGACTCTTGCTTCTCAACCTTTGCGCTCACCTATTACCTCGAAGGACCATAAGCGTACCGGAAACGTCCCGTACTTGGAAAAGCATGATTCGGATGCCTGCCGCAAAGCGAGTTCATGGACGCTGGTTGAAACGGCCCATCGCGCGCTCAAGTCCATCGGCGATTATCGCCTCAGTCGCCTGTGCGGCCCGGTCGAGTACCGCATCGCGTTGCTCGACCTCCGCGCGGCTCAGCGGCTTCAGGATATGACGATGGTCTTCGTCGTCGGCGGGAGGTTTTCCCACGCCGATTCGCACCCGGATGAAATCGGGAGTTCCCAGCGAATCCACTACCGATCGCACGCCGCGATTGCCGGCGTCGCCGCCGCCGATCTTGATCCGGATTCGCCCCGGTTCCAGGTCGAGTTCGTCGTGCACGACGATGAGCCGTTCTGGCGGCAATTTGAAGTATCCAAGGAGCGGCGCAGCGAATTGCCCGGACTCGTTGTAGTAGTAGCGTTCCGACTTCACGAGGATGGTGCGCTGATCGGCGATTTCCAGCTCTGCCGTTACGCCGCCGAAGCGGCGGCGGCTGAACTCGGCGTGCTTCGCGCTCGCAAGCCGATCCACCGCCATGAGCCCGGTATTGTGGCGCGAACCGCCGTATTCCTTGCCGGGATTACCAAGCCCGGCGACGATCCAAGCGACCGCAGCGCCCGATTCAGGAACCTCAGCCTGCGATCGCTTCGACGAACGAAATCCGCCGAACAGACGGGAAATCCGGCCCATCACGCGCTCTGCCTGCGCGGCGCGCCGAATTCCGAACGGACGATAGGGTCGAGCGCGCGAAACAACGCCGCCATTTCCGCGGGTGTACCAATCGAAATCCTGATCGCATCGCGCAGGACCGGCGTTGCGAAATATCTGACCAGAATTCCTGCCCGCCTGAGTCCGCGCGCCACGCGGCCCATATCGTGTCCGCGCATGCGGGCCAGTACGAAATTCGCCTCCGAGGGCGGCACTTCAAAGCCAATTTTGCGAAGTCGCGCCTCGGTCAGCGTGCGCGTCTTCTTTACCCGCTCGACGTTGCGGCGCATCCAGGCGGGATCTCCAAGCGCAGCTGCGCCGCCAGCGAGCGCGATGCGGCTCAAATTGTAAGAGTCCTTGACCTTGAGCAACCCGTCGATGACCTCGCGATGCGCAAGGGCGAGGCCCAGACGCATTCCCGCCAGCGAATATGCCTTGGACAGCGTGCGCAGGATCACCACGTTCTTGTGGTTCTTGAGAAGGCGCAAGCTGTTGTCACTCGCAAAGTCGACGTACGCCTCGTCGATGACGAGCAACCGCCCGCGCAATTTGTTCGCGAGCGCCGCCAGTGAGCGCACGGGAGTCAGCGTCCCCGACGGCGAATTCGGATTGCACACGATCGTGAGCCGCGCGCGGGCACGGGCAAGCGCCGCGAGCGGAACCGCGAAATCCCGTCCGAACGGAAAATGCAGAACCTTCGCGTCCTGTACCGCCGCCAGCGTGTCGTAGAGCGAATAGGTTGGAATGGGATAGGCGACCTTGTCGCCGGGACCGAGCGTGGCGCGAAAGATCATCGCGAGCAACTCATCAGAGCCGTTGCCTGCGAGAATCATTTCGCTGGGAATGCCGTACAGCTTCGATGCGCTCGCAACAAATTGATCGGCGCGCGGCGCGGGGTACAGCCGGAGCGTCGCGTCGGCTGCCTTGGCCACTGCGCGCCGCACTTTCGGCGATGGAGGATACGGATTTTCGTTGGTGTTCAGCTTGATGAGCCGTTCGTGAGCGCGCGGCTGCTCACCCGGCGTATAAGCCACCATCCGGTTGATCGAGGGTCGAAACATCAGGTTTCACTCATTGCAGCGGAAGCTTAATACGCGTGCCTGAGCGTGAGGAACGATAGCACACCTCAATCGCTTCGATTGCGCGCAGCCCGTCGCGGCCATCGGGCGTTGGCGTCGCGCCCGCGACGATCGCATCCGCAAAATTCTGCGCGAGCGCGCGAAATGGCGCCAGTAGATCGCGCGGGTCGAACGTAGCCATGATCTCCTCGCGCGAGTAACCCGGCGGCGGCGTTCCGTCGGCGCGCAACACGGAAATATCGTTGCGCGGATAACCCATCATCACCCTGCCCTCGCTGCCGTAGACCTCGATCGCGGAAAGCGGAGGCACACTGGCCCAACTCGCTTCGACGACGCCGAGCGCTCCCGACCCAAAGCGCAGCAGCATCACGCCGGTGTCATCGACTTCGATCTGTTTGCTGAGGGTCGCCACCAGCCCCTCGACCGATTCCACCTCGCCGAGATACCAGATGGCGAGGTCGGCGACATGAACGCCCAAATCGAGCATCGCGCCGCCTCCGGCCTGGCCGGCGGTGGTAAACCACTTCTGGCCGGGCGCCCAGCCCTCGGGGCCGCCGTGCGAGAGGCGCGCCCGAATGAAATTTGGCGTGCCAATCGCTCCATCCGTGAGCGCGCGCTTGACCAGACTTTCGAGGCCGCCGTAGCGGCGCTGCATCGTGACCATCAGGACCTTGCCCGCGCGCGCCGCCGCATCGACCATCCGCCGCGCATCGGCGGCCCGCGGCGCCATCGGCTTCTCGCAAAGCACATGCGCGCCAGCGGCGATCGCCTTCAAGGTCAATTCGCAATGGAGATAGTTCGGCGTGAAGATGCCGACCGCGTCGGGCTTCTCGAGCGCCATCATCTCGTCGAAATCGGCGTACACCGCAGGGCGTGCCGATGCCTGCGGCCATAGATCCCCCGCGACGCGCCGCGCCTTCTCCGCGGTGCGGCTTTGCAGCGCGACGATCTCGATTTTCCCGATGCTTTGTAGCGCGGGAATATGCGCGCGTTCGGCGATAGAGCCGGTGCCCGAAATGGCCATCCTGATCATTTCTTCACCGCTCGCTTCTTCGTCGCACCCGCTGTCGATTCGAACAGCCAGGCGAGGTACGGCGGCGAGCCCTGCTGAAACGGCAGCGCCATTACCTCCGGTACTTCGTAGCTGTGCAGTTCGCGGACTCGGCGTTCTACGCGTGGGAACATGCTTGCGCGCGTTTTTATGAGGAGCAGGATTTCGTTGTCGTTCTCGACTTTGTCGCGCCATCTGTAAATCGATCGAATTGGTCCGACCAGGTTCACACACGCCGCGAGGCGCTCGGACACCAGGGCTCGCGCTATCGATGCGCCTTGTTCCTCGCTCGCGCAGGTCACGAGGATCAAGATCGCGGAACTTGCGCGCTGCCTGGTCATCGCCTCACCTCGCGCAGCAATCGCTTCCGGAGTTCGCCAGCGGTGCATCGATATTTGAAAGCCTTGCGATCATTTACAAACAGCACCGGGACTTCCTGCCCGTAGCTGCCCTCGAGCGCGGCATCACCGTCTATTTCGACGCGGCGAAAGTTGGCTTCAAAACGCGGCAATTCCGCCGCGATAACCTGTTCCATCTCGTGACAGAGTTCGCAGTCGCGTCGTGTGTAGAGCGTAAGTTCGATCATCGGCGGGAGAACAGAATCTCCAAAGACCGTACTTTACCGGCGCGGGGACAGCAGTCCAAGCCGCTTCAGAACTGCTGCGGTAGCGGGGCACGGATGATCCTTCGCGGCACGCAGGCGTGATTCGATACGGCCGAGGTGCGCGCTGAGCAGCAGCAGATCGGGCCATCGATCGATGTCATACCATACCGGTCCGAGCGCCGCGGCAATCCCCGCCCGCCGCGCGCGACCGAGCGTTTCATCGAGGACCCGCACCGAGCCCCATCGGATTCCCGTGAAGACCCGCGGCATGGCGCCGCGCACTCCGATCACGTAGTAGCCGCCATCGAGACTCGGTCCCAGAACGAACCGCCGGCGTTCAAGCATTTCGCCGAGACGTTTCAATGCCGACCGGGGCAGCGATGGCAAATCGGTACCGACCAGCAGTGCGCCCGCACCAGGGGCAAAAGGTTCCAGCGCGCGAGCCATCCTGGCGCCGAGCGATCCGCGGCCCTGATCGACGATTTCAGCATCGAAGCGCCGCGCCAGGCGGCGAAAGTATGGACTGCGCACCGCGCCCTCTTCGGCGCTTGCGGCGATCACCAAACGAGACGGACGAACGGCGCGCGCCTTTGCCAGCATATCGACGATGAACGCATCGGCGAGCTTTGCGGCGTTCGCCGCTCCCAGATTGGCAGCCAGCCGCGTCTTCGTCCTGCCCGCCACCGGCTCGCGGCAAAAGACGATCAGTGCCGGGCGCGCGGTCACTTAATCGTGTTGGGGCGAATGATGTTGATCGGCATGCCTAGGAACTTCTTGACGATTTCGGTCACCGACGTGATGGGCATCGGACTCACGCTCGGATCGCTGATGGGCCCGTGCGCGTGGAAGTAGGCGGCGACGATGTTGCCGGTGCCGCCGGCGACGTTGTCGCCGATGATCGGGATTTTGCTGACCAGCCAGTTGAAGCTGGTTAACGGAAATGCGGCGAGCCGCATATCCAGGGTGCTTTGCGCGAAACTGATATTGCCGTTCGCGGTTATGTCCATCACAGGCCCTTGAAGCAGGAAGTTATCGGTCCAAAAGACGCCGTCCTTGCCCTTCAAGTCGAAGAAGATGGTCTGAAAAGGAAGTCCCGCTATGGTGGGATCCGGGAAATTCGCAGTCAGCCAGCTCTTCAGATCGATCAACGCCAGCATCCGCGAGAGCAGTTTGAAGCGATTCAACAACCCATCACGAACCGTAATGGCGGTAGTGCCGCTCAGCGTGTCGAAAAAATCGTTGTTGGTGTCGGCCCACAGATCCGTGGCGATCCACATTTTGCCGACGATAGGCGATTCCTTGCGCTCACCCGAAAGCAGGAACATCGGCGCGATGTCCGCGTTCACGAGTTTGCCCTGCATCCGTATCCAGTCATCTTTCGCACGGCCCGTCAGCTCCAGTTCGGCGCTGCCGTTGAAGAGGGTCATGGTGTAGTTGTAGACCTTCCAGTCGCCGTTGACGCGCCAAAAGTCGGTTTTGATTTTGCTCATTGGGAGCTTGCTGAGATTGCCCTGCTCAACCTCAACGTGGCCCTCGACCGGGATCGGAAAGACCATGGGCGGAGCCGCGGGCGTCCACGGCAGGCGAATGAATCTCATGCATTCAAAGTCCAGCCGCTGGACCTTCGCATCGATTCTCAACCTGGGATGGCCCAGGTCGGCAACCGACATACGGAAGTCGATTGGCGACCCCTCCAGCGTCGAAGACGGCATCGCGACGGTAAGCGAATGGCCGTCGAGACTGAGGGTCGCGCCCTGAACCACAATGGGGGCTCGCAGGAACGAAAATTTGAACGAACCGCTATTGACCACGAACTTGCCGTTGGCGATCAGTCCGTCCGCGCGCGCAGGATCGGCACGCACCCGGACCTTGCCTCCAAGCGGCCCCTCGAGCTTCAAGGAGTCCGGATCGATGGCGAGGGCCAGCCACAGTCCGGCCGGCATCTGGTGCAACTCGATAGTCACGTCGCGCACGCGAACGCCGGAGGCGCCGAAGCCCAGCGTGCCGTCCACGATTCCCGTGCCGCCCGTGGTTCTTAGTGCAAACCGGTTGAAGCGGATCGTGCCGGGCTCGATCACAATCGAGCCGCGCGCGAATTCGATCGTTCCCGGCGTATTTTTCGCGGTCAGGGTCGCGCGATTTGCCTCGAACGAGACGCGATAAGTCTTCGGCACCACGGGTTGTGCGATTTTGAAGGCGCCCGAGGCGGATGCGTTCATGCTCACCCGGCCGCCCAGCCCTTCGATTTGCTTGCCGACCGCGACCTTGTACGTCTCCATCGCATGGGTGATGGCGGGATAGAGCTGACCCAGGCTCGCATCGCCTTTGAAAACCAACTGGTACGCGATCGAATCGAACCGTTTGGCGAAATCGAGGCGCATCGCGACGTCGCTGATTGCGGACTGATCGACCGTCGCGGAGCCCTGCGTGGCGGACATGGTGTTGCGCGCGAAGCGAAGTTGCGCATTGAGATGATCGACGGGTGGAAGCTTCAGATCGTCGGGCAGCGCGAAGCTGACTTCCTTGAGAATCGCCGAGATGTCGATATTGTCGCGCAGGACGACGACGGGGTCGGCTTCAAATTTATCCAGCGGCGCCGCCAGCGAGGCGTTTGAGATCAACAGGCTCCCGGTCTTGATTTGATTGACAACCGCGATCACGTTGCCAGGGACGCCTTTGAGGTAGCCCAGATGCGACCTGAGAGTGGCAACGTCAAGGGGAACACCCGCGTTCAGATTGGCGGTCAGAACCGGCTTGTCCACCGACAAGCCGTGAACGTCGCCGCTGCCTGAAGCCAGCACCGTCTGCTCGCGTATCAACTTCAGGTTGGTCACGCTCATGGAATCTGCCGACTCGGAGAATTCCGCTTTGACCGAAAAATCGCCAAGCCGTTCGGGGTTCAAGCCCTTCGCGCTCAGAGTGGAATCAAGGACGTTCAGCTTGCACGAACCGGTGGCGCAGCCATTGTCGGCCAGAGACATCCGCCCGCTTCCGGAGACTTTTCCCTCCAGATGGATAGCCGGACCGAGCGCGAGCGTGCTGGCGCCATCGTTCCAGAACCACAGCGATACTCCGGCGATTTCGTGCTCCGGTATGTGCGTCGCTGGTCCGACCCGTATCTTGCCGGTCAGGTGCATTCCTTCGAACGGGTATTGCAGCACCCGGACCGAAAACCCCGCCATCCAGAGCTGCGACTCGCGATGACGCCGGAATGCCAACATCCCCAGCTGATCGAACATCGCATTGCCATCGGGCCCGTTCACCGTGGCGTCCACCGTTTCTATCCGCCAGGCGCCGCGCTCCAAGCCCTGCAGAACCTTCAGGATCGTCGCTACCATCTCGGTGCCTATTCGCGGGAACGGCGCCTCCGGAGTCGTGACCGCCTTGGCCGGGACCTGGAATTGAGGGTGCACGAGGACCAGCGAATAGAGCGGTACGCCGCCGGCGAAGATCAGGGAATGATAACTGACCACCGCGCGCAGCGACTGGAGCCGGACCAGCTCCTGCCCATCGTGCGAGACGTGCGGCTCATCGAACTCCAGGATGAGATGGTTGCTCAGGTGGATATGGGTGGCGCGCGCGGTGACCTGAAAGCCGGTGCGGTCCTTCACGCCCTGCAGCACCAGGTGCATGATGCGGGCCTGATTGGTGATAATCGCGATGGCGGCAGCGCCGATCAGCAGGACCGGAATCAGCAGGAGGATGGCTGCAAGCCGGAGGACTTTCATTCTTGCTTGCGCGGGGCTTTAAAGCCGCGGGAATCCGCGCCGATCGGCGCGCCCGATCAGGTCTCGCCTTCGGCCATCTGAGCGGCCGACGGCTCCGTGAAGCCCAGGCGATGTTTGTTGCGAAGGGCGGTTTTCAGCACGCGGTTTCGCATCCTTACCGACTTCGGCGTGACCTCGACCAGCTCTTCCTCGTCGATCCATTCCAGCGCGAGGTCAAGCGTCATCGGCCGCGCCGGGCTGACGCGCACGGCTTCATCGTGGCCCACTGCCCGCATGTTGGAAAGCTTTTTTTCGCGGCAAACATTGACCGGAAGATTGATCTCGCGCGAATACTCGCCGAGGATCATTCCTTCATAAACCGGCTGCCCCGGCGAAATGAAAAACCGCCCGCGTTCCTGCAAATGGAAAATCGCGTAGGGTGTCGCAACCCCCTCGCGGTCCGAAACCATCGCGCCGTTAGCCCGCGACATGATAGTGCCGCACCACGGCGCGTATCCGTTGAAAAGTGAGTGCATTACCCCGCTGCCGCGGGTGTTTTCCAGAAACTTGCCGCGGAAGCCGATAAGCCCGCGCGCCGGAATGTCGTATTCGAGCCGCGCGCGGCCACCCGAATGGGTAACCATCGTGCGCATTTTTCCCTTGCGCGTGGAGAGCATCTGCGTAACGACACCGATAAAATCATCCGGGATATCGACCAGGAGCAGTTCCATCGGTTCGTGCTTTTCGCCGTTCACCTGGCGGGTCACGACCGTGGGCCGCGACGCCTGAAGTTCGTAGCCTTCACGGCGCATCGTCTCGACGATGACCGCGAGCTGCAGCTCCCCCCTGCCCATCACGCGCCACGAATCGGGCGTAATCGTCTCGATGCGCACGCTGACGTTGCGCCGCCCTTCCAGGTCGAGCCGCTCGCCAAGCTTGCGCGAGGTGACATAGTCGCCCTCGCGCCCGGCCCATGGCGAGTTATTGACCGAGAAGGTCATCGCGACCGTGGGTTCGTCGATTCGTATGAGCGGCAGCGCTTTGGGATTTTCGAAATCGGAAATCGTCTCGCCAATCGCAATATCTTCGATTCCTGCGACGATCACTATGTCGCCGGCGTCGGCGCGCGGCACTTCCACCCTCTTAAGCCCGCGCCACCCGTATAGCCGCGCCACTTTGATCGGCTGCCGCGATCCATCGAGGCGGCAAAGCGAATAATTGGTGGCCGCGACCAGCGAGCCGCTGAGTAACCGCCCTATCGCGAGCCGTCCGACGTAGTCGTCGTAGTCGATATTATTGACCTGGAACTGCACGCACGGATCGTCCGCCACTTCGGGACCCGGAAGATGCGCGATTATGCCATCGAACAGCGGCCCCAGGTCGGTCCCCGGAACATCGAGCTTCGTCGTCGCGGTCCCGGCGCGAGCATTGGTGTAGTAGACGGGGAAATCGAGCTGCTCCTCGGCAGCATCGAGATCGATGAACAAATCGTAAACTTCATCCAATACTTCAGGTATGCGTGCATCCGGGCGGTCAATCTTGTTGATGCACACGATTGGGACCAGGCCCGCTTCGAGCGCCTTTTTGAGTACGAACCGCGTCTGCGGAAGCGGCCCCTCGCACGCATCCACCAGCAGCAGGATGCCATCGACCATTGAGAGCGTGCGCTCCACTTCGCCGCCGAAGTCGGAATGGCCGGGAGTATCGACGATGTTGATGCGGGTGTCGCCCCAGGTGACGGAGGTGTTCTTGGCCATGATCGTGATTCCGCGCTCCCTTTCCAGAGCGAAGGAATCCATCACGCGTTCCTGCACGTTCTCGTTGGCGCGGAACACGCCAGATTGCTGAAGCAGCGCGTCGACCAGCGTGGTCTTGCCGTGATCGACGTGGGCGACGATTGCTAAATTTCGAATATTTTGACGGCGCATAATGGGAGGCGAATACTAAAGCGCGGCCGAGCCACTCCGGTTCGCCCGCGCTAACTTCCAATTGTACCTGTGATGGGAAAGGGTGTAAACGCGGGTCCCGCGAACGTAACCCGCCGATCACACGGGAATCGCGCGCCACGGATTACGGAGCGATATTGAGCTGCTTCGCCTCGTGTTGTTCCAGCTTTTCAAGCAATTGGCGCGCATTCTTCACCTCGGTGATCTGCCATCGTCCATCTTCGCGCGTCAGGTGAATTTCCCAGGTCTGTCCCTTGCGGTCGTCGAATTTGGTCCACGCCGAATCACCGGAGCGATGAAGCAGCAGCACGGCGCCTGCCACACCCGCGGCCGGGATCTGAAGGTTTGGATCGCCCTCATCGACCTTCTGCTTCGCAATCCCTTCAGCCATCGTCGCCATCGGCCGCGAGAGCAGTTGCACCGCGGCTTGTCCGACGAAGGCGCCGAGAGGGTCGGAGCTGTTAGCCGTCATCTCCTTCGCCGCGTGCTGGATGACGCTTTGAAAATCGATGTAGCGGACGGCGGCTTCACCGTCGCGATTTTGCACCGCGTTCCTAAGCCATAGCACTGCCCAGGTGGGGCTGTCGGGCAGGTAAAAGATTGCCCACCATCCTACGATCAAGGCCACGAGAATCGCGGTGAAATGGCGGACAATGAATCGGGGCATGATGACTTATCTTCCCGATCGAATTGAAATCCTGCCGGAGCTTCCGCCCTGTGCGGCTCAGACCTTGGAGAGCAGGCTGGCGGCGGCTTTGTCGAGCAGCCAGAGCAAATCGCCGTCGGCCGGCTGAATTACCTGGGCGGGAAATTTCAGCGGGTCACGCGGCCCTTCCAGGATGTCGCGCACGGCCTCGGCCTTTTCCTTGCCGCACGCCAGGAACATCGCGCGCTGGGCGCGGTTCGCGACGGGAGGTGTAAACGTAATCCGGTTGGGCGGGGTCGCATCCACTTTGACCGGCACTACCAATCGTTTGGTTTCTTCGATCGCCGCCTTGTCGCCGGGGAACAGCGACAGTGTGTGGCGATTGTCGCCGAGGCCCAGCATGAGCAGATTGAAGCGCGGCAACTCTCCATCGCGCAGCGTAAATGCGCGCTTGAGCTCGTCCTCGTACGACCGCGCGGCTTCATCGGGAGCAAGCTCTCCGCGCATGCGATGCACCTGATCGGGCTTCAAACCCAGATGGCTGAGCATCGTGCGATTCGCCATCGCATAGTTGGAGAGTTTGTCCTCCGTCCCAACGCATCGTTCGTCGCCCCAGAAAAACTGAACTTCCTTCCAGTCCACGCTGAGTCGGAAGCGGCTCGCGAGCAGCTCATACACCGCGGCGGGCGTCGAGCCGCCCGAAAGGGCGACCGTGAATTGCGCGTACGTGCAAATGTCCTCGCCGGCAAAATGGGCAATCTCCTCGGCCGCATGGACGTAAAGCGACTGCGCATCGTCGAGTACGGTTATTTTGGGCTCACTCATGAGAACTCGCATTCCTGAGTCTGGTCCGCCGCGCATGGCGCGGCCGGCGGTTACTCTCAGCGGGCAATTAACCTGAGCGCGCGGTCCACGACGTTTTCGACCGTGAACCCGAAATGGCGCATCGCGTCCTGATAGGGCGCGGAGGTGCCAAAAGTCGTCATGCCCACGACGTCGCCGTCCAGCCCGACCCATCGGTACCACGACAACGGCGCAGCCGCTTCGATCGCAAGCCGCTTGCGCTGAGCAGGAGGCAGAACGGAGTCGCGATAAGCCTGATCCTGCCCCTCGAACAGCTCGAAGCTCGGCATCGAGACGACGCGCACGGCCTTACCCCGCTTCTCGAGTTCAGCCTTGGCGTCGACGGCGAGGCTGAGTTCGGAGCCGGTCGCGATGAGAATAATGTCCGCGGTTTTTCCAGCCGTTTCCCCAAGAACATAGGCGCCGCGCGCCACGCCGCTGGCGGGAGCGAACTTGCTGCGGTCGAACGTAGGCAGCTTCTGCCGGCACAGCACCATAAGCAGCGGTCCGCCGCGATGGGTCATCGAGACGCGCCATGCCTCGGCCGCCTCGTTCGCATCACCGGGCCGGATGACGGTCAGGTTCGGGATCGCGCGCATGGCGGTGAGATGCTCGACCGGCTGATGAGTCGGGCCGTCCTCGCCCACACCAATCGAGTCGTGGGTGAAGACGAACACCACGTGGATGCCCATCAGGGCGGCAAGCCGAATCGACGCGCGGCAATAATCGGTGAATACGAAAAAAGATGATCCAAAAGAGATGAATCCGCCGCTCAGCGCGATGCCGTTGAGAATCGCGCACATCGCGTGTTCGCGGATGCCGAAGTGCAGGTTGCGCCCGAGGTACGTGCCCTTCTCGAAGCTGCCGCCGTCCTTGATGTCGGTGAAAGTCGACTCGTTGAGATCCGCCGAACCGCCGAACAGGCTGGGCACTTTGGCGGCGATTGCGTTTTCCGCCTTCGATGCCGACTCGCGCGTGGCCAGCGTGTCCTTTGGCGTGAAGACCGGAATGTCGGAGTCCCAGCCCGCGGGAAGTTCACCGGCCAGCCGGCTCGAGAACTCCGCCGCATCGCCAGGGTTGGCTTTGGACCACTTCTGGAATTCCTGGTTCCACTCGCGCTCGAATTGCTCGCCCCGCTCCACCGAGCGGCGAAACTCCGCCAGCGCCTCATCGGGCACGTAGAACGCCGGCTCGGTCGGCCATCCGTAAAATTCCTTGGTCAGCTTCACCTCGTCGACGCCGAGCGCCTGGCCGTGCGCCTTGGAAGTGTTCTGCCGATGCGGACTGCCGTAGCCGATAATCGAGCGAACGCGGATGAGCGACGGACGCTGCGTCTCCGCGCATCCGTTTTCGATTGCACTGGTCAGCCCGGCGACATCGTTGGCATCCTCGACATGCTGCGTGTGCCATCCATACGCATCGAAGCGCTTGCAGACGTCCTCCGAGAACGAGATGTCGGTGTGACCGTCGATGGTGACGTGGTTGTCGTCGTACAGATAGACGATATTGCCGAGCCCGACGTGACCCGCTATCGACGCCGCCTCGCTGGCGATTCCTTCCATCAAGTCGCCGTCGCTGACTATCGCGAATACTCGATGCCCGAACACACCCGAACCGCGATCGAAGCGAGCCTCCATGTGCTTGGCCGCAATCGCCATTCCGACACCATTGCCGAAGCCCTGCCCAAGCGGGCCGGTTGTGGTCTCGACGCCGACGGTGTGATGGTACTCGGGATGGCCGGGCGTCAGGCTGCCAAGCTGCCGAAAGCGTTTGATCTCATCGAGCGACAAGTCGTAACCGGTCAGATACAGCAGGCTGTACAGCAGCATCGAGCCGTGACCTGCCGAGAGCACAAAGCGGTCGCGGCCGTACCATTTCGGATTGTGCGGGTTGTGGCGCAGAAAGCGTGTCCAGAGTACGTACGCTGCCGGCGCCATGCCCATCGGCATGCCGGGATGGCCGCTGTTGGCTTTCTGGACGGCGTCGATCGCGAGTACGCGAATTGAGTTGATACACAGTTGGTCCAGCTTGGACCGATCTATCTTCACTTCGGCTGCGGTTGCCACGAATATCTCTCCGACTCAAAATGTTACGCGGTTATTCTTCCGATGCCATCAGCCAGGCGCCGGCATCACCACTGATTGCCTTCGTCGTCTTTGGGATCGCCGGCCTTGTGCTTCATCACGTTGGCCGCCTCTTTGGCTTCGCCCTTCAGGCCCGCGCCCAGAGCCCGGGTGAAATGCTGCGCGACCACTCGCATCAAGGAGGCTTCCTGGGGATCGAGTTCGGTGATCAAGGCCGCCAGCTTATCCATCGCGGTCTGAATAGTGGCGAGCGCTCCGGGCATGTCGCCGCGGTCGCGACAGGCCATCGCTTCCCACAAGCCGGTGCGCACCTGCTCGATGACCGGGCCCGCTTTGGGTCCGATTACGACTTCTAGTTCGCCCAGCCTTTCAGCCAGTTGCAGGAACGAATTATCGTCGCTAACACTCGGCGGCACAGGCGGATTGTTTCACTTGTGCGCGTGCGCTTTCAAGCTTGCTTTTCCACAGGTGCATTCTTCGCGCCGGCGTTCTTTTACGACAGCGTGATTTGGTAGATGATAGACTGCTATGCCCGCGAAGGAGAAAGGGCTTCGATGAGACGAATCTTGGATCGGCGGGTGGTGGCGACGGGAACCGGATTGGTGACGCCGCTCGGCACCGGAGTTGAAAAGACCTGGGAGGCGCTGATCGCGGGACGCTCGGGAATCGGGCCGATCACGCGCTTCGATGCCTCGCAGTTTCCGGCTCGCATCGCCGGAGAGGTCAAGGACTTCAATCCCGAGGACTGGATCGAAAAGCGGGACATCAAAAAGATGGACCCCTTCATCCAGTACGCGTACGCCGCCGCCGAGCAGGCGATGCAGCAGTCGGGGTTCAAGGTTACCGAGGAGAACGCCGACAACGTGGGCGTTCTGATCGGTAACGGAATCGGCGGGTTGACCACGGTCGAGGAATATCACAAGGGATTTCTCGCGACCGGACTCAAGCATCTGAGCCCCTTCTTCATTCCGAAGCTGATTTCCAATCTCGCGCCCGGCCAGATCTCGATCCGCTACGGCGCGCGCGGCGTGACTTTTACCACCACTAGCGCCTGCGCATCAGGCAGCCACGCGATCGGCGAGGCGTACCGGATGATCAAGTTCGGGATGCTCGATGCCGCAATCGTGGGCGGCACCGAAGCGGCGATCACCGGTTTGGGCGTGGGCGGCTTCGTGGTGATGCGCGCGTTGTCGACGCGCAACGAGGAGCCGGAGCGGGCGAGCCGGCCGTTCGATAAAGACCGCGACGGATTCGTGATGGCCGAAGGGGCCGCCGCGATGATTATCGAGGAGCGGGAATCGGCGATCGCGCGCGGCGCCAAGATCATCGCGGAGATTTGCGGCTACGCCACCAACTCCGATGCACATCACATCACCGCGCCGGCGCCGGAAGGACGCATCATCGCCAAGTGCATGAGCATGTGCCTGGAGGATGCCGGGCTGGACCTCAACGAAGTCGACTACATCAACGCTCACGGCACCTCGACCGAGCAGGGCGACGTGGCGGAGACGCAGGGAATCAAGCGCGTGTTCGGCGAGCGCGCCGCAAAGATCGCAGTCAGCTCGACCAAATCGATGACGGGGCACACGCTGGGCGCCGCCGGGGCGATCGAATCGGTCTTCACGGTGCTGGCAATCGAGCGTGGAATCATTCCACCAACCATCAACCAGGAGCATCCCGACCCGGAATGCGATCTCGATTACGTGCCGAACAAGGCGCGGCCCGCGAAGATTCGCATCGCGCTCAACAATTCTTTCGGGTTTGGCGGCACCAACACGACGCTGGCCTTCAGGCCTGCTTGAGCAAGGCAGTTTAGGAATGGCTTCCAGAATCGTTGCTACCGGACGCGGTCTGCCGCGAACCGCCGTGTCCAACCAGGACCTCGAGCGGTTCATGAACACCTCCGACGAGTGGATCAAATCCCGCACTGGAATCGGTCGGCGCTACACGCTCCGTTCCGGCGAATCGCTCGCCGATATCGCCACCGAAGCCAGCCGAACAGCGCTCGATCGCGCGGGAATGAAGCCGTCCGAACTCGATGCGATCATCGTCGGCACGGTTTCCTCCGAATATGCGTTCCCGTCGTTCGGCTGCCAGATTCAGACCCGGCTGGGAATCGATTCGATTCCGGCATTCGATGTGGCCGCCGCCTGCTCAGGCTTCGTTTACGCACTCAGCGTGGCGGACGCTCACATGCGCGCGGGAGATTTTCAGCGCGTGCTGGTGGTGGGAGCCGATGCGCTCTCGACCTTCGTCGATTGGACCGATCGCGCCACCGCGGTCCTGTTTGGCGATGGGGCCGGAGCGGCGGTGCTGGTGTCAGAGCCGGGACCGCGCGGCGTGCTTGCCAGCCTGCTGCGTTCTTCGGGCAAATATTGGGAGCTGCTGATCTGCCCCGCGACAGGAGTTCGCGGCACGCTCGACTCGGAGGCACGGCGCGACGCATCGGACGCGATCAAGATGAAGGGGCCCGAGCTCTTCAAGATCGCCGTCAAAAGCATGGAAGAAGTCAGCCGCCAGGTCGCCGAGCGCGCCGGCGTCCGCCTCGAAGACGTGAACCTGGTGGTTGGTCATCAGGCCAACAGCCGCATCATCAATGCGGTCGCCGAACGCCTCGGCGTGCCGCTCGAAAAGGTATTCATCAACATCGATCGCTACGGCAACACTTCCGCCGCATCGGTTCCGATTGCGCTTGATGAAGCGATCGAACAGGGCCGCGTCCACGACGGTGACCTTGTGATGCTGAACGCGTGCGGTGGCGGACTGACCTGGGGCGCGAACCTGCTCCGCTGGTAGAAATCGCGCTCTCCTCTCTACGCGTCAATGCTCAACGAACTCCTCGAGCGGCGCGTCATCATCCTGCTCGGCAAGGGCGGCGTCGGAAAATCCACAGTCTCGGCCGCGTTTGCCCGCTGCGCCGCCAATCGCGGCCTGCGAACCCTCGTGATGGAAACGGACTCGCGCGCGCCGATGGCGGCCGCGCTGGGCGTTGACGCATCGTTCGATCCCGTCGAGGCGGGCCCTCGCCTCTCGGCCATGGTCCTCGATGGCAGCCGTGCACTGGACGAATACCTCGGCCTGGTACTGCCGGGACGCGCCGTCCTGAAGGCCGTATTCGCAAGCCGCCTCTACCAGTTCTTTGTGCAGACGGCGCCCGGCCTTCGCGAGCTGATGATGCTCGGAAAGATCTATTACGAAGCGCAGGAGAAAACGGGTCAGCGGCGCCGATGGGACTTGATAATCGTCGATGCTCCCGCGAGCGGGCAGGCGTTGAGCCTGCTCAGAATGCCCACGGCGGCGCGCGCGACGTTCGCATCGAGCATCGTGGGCCAGGAAGCCGAGAATATCGGCGCGATGCTCCGCGACGGGAAGACTTGCGCGATCGTCGAAGTCACTACTCCCGAAACTCTTGCGATTTCCGAACTGATCGAAACGCACCAGGCGCTCGACGCCATCGATCTGCATCCCGCCGCGATCTTCCTGAATCGCGTCAGCACGGTCGATTTCGATTCATCGGACGTAGCGCACCTGGTCCGTCGCGCCGAATCGACCGGAGCGTTTCGCCATCTCGATCATCTGGCCGAAATCGCGCGTGCGGAACTCGAACGCGCCGCCCATTCGCCCAAGGCACGCGCCGAAATACTCAAACATACACGTGCACCGGTCATGGAAATTCCCGATTTCGCGCATCTTGAGGGTAGAGAATTGGCCGACCATCTTGCTTCATTTTTTACTTCAAGTTTGAATGTCCATTCAGTGGCGGCATGGAGCCGCTAAAGATGACCGGACCGCGCATGTCGGCCGGCACGTCAAAGGACGGAATGGAGAAGTATGAGAGCACATCAGTTGGCAATGCTCGCCGTCGCAGGGTGGTTTCTGATGGTTGCGCCAGCGCCGGAGTCGCTGGGCAAGTTTGACGCAAGCGCCCCGATGACCATGTGGAACAGTCATTCGCAGATGTTCCGGACCAAGGCGCAATGCGAGTCCTTCAGGACTCGCGCTTCGCGGGAACAACCGGACTCGAATCCGAACGTCAACCAGTTCGTGGATGACGACTCGATGGTGCTGGTGGTGCCGACCTGGGCGTCGCGATGCATTAACGTGAACGTGTCGTCGGTCGACATTCACCAGTAGCCCGCTGGAATTGGCTCGCCTTCGCAATTAGGCTTGGGCTGTCGAACCCGCGCGACACAGCGCGGCAGCCACGTTGCGATGAGCGAGGCAGAGTCCAAAGAAAAAACCCGGCGCCCCCGGGAGCCGTGGATTATTCGCACGTACGCCGGTTTCGGCGACGCGCGCCAGGCGAATGCCCGTTTTCATCAAAATCTGAAATCAGGGCAGCGCGGACTTTCGATCGCGTTCGATCTTCCTACGCAGAACGGCTACGACCCCGATGCGCCCGTGGCCGCGGGCGAGGTCGGCAAGGCCGGCGTTTCCATCTGCCACTGGCAGGACATGGAGGCGCTGTTCGACGGAATTCCGCTCGGACAAATCAACACCTCGATGACGATCAACTCGACGGCGCCCTTTCTGCTTGCGCTATACCTGGTCGTCGCGGAAAAGCATGGCGTGCCCTGGACGGAGCTGCGCGGCACCACGCAAAACGACCTGATGAAGGAATACGTCGCGCGGGGAACCTCGATCTTTCAGCCCGAGATGTCGTTTCGCCTGTCGACCGAGCTAATCAAGTTCGCGGTCGAGCGAGTGCCCAACTGGAATCCGATCAACTGCTGCGGCTACCACTATATGGAAAGCGGCGCCGGCCCGGCCGAGGAAATCGGCTTCGCGTTCGGCAACGCGATGCTGCTGCTCGACGCGCTGCGCCGCAACCTGACGCCGGCCGCATTCGAGCAGACCGTCCGCCGCATCTCGTTTTTCATCAACAGCGGAATCGAGCTGGTTCCCGAGATCTGCAAGGTCCGCGCGTACTTCAAGCTGTGGCGCGACCTATGCCAATCCGAGTATGGCATCGACGAGGTCGCGTTCCGGGCGGGATGCCAGGTGCGGTCGCTCTCACTCACCGAACAGCAGCCCGAGGTGAACATCATCCGGATCGCGTACGAAGCGCTGCCGGTTACGCTTTCGGCCGATGCGCGCGTGAATGCGCTTCAGCTACCCGGTTTTCGCGAAGCCCTCGCCCTGCCCGACCAGGCCGAGCAAACGCTTTCGCTGCGTACGCAGCAGGTGCTGATGTACGAAACCGAGATCACGAAATACGGCGACATTTTTGAGGGCAGCAAGGTTATCGAGAAGCTGACCGACGAGACCGCTGCCCGCGCACGGGAAATCGCCATGAAGTTGCGCGCGGCTGGCTACGCGCGCGCGCTCGATCTCGTCGCCATTGATCTGACCCGCCTGCTCTCGGACCGGCAGCGCAAAATCGAATCGGGCGAGCTGGTGCAAGTGGGCGTCAATTCATTTCTCGGCGAGATCGGACTGGCTTCGGCATCCGAAGCTACCTCTGATGATGGCGCGCAGGCGGCGAGTGAGAAGGAACGGATCGATTCGTTGAGTCGATGGCGCAAATCGCGCGACAACTCCGCCGTGGCCCGGGCGCGCGAAGTCCTGGAACGAGCGGCTGCCGAAGGCGGCCCAATGATGGAAGCGACGGTGGAACTCGCGCGCGCGGGTGGAACCGTCGGTGAATGGACACTGTCGCTCGAACGCGTCAGCCACGGACGCTATACGCCGCCCATCCTCGATGCACGCGCGGCAGCGGCCAGCGGTTCGATAAAAGCCAACGGACACAAACTGAAGGTGGCGCTCGGCAAGGCCGGCCTGGACGGACACATCAACGCCGTCAAGCTGCTCGCCCGCGCGTGCATGGAAGCGGGCATGGAAGTGGTGCTGACGGGCTTCAAGCAGACGTCGGAACAGATGGTGGAAACCGCGCTTCAAGAAGACGTTGACGTGCTCGCCATCTCCAGCCTCGCGGGGGCGCATCTGACGATCGCGCGCGACACGCTCAGATTGCTGAAGGAGCGCGGCGCCTCCGACGTCAGGGTCGTGATGGGCGGAATAATTCCCGACGCCGATCGCAAGCGGCTGATCGAGCTGGGCGTTCGCGCAGTCTTCACACCCAGAGATTCCAATCTCGGCAAAATTGTCGGCCAAATCGCCGCGCTCGGCGCGCGCGACCGTTTGTGATTCAGGCGTTCGCTGATGGGATCGCACCCAATCGCGACACATCACGAAGGAACCACTCGGCCACAACGAATAGGCCTTCTCCCATACAAAGAGACAAGAGCCTGTCCTGAGCGAAGTCGAATGGATGGCACGCTGCGTGCCGGATGAGGGGAACCACCGAATGAGAATGACCGCGCTGTTTCTTAGAAGGGGCTGAGAAGGAAATGAAGCTCACCACCGTCACCCAAACACTCGCGCTCGCCGCCATCATCCTGACCGCCGCCACCTCCGCCGCCGCCGCAGGAGAGCCGCGCCCGTGGCTCTGCCGCGACAAACCCGCTTTCTCCGACGGCCATCCGATGCGCTACCAGGTCGCATCCAAGTCGGGATCTTCCTGGCAGATTTTCTTCATGCAATTCGAAATGAATGGTCCTCACGACGGCTATTCGATCATCCAGTCGCGGCAAGTAACGAGCGCACCGCAGACCGGCACCCTGCGCACCGGGCAATATTCCGCGGTCGCGATGTTCCGCAAGGGAGGCGTCTGGATTTGCGGCTACGCACAGGAATCCGCGCGCCCACACGGAGCCATCACGAGTCTTTGCTACGCGGCAGAATCGGACTCGGACTGCGCGGTCACGCTGTCGGTGAATCCTGATCAGGCGGCGGCGCAGTAATCCGCTGGGGCATTCTGCGCAGAAGCAATTCCCGGTGAATGAGGCGTCACGAGGGCGACCCTTCCGCGTAAGCTCGTGGGAGCGGCGGGTGCGCGCCGCAGACGGCGCGCGATCCCTCCACTTCGGTCGGGATGACATAAGGATGGACAGGGACTTTGGAGTGAGCCTTTGTGTCATCCCGACCGTAGGCTGGCGAAGTGGATGGATCGCGGCGCGTCTGCGCGACGCAACCGCGGCTCTCTCGGGCAGCAGCCGAGATTCACAGACTTGGGCAAATCAGGCGTCACGAGGGTAACCGTTCGGTGCGAGCTTCAGCCTTCGGTGGTTGCGCGCCACGGACGGCGCGCGATCCCTCCACTTCGGTCGGGATGACAGAAAAGGATGACGGAAGGATGAATGGAGAATTTGTGTCATCCCGACCGGAGGCTGCCGGAGCGGAGGGATCGCGGCGCGTCTTCGCGACGCAACCGCGGCTCTCTCGGGCAGCAGCCGAGATTCACAGACCTGCGCAAATTAGCCGTTATGAGGGTGACCGTTCCATGCAAGCTTCGGCCGTCGGCGGTTGCGCTTACCTTGGTGTCTTTGTGCCTTGGTGGTGAAGCCCTGCGTTTGCAGACTTGACGCTAAGCACAGCCCTTGACATAGCAGATTGCAATACTAAAATAGCAAATCGTAATAGGCTGCACCGATGAAGCTCGGCGAAAAAATTCGCTATCTCCGTCTGGTCGAAGGCACCCTGCGCGGCATGGGCCGCGAGATGACCCAGCAGGACCTTGCCCGCGCCCTTAAGAGTGAAATGGGCGGAGGGTTGAGCCAGTCCTACCTTTCCCAAATCGAAAGTGGAACGCGTCCACACCTCACCAACGCATCACGCATGTTGCTGGCGCGCTTCTTCAAAGTGCATCCGGGGTATCTGGTTGACGACCCCGAGGGTTATCACACCGAACTGACCAGCGACCTGCGCGCGATGCACGATCGGCTCGACCTCTGGCTGATCAATGGCGCCGAGGAGTTCGCGCGCGACCCCGAGGTCAGTCACGCCCTGCTGCTAGTCGCCAAGCATCGCGACACGCGTAAATGCCTGATTCTTTTGGGCGCGATTCTTGACGCGCCGGAACTGGTCGATCGGTTGACGGAAGTTTTGAAGCCCGCGCTGGCGTCACACGGCGAGACCGGGCGGAAAAAGGCTGCCGGAGCGAAGCTATGACATTGGCGACGTTCTATCTGGTGTGTTTGATAGTGGGCGCTACCCTAAGCGTACTGTCGTTTGTGAGCGGCGCCCTGCATCTGCCCCATCTCCATCTGCCGCACGCCCATCTGCCAACTCCCGCGGGCCAGCCTCACGCGGCAATCGGCCGCGATCTACCCTTCGTCAACTTCGCGACGGTTACGATCTTCCTGGCCTGGTTCGGCGGCGCCGGCTACCTGCTGACGGAACATTCAACTTTGATAGTCGCGGCAATCATGCTGCTCGCGACCGCGGTCGGACTCGTCGGATCGGCGACTCTCTTCTGGCTCGTGGTCAAGCAGCTGATCAGGCACGACCAGGAACTCGATCCCGCTGACTACGATCGGATCGGTGCGCTCGGCCATATCGGCAGCCCGATTCGCGCAGGAGGCACCGGCGAAATCATCTTTTCACTGGCGGGCAGCCGCCACACTTGCGGCGCGCGCAGCGAGAACGGCGAGGCGCTGCCGCGCGGCGCCGAAGTGATCATCACGCGCTACGAACATGGAATCGCCTATGTGCGGCGCTGGGACGAAATGGCGGATGGCCAAAGGACGGTTCGCGAATAAAGGAAACGGCTGGCGAGCGAGCCGGCAGTTCAGGGGTTCGCGCCAGATCGCAATAACGGACTGCCACTACTCGGTTCCAAGGAGGGCGTATGGATACCCGAATTGATGTTTTGATTGTCGCTGCAACTGCCGTCGCCGCCATTCTGCTGCTGGCGCTCGCTTTCGCACGGCTTTACCGCAAGGCGGGACCGCATGAGGCACTCGTGGTCTACGGGTTCCGCGGCACCCGCGTGGTAAAGGGGCACGGCACCGTCATTCTGCCGATGGTGGAGAACTGCCGCGAGTTGTCGCTCGAGTTGATGTCGTTCGACGTGGCGCCGCAACAGGACCTTTACACCAAACAGGGTGTGGCGGTGACGGTCGAAGCTGTCGCGCAGATCAAGGTCAAGTCGGACCCCGAGTCCATCCTGACCGCATCGGAGCAGTTCCTCACCAAGCCCCCCTCCGATCGCGAGGCACTGATTCGCCTCGTCATGGAGGGACACCTGCGCGGCATTATCGGACAGCTCACTGTCGAGGAGATTGTGAAGCAGCCTGAGATGGTCGCCGACCGGATGCGCTCAACCTGCGCCGACGACATGAACAAGATGGGCCTCGAGGTGATCTCCTTCACCATCAAGGAAGTCCGCGACAAGAACGAGTACATCACTAACATGGGCCGCCCCGATATCGCGCGCATCAAGCGCGATGCGGACGTGGCGACGGCCGAGGCGGACCGCGACACGGCGATCAAGCGTGCGAACGCATTGCGCGAATCGGCCATCGCAAAGGCGCAGGCGGACCAGGAGCGCGTCGCCGCGGAAACCGCCTCGATGGCGCGGCAGGCCGAAGCGCAGCGCGACCTGGAAATCAAAAAGGCGAGCTATAACGAACTGGTCAAGCGCCAGCAGGCACAGGCTGACAAGGCATACGAGATCCAGACCAATGTGATGCAACAGCAGCTCGTCGCCGAATCGGTCAAGGTTCAGCAGGTCGAGAAAGAGCAGCAGGTCAAGGTGCAGGAGGCCGAGATTCTGCGCCGCGAAAAGGAACTGATCGCCACCGTGCTGAAGCAGGCCGAGGTCGAGCGCCAGCGTATCCAGACCCTCGCTGAGGCCGAGCGCTCCAAGACGATGGTCGAAGCGGAGGGGCGAGCCAGCGCCATTCGCGCGCAGGGCGAGGCCGAGGCCGAAATCATTTTCAAGAAAGGCGATGCCGAAGCACGCGCAATGAACGTAAAGGCGGAGGCGTTCCAGCAGTACAACCAGGCCGCCGTCGTCGACAAGCTGATCACCGGCCTGCCGGAGATCGTGAGGGCATTGGCGAGCCCGCTGGCCAAGGTCGATCGCATCACCGTGGTATCGACCGGCGACAGCCACGCGGCCGGGATGCACAAGATCACCGGCGACGTAACGGAGATCGCGGCTCAGGTGCCGGCGCTGTTCGAGGCACTGTCGGGCATGAAGATGTCGGACCTGCTCGGGAAGATCAAAATGATCGGCGACAGCACGCCGAACTCGAATCAAGCTCCGCAGGCCGACGAACGCATCGGAGGCAAACAATAACTGAGTTGCGGGCGGAGGCATTGCCCTCCCCCTCGCAACCCGGCGACAGACAGCTTTTGTCGAAGACTCGCGGCGACGCGAGCAAGGAGTTGGTTATGGCATTACTCGATCGCGTAGCGACCCTCGTACGGGCAAACCTGAACGATTTGCTCGATAAGGCCGAGAATCCCGAAAAGATGCTGAAGCAGGTCATCCTGGACATGGAGAATCAGTTCATCCAGGTAAAAACCCAGGTGGCGATCGCGCTGGCCGATCTGCATCTGCTGGAAAAGAAGAAAAAAGAACACGCCGACAAGTGCGCCGAGTGGATGCACAAGGCCGAGCTTGCGGTGGACAAAAAGGACGACGAGCTGGCTCGAGTGGCGCTGGAGCGCGCGCTGGGATTTCAGCAGTTGGCCGAGAATTTCGACCAGCAGATTGCGGATCAGGAAGCCCAGGTCGAATCGCTGAAATCAGCTCTCAAGAGGTTGGACGCGAAACTCACCGAGGCACGCAGCAAGACCGAGATGCTGATCGTGCAGCATCGCCGCGCGCGCGCCGCGCATCGCGCGGCCAATTCGGAGCAAATGCCGAACGGCGAGAACCGTACCTTCGCGCGCGTACGCTCCAAGATCGCGCTCGAAGAAGCCATAGGCAGAGCGGAAGGCGAGATTCTCGACGACATCGACACCCGCTTTCACGCCCTGGAGCGCGAACAAAAGATCAACACGCTGCTGGAAGAGATCAAAACCAGGAAAGGCTCCAACGCGTAGTCACGAGCCTTCCGGTGGTCGTAAGCGGAGGCCGTTGTCGTATCGCTACTTGATTAATTGTCGATCGGGAACCGCGACAGCTCGACCGTAGGGATCAAGGAGCACTTTGGCCGAGTCGAATCGCAGGCCGTTTGCGGGATCGGAAGGGCCATCGACGCGATACGCATAGAGTTGGCCCGGTCGCCCCCTGGAAACAAAGATATGCCAATAGTGGTAGGTGCGGTTAGTTCCGGGTTCTATGGAGATTACGCGTGCGGGCTTCGGATCGTCAGCACGGTCAAAGAACAGCAACTCGACGGCTTCCGCTTGACGAGAGAAAACACTGAAATTAACTCCGTCGTCCAAGACTGTTGCGCCCAACGGGAAGGCGGAGGATTTGAAACCACCTGTCATTCGAACCGGTCCGGTGGAAACATCGACCGCGAGCGCCAAAAGCAATAATCACGAAGGCGCATGACGGCTACAGGTTAGGAAGGTCGTGGAACCTGGTCCGAATTATCAACTGTATTACCGAAATAGCGATAGCAGTCGACAGGCCGAACATTAGCATCCCATCGGCTGTCTCGAACGGCCCGAACATTTTCCATGGCGACGACATGACTGCGTCACCGTAGCCCAGGGTTGTGTAGAGGCAAGCGGAACTGTAAATGGCTGGCGCAAACCGGCTGAACTCACCACACAACAGGAACACGACCGCCCAGATGATCACTTCGACGAGGTGGGCCACACCCGCCAGCAGGGTTGCGCCGGATACAATTGCCACGTCTCGCCAGAATCGGACGCCGGTGCGCCGGAGTAGGTGCTGGCGGCGAACGAAATGGAAGATGCCCAGCAGCGCGAGTGCGTGAATCACGATCGTGACCAGAATCGTTATTAGGGAGACCATGAGTGGCAGACCAATCGCGACGTCCTGGGCGGAAGGAGCGGCCATAACCGTCACGCCTGGATTTGAACGAGCATCCGCCGGAAAAGCATCAAGGCTACCCCGAAGAAGAGGAGTCCGAAGGCCGTGATTACGGCGCAGTCCCGCCATACGACGTCGAATCCCGCTCCACGATAGAGCGCGGCCTGGGCGACGCTGACAAAGTGGGTCGACGGCGAGAACTGCATTAATTCTATTTTAACTCCTCGACGTAGAGAGTCACCCGGTCCATATTTTGTGACGGAGACCGGCCACCGAGAAAGTATTCAACCGACACCACGGTGTAGGAATCCCAATGCTCCGGCCCCCCGAGCGGAAGGAAAATGCGCTCACCTATTCGCGGCATAAATCTAATCGAGGCGAGGGGCGCTTTGGCTACTTGCGTCTTTTTGGAAACGTCGAATAGCTCCAGGTAGGTCTCCTTGTAAGTTGTCATGTGGCGTCCTCCCAAACTGAATTGCAACATCTGTAAAAAGTTCGCATTTTAACAATCGACGATAGCGAAATCGGTGAACGGGCACGACGCGAGCTTTCCCAGACATGGCCCGCGAAACGGCGTAATCTGGCTGGTAGCCTGCCATCTTTAAGCGCCCGGCCAGCGCAGCGGCCCTTTATCCGGCTCGCGAAGCAGAACCACCTGCGCGGAAGCCCGCTGCTGGGTTGCCGACGGCTCTAGCGGCTTGCCCTTAATGCGATGCGACATCCGCTCGACAAGGACAAAGAGCACCGGAATGAGGAAGATTGCGAAGGCGGTGGAGAAGAACATGCCGGTTATCGTGACCGTCCCGATCAGACGGCGGGCTTGGCCGCCGGCGCCCAAAGCGTTCCATAAAGGAGACAGGCCGATGATGAACGCGAACGAGGTCATGAGAATCGGCCGCAGACGCACGCGGGCGCCCTTGAGCGCCGCCGAAACTATCGACTCTCCCTTCTCGAGCTCGGCTTTGGCAAACTCGACTATCAAGATGGCATTCTTGGCC